>JODI01000039.1 GCA_000720805.1 Streptomyces violaceoruber
CTCGGAGAAGTACCAGCTCAAACCCCGCGACTGGGAAGCAGCCGAACGCGAGGGCCGCACCATCGCCCCCCTCATCACCCGGCTCAACGCCATCCGACGCCGCCACCCCGCGCTGCACCGGCTCAGGAACCTCCACTTCCACCACACCGACAACGGCTCCCTGATCGCTTACAGCAAGCGTTCGGGTCAGGACACGGTTGTGGTGGTGGTCAATCTCGATCCGCACCACGCCCAGGAGGCCACGGTCTCGTTGGACATGCCGCGGCTCGGCCTGGAATGGCACGAGTCCGTGTCCGTGCACGACGAACTGGCGGGTGAGACCCATCGCTGGAGCAGGAACAACTACGTGCGGCTGGAGCCCGGCCGGGCGCCCGCGCACGTGTTCCACGTCCAGCGAACGGCCGCCTCGCCGCAGATCGGAGGGTCCCCCGCGTCATGACCGTCAACGAGCCCGTCCACGACACCTTCCAGGACACCCCGGCCAAGGACCGGGACCCGCAGTGGTTCAAACGTGCCGTCTTCTACGAAGTCCTCGTCCGCTCCTTCCAGGACAGCGACGGCGACGGCGTGGGCGACCTCAAGGGCCTCACGGCCAAGCTCGACTACCTGCAGTGGCTCGGTGTCGACTGTCTCTGGCTGCCGCCGTTCTTCAAGTCCCCCCTGAAAGACGGCGGCTACGACGTCTCGGACTACACCGCCGTCCTGCCGGAGTTCGGTGACCTCGCCGACTTCGTGGAGTTCGTCGACGCCGCCCACCAGCGCGGGATGCGCGTGATCATCGACTTCGTCATGAACCACACCAGCGACCAGCACCCGTGGTTCCAGGAGTCCCGCACCAACCCCGACGGCCCCTACGGCGACTTCTACATGTGGGCCGACGACGACAAGCAGTACCAGGACGCCCGGATCATCTTCGTCGACACCGAGGTCTCCAACTGGACCTTCGACCCCGTCCGGCAGCAGTACTTCTTCCACCGCTTCTTCTCCCACCAGCCCGACCTCAACTACGAGAGCCCGGCGGTGCAGGAGGAGATCCTGGCCGCCCTGCGGTTCTGGCTGGACCTGGGCATCGACGGATTCCGCCTCGACGCGGTGCCCTACCTGTACGCGCAGGAAGGCACCAACTGCGAGAACCTGCCCGCCACCCACGAGTTCCTCAAGCGGGTCCGGCGGGAGATCGACGCGATGTATCCGGACACGGTGCTGCTGGCGGAGGCCAACCAGTGGCCGGAGGACGTCGTCGACTACTTCGGCGACTACCGCTCCGGCGGCGACGAATGCCACATGGCGTTCCACTTCCCCGTCATGCCCCGCATCTTCATGGCGGTCCGGCGGGAATCCCGCTACCCCGTCTCGGAAATCCTCGCCAAGACCCCGGCCATCCCGTCGAACTGCCAGTGGGGCATCTTCCTGCGCAACCACGACGAGCTGACCCTGGAGATGGTCACCGACGAGGAATCGGCATGGGCGACAACATCTGGCTCGGCGACACGAACGTCGAGGCGTCCATGGCCTCGCCGTCCTCGCTGCTGCACTGGACCCGCCGCATGATCGAGATCCGCAAGCAGAACCACGCCTTCGGACTGGGCAGGGAGTACGGGGACGACCTTGTCCTGTGCGTGAACAACTTCGCCCGGTTCGCACAGCCGACGGAACTCGATCTGCGGGAGTTCGCCGGCCGGCATCCGGTGGAGCTGTTCGGCGGGGTGCGCTTCCCTGCCATCGGTGAACTGCCGTACCTGCTGACCCTCGGCGGCCACGGCTTCTACTGGTTCCGGCTCTCCCGAGTGGCATCCCGCATCGGTCGACGACTTTGAGCGTGTGCCGACGAAAGGACGCGTCACCATGCCGAAGACAGCATTCCTCCGCCCCATACGCAGGGTCGTCGCCGACCCGATGGTCTCGTTCGGCGGCCTGTTGCGCGACTGGCTGCCCCGGCAGCGCTGGTTCGCGGGCAAGGACCGACCCGTCACGGAGCTCGGGCTGCTGTCGATGACCGAACTGTTCCCGGGCTGCCTGCATCTGCTGGTGCGGACCGGTCACGCGCCGGCGCCCACCCGCGGCGGCGTACCCGGCGGCGACTGCTACCAACTGTTGCTCGGCGTACGCGAAAACCTCTCGCCCCGGCTCGGCCGGGCACTCATCGGGCGGGCCGAACAGGGACCGTTCGCGGGGCTGACGGTCTACGACGCCCTGCAGGACCCCCGGTCGGCGCAGCTGCTGCTGGAACGGCTGAGGCACCCCGGCTCGGCCGGTCCGCTTCGCTTCGAGTGCGACCCGTCCGTTCCGGTGCCGGGCGGACTGCCGCCGCGGTTGCTGGACGCGGAGCAGTCCAACTCCTCGCTGGTGTACGGCGACGAGTTCATTCTGAAGCTCTTCCGGCGCGTCCAGCCCGGCGTCAACCCTGATCTGGAGGTGCCGGGCGCGCTGGCCGGGCAGGGCTGCGGCCGGGTGCCCGCCCCGGTGGCCTGGTTCCGGACCACGCATCCGCAGGAGGCGACGCTGGGCGTGCTCCAGCCGTATCTGCGGGACGCCTCCGACGGCTGGACGCTGGCGCTGCGCGCGCTCGCCACCGGGGACGACTTCACCGCGCAGGCACACGAGCTGGGGCGGGCCACGGCCGAGGTGCACCTCGCGCTGGCCTCGGCCTTCCCCACCGGCGCCCACGACGAGAGCGGCCGTACCGCGGCGGGGATGACCGAGCGGCTGGACTCGGCCGCGCACTGCGTACCCGCCCTCAAGCCGTTCGTGCCCCGGCTGCGGTGCGCGTTCGGCGCCCTGGTCGCCTGCGATCCCGGGCCGCCCGCCCAGCGCATCCACGGCGACCTGCACCTCGGGCAGGTGCTGCGGGCGGGACGCGAGTGGTTCGTGATCGACTTCGAGGGCGAGCCGTCCCGTCCGCTCGCCGAACGGCGCAGTCTCCAGTCCCCCGTCCGGGACATCGCCGGCATGCTGCGCTCGTTCGACTACGCGGCCCGCCAGCGCCGCCCGTGGCGTCCGCAGTGGGCACGCCGCTGCCGGGAGGCGTTCTGCGCCGGCTACGCGGCCCGTGCCGGATGGGACCCCCGCAAGAAGCACGGACTGCTGCGCGCCTACGAGACCGACCGAGCTGTGTACGAAGTCCTTTACGAAGCCAGGCACCGACCGGACTGGCTCCCCGTACCCATGGCGGCGATCGAGCGTCTCGCCGTGAGAGGAGACTGACCCGTGGCCCTGCGCGACGACACCACCTCGCTGCCCGAGCCGTCCGGACCCGCCGTGTGCGGTACGGCCCCACCGCTGGACCCGGGCGACCGCGGTCGCCTGCTGGCGGGCTCCCATCACGATCCGCACGCGCTGCTGGGCGCCCATCCGGTTCCCGGCGGGATCGTCTTCCGCGCGCTGCGCCCGTTCGCCCGCTCGGTGAGCGTCGTGATCGACGGCGAACGCACCCGGCTCGCCTCGGAGGGCGACGGGCTCTTCACCGGCGTCCTGCCCCTGGACGCGATCCCCGCATACACGCTGCTGGTGACCTACGGGGAAGGGGACGGCGAGCAGGAGGTGCACGACCCGTACCGCTTCCTGCCCGCCCTCGGCGAGAGCGACCTCCACCTCATCCGTGAGGGCCGGCACGAGCAGCTGTGGAAGGCGCTGGGAGCCCAGCCGATGACCCATCAGGGCGTGGCCGGCACCCGCTTCACGGTGTGGGCTCCGAACGCCCAAGGGGTGCGGGTCGCGGGGGACTTCACGTTCTGGGACGGGCAGGCGTTCCCGATGCGGTCCCTCGGCGCGTCCGGTGTGTGGGAGCTGTTCCTGCCCGGCATCGGCGAGGGCACCCGGTACAAGTTCGAGATCACCTCCCGCTACGGCAGCCGGTTCCTCAAGGCCGACCCGATGGCCCGCCGCGCGGAGGTACCGCCCGACACGGCCTCCATCGTGACCTCCTCGCGCTACGAGTGGAGCGACCAGGACTGGATGGCCCACCGCGGTGACACGCCCGTGCACGACGCGCCGTTCTCCGTCTACGAGGTCCACCTCCCGTCCTGGCGGCCCGGACTGACGTACCGCCAACTCGCCGACGAGCTGCCGTCGTACGTCAAGGACCTGGGCTTCACCCACGTCGAGCTGATGCCGGTCGCGCAGCACCCCTTCAGCGGTTCCTGGGGTTACCAGGTCACCGGGTTTTACGCGCCGATGGCACGGCTCGGCTCACCCGACGACTTCAAGTACCTGGTCGACGCCCTGCACCGGGCCGGCATAGGCGTGATCATGGACTGGGTGCCGGCGCACTTCCCCAAGGACGACTGGGCGCTGGCCCGGTTCGACGGAGACCCCCTGTACGAGCCCGGGGACGACCGGCGGGCCGAACATCCCGACTGGGGGACCTACGAGTTCGACTACGGGCGGGTCGAGGTGCGCAACTTCCTGGTCGCCAACGCCGTGTACTGGTGCGAGGAGTTCCACATCGACGGGCTCCGGGTGGATGCCGTCGCCTCGATGCTCTACCTCGACTACTCCCGTGACTCGGGGCAGTGGGCGCCCAACGTCTTCGGGGGACGCGAGGACCTGGACGCGATGGCGTTCCTGCAGGAGATGAACGCCACCGTGTACCGGCGGGCTCCGGGAGTCGTGACCATCGCCGAGGAATCCACCGCCTGGGACGGGGTCACCCGGCCCACCGACAGCGGCGGTCTGGGCTTCGGGCTGAAGTGGAACATGGGCTGGATGCACGACTCGCTCGGCTACATCAGCCACGAGCCGGTGCACCGCAAGTACCACCACCACGAGATGACCTTCTCGATGGTGTACGCCTACAGCGAGAACTACGTCCTGCCCATCTCGCACGACGAGGTCGTGCACGGCAAGCGGGCCCTCGTGTCGAAGATGCCCGGCGACTGGTGGCAGCGGCGCGCCGACCACCGCGCCTACCTGGGCTTCATGTGGGCCCACCCCGGCAAGCAACTCCTCTTCATGGGCCAGGAGTTCGCGCAGGGCGCGGAGTGGTCCGAGGCGCACGGTCCGGAGTGGTGGCTGCTGGACCCGGAGTACGCGTTCGAGGCCGACCACCGGGGCGTACGGGACCTGGTCCGCGACCTGAACACGCTCTACCGGCGGACCCCGGCGCTGTGGCAGCGGGACACCGACCCCGGCGGCTTCCGGTGGGTGGCCGGCGACGCGGCCGAGGACAACGTCTTCGCGTTCCTGAGGTTCGACGCCGCGGGGTCCCCCCTGCTGGCCGTGTCCAACTTCTCCCCCGTCGTGCGCCACGACTACCGGCTCGGCGTCCCCGACGACGTCCCCGCCTGGTACGAGACTCTCAACACCGACGCGGCGCGGTACGGCGGCAGCGACGTCACGCATCCCGACCCGCTCAAGCCCGAGGACGGAGCCCTGCGGCTCACGCTGCCGCCGCTGGCCACGGTCTGGCTGACACCGCACCCCTCCTGAGGCCGGGGCGGCGACAGCAGGTGTTCGAACGGCTCCGGAGGGGCAGTCGGGGTCGTACGACCGAGGAACCCTCGTCGTCGCCGAGGAGCCACAGAAAGGCTGCATCACGTGCGCACCGTGGGAGTGGAGGAGGAGCTCCTCCTGGTCGATCCCGAGACGGGCGAACCGCAGGCACTGTCCGCCGCGGTCCTGGCCCGTGTCTCGCAGGACGACACCGACAAGGAGGTCTTCGAGAAGGAACTGCACAACCAGATGCTCGAGTTCGCGACCCATCCGCAGTCGGGCATGGAGGAACTGCGCGCGGAGATCGTCCGCTGCCGCAAGGAGGCGGCCCGGCACGCAGGGGAGATCGGCTCCGCCGTCGCGGCGCTGGCCACCTCACCGCTGCCGGTGAGCCCCTCCGTGGCGGCGGGCCGGCGCTACGAGTGGATGGCGCGGCAGTACGGGATCGCCACCCAGGAACAACTCGTCATGGGCTGCCACGTCCATGTGTCCGTGGAGTCCGACGACGAGGGCGTGGCGGTCATCGACCGGATCCAGCCCTGGCTGTCGGTACTGTCCGCGCTGAGCGCCAACTCGCCGTTCTGGCAGGGCAAGGACACGCTCTACAGCAGCTACCGCAGCCGGGTGTGGCAGCGGTGGCCGTCGGCCGGGGCGACCGAGCCGTTCCGGTCGGCCGAGCGCTACCACCGCAGGGTCGCGGACATGGTGTCCACCGGGGTGATCCTCGACGAGGGGATGATCTACTTCGACGCCCGGCTGTCCCGGAACTACCCGACGGTGGAGATCCGGGTGTCGGACGTCTGTCTGCGGGCCGAGACCGCCGTGCTGATCGCCACCCTCGCCCGTGGGCTCGTGGAGACCGCCGCGCGCGAGTGGCGGGAGGGCGTGGAGCCGGCCGGGCACAGCGTGAGCCTGCTGCGGCTGGCGTCCTGGCGGGCCGCCCGCTCCGGCCTCACCGAGGAGTTGCTGCACCCCGCGACCATGCGGCGGATGCCCGCCGAGACGGTGGTCCGGGCGCTGCTGGAGCATGTCGAGGACGCCCTCGTGGACAGCGGTGACCTGGACCGGGCCCGCGAGACCTGCGCCGAACTGCTGCGCGGCGGCAGCGGTGACCAGGTGCAGCGCGAGCTGATGGAGCGGACCGGGAGTCTGCGGGAGGTCGTCACCGAGTGCGTGCGCCACACGCAGGCCTGACCGGCCCCCGTGCGCCCCACGACGCCGCTACAGCACCAGCACGAGGGCGTACGCCAGGAAGAACGCCGCGATGACGACGACCAGGACGAGGATGACGGCCAGCGGTGCCTTGGCCCAGCCCTTGGGAGGATTGTGGGTCTCCCTGGGGCCGGCCTCGGGCAGGCTGCTCTCGGCCGGCGGGGTCTCGCCGGGCGGCACGCCACCGCCCGGTTCCAGACCGGTGGTGCGCTCGGGCTCGGGATCAGGGTTCGTGTAACTCATGCCGTCCGAGTCCCCCGAACCCGGCGAGATCATGGGTCGCCGGCCAGTTGTGCGTTCCCGGCCCCCGGAGCGGCCGCCTCGGCTAGATTCGACCACCGCAGATGACCGTGCTCGTCGGCGGAGTCACACCCCGTACACGTCAGGATCAGCATGCGCGACGCCGCTCCCCCGCACCCGATGGCCCCGCCCCCGACGGGCGGGCTGGCCGACAGCGTCTTCGAGACGGCGGCCCTCGACCCCACGCGGCCGTTACTCGCCCGCCGTCCCGACACCGCGTCCTCGGTCTGGGAGCACGTGAGCGCGCTGGAGTTGCGGGACGAGGTCGTGGATCTGGCCAAGGGACTGGTCGCCTGCGGAATCTCGCCGGGCCACCGCGTGGCGGTCATGGCGCGCACCCGGTACGAGTGGACGGCCCTGTGCTACGCCCTGTGGGCGGTGGGCGCCGAGGTCGTGCCGATCTATCCGACCTCCTCGCGCGAGCAGGTCGAGTGGATCCTCGGCGACGCCGGCTGCGTGGCCGTCGTCGTCGAGGACGAGCAGTCGGTCATGACGGTGGGCTCGGTGTGCGCGTCCCTGCCCCGGCTGCGGCACGTGTGGCAGCTGGACGCGGGCGCGTTGGAGGAGCTGGCGGCGCGGGGGCGGTTCATCCCCCAGGCCACGGTCGACTCGCTGCGCCGCATCGTGCTGCCGGACTCCACCGCGGTCGTCGCCTACACCTCCGGAACCACGGGACGTCCGCTGGGCTGCGCGCTCAGCCACCGCAGTCTGGCCAGCCCCTGCGACACGCTGCTGGCCGGCTGGGGGCAGACGGTGGCGCCGCCCGGGGAACAGGGGTCCGTGCTGGCCTTTCTGCCGTTCTCCCATGTGTACGGCCTCATGATCCAGACCCTGTGTGTGCGCGGCGGCCTGCTGATGGGGCACCAGCCCGATGTGAGCGACGAGGCGCTGACGTCGGCGCTGCGCTCCTTCCGCCCCACCTACTTCTACGCCGTGCCGTCGGTCTTCGAGAAGATCTACAAGAACTTCCTGCGCACCGCCCAGCAGTCGGGCCGCGGCGCGCTGTTCGAGCGGGCGGCCGAGACGGCCCGGGACTTCGCCGCGGCCTGCGAACGGCAGCGGCTCGGCGAAGGACCCGGTCCCGGCTTCGACCTGCGACTCCAGCACGCCCTCTACGAGCGGACGGTCTACCGGCGGCTGCGGGGCGCCCTCGGCGGCCGGGTCCGCCGGGCGACCTCGGGCGGCTCCACCCTGAACCGGGAGCTCTCGCTGTTCTACGAGGGCATCGGCATCTACGTCCACGACGGGTACGGGCTGACCGAGACCAGCGCCGCGGTCACCATGCAGCCGCTGGGCCGGGAGAAGTCCGGGACCGTCGGGCAGGCCCTGCCGGGCATGGACATCCGGGTGGCGGACGACGGGGAGATCCTGGTGCGCGGGCCGTCGGTGTTCCAGGGCTACGTGGGCAACGAACCGGCGTCGCGGGCCGCGCTGCGCGGCGGCTGGCTGGCCACCGGGGACCTCGGGCGGCTGGATCCCGAGGGGTATCTGACCATCACCGGCCGCAAGAAGGACATCATCGTCACCAGCAGCGGCAAGAGCGTCGCCCCGGCGGCGCTGGAGCACCGGCTGCGGATGCACCCGCTCATCCACCAGGCGGTCGTCGTCGGCGACAACCGGCCCTGCGTCGGGGCGTTGATCACCCTGGACCCGGACTTCCTCACGCACTGGCGTGCCCACCAGTCCCCGCAGAGCGACACGCCGAGCCGGGAGGCCCGCGAGGAGAACGCGCTGCGGGAGGAGATCACGCGGGCGGTGGCGGCGGCCAACAGCGCGGTGTCACGCTCGGAGTCCATCCGCCTGTTCCGGGTGCTGCCGGAGTCGTTCGACCTGGCCAGCGGTTTACTGACGCCCTCGATGAAGCTGCGCCGGGACGTCATCGTGCGGACGTACGCGCTCGAGATCGACGCGATGTACCAGGCACGTTCGCGCGCCGGACGCACCCAGGTGCCGGACGAACTGACGGCCTGGGACGAGGCGGACAACGTGTTCCGCTGACATCGGGCACCGCGGACGTGGGGAGTTGGGTGTGTCGCGGATCGATTCGTCAGCGCCGGCGGCCGCGTGCCGCCCAGGAGGTGCCGACGCCCGCGAGATGCAGGGCCAGCACGGTCAGACCGAGGAGCATCACGTTCGTCGACGTGAAGACGTCGTTGGTCGAGATCTCGGCGGCGTTGATCAGGAACGCGATGAAGAACAGTACGGCCGCTGCTATGGCGAGCACGGGTCACCCTCCGTCCGTCGTCTCCTACCAGGTTCATCTGCCCCGGATCCGCGGGGACAGGCCCGGCGACAGCACGTGTTCCGGCAGATCCGGCAGATCCAGCAGTCTGATCGCGCCCGCGCGCGTAGCCGCCGTCCGCCTGGGAACTAGCAATCGGTGGGGGCACATGGGAAAGGACTACAGCCCTGCTGACGCCGGGCCGGGAAGGCGAGATGGCAACCGAGCCGCATAGGGACAACACACTGGCTTCCAAGGAGATCCCGAGCCGCAGTACCCGTTTCTCGGGCGAACTGCGCAATGTGACGGGTGCGCGACTGGAGGCGGAGAAATTCCTCTCCGACCTGGCGCGTACCGCGCCTCCGGCCACGCCGGAGTACTGGGACGACATCCTCCTGGTCGTCACGGAGCTGGCCGCCAACGCGGTCCAGTACGCTCCGGGTCCCTTCGAGCTGAGCATGCGTCGAACGTTCGACGGCGTGCACATCGTCATGCAGGACACGAACACCACACCGCCGGCCCCCCGCCCCTTCCACCCCAGTCGCGGTGGCGGCGGAATCGGCTGGCACCTGATCCACACGCTGTGCGACCAGGTCAGTGTCGTCACCCATGACAGCGGCAAAGAGATCCACGTCTTCCTGCCGTGGTGAGGCCAGGGCCCGATTCCCAGGGAACCGCGCTTCAGCCGGAGGCGGCCCGCAGGGGCACGAACACGCTGATGGTCTTGCCGCCCTCGGGGCGCCGGTCGACGACGATCTCGCGGGCGAGGCGGATGATCAGAGGCCAGCCGTACCCGTTGCCGTGGTGTCCCGCGGGCAGGGCGCCGGGACCGTAGGCCACGTCGGGCACCACGTCGCTGTGATCGTGGACAGCCAGCCGGACCCCGTCGGTCGCCGGCCGGACATCGAAGCCCGCCAGGCCCTCACCGTGCCGGATGGCGTTGGTGACCAGTTCCGAGACGACGAGCAACAGGTCGACGACATCCTCCTTCCGCACCGTGCGGGAATCCGCTTCCCACCACTGGCACACCACCGCCTGCGCGTGAGCCCGGGCCGCCGCCGCGGTCGTCACCCCGGTCGTCGTCCCGGGTGCCGTGGGGGCCTCGTCCGCCGTGCGGTCCGCCCTCACGGCCGCGTCACCGCACGGGGCGCCTCCGACAGGGACTCGACGCCGCCGGCAGGGGCGAAAAATCCCGCCCTTCCTGTCACCTCGATCAGCCTTTCCATGTTCTCGTCGTTCCCGTCGTTCCCGTCGCCCCCTTCCGCCGCGCACCGGCCGGTGCGACGACGGCGTCGGGAGGCCTCGCCCGAGGTCACTCGTGACGACGGCCTCCCCGCTCGGGGCATCGGCGGCTCCTTCCGTACGGTGCCGGTGCGCCCGCGTCCCCTCGGTCGTATTCGGTCAGGTGGTGGTCGTCTCGCGCGGTGGGAGCCGATGGTAGTAGTCGCCGACGCTCGCCAGATAGTCCGGATCCATGGTCTCGCTGTCGGTCCGGAACCGGGGCGCCGCCTTCACCTCACCTCGGCTGCAGGACAGGGATATCCGCCGTTCCGCGGAGTCGACGCCGGTCACCACGCCCACGGGTACCAGGACACTGCTCCCGAAGATCCAGACGCCGGTGTCGACGACCAGGTGCCGCAGGCCGAAGTGGTCGGCCTGCCGGTCCACGTGGCCGATGGCGCCGTCGGTCGCCGCCACGGTGTACCCCGTGAGCTCCTGGTCCTGCGCGTAACCGCTGTCCGGTGCGTACGACCAGATCCTGTCGATGGCCACACTGCTCCTTCCTCCCCGAAGCCGATGACACGCCATGAGCGTGCGGACGGGCGGTACTCCCGACCGTTCCACAGCTGCAGTTACCCTCCAGCCGCGATCGCATTCTGAGCAGCGCCCCGCAACGACAGAACCTGACGCGAGGCCCGAGGGGAAATCAGTCCAAGTACCCCTGCGACGGGGGATCATGCACGCCTCACGGCCGCTTTTGCCGCGCCGAGCACAGATTGACGCGACACTTTGTCCGCAGATCCTGAGGTGGGTTAGCCTGCCTCGTCTTTCTCATCACGCAATTCCGTGAACTGCGGAAACGCACATACGACATGCGAGGGCCGCCCGACGGCCCGGCTGGGGTTCCGAGTCCTCGTCCCCGGGGACTCCGGGGAGCGGAACGAGGGTGCGCATGACCGGCAACACCATCGAGGTCACCGATGCGGTCCCGGGGGACCACGAGCTCAGACAGCTCCTGGCTGGTCTGACGGCCGTACGGGACGGGGACTTCGGCACCCGCCTGCCGGACGACGGGCAGGGTCTCATGGGCGACATCGCCACCGTGTTCAACGGCATGGTGGATCAGTTGTCCGTGTTCACCTCGGAGGTCACGAGGGTGGCCCGCGAGGTCGGCACCGAGGGCACGCTCGGCGGGCAGGCGGAGGTACCGGGCGTCTCGGGCACCTGGGCCGATCTCACGGACTCCGTCAACGCCATGGCGGGCAACCTGACGACCCAGGTGCGCGACATCGCGCAGGTGGCCACGGCGGTGGCCAAGGGCGACCTGTCCCAGAAGATCGACGTTCCCGCGCGGGGCGAGATCCTCCAGCTGAAGGAGACCGTCAACACGATGGTCGACCAGCTCTCCGCCTTCGCCGACGAGGTCACCCGCGTCGCCCGCGAGGTCGGCAGCGAGGGCCGGCTGGGCGGACAGGCGCAGGTGCCGGGGGTCGCCGGCGTCTGGCGGGATCTCACGGACTCCGTGAACGGGATGGCGGGCAACCTGACCGGTCAGGTCCGCAACATCGCCCAGGTGACGACGGCCGTCGCCCAGGGCGACCTCTCCCAGAAGATCACCGTCGACGCCCGCGGCGAGATCCTCGAACTCAAGAACACCATCAACACGATGGTCGACCAGCTCTCCGCCTTCGCCGACGAGGTCACCCGCGTCGCCCGCGAGGTCGGCACCGAGGGACGCCTCGGCGGCCAGGCCGACGTCAAGGGCGTCAAGGGCACCTGGCGGGACCTCACCGACTCGGTGAACTTCATGGCGGGCAACCTCACCTCACAGGTCCGCAAGATCGCCCAGGTGGCGACCGCGGTCGCGGAGGGCGACCTCTCCCAGAAGATCACCGTCGACGCCCGCGGCGAGATCCTCGAACTCAAGAACACCCTCAACACGATGGTCGACCAGCTCTCCGCCTTCGCCGACGAGGTCACCCGCGTCGCCCGCGAGGTCGGCACCGCCGGGAACCTCGGTGGTCAGGCGCAGGTCCGGGGTGTCTCGGGCACCTGGAAGGACCTCACCGACAACGTCAACGTGATGGCGTCCAACCTGACCGGCCAGGTCCGTTCGATCGCCCAGGTGGCGACCGCCGTGGCCCGGGGCGACCTGTCGCAGAAGATCACGGTGGAGGCCAAGGGCGAGGTGGCGGCCCTGGCGGACGTCATCAACACCATGGTCGACACCCTGTCCGCGTTCGCCGACGAGGTCACCCGCGTCGCCCGCGAGGTCGGCACCGAGGGACGCCTCGGCGGCCAGGCCCATGTGCCGAACGTGGCCGGCACCTGGAAGGACCTGACCGACAACGTCAACTCGATGGCGAACAACCTCACCGGGCAGGTGCGCAACATCGCCCTGGTGACCACCGCGGTGGCCAGGGGCGACCTGTCGAAGAAGATCGACGTCGACGCCCGCGGTGAGATCCTCGAACTCAAGACGACCATCAACACGATGGTCGACCAGCTCTCCGCGTTCGCCGACGAGGTCACCCGCGTCGCCCGCGAGGTCGGCACCGAGGGACGCCTCGGCGGCCAGGCCGAGGTGGAGGGCGTCTCGGGCACCTGGAAACGGCTGACCGAGAACGTGAACGAACTCGCGGGCAACCTGACCCGGCAGGTGCGCGCGATCGCCGAGGTGGCCAGCGCCGTCGCCGAGGGCGACCTGACGCGGTCGATCACCGTGGAGGCGTCCGGCGAGGTCGCCGAACTCAAGGACAACATCAACTCCATGGTCGGCTCCCTGCGCGAGACCACCCGGGCCAACCAGGAGCAGGACTGGCTCAAGACGAACCTGGCCCGGATCTCCAGCCTGATGCAGGGCCACCGTGACCTGCCCGTGGTGGCCGAGTTGATCATGGACGAGCTGGTGCCGCTGGTGTCGGCCCAGTACGGCGCGTTCTACCTCGCCGAGGACGGTGACGACGGCCCCGAACTGCGGCTCGTCGGCTCCTACGGACGCCCCGACGACGACACCCGGCCCACCCGGATCGCCTTCGGCCGCACCCTGGTCGGCCAGGCCGCCCGCAGCCGCCGCACCATCACCGTGGACGAGCTGCCGGCCGACTACGTGACCATCTCCTCGGGGCTCGGCCAGGTGGTGCCGAGCGCGCTGGTCCTGCTGCCCGTCGTGGTCGAGGGCCAGGTCCTCGGCGTGATCGAACTGGCCTCCGTCACCGCCTTCACCCAGATCCACCAGGACTTCCTGGAACAGCTGATGGAGACCATCGGCGTCAACCTGAACACGATCGTGGCCAACGCCCGCACCGACGAGCTGCTGGGCGAGTCGCAACGCCTGACGGCCGAACTCCAGGCCAGGTCGGCCGAGTTGCAGACACAGCAGGAGGAGCTGCAGCGCTCCAACGAGGAGCTGGAGGAGAAGGCCTCCCTGCTGGTGGCGCAGAACCGGGACATCGAGGCGAAGAACCTGCAGATCGAGCAGGCCCGGCAGGAACTGGAGGCCCGCGCACAGCAGTTGTCGCTGGCCTCCAAGTACAAGTCGGAGTTCCTGGCGAACATGAGCCACGAGCTGCGCACCCCGCTCAACAGCCTGCTGATCCTCGCCCAGTTGCTCGCCCAGAACCCCTCGCGCAACCTCACCCCGAAGCAGGTCGAGTACGCGGGCATCATCCACTCCGCGGGGTCGGACCTGCTCCAGCTGATCAACGACATCCTCGACCTGTCGAAGGTCGAGGCCGGAAAGATGGACGTGGCGCCGGAGGTCGTCTCCCTGCGCCAGCTCATCGACTACGTGGAGGCCACCTTCCGGCCGATGACCACGCAGAAGAGCCTGGACTTCACGGTGACCACGGCACCCGGCGCGCCCGCGGACCTGCTGACCGACGAGTCCCGGCTGCGCCAGGTGCTGCGCAACCTGCTGTCCAACGCGGTCAAGTTCACCGAACAGGGCAGCGTGGAACTGCGCATCGAACCCGCTTCCGACGACGAGGTGCCGAGCGGCGTGCTGCGCAGCAGCACCATCGTGGCCTTCCGCGTGCGGGACACAGGCATCGGCATCCCGGAGCAGCAGCTGGAGACGATCTTCGGTGCGTTCCAGCAGGCGGACGGCACGACGAGCCGCAAGTACGGGGGGACGGGCCTCGGTCTGTCCATCACCCGGGAGATCGCCCATCTGCTCGGGGGCGCGGTCACGGTGGACAGCACGCCGGGCCAGGGCAGTACGTTCACGCTGTTCCTGCCGGTGGCGCGGCCCGACTTCGGGGAGCTGATGGGCAGCAGCCGGTCCTTCGAGAAGGACCCGGACACCATGTTCCCCCTGGACGCCGCGGCGGGCAGGCACGCGTTGACCGCTCCGCCGTCCGGGGCCGGGCAGCGCCGGCGCCGGCTGCTGGTGGTGGAGGAGCGCGCTCGCGGTCTGCTGACCCTGGTCGCCGAGAGCGTGGTCGCTGACCTGGCCCCCGGCGGGAGCGCAGACGGCCCGGGGGCGGCGGTCGACGTCACCACCGCCGTCGGCGCCCAGGAGGCCGCGGGCGCCCTGGCCGACGAGCCGTGCCACTGCGTCGTCCTCGAACTGGGCCTGCCGGACGGTGAGGCCTCCCGGTTCCTGGAGGCCCTGCGGGGTGACTCCGCGCTGGCGAGCGTTCCGGTGCTGGTGCACAGCGGGCATCGCACCGACCTCGCGCTGGAGGAGTCGCTGCGCACCCGTGCGCAGGGCGGGGCGCTGGAGTTCCTGTCCAGCCTGGACGAACTGCGCGAACGCATCGCGCTGCACCTGTCGGCCGACGAACCCGGGGACGTACCGTCCCTGGTCCGCCCCGAGGAACCGCAGCAGTCGGCGCCCCAGCCGGCCGACGACGCGCTCGACGGCCGTACGGTGCTCGTCGTCGACGACGACGCGCGCAACCTCTTCGCACTCAGCGGGATCCTCGAACTGCACGGTTTCCGGGTGCTGCACGCCGACAACGGCCGCAAGGGCATCGAGGCGCTGGTCGACAACCCGGACGTGGCCCTCGTACTGATGGACGTGATGATGCCGGAGATGGACGGGTACACCGCCACGGCCGAGATCCGCAGAATGCCGCAGTACACGGACCTGCCCATCATCGCCGTCACCGCGAAGGCGATGCCCGGCGACCGGGAGAAGTCCCTCGCGTCGGGCGCCAGTGACTACGTCACCAAGCCCGTGGACACCCAGGACCTGATCGCCTGCGTCCGCCGCTGGTTGCCCGCATGAGGCCGCCGAACTCCACACGCCCGCACGAGCACGGCGACGCGGAGGTACCGCTCGATACCGCCTCCCCCGTGGGCCGGCTGGCCGCGACCGTCGAGCGGCTGCGCCGCGAGGTGGTGGCGGCCCAGGCGGAGGCCGAGGGACGCGCCCTGATCGAACTCGCCAAGGGCATCCTGGTCGAACGGCTGCGGTGCGGGCCCGCGCAGGCGGCCCGCCAGCTCACCGAGCTGGCGGAGCAGGCCGCTGTCACGCCGCTCGAGTTCGCGGTCGAGGTCATCAACCAGGCCGCCCGGGACAAGATGTCCGAGGTCACCGAGGCCTTCCTCGCCGCCACCTCGGCGACCCCGGAAACAGCGGGCGAGTCCCCGGCCGTACGGCTGCGGGCCGCCGAGAGCGGTGCGCTGGCCGCGGACGACGCCCAGGCGGTCGCCGACTCGCTGCTGGAGCAGGCCCTGCGGCCGCTCGGGGCGGTGGCCGTGGCCATCTGGGCGGCGGGTCCCGACGGGTCCCTCACCCTGGTCGGCAGCGCCGGTTTCTCCGCGGTCGAGGCGGCGCGCTGGCGCTATGTGCCGCCGGACGTGGCGACCGTGGCGCGGCGCGGACTCACCGAGCGGGCAGGCCACTGGATCACGTCCCTCGCGCACACCGGGCTGCCCAGCATCGGCCGGCACCAGCATCCGGACGGCGGCCGGGTCGCCCTGCCCGCCGGGACCGGCGGACGCCTGCACGGCGTGCTGGAGATCGTCTGGCCCGATCCGCTGGGCCCGCAGCCGCAGCGGATCGTCCGCCAGGTGGAGGCCCTGGCCGAGCTGTGCGCGCACACCCTGGAGACGTACACCCAGCTGCCCGGCGCCGGGCAGGAGCCCCGGGTCCTGCCGGACGCGGCGGAACTCATGGACCTGGCCGACGGGCTGCACGACCCCGCGCTGGTCCTGGTGCCGCACCTCGACGACTCCGGCCACCTGGTGGACTTCCGTATCCAGCATGTGAACGACCGGTTCCTCGATCCCGCGGGACGGCCGCGCGCCGTCGTCAACGGTGCCTTACTCCTGGAGACCTACCCGATGGCCGCCGGGGAGAGCGAGCTGTTCCAGCGGCTGGAGCGGGTGTACGCGACGGGTGAGCCGTTTCGCGCCCAGCGGATGAACCTCACCGCCCTCGTCGACCAGGTCGCGCTGTCGGCGGTCGCCGACATCAGCATCAGCCGGCACGGCGGCAGCGTTCTGCTGCTGTGGCGCATCGAGGACGAGGCCGCCCGGCTGGCGAGCCTGTTGCAGCACGCCCAGCGGCTCGGGCGGATCGGTGGGTTCGAGGAGAACCTGCTGACCGGCGAGATCACCTGGAACGGACAGCTCTTCGACCTGTACGGCCGCTCCCCGTCGAGCACCCCGGTGCCGCTGGAGGAGCTGCCCGCCCACGCCCACCCGGACGACACCGGCGACATCCGCCGGTTCCTGCGCACACTGCTGCACCAGCGGCGCTCGGCGTCCGCGGCGTTCAGGCTGCAGCGGCCCGACGGCGTGACCCGGCACATCAGGGTCGTCGCCGAACCGGTCCTCGACACGGACGGCCGGTTGTTCGCCGTCCGCGGGGCCTACCAGGACATCTCCGCTCAGCACTGGACGGAGGTCGCGCTGGCGGCCACCCGTGACCAGCTCGCGCACACCGAGCAGCAGGCCACCGAACGCAACCGGCTGACGCTGCAGTTGCAGCACGCCATCATGCCGCCCACCCAGGCGCCCCTGAAGGTCCCCGACCTGCAGGTGGCCGTCCGCTACCGGCCCGCCGAGACCGAGCAGCTCGTCGGCGGCGACTGGTACGACACCGTGGTGCTCCCGTCGGGCATGGTGCTGCTGTGCGTCGGTGACGTGGCGGGGCACGGGATAGAGGCGGCGACCAGCATGGTGGTGCTGCGCAACGCCCTGCGGGGACTGGCCGTCACCGGTGCGGGGCCGGGGCAGCTGCTGGCGTGGCTCAACATCGTGGCGCACCACCTCACCGGTGCCGTCACCGCCACGGCGGTCTGCGGTCTGTACGACCCGGCCCGGCACACTCTGCGCTGGGCCCGGGCGGGTCATCTCCCGCCGGTGCTGGTACGGGCGGCTGAGGCCACGCCGCTGCCGCTGGTGAAGGGGCTGCTGCTCGGTGCGGTTCCGGAGGCGGTCTACGAGGAGAGGGAGATCCAACTGGCGGCCGGGGACACACTGTTGATGTACACCGACGGTCTGATCGAGCGTCGGGACCGGTCCGTGGAGGAATCGCTGAGCCACCTGCTGACCACCGCCCGTACGGTGCCCAGGACCCTCGACCAGCAGCTGGACCGCCTGCTCACGTACAGCAGGTCGGACACGGACGACGACACGTGTCTGGTCGGCATCCGGGTCGGCTGACGGCCCGGGTCCGACGGCACGGCGGAGGAGTCAGGAGGCCCGCAGGTAGGTGTCCCAGTGGGCCTCGGGCCACAGGTCGGCGGCATGCCGCAGCACACTGCGGGGCTGCCCGGTCAGTCCCGCCACCCGCAGCCGCCCGCCGTTGCGGTCGACGGCTCGCCGCATGCCTTCGATCAGGTACAGAACCGCGCTGTCCGCGAAGATCACATGCCCCAGGTCCAGGGTGAGTTCGCGGACGGTGCCGGGCAGATCCCCGGCGGCGGACTCGAGGCGCGGGCGGGACGCGCCGTCGATGTCGGTGTCGACCGTCAGCAGGGCCGAAGTGGCGCCTGGGCCCAGGGAGATGTGCGCACCCCTCGTCATCGGGCCCCCTCTCGTCGGGGCTTGGCGGCCCGGTTCCGGGCCGTCGGGGCTCCCCCCACCGTGCCACAGGTACGGCGACGCGGCGAAACCGCCTTTGCGATCGGCTCGCATACGGAGCGGATTCGGGGGTAAACGCGGGGGCGCGGCGACATACGACGACCGAGAGCGGGAGGGCGCGCGGGATGAGAAGTGGCAGGCACGGGACATGCCTCGGACCTGCGGCCGAGGTCGCCGCTCCCCCGCCGGACCGATGAGAGTTTGATCACGGGACACCGCTCGAACCGGTGTGCATCGAAGTCGCCCACAGGGGTAACCAGCCCTGGCCGTAAGCATTCGTGGAGGTACTCGTGTCCATTGCCCAGAACCCCTTGTCCGTCGAGGTCACCCTGCCCCGGGAGGACGTCGCCCTGATCGCGGTCGAGGGCTACTTGGACGTAGACACCGCGACGGAGTTCCAGCACCACCTGGCCAACCAGCTCCACCACGGCCGACGGCACTTCCTGCTCGACCTGTCGTCCGTCCCGTTCATGGACTCGTCCGGGATGAACATCATCCTGCGGGTGTACCAGGAGGCCCGCGGCATACCGGGAAGCGTGCACATCATCTCGCCCACCCCGGCGGTGCGGCGGATCCTGGACCTGACGGGCGTGAGCATCACGGTGCCGGTGTCCGAGAGCCTCGACGAGGCGCTCTCCCGGGTCGACGCACACCAGGAGGACCCGGTCGAAACGGCCGCGCAGGACGGACAACAGACCTGATCCGGCGGTTGGTACACAGACCGTCAACCGGCGTTTCGCCCCACCGGACCGCTTCTTCGGGACGAGGTGTCGTACGAGGTCGGGCCATGGTTACAGTGGTCGCCCGGCAGGGTCACCACGCCGTCTCGCTGCCTCCGGCGGGGCAGTGCGACAAGACCTCGACAAAGACACTGAGGAGTTATGCAGGTGCCGGAGCACGACACGGTAGGGCAGCACACATCGCCGGCACGGGAGGTCGGGGAGTTCCTGCGCCGCCGCGGAGAACAGATCGCCCAGCGATGGGCCGACGAACCCCTCTTCCGTACGGTGTTCACCGTCTCGCGGGACGAGGCGGTGGAGGCGGGCAAGATCGTCGTCGACGCGCTGGCCCAGGTCGCCGACACGGGCCAGGTGCACGATCCCGACGCAGCCGGATTCACGGTGGTGCGCGAGCAACTGTCGCGGATGGGCGCCGCCCGCTCCCGGGCCGGCTTCACCACGGCGCAGGTGTCCAACGACGTGAACGCGTTGCGTCCGCCGGTCGAGAACCTGCTGCTCGCCGATCTCCCCGAGGACGACGCCGACCGGGTCCGGGAGGCCACGACGGCGCTCACCGTGCTGATGGGCACCCTGCGGCTGGTCGTGCTGGAGACCGCGCTCAGCGAGGGGCAGGCCCTGATCGAACGGCAGCGGCTGCAGCTGATGGAAGTGGCCACACCGGTCATCAAGCTGTGGGACGGCATCGTGGCGGTGCCGCTGATCGGGACGCTCGACAGCGCCCGCAGCGAGGTGGTCATGGAGACGCTGCTGGAGGCCGTCGTCGACCAGCACGCCCGGTTCGCGATCCTGGACATCACCGGTGTGCCGACGGTCGACTCGCTGGTGGCCCAGCATCTGATGAAGACCGTCGCCGCGACCCGGCTGATGGGCGCCGAGTGCGTCGTCTCCGGGATCCGTCCGGCCATCGCGCAGACCATCGTGCACCTGGGCCTGGACCTGGGCACGGTGATCACCCGGTCCAGCCTGGCCGACGCCCTCGCCTACGCCCTGCACCAGTTGGGCGCCGGCATCATCAACGCGACGCCCGGCGGTGCGGGTTCACGGTGAGCCACGACTTCTCCCGCCCCGTCACGGGGCATGTGCCGGTCCTGCGGCTCGGTGACGTCCTCCTGGTCACGCTCCAGGGGGATCTGTACGACAGCACGGCACAGCAGCTGCAGCAGGACATCGGTGAGACCATCGCCAGCACCGGGGTGACCGGTGTGGTGATCGACATCTCCGGCATCGAGATCGTCGACTCCTTCCTCGGCCGGGTGCTGGCCGAGATCGCCGCGAGCTCCCGGCTGCTGGCCGCGCGGACCGTGGTGGCCGGCATGCGGCCGGCGGTCGCGATCACGCTGGTGGAGCTCGGCCTGACCCTGCCGGGGCTGCGCACCGCGCTCACCACCGAGGCGGCGATGGACCTCCTCGCGGGACTGGATCCGGACACCCGCTCCGGCGGCCGGCGCCGGGAGACCCGGTGATGCAGACAGCCGCGGGCGTCGAGGCCTGCCTGCCGATCCGTTCGGACATGGATCTGGTGTGGGTGCGGCAGCATGTGCGACAGGCGGCCGGTTTACTGGGATTCGGTCTGGTGGAACAGACCAAGCTGGTCACCGCGGCCAGCGAACTGGCCCGCAACACCCTCGTGCACGGCGGCGGCGGCCAGATGGAGACGGTGCCGGTGACCAGCGGGCGGGCCCGCGGACTGCGGCTGACCTTCTCCGACGAGGGACCGGGCATCCCGGACGTGGACCGGGCGCTGAGCGACGGCTACACCTCCGGCGACGGCCTGGGGATGGGGCTGGGCGGCGCGCGCCGTCTGGTGCACGAGTTCGCCGTCGACAGCACCCCGGGCGTCGGCACCAAGGTCACGGTGGTCTCCTGGGCCATGGTGCCGCGGCCGCGCGAGGAGGTCTGATGCCCCGCGTGTGGGACGTCCCCGTGCACGACTCGACCCGGGTGCGTGACGCCAGGGTCGCCGCGGAGGAAGCGGCCACCCTGGCGGGCCTCGACGAGCCGCGTACGGCGGCGGCCGCGCTGGTGGTGACCGAGCTGGCGACGAACCTGCTCAAGCACGCCGGGGGCGGCCAGGTGCTCGTCGACATCGTGGCCCCGCCCCGCGCCGACGGCGGTGCCCACCTGGTGCAGATCGCCGCCATCGACCACGGGCCGGGCATCGCCGACATCCGGGCCGCGCTGCGCGACGGTTACTCCACGGCGCGTTCCCTGGGCGCCGGTCTGGGCACCTGCCGCCGTATAGCGGACGACTTCGACCTGTACAGCGTGCCGGGCCGGGGCACGGTGGTGCTGGCCCGGGTCGGTGTCCGCCCGAAGGAAGCGGTACCGGCCGCCGCCGTGCGGGTCGGCGGGGTGAACGTCCCGTTCGCCGGGGCGCAGTACTCGGGCGACGCCTGGGCGTGGGCCCGGTCGGGCGACCGGCTGACCCTGATGATGGCCGACGGGCTGGGACACGGTCCCGAGGCGGCCCGCGCGTCGACGGCCGCGTCCGAGGCCCTGCACCGCTCGGCCCACCTCCCCCCGTCCCAGGCGCTGGTCCAGCTGGACTCGGCGCTGCGCGGCACCAGGGGGGCGGCCATTGCGGTGGCCCAGGTCGAGGCCGGCGCGGGCGTGCTGCGGTTCGCCGGGGTCGGCAACATAGGGGCACGGCTGCGGGAGGGCGACACCTGGCGTTCCCTGCTGTCACGACCGGGGATCGTGGGCGTCCACAAGCACGCCACGCTGCGCGAGGACCGTACGCGCTGGGCGGCCGACCGGATGCTGATCCTGCACAGTGACGGCCTGCCCAGTCGCTGGATTCCGTCGTCCGACCCGCGGCTGCTGGAGGCCGATCCGGCCGTGGTGGCCGCCGTGACGGTCCGCGACGCGAGCAGTTCCGCCCGCCCGGTGCGGGACGACACCTCCGTGGCGGTGCTGGCGCCGACCCCACCGGAGGCTCCATGACACGCAGCCTGCCGATCACCACCGTCGTCGACGCGGCCCGGGCCCGGATCGCCACCGCCCGGCTGGCCGCCGCCCACGGTGTGCCGGCCCTCGAACGCACCCGTCTGACCTCCGCGCTCAGCGCGCACCTGCGGCAGTGTCTGACGAAGGGCGGCACATGGCGGCTCACTCTGGCGACCACGGCCGCGCCCGCCGACGAGGGGCTGCTGCACGTGGAGGTGACGCCCGCGCGGGATGCGGGCCTCGCCGCCGCGCAGACGCCGTGGCGGACGACGGTCCGCTGCCCCGAGGCCGCCGACCCGGCCGGTGCCGCCGCGGTCGCCGACGACCGGGTGGTCCTGGCGGAGGCCCTGCTGAGTGCCGACGAAGACACCGCGCTGGTGTTGGAGAAACTCGGCGAGCAGGAGGATCTGGTCACCTTCCACCGGGAGGAACTGCACCAGACCAACCAGGGCGTGCTGGCGCTGCACGCCGAACTGGACGCGGCCGGGCGGGCGCAGCGCGAGGCCTTCGCCGCCGAGCGCACGGCGCGCACCGAGGCGGAGAGCGCCCGGCGCCGGCTGACGTTCCTGGCGGATGCCAGCGCGGTGCTCACGGCATCGCTGAACCATCACGAGATCGTGCGCCGGCTGCCCGACCTGCTGGTGCCCGAATACGCCCGCAGCGTCGACGTGTGGCTGTTCGACGACGAGGACCGGCACCGGCCCGCCCCGCATCCGGCGGCCGCCGTGCTCGCCGCCCGCACCGGACGCCCGCAGTACGCCGCCGACCATCCGGGCGGCCTGCCCGGCGTCGACGACCAGCCGCCCTCGGCGCTGGATCCCGCCCGGCCCCTGCTGTGCATCCCGCTGCCGACGCGGCGTGCCCCGCTGGGCGTACTCACGCTGTCCCCGCCCGGTGGCCGCTGGGACCCCGACGACGCCGTGATGCTGATCGAGCTCACCAGACGCGCCAGCATCGCCATCGACAACGCCCGCCGCTTCGAGCACAACCGCGACATCGCCGAGACCCTGCAGCGGGCCCTGCTCACGGATCTGCCCACCACACCGGGGCTCAGCCTGGCCGCCCGCTATCTTCCGGCCACGCACGGGCTGAACATCGGCGGCGACTGGTACGACGCCTTCCGGCAGCCCGACGGCAGCCTGATCACCGTCATCGGCGACGTCACCGGGCACGGTCTGCACGCGGCCGTGATGATGAGCCAGCTGCGCACCGCGCTGCGCGCCTACGCCGTCGACGGCGGCAGTCCGGGCCAGCTGCTGACCCGGCTCCACACGTTCCTGCACCATCTGCAGCCCGATCTGTACGCCACCGCGGTCATCGCGCGGTTCCGGCCCGGCGACCCCACCCTGACCTGGGCGGCGGCGGGCCATCCCCCGCCGGTGCTGCGTACCCCCGACGGAAACGTGCACACCCTCGACGCCAAACCCGGCGCGATGCTCGGCATCCCGCTGCGGCAGGAGATCGCCGACCACACCGCGCCGCTGGCGCCCGGCTCCACGCTGGCGCTGTACACGGACGGCCTGGTGGAGCGGCGCGCTCAGGGCATAGACCCCGGCATCGAGCGCCTGGCGGACGCGCTCGGGGCGTTCGGCTCGGCCGAGCTGGACGCCGATCTGGAGGGTGCGGCGGACGGGATCCTCACTCCGCTGCTGAGCGACTCCGAACGCGACGACGACGTGTGTCTGCTCCTGTGTCACCTGCGTGCCTGAGGTGCCTGAGGTGCCGTCTGCGCAATTCCCTCGCTTTCTTTCCGTTCTGCCCCGGTGCGCTTCGGCGGCCGGGCGGGCATGGTGGTGATCGACGCGTTCGTCTGCCTGCCGTGGCCCGCCGGTGAACGGCCGGCATCGCGATGGGACCGATGAGGTGCGAAGCGGCGATCCACGGGCAGGCGAATGGCGTTCGAGGCAGACCGCCTGGAGCCGCAGAAAGGGATGAACACGTGACACGACCCAGGATCCTGGTGGTTGGCGCAGGCTTCGCCGGAGTGGAGTGCGTCCGCCGTCTGGAACGGAAACTCTCCCCGGACGAAGCCGACGTCACGCTGGTGACGCCGTTCGCCTACCAGCTCTATCTTCCGCTGCTGCCCCAGGTCGCCTCCGGCGTGCTGACGCCGCAGTCGATCGCCGTCTCGCTGCGCCGCAGCAAGAAGTACCGCACGCGGATCATTCCGGGTGGCGCGATCGGCGTGGACCTCAAGGCGAAGGTCTGCGTCATCCGCACCATCACCGACCGGATCATCGACGAGCCGTACGACTACATCGTGCTGGCCCCCGGCAGCATCACCCGCACCTTCGACATCCCCGGCCTCACCGACAACGCCTTCGGCATGAAGACCCTCGCCGAAGCCGCCTACATACGCGACCACGTCATCTCCCAGCTGGACCTGGCCGACGCCAGCCAGGACCCGGCGGAGCGTGCCTCCCGGCTGCAGTTCGTGGTGGTCGGCGGCGGCTACGCCGGTACCGAGACCGCGGCCTGCCTGCAGCGTCTCACCCACGCCGCGGTCAAGCGCTACCCGCGTCTGGATCCGGGCCTGATCAAGTGGCACCTGATCGACATCGCCCCGAAGCTGATGCCGGAGCTGGGCGACAAACTCGGCCGCAGCGCCCAGGAGATCCTGCGCAAGCGGGGCATCGAGGTCTCGCTCGGCGTCTCCATCGACAAGGCCGGCCCCGAGGAGGTCACCTTCACCGACGGCCGGGTGGTCCCCACCCGCACCCTGATCTGGACCGCCGGTGTCGTCGCCAGTCCTCTCATCGCCACGCTCGGCGCGGAGACGGTGCGCGGTCGGCTCGCGGTGACCGCCGACATGAACCTGCCCGGCCAGGACGGGGTGTTCGCGCTCGGTGACGCCGCCGCGGTGCCCGACGAGGCCAAGGGCGAGGACGGCGCGGTGTGCCCGCCGACCGCGCAGCACGCGATGCGGCAGGGCAAGCACGTCGCCGACAACGTCATCGCGACGCTGCGTGGCCAGGCGACCAAGCCGTACGTCCACAAGGACCTCGGCCTCGTCGTCGACCTCGGCGGCAAGGACGCCGTCTCCAAGCCGCTCGGTATCGAACTGCGCGGTGTGCCCGCGCAGGCCGTCGCCCGCGGCTACCACTGGCAGGCGCTGCGCACCGGTGTCGCCAAGACCCGGGTGATGACGAACTGGGTGCTCAACGCGCTCGCCGGCGACGATTTCGTCCGTACCGGCTTCCAGGCCCGCAAGCCCGCCAAGCTGAAGGACTTCGAGTACACGGACTCGTATCTGACGCCCGAGCAGGTGCGGGCCCACGTCGACGGCACCGAGCGCCAGGAGCAGTGACGCTCCCGCCCGCGTGACGCAGGTCACTCCTTACCGCCGATCGGTTTGCGTGGGGTCGGCGGTCCAAGGAGGGACGGCACAGCGCCACGACGAGAGGACACCGCCATGACCGCGACCGCGAAGGGCCCCGCGAGCTACTTCCCCTCCATCGAGAAGAAGTACGGCCGCCCGATCGCCGAGTGGCAGGAGCTCATCCGTTCCTCGCCGCTGACCCGGCACATGGAGCTGGTGACCTGGCTGAAGACCGAGCACGGTCTGGGACACGGCCACGCCAACGCGCTGGTGGCGTACACCCTCGCGGAGGCCGGGGACAGGTGATCCGCCCTGTCATGACATGCTGAGCGGAGATCATGACGTGACACGGGAGTGAGTCAGGCGGCGTGAAGGCAGCGGGACGGTCGGTCCGGGCACGACTGCGGGACGGCGTCGCGGCGTCCGACCCCGGGCTGCTGCGGCTGACCGCGGGACTCAGAACGGTCGGCGCCATCGCGCTCACCCTGGCCGTGCTCGGCCTCTTCGGCGCCGGCATCACGTATCTGGTGGCCGGGGCCATGGCGGCGATGGTCGGCACCTTCGCCATCCGTGAGAAACAGCGCGCCCAGCAGGCGGTGACCCTCGCGCTGGGCCTGCCGGTGGCGCTGGCGTCCGTGACGCTGGGCGCGGTGCTCAGTTCCCGCGTGGTGGGCGGTGACGTCTTCTTCGTCGCGCTCATCTTCTGCGCGGTCTACGGCCGCCGGTTCGGCGACCGCGGCACCGCGCTCGGCCTGATCGGCTTCCAGCTCTACTTCCTGTCCCTGTTCGTCGGCGCCACCGTCTCCGTGCTGCCCCAGCTGTACGGCGTCCTCGGCATCGCGTTCGCGAGCAGCGCCCTGGTGCGTTTCGTGCTGGTGCCCGAGACACCCGCCGGCATCCTGGAACGGCTGCGCGACGCCTTCCGGGCCCGGCTCGCCCAGCTGGTGTCCGCGCAGATCGACCTGCTCGACGCCGGGCCGGACGAGGTGGAGAAGGCCCTGGCGGACCTGCGGGACGGCAACTCCCGGCTGCACGAGACCGCGATGATGATCCAGGGCCGGCTCGAGGACGGCACCGCCGACAAGGCCACGGCCCGCCTGCTGCAACGCCGTGTCGCGGACGCCGAGATCGCCGCCGAGCGGCTGGGCCTGCTGCTGCTGACCGCGCGCAGCGCCGAACGGGCGGACACGCTCACCCTGCACCTGCCGGGCGCCTCCGTCCGAGTCGGTGCTCCCCCGCCCGCGCGGGACGAGGTGACCGCCACCCTGCGCCGCGATCTCGAGGCGGTGCGGACGCTGGTGCTGCGCCCCGTCTCCGACCACACCGGAACCGCGCTGGCCCTGGTGCGCAACCGGCTGCTCGGCTACCGCGACGAGGAGAACCTGCCGCCCGCCTCGGCCGCCGTCCAGGACGTGTTCCGGGGAATCGGCGAGACCGCGCGCGCGGTGCTGGGGCTGCGGATCGCCCTCGGCGGGGCGCAGGACGACTCGGACGACTCCCCGGCGACCGCCCGCTCCCGCGAGGAGCTGGACGCCGAGGACGCGGCGATCGACTCCGGTGACGACGAGGACCAGGCGGACGAGGCGGCCACCGGGCTGCGGCGGCCGACGACGCGGGCGGCCGTGCAGGTCGCCGTGGGGTCCTCGCTGGCCATCGTCGGCGGCGAGTTCCTCTCCAGTCAGCGCTGGTACTGGGCGGTGCTGACCTGCTGGATCGTCTTCCTCAACACGGCGTCCACGGGTGAGATCCTGGTCAAGGGCTACCGTCGGCTGGTGGGCACCGTGCTGGGTGTCGTGGCCGGTATCGTCCTGGCGGGTCTGGTCGGCCATCACACCTGGACGGCGTTCGCGCTGGTGCTGGTGCTGGTCTTCGCGATGTTCTACACCGCGCCCCTGTCGTACACGCTGATGTCGTTCTTCGTCACCGCCGCGCTGGGGCTGCTGTACACCCTGCTGCACACCTACAGTTTCTCGGTGCTGGTGCTGCGGGTGGAGGAGACGGCGCTCGGCGCGGCCTGCGGGGTGGTGGCGGCGGCCCTCGTGCTGCCGGTGCACACCGACCGTCGTACGAACGATCTGCTGGTGGCCGCGCTGGAACGGCTCGCGGAGGTCACGGAGTCGGCGGTGGACCAGCTCAGCGGCGGGCCCTCGGTCGATCTGCTCGACCAGGCGCGCGACCTCGACCAGGCGCTGGCCGACCTGAGGGCCGCCACCCAGCCGCTCACCTATCCGATCACCCCGTTGCGGGCCCGGCGGGACACCGCCCGGTATGTCGTCGCGCTCCTGGAGACCTGCGCGTACCACGCGCGGTCGCTGGCGGCCACGGCCGAGTTGTTGCCCACGCATCCGTCGATCGCGGCGGACCCGAGGCTGCGCCGGGCCGGGGAGCGGATCGCGCACAACATCGAGGCGATCGCCGCACATGTCACCGACGAACAGGCCGCGGCCGGGATCGAGGCCGGGCCGAGCATCGCCTCGCTGCTGGAGCCGGACGCGCCGGACACACCGGGTTCCGGCAGGATCACCGACCGCGTGCTGCGGCATCTGCAGCGTCTGGACGAGACGGTGGCCGGGCTGGCCCGGCCGCTGGGCGTTCCCGTCGCCGGGCCCCGGCGGTGATCAGGGTCGCGTCCCCGGGACACCCGAGGGCCCTCAGATGTCCGTGGGCAGGTTGCTCACCTCGGCGATGCCGCGCAGCTCGTCGTTGAGCTGCTGGCGTTCGCGGATGTAGTCGGCGATCTCGCCCAGGCGGACCGGGTCGGACGCGGTGGCCGCGTCGGTGACGACCCGGACCGGGCCGGTGTCGTCGATGTCCAGCTCGATCACCTCGTTGTCCAGCCGGCCGGTGACGGCGGTGGCGATGACCAGGGCGGCCTCGTCCCGGATCTCCTGGGAGAGCTCGTCGGTATGGGATTCGTCGAGTGCGAAGTCGAGTGCGGGCAGGCGTTGTTCGTCGATGGCCCGAAGAACCGGTTCGACCACGCTGAGCAGCATCTCGAAGTCCTCGGTGTCCATACGGATGCGCAGCAGGCCGAGGTAGACGTCCACGGGCCGGCCGTCGGGCGGAAGCTCGGGTTCGTTCATCCTGTGCGGGTTCCCCCGGCAGCGCCGGTTCAGACCCGGCGCCAGCGTGCCATCGCGAACGAGAACAGTCCGAAGAGGACGAACCCGGCGGCGACGCAGACCAGCAGCCACGGTCCGAGGGGTGTCTGGGCGAACGAGCGGAGCGTGTCGTCCAGCCCCTTCGCCTTGTCGGGTTCGTAGTCGACGGCGGCGCGCACCGCGAAGCCGCCGGCGGCGGCGAACACCGCGCCCCGGGCGACGCCGCCGCCCACCCCGGTCACGTCGACGAGCTTCCGGGTGCGCGGGGACATCTCCCCCAGCTTGAGCTTGTCGTGGTACTTGCGCAGCAGCGCGCGTGCGGCGATCCACACGCCGGCCACGACGATCCCGGCGCCGGCCGCGCCCACGAGCCACTGGCCGGCGGGCGCCTCCAGGGCCCGGGCGGTGACGTCCTTGGACTGCTTGTCGCTGGATCCGCTGCCGCCGGAGCCCGCCGCGAAGGACAGCACCGAGTAGGCGACGAACGAGTAGAAGACCAGGCGCACCCCCGACAGCAGGCGTTTGCTCGCTTTACGGCCGTCGGGTCCCGCCGAGCCGAACAGGACCTCGGACAGCCGCCACAGGGCCATGCCGACCAGGCCGATGCCGAGCGCCCACAGCAGGACGGCGCCGAAGGGTTTCTCCGCGAGTTCGGCGAGGGCTCCGCCGCGGTCCGCCTGCTGCTTGCTGTCGTGGAAGGCGATCTGCAGTGCCAGGACACCCACCAGCAGATAGATGACGCCTCGCGCCGTCAGTCCTGCCCGTGCGGCGCCTGCGACCGCCGATCCCCTCGCCATCCGGCGGGCCTGCATCCGGCCGGGACTTGCCGTGGCACTCGTGTTCATGTCGACCTCCTGGAATCGGGGATGCCCCGGCCGGAGCCGGACACACCCGGCGCGGACGGTGGTGTTCGACGGCGGGCCGCGTGCGCGGGCTCACGACCGTCGCATCCTCAGACCGCGCAGGGTGCGGCCGAGGCCGTGCAGGTGTTCCAGGGCGTCCAGGACCACCGTGTGCTCATGCCAGGCAAGCCATCGTCCGGTCTCGGTACCGAGCCGGTCGAGGGCCTTGAGCTGGGCGTTCGTCAGTCCGGACACGGTGTGGGCCAGATGGGCCGAGACCATGCCGACGCACCGTCCGGACGCCGTCGTCAGCGGGACGCTGTGACAGGCCCGGCTGCCCGCCGCGAGAATCGCCGCCCGGGCCGGTTCGGTGAAGACCGGGTCCGTCTCCACGTCACGGACGGTGACCTGGGCGAGCTCCCGGACGGCCTGCGCGCAGGCGGTGCCCTGCTCCCCCACGTGGCCGAAGAACTCGACGAAGTCCGCGGTCAGACCGGTGTGCTTCTCGATGCGCAGGCCGCCGTGCTCGAGGTCGGGCACCTGCACGTTGCCCATGTCGGTGCCGGTCACGTCGAGCGTCCGGCTCAGCAGGGCTCCGAGTACGGCGCCACGGTGACGGCCCCCCGGCCCGGCTCCCGGCGCGAAGCTCACGGCGGGCTCCGGTTGGCGGGCCCGGGACGGGAACCACAGGGTGGCCCGCGGGTCCGGGCGCGGGGCGCTCAGCAGGGCCTCGGCCAGGGTGCGCATCTTGACGTTGGACCGTTGGGACGACCGCTGCAGCAGGGCGAACGCGCTCTCGGCGTCGGGCAGCGCGTACCGCTCCCGCAGCATGCCCTGGGCCTGCGCGATGAGTGGACGGGAGCGGACCCGGGCGCGCAGATCGCGCACCTCGGCCCGCAACCGCTCCAGTTCCTCCCGCTCCGTGCCGTCGTCGTCGCCGACGACGTTCATCCGCGTGCCGTCACTCGGGCACCTGCGCGACTTCGTGCTCCGGGACGGCCTCCAGCAGCCGGTGGGCGGCCTCCAGGGCCAGCCTCACATCGCGCGTCCCGGTCGACACGCACAGCGTGTAGGCGAGGTCGCGGGCCCGCGGACCGGGTCCGCCCGCACCGGCGGCCTCCTCGGCGGCCAGCGCCTCGTACTCGTCGACGAGTCCGCGCAGGAACGCGGGGTGAGGGATCAGCATCCGTCCTGTTCCTCCTTCACCTCAGGCTTCAACTCAGGCCACCCGCCCGCCCGGGCCGCGGCCGTTCGCCCGCTGTCCCATCACCTCGGCGCGCACCCGGGCGCAGCTGCGGCTGATGAGGCGGGAGACGTGCATCTGGGAGATGCCGAGTTGGTCGGCGATGCGGCTTTGGGTCATGTCCTCGAAGAAGCGCATGTAGAGGATGGCGCGCTCCCGCTCGGGCAGCCGGCGCAGGCCCTCCTTGGCGGACTCGCGGTCGACGACCGTGTCGTACGAGCTGTCCGAGGCGCCCAGCGTGTCCACGAGGCTGTAGCCGTCGTCACCGGCCGAGAGTTCGGCGTCCAGCGACAGGGTGCTGAAGCTTTCGAGGGCCTCCATCCCGGCGGCGACCTCGTCCTCGGTGAGCCCGGTGTGGGCGGCGATGTCGGCCGCCGAGGGCTCGGGGGAGCCGGGGCTCTGGGTCAGTTCACGGCGGGCCACACGCACCTTGTTGCGCAGTTCCTGCACCCGGCGGGGCACGCGCAGCGCCCACATCCGGTCCCGGAAGTGCCGCTTGACCTCACCGGTGATGGTGGGCACGGCGTAACTCTCGAAGGCGCCGCGTTCGGGTTCGAACCGGTCGATCGCCTTCACCAGTCCCAGCGCCGCCACCTGCCGGAGGTCCTCGACGGACTCGCCGCGGTCACGGAAGCGGCCGGCGATCCGGTGGGCCATGGGCAGCCAGGCGGTGACGAGTTCGTCGCGGACGGCGTCCCGCTCGGGACCGTCCTCCAGCTCGGCCATACGGGCGAAGAGGGCCGCGGTGTCGGGAGCGTCGTCGTGACGACGTCGGTTGTTCGAGGACGTCTGCTGACCGGGCGTACCGGGACGGCTTGTCGACATATCGATGAGCATGCGGAATCGCTCCTGAGCGGTCGGTTCAGGGAATTACCGCGGGAAGGTCGCTGCCCGGATGACCTGGAAGAGGCCCCGGAGCAGCCACACCGCTCCCGCTGGCGCGCCTCCGGTCCGAAGCACGAAACTGCGTCTGCCCTGCCCCCCTGGGGGCAAACTCGGATTCCGAAAACTCTTCAGGACAGGGGCACCATGGCGGTGATGCACTTACCGCCGGACGGCAGGTCGGTCACCCGGATGTCGTGGGCCAGCCTGCAGACGATGGGCCAGCCGTGGCCGCCGATCCGGCGCCGGCCCCGCCGGTCCACCGGCGGGGCGACGACCGGTACGTCGTCACTGCGGTCGCACACCGACACGCGGACGTCGGGTCCCACGACGTCGACGTGGAAGTCGGTGATGCCACCGCCGTGCAGGATGGCGTTGGTGGTGAGTTCCGATGTGACGAGCAGGGCGTCGGAGAGGGCGTCCGCGTCGCACCGTGTGCGGGTGGCACGGCAGCGTTCGGTCACGGCCCGCTCCACGGCCCTGCGCGCCTCGGCCGGTTTGCACGGCCCGGCATGACCGCGCCGGTCGGCGGCGAACGGCTCGAGGACGATTTCGGTCCTGTGCTGGTCGCACATCCCTGTGACTCCCTGATCGCTGAAAGAAGAGGCGGCCCGTTGCGGCGACGTCCGCGACCGTCCCGTCCGGCGCGCGGGCGCCTGGGTTCCCGGCGGCTCTGACCGCACCGCCGCAGTTGTCATGCACCCCCGCTGCGCGGGCCCTGTGCAGGTCTCTCTCTTTCGGCTGACCTCTCCCCGGCATACCAAACCCCTCCTTCCGGGCGTGAAACGGGCCATCGTGGCGCGCTGAGCGGGTACGCGGATGCCATGACCGATGTGGTGGACTCAGACGAACTGCTGCGGCGCATCCAGCGCGCCCGGGCCTGCGCGGAAGAGGAGGAGCGGGCCTGGAGGACCCGGCGCGAGACCCTCCGGCAGACCGATCCGGACGGGGCGCGTGACGCGGAGGTGCGCAGCGTGGCCTACGAGAGTGTGCTCAGGGTGCTGGACGAGATCGTGACACCCGGCAAGCACGGTACGGAGGAGGCGTGAGAAACGGTGGACGGCGTGGTCACACGGGCTGACTGAACGGCTGTCGCCCGGGCCGTCACCCGCGCGGACTGATTGGCGCCCGCGGCGGGCGGGCACCCGCGCTCCATGACTGACCACACCCGCGCACCCGTTCTGGAAGCACTGGCCGACTATCACCGCGAGGGACGGCTGACGTTCGCGCCGCCGGGTCACAAGCAGGCCCGGGGCGCGGATCCCGCGGTGCGGGAGGTGCTCGGGGACGCGGTCTTCCTCGGTGACGTGCTGGCCTCGGGCGGGCTCGACGACCGGCTCACCCGAGGCCGGGTACTGGAACGCGCCGAGGAGCTGATGGCCGACGCCGTCCACGCGAAGACCACGTTCTTCACCACGTGCGGCAGTTCCCTGTCCGTCAAGGCGGCGATGCTGGCCGTCGCCGGGCCGCACGAGAAGCTGCTGATCGGTCGGGACGCCCACAAGTCCGTCGTGTCGGGACTGATCCTGGCCGGGATCGAGCCTGTCTGGGTGGAGCCGCGGTGGGACGCCGAGCGGCATCTGGCGCATCCGCCGTCCGCCGCCGAGTTCGACGCCGCCTTCGACTCCCATCCCGATGCCAAGGGCGCGCTGATCACCAGCCCGACCCCGTACGGTGCCTGCGCGGACCTGCGGGCGGTCGCCGAGGTGTGTCACCGCCGCTCGGTTCCGCTCATCGTGGACGAGGCCTGGGGCGCCCATCTGCCCTTCCACCCGGATCTGCCGTCCTGGGCGATGGACGCCGGCGCCGACATCTGCGTCACCAGCATCCACAAGATGGGCAGCGGTCTGGAGCAGGGTTCCGTCTTCCATCTGCAAGGCGATCTGGTCCCGGCCGAGCTGTTGCGGATGCGGGCCGACCTGCTGGGCACCACCAGCCCGTCGGTGCTGCTGTACGCGGGGCTCGACGGCTGGCGGCGCCAGATGGCGCTGCACGGCGAGGAGCTCATGGGCGGCGCGCTGGAGCTGGCCGCCGAGGTCCGGGCCGCCGTCGAGGAGATCGACGGGATGCACGTCAACGACCGGGACGATTTCTGCGGTGCGGGGCAGGCCGACGACTTCGACCCGCTGCCCGGGGTCATCGACGTCGAGGCGCTCGGGATCTCCGGGTACCAGGCGGCCGACTGGCTGCGCGAGCGGCAGGGCATCGACGCGCACCTGAACGACCACCGCCGCATCGGCATGCAGATCACCCACGCCGACGACCACGAGACGACCGGCCAACTGCTCAGGGCGCTGAAGGAGCTGGCGCAGGCCGCGCCCGACCTGCCCCCGGCGCCGCGGGTGGAGGTACCGTCGCCGGGTGAGCTGCGGATGCCCCAGGCCCTGCTGCCCCGGGACGCCTTCTTCGGGCCCGCCGAGAACGTGCCGCTCTCCGAGGCCGCCGGCCGGGTCTCCGCGGAGATGATCACGCCGTATCCACCCGGCATCCCGGCCGTCCTGCCCGGCGAACGACTGACCGAGCCGGTACTGCGGTACCTGCGCACCGGACGGGACTCGGGGATGAACCTTCCCGACGCCACCGACTCCGAGCTGGAGACGATCAGGGTGGCGCCCCGGGACGCCGAGTGAGGAGCGAGTGAAACGGGTCACGTGACCCGGATTCGGCTTCACGCCACCGCCCTCGATGGTTTAGCGTTCATGCATACGTGGCCACGGAGTCGACGACCCCAGTCCTCCGTGCGCCACCACCTACTGCCCTGGCTGGCCTCCCCCGTCCAGCCAGGGCTTTTTTCTGCCCTCGGCCGGACGGGGAGAGCGGAAGACCCGGTGTCGGAGGACGCGGTGACCGCCGCCGGGCCACGGTGAGAGCGTTCTCGCCGATGTCCGTCCCTGCGCTGTGCAGGCGCTGCGTTGCCCCATGGCCTGCGAGGCATCGGCGTCCTGCCCGAGGGCGCTCGGAGCCGTTTTCCACGCACGGACCCGCCGCGCCCTTGCACTCTGACCCACCACGCCCTTCCGCCGGTGCCCCATCGCGGTGGCCGGTCCCCTGGGCCCGGTCAGGCTGATCCTGCGGCGTATGTCGCTGCGCCCTCCCGTCCCCGCGATCCCCGGGGCCTGAGGCACGGGCCCGGCACCCCCACCGGTCGGCGGCGGTACGACGCGGCACGCGGCCGGGCTGTCGGCGTGCCTGCTCGTGCCGGGCTGCACGGCGGCGGTACGACGCGGCACGCGGCCGGGCTGTCGGCGTGCCTGCTCGTGCCGGCCTGCGGCGCCCTGGTCCTCGTACCGCCACCGTGGGCCCTGTGCGCGGCCGTCCCGCCCGAGCCGCAGCCCCCCCCCGCCGGGAAATTCCGAGACCGATTCTCGTCCCCGCCGAGGTGCCCCCGGCGCCGCCAGCCGCTGAAATGGGCGTAGGGAAGAACCGGAATCCGTCGCCGGCGAGGAGCCCCGTGTCATGACCAAAGCGATCAAACTGCTGCCCGCCCTTCCGCCTCCGCAGCGCGGGCGTCTGATGGGACTGGCCCGGGAGGTGTCGTTCGCCGAGGACACCCGGATCTTCGAGGCGGGCGGCACGGCCGACCGGTTCTGGGTCATCCGTTCCGGCGCGGTGTCGCTGACCCAGCAGGTGACGTCCCATCAGCGGGTGACCGTGGCCGGCCTCGGCGCGGGCGACCTGCTCGGCTGGTCGTGGCTGTTCCCGCCGTACCGGTGGGACTTCGGCGCGGAGGCCTTCAGCCCGGTGCGCGCCTACGAGTTCGACGCGGCCTCGGTGCTCAGGCTGTGCGAGGAGGAGCCGCAGCTGGGGGTGATCCTGGTACGCACGGTGGCCGAGATCCTCGCGCACCGGCTGGAGACGACCCGGGGCAAGCTGCTGGAGCAGTACACGACGCGCCGGCGCGGCACCCTGTAGGGCACCGGCCTCAGATGCGGTAGCGGCGCAGCGCCGGGATCGCGAAGGCCAGGCCCAGCATGACGGCGATCACCAGGAGCCCGCCGCCGGCGACCGCCGTGCGGGCGCCGAAGGCGGAGCCGGCCGTGCCGTGCAGGACGTCGGCCAGGCGCGGGCCGCCCGCCACGACGACGGTGAAGACGCCCTGCATGCGGCCGCGCATCTCGTCGGTCGCGGCCGACAGCAGGATCGCCCCGCGGAAGACCATGGAGACCATGTCGGCGACGCCGGCGACGGCCAGGAACACCACCGCGAGCCACAGGCTGTCCGTCAGTCCGAAGCCGGTGATGGCGGCGCCCCAGGCGACCACCGCCCCGATCACCATCCAGCCGTGCCGGCGGGCCCGGGAGAAGGTGCCGGACAGCAGTCCTCCGACGACCGCGCCGATGGGGATCGCCGCGAACAGGAGTCCGAGGGCGAGCCCTTCGCCGTAGGGGGCGTACGTCTGGGAGGCGAGCTGGGGGAACAGGGCGCGGGGCATGCCGAAGACCATCGCGATGATGTCGGCGAGGAAGGACAGCAGCAGCACCTTGTGCGCGGCGATGTAACGGAACCCGGCGACGATCTCCCGTACGCCCGCGCGGCGCGCCACGGCGGACGCCAGCGGGGGCAGCCCGGGCAGTTTGTGGACCGCCCACACCGTGACGCACAGGGCCAGGGCGTCGATGAGGTACAGCTCCGGCAGGCCGATGACGGGGATCAGGACACCGGCGAGCAGCGGTCCGACGACCTGGCCGGTCTGCATGACGGTGGAGCCGAGGGCGTTGGCGGCGGGCAGTTGGCCCTCGGGCACCAGGCGGGCGATGGAGGCGTTGCGGGCCGGGGCGTTCAGTCCCCAGAACGCCTGCTGCACGGCGAGCAGCACCATGAGGACGGCCACCGAGTCGAGCCCGCCGACGGCCTGGAGCCAGAACAGGACCGAGGTGACGGCGATGCCGCTGTTGGTGATCAGCAGCAGCTTGCGCCGGTCCATGGTGTCGGCGACCGCGCCGCCCCAGAGGGCGAACACGATCAGCGGCAGCAGTCCGGCGAGGCTGGCGGCGCCCACCCAGGCCGAGGATCCGGTGATGTCGTAGATCTGCTTGGGCACGGCGACGGCGGTGAGCTGGCTGCCGACGGCCGTGACGATCGTGGAGGACCACAGGCGGCGGTAGGCGGGTATGCGCAGGGGACGGGTGTCCATGGCCAAGCGGCGCCAGCCACGCCGGGGTGCTTCCACCTCGGCCGCGGCGGGTGTCTGCGGTTCGGTGCTGCTGCTCTCACTGGTGTCCACGGGCTTCCTGGCTGCTCGTTACATCTATCCGGTCCAGGGTTCACTATCTCAGCGCTGTCCAGGAGTCCGGGATTCGATATCTCAGGTTCTGGACGTCACGCCCCGGCCACGAGGGTGGCGCCCAGGACGAGCATCGTCGCGGCGATCAGAGCGTCCAGGGCCCGCCAGGCGGCCGGACGGGCCAGGAAGCGGCCGAGGAGACGGGCGCCGAATCCGAGCGCGGTGAACCAGCACAGGCTGGCGAGCGCGGCGCCGAGCCCGAAGGTCCAGCGCAGCGGGCCCCGGTCGGCGGCGACGGAACCGAGCAGGAAGACGGTGTCGAGGTAGACGTGCGGGTTGAGCCAGGTCATCGCCAGACAGGTGAGCACCGCCCGTCGCACCGACCCCTCCGCCTCACCTTCGGTGCGCAGGGCGCCGCCGGGCCGGAACACCCGCCGCGCGGCGAGGAGGCCGTAGCCGAGCAGGAACGCGCCGCCGATCCAGCCGATCGCGGTCAGTGCCCCCGGCCACGCGACCACCACGGCGCCGACGCCGCCGACGCCGAGGGCGATGAGGAAGGCGTCGGAGAGGGCGCAGATGCCGACGACGGCGAGGACGGCGTGCCGGCGGACCCCCTGGCGCAGGACGAAGGCGTTCTGGGCGCCGATGGCGACGATGAGGGAGAGGCCGGTGCCGAATCCGGCGGCCGCGGCGGTGAGCGAGGCGGTCATGACCTCGACGCTAAGGACACGATCACCGCACGTACAGCTAAAGGTTCTTACGTATCCTTAGCTGTCGTGATGATGACCGAGCTTCCCGTGGACCAGGTGCGGACCCTGCTCGCGGTGGTGGACGAGGGCACCTTCGACGCGGCGGCCGCCGCCCTGCATGTGACGCCGTCGGCGGTGAGCCAGCGGGTGAAGGCCCTGGAGCAGCGCACGGGACGGGTATTGCTGGTGCGGACGAAGCCCGTGCGGCCGACCGAGTCCGGCGAGATCGTCGTGCGGTTCGCCCGTCAGCTGGCCCGCCTGGAGCGGGACGCGCGCGCCGAGCTCGGCATGAGCGGCGCCGGGGAGCCGACGCGGGTGTCGGTCGCGGTGAACGCGGACTCCCTGTCGACCTGGTTCCTCGGCGCGCTCACGCGGGTCGCGAAGGAACCGCCGCTCTGTTTCGAGCTGCGGCGCGAGGACGAGACACGGACCGCCGAACTGCTGCGGGAGGGGCTGGTGATGGCCGCGGTGACGTCGTCACCGGAAGCGGTGACGGGCTGTTCGGTGCGCGCGCTGGGCCGCATACGGTATCTGGCGGCGGCAAGCCCGGACTTCGCCGCCCGGCATCTCGGCGGACCGCTGCGGGACGCGCTCGCGGTGGCGCCGGTGATGGCCTTCGACCGCAGTGACGACCTCCAGGACGCCTTCGTCCGCGGACTTCTCGGCGGCCGGGGCGGGGCGAGCGGGGTGCGGCACTACGTCCCCGCCTCGGAGGGCTTCCTGGCGGCCGTGGTGGCGGGTCTGGGGTGGGGTCTGGTGCCGGAGGCGCAGGCGGAACCGCTGCTGCGGGCGGGCGTTCTCGTCCCCCTGGCGCCGGACCGCCCCGTCGACGTACCCCTGTACTGGCAGCAGTGGAAGCTCGACTCCCCCGCGCTGGCCGCGCTGGCGCAGGCGGTGGTGGCGACAGCGGCGGAGGCACTGCGGCCCGGCCCTTGATCTCCCCTGGGTCAGCCCTTGCTCCCCTCCTCGGCCTGCTCACGGCGTACGGCTCCCCCTGCCGCCTGCACGCGCGGTGACCCACGCCATATCTTCACGAGGTCCCACGGGGCTCGGCTGTTTCACCCAGGCATCGACAGGTGACCCGAAGGCGAGTAATGCATCCCCGAGGGCACGTCCGACTTCGATCGCAGGTGACATTCATGGAGAACTGGCGAGAACACGCCGCGTGCCGCCACGAGGACCCCGATCTGTTCTTCCCGATCGGCACCACCGGCCCGGCGCTGGTGCAGCAGGAACAGGCGAAGGCGGTCTGCCGGCGCTGCCCGGTGCAGGAGCAGTGCCTGGAGTGGGCGCTGGACACCGGCCAGTCCATCGGTGTGTGGGGCGGCACGAGTGAGAACGAACGCCGGGCGCTGAAGCGGCGCGCGGCCGCCCGGAGGCGCTCCGGGTGACACCGTGACGTGAGTGGGGGCCCGGTGCCGCTCGGCACCGGGCCCCCACTCACGGGCGTCAGCCGCCGGTGCGGCGCAGCGGCCCCCAGGAGCTCTCCTGCCGCTCGACCGTGTCCCGCGCCTCGTCGATCATCCGGGGGTCGATCCAGCACACCGGCCGCACGTCCGCGACCAGCGGTTCGTTGTCGGGCCCGCGGCCGTTCTCCCGCCCGCGCAGCGTCCAGGGACGGACACCGGGGCCCTTCTCGTGGGGCAGGTGCGAGTAGTCGTACAGTCGGCGGGCCACCCACACCTCGACGGGGCGGCCCTCCCACCACTCCTCGACGTCGAGCGGGTTGGCGGACAGCCCCGGCAGAGGCACTCCGGTCAGGTCGTCGGTGCTGGACACGTTCGCGAGGTCGGTTGCCGGTCCGCGCGACCAGCGGACGTACATTCCCTGGTGCCGCTCGACCAGTTCGGTGAGCTCGGAGAGTGTGCGTACGACCGGCAGGTCGTCCGATACGCCCATGTCATGACCTCCCTCTTCGTGCTCGCGCGCTCACAAAGTACCCGTCCGGCCGGAATGGAATCGGACGGGCCGCTACCGCTCCGGTGCGCCGGGCAGTCGCAGGGTGAAGACGCTGCCGGCGCCCGGTTCGCTGGCCACGTCGACGGTGCCGCCGTGCCCCGCGACCAGGTGGCGGACGATCGGCAGGCCCAGACCGCTGCCGCCGGTGCGACGGCTGCGGGACTTCTCCGCGCGCCAGAACCGGTCGAAGACGTGCGGCAGGTCGTCGGCCGCGATGCCGGTGCCGGTGTCGGTGACCTCCAGCAGTACGTCACCGCCTCCGTCACCGTCGCCCTTGGCGCCGCCGTCGCTGTCCCGGCGGGCTGCCAGGGTGACCGTGCCGCCGGACGGGGTGTGGCGCAGCGCGTTGGAGACCAGGTTGCCCAGCGCCTGCCGCATCCGGACCGGGTCGGCCTCCAGCCACGGTGTGCCGTCCACGGTGGTGCGCAGGGTGACGCCGCCCGCGTCGGCGGCGACGCGGTGGGCCGCGGCGACCTGTTCGAGGAGGTCCTGGCAGCGCACGGGCTCCGGGTGCAGACGCAGCGTGCCGGCGTCGGCGTCGGCGAGGTCGCGCAGGTCGTCGATGACCCGCTGGAGTACGAGGGCCTCATCGTGGAGGGCGGCGAGCAGGGCCGGGTCCGGGGCGACGACGCCGTCGCGGGTGACCTCCAGCCAGCCGCGGATGTTGGTGAGCGGACTGCGCAGTTCGTGGGCGATGTCACTGACCATCGCCTTGCGCTGGGACTCCAGGCGTTCGCGGCGCTCGGTCAGCTCGTTGAAGGCGGCGGCCAGGATGCCGGTCTCGTCCCGGGTCGTGACGGGGACGCGGACATGCAGCTCGGGCGGTTGCTGGGCCGCCTCGGTCAGGGCGCGCAGCGGCCGTACGAGGCGGGTGGCGACCACCGCGGTCACGGCGACGGTGACGGCGAGGACGAGCCCGGCGGTGCCGAAGATCTTGGTCTTGTTCGCCGGGGACATGTCGAACCGGACGGCGGGGGTGTCCCCGCCGCCCAGGAACAGCTGCGCGGCAGGGGCGACGTAGGGGTCGAGCTGGGCGCGGCGGGCGGCGTCGATGCAGCCCTGGGCCGCGCGGGCGACCTTGGATCCCGCCTTGCCGAACATGGGCGCGTAGCTCGGGGTCGCCGGTGCGGGAGTGGTGTCCACGCCGAGGAACAACGGCGTCCCGGGATCCAGACCCGCCCGGGTCAGGCAGCCGCGGGATTTCTTCTGCAGAGCCACCAGCGCCTTGTCCTCGGTGGGGACCGCCGCGTAGAACCGGCCGTCGGCACAGGCGTCCGGCACATAGCCGGGGTCGGCGCCGTCGTCCGTCGCGGTGAGGACCGGGCGACCGCTCGGCATACGGGTCAGCTCCAGGTCGATGCCGAAGCGGGCGAAGCAGCCCTGCCGTTTCCGGGCCAGCGCGTCGAGCTTTTCGCGTTCCGGCGCCGTGAGCCGGTACGGGCCCACCACCCGTGGGTCGGTGCCGCTGCGCTGGGCGCCGCGCTCGGTGTAGGTGTCGGTGCGCAGCGGGTCGACGGTGGCGGCGGCGGTCAGCGGCAGGGCGGTGCCGCGCGGCGCGGAGTCGGCGATGAGGGTGCGGTCGGCACGGGCCAGGGCGATGCGCCGGCCGGTCTTCGCGGACAGCTCCCGTACGGTCTCCCGTACTCCCCGCCAGTCGGGGTGAGTGGCGGCGTAGCCGCTGAGCCGGGCGAGGACGTCCATGTCGTCGGCGAGGACCTGCCCCTGCTCCTCCCGCAGTGCGCGGGTGGTGGTCTCCACGGCCAGCCAGGCGGTCGCCGCGACGGAGCACACGGCGATCAGCCCGGAGGCGATGAGCAGGCGGACCAGCAGCCGCTTGCGCAGGGGTATCCAGCCGCTCATCCGCGGCCGCCGCTGAGCTTGTAGCCGACGCCGAAGACGGTGAGCAGCCTGGCCGGCCGGCGCGGGTCGGTCTCTATCTTGCGCCGCAGGTTCATGACGTGGACGTCGACGGCCCGTTCGGTGGAGGCCCGGTCGGTGCCTCGGGTGACCTCCAGCAACTGCCGCCGGGAGAAGACCCGTTCGGGCTCGCCCGCCATGGCGAGCAGGATCTCGAACTCGGCCGGTGTGCACTCCACGAGCGCCCCCTCGCAACGCACCTCGTGCCGCACCGGGTCGACCGTGACTCCCCCGGCCCGGATGGCGGGATCCTCCCGCAGGTCGGCGGCCGCGCGCCCGCTGCGCCGCAGCACGGTGCGGATGCGGGCCATCAGCTCGCGCGGGCTGTAGGGCTTGGTCATGTAGTCGTCGGCGCCGAGTTCCAGCCCCAGCAGGATGTCGTCCTCGGCGGTGCGGGCGGTGAGCATCAGGACCGGGATGTCGTCGTCCTGCCGCAGCACCCGGCACACGCCGAAGCCGTCGATCACCGGCAGCATCAGGTCCAGGACGACCAGGTCCGGCCGGAGCCGGTGGGCCGCGTCGAGGGCGGCCCGGCCGTCGTGGACGACGGTGGCGGTGTGGCCCTCCGCCAGCAGGGACCGGCGGATGAGTTCGGCCTGCATCTCGTCGTCCTCGGCGACCAGCACATGTGCGCACACGCGGCGGATCCTAAGCGGTTGAGGGGACTTCGGCCGACTCAGCGGGCCAGGGAGGCGGCGTCGCCCATGACGACGACGGGGTGGCGGTCGGGGTCCAGCGTCCGCAGCAGCTGCTTCATCTGCGGCTCGGCGAGGCTGACGCAGCCGTGGGTGGGGCCCCCGTGGTCGACGTGCAGCCAGATGCCGCCGCCGCGGCCCGCGCCGAGGGGCCGGGTCCAGTCCAGCGGGGAAGTGCCCGGTTTCCGGTTGTAGTTGATGGCGATCACGTAGTCGAAGGACCCGGCGAGCGGCTCGCCCTCGAAGCCCGTGCCGGGTGAGGTGAACGCTCCGGAGCGGTCGTACGGCAGCCGGGTACCGGGGTCGCGCAACAGGCCGCCGGCGTCCGTGAGCGTGAAGACACCGACGGGGCTGCGCAGGTCACCGGCCATGTGGTGGTCGCTCCAGCCCTTGAGCGCGTTGTGCGCGGGCCAGCTCGCGCCGGCCTGCCAGCCGGCCGCGGTGCGCTCGTACAGGACGACCGTGGACGTCGAGGAGTCCTTGCCCCGCCCGGTCACCACGACCGCCTGGCGGGTGTGGGAGGGCACCTTCGCCAGGGTCTTCGGACCCAGCCCGGGCAGCTCCTGCGGGAGCGCCTCGACCGACGCCTCGGGTGAGGCGGGGGACGAGGGCGCGGACGGCAACGAGCCCTGGGCCGCGAGAGCGCTCGTCTCCGGGGCGGCCCCCGGCCGGTGGTCCTGGACGGCGGCCGCGCCGCCGCCGCATCCGGTGAGCAGCAGGGACGCGGTCAGCAGCGCGGCGGGAGGTGTACGTCTGATCATGGTTCGACCTTGACCGAGACTTGTGAGGAACTGGTCAGGTTCATCGGCCTGTTCGGGGTGACGGCTTGTTCGGGCTGTTCTTGCTGTTCCATCTGTTCGGGCTGTTCTTGCTGTTCGATCTGTCGGGCTGTGCGGGCTACGGGGTACCCGGTTTGCCCGGTGTGTAGAGCCAGGTCTGGAACAGGGCATCCAGCTCCTTGCCCGACAGCCGCTCGGACAGGCGCACGAACTGGGGGGTCGCGCCGTGGCCGTAGCGGTGTCCGGCGGCCCAGGTCCGCAGGATCCGGACGAACGTCCGGTCGCCGACGGCCTTGCGCAGGGCGTGCAGGGCCATGGCGCCGCGGGCGTAGACAGGGGTGCCGAAGATGTTCGCGCCGCTGCCGGGGTCGCCGGGCGGGAACGCCCACAGGCCGTCGTCCGCGGGGCGCTGGTAGAGCTCGTCGAAGGTCTGCTGTGCGCTCTTGCCTCCGTGCTGCTCGCTGTAGAGCCACTCGGCGTAGGTGGCGAAGCCCTCGTTGAGCCAGATCTCCTTCCACGAGGTGAGGGAGACGGAGTCGCCGAACCACTGGTGGGCGCTCTCGTGGACGAGGGTGCTCAGGTCGGGCGCCGAGTCGTACACGGGCCGCGTCTGGGTCTCCAGCGCGTAACCGACGTCCGGGGCCCGGTCGACGATCGATCCGGCGGCGCGGAAGGGGTAGGGCCCGAAGAGCCTGCTCTCCCATTCCAGGACGGACGGCAGCTGCTTGAGGACGGGCGCGGCGGCGGCGGCCTCGCGGGGGTCGACGGCGTTGTAGACCTGGATGCCGTCGCGGGTGGTGTACCGCTCGGTCTTGAAGGTTCCGACCGTCGCCGTGGCGAGGTAGGCGGCCATGGGTTCACTCTGCCGCCAGCGGAAGGTGGTCTGCCCCTGCGCGGTCCGCGCACCGAGGAACACGCCGTTGGCGACGGCGGTCTTCCCTTCGGGGACCGTGATCGTGAAGTCGTACGACGACTTGTCCGTGGGGTGGTTGTTGCCCGGGAACCAGGTCATGGCGCCCTGCGGCTCCCCGGCGACGAACGCGCCGTCGTCGGTGGGGATCCAGCCGTCGAGCGAGCCGTCGGGGTCGGTGACCGGGGCGGGTGTGCCGTCGTAGGTGACCGCGACCTGGAACCGCCGGCCCTCGCGCAGGGGCCGGCGCGGGGTGACGACGAGTTCCTGGCCGTCGCGCCGGTACTCCGCCTTGGCGTGGTCGACCGTGAGGCCGGTGACCTTGAGCCCGTTGAAATCGAGGTCGAAGCGGGTGAGCGGCTGGGTCGCGCGGGCGGTGAGGACCGCCGTCCCGGAGAGGTGGCGGCTGGCGGGGTCGTAATGGAGCGTCAGATCGTAGTGGCCGACGCGGTAGCCGCCGTTGCCGGCGAGCGGGAAGTACGGGTCGCCGACGCCGGAGGCGCCGAGGGGGCCCGCCGCGGCGGGTCCGGCGGCGGCGAGCAGGGCCGCGAGGGCGACGGGCACGGTGACGATCACGGCCTCGCGACGGAGTACCGCGGTGCGCCTGACGGACGGTCTCACGTGGGCTCCTACGGGTGGGGGTGCCAACGGCCTCAGACTAAGGGCCACTTCTCCCCGTCTCGACCTTGATCGGGTCAAGTCCCGTCGCGTCGCCCGTCGTGTCCGGAACCGGGCGATACGCTCCCCGGGAACCGTTCCCCCCTCCCGAGAAAGGCCCCGCCCGTGAGTGTGCGTGTCCGTCGCGTCTACGATCCGCCCGAGCCGGACGACGGCGTCCGCGTCCTGGTCGACCGGCTGTGGCCGCGCGGTCTGAAGAAGGAGGCGGCCCGTGTGGACGAGTGGCCCAAGGCGCTCACCCCGTCCACCGAACTGCGCCGCTGGTACCACGCGGGCGAGGGGTCGTACGAGGAGTTCGCCGAGCGGTACGAGGCCGAGCTGGCCGCTCCGGAGGGCGCCGGACTTCTCGACCACGTACGCGAGTTGGCCGCCAAGGGCACGGTCACCCTGCTGACCGCCACCACGTCACCCGAGGAGAGCCACGCTTCCGTGCTGGCCCGCCTCCTGCGGGCATGAGGAGACGGGCCGGACGTCAGCTGGCGGGGCCCGCGTCAGCGGACGGGCCCCGCGCGAGCAGACGGATCCCGGCGTGAGGTGACGGGACCCCGCGCGAGCAGACGGATCCCGGCGTGAGGTGACGGGACCCGAAGTGAGCAGACGGATCCGGGCATGAGGCGACGGATCCGCCGATGTCAGGCGGTCTGCCGGGCGGCCGCCCGTCCCGCCGTCCGGCCGGAGAAGAGGCAGCCGCCGAGGAAGGTGCCCTCCAGCGCGTTGTAGCCGTGGACGCCGCCGCCGCCGAAGCCGGCCACCTCACCCGCCGCGTACAGACCGTCGATCGGCGTGCCGTCGGCGCCCAGGGCGCGGGAGTCGAGGTCGGTCTGGATGCCGCCGAGGGTCTTGCGGGTCAGGGTGTGCAGCTTGACGCCGATGAGCGGGCCGGCCGCCGGGTCGAGGATGCGGTGCGGGGTGGCGACCCGGCTGAGGCGGTCGCCGATGTAGCGGCGGGCGTTGCGGATGCCCTGCACCTGGGCGTCCTTGCTGTAGGCGTTGGTGATCTGGAGGTCGCGCGCCTCGATCTGACGCCGGATCCCGGCGGCGTCCAGGAGCGCCTTGTCGGTCAGCCCGTTCATCTTCTCCACGAGCTGCTCCAGGTTCGGGGCGGTCACGAAGTCCGCGCCCTTGCGCAGGAAGGCGTCCACCGGACCCGGCGCCCCCTTGCCGAGCACCCGCTCCTTCAGGAACCCGGCGCGGTCCTTGGCGGTGATGTCGGGGTTCTGCTCGGAGCCCGAGAGTGCGAACTCCTTCTCGATGATCTTCTGGGTGAGGATGAACCAGGAGTGGTCGTGGCCGGCGATGTCCTCGGTGGTGCGCAGGTACTTGAGGGTGCTGAGGGTGTCGTAGCCGGGCAGGCAGGGGTCGGGCAGCCGGCGGCCCAGGGCGTCGAACCACATCGAGGACGGGCCGGGCAGGATGCGGATGCCGTGGCCGGGCCAGATCGGGTCCCAGTTCTGCAGGCCCTCGGTGTAGTGCCACATGCGGTCGCGGTTCACCAGCCGTACGCCCGCGTCGGCGCTGATGTCCAGCATCCGGCCGTCGACGTAGGCGGGCACGCCGGTGACCATGTCGGCGGGCGGGGTGCCGAGGCGCTCGGGCCAGTAGCGGCGGACGATCTCGTGGTTGGCGCCGATGCCGCCGGTGGTGACGACCACGGCCTGGGCGGTGAGTTCGAAGTCGCCGACGCGCTCACGGTTGGAGGCGACACCCCGGGGCGAGTGGTCCGAGGCCAGCACGGTGCCGCGCACACCGCGCGCCGCGCCGTCCTCGACGACCAGTTCGTCGACCTGGTGGCGGTGGTAGAAGGTGAGCAGCCCGTCGCGCGACGCCTGCTTGGCGTGGTCGACGAAGGGTTCGACGACGCCGGTGCCGGTGCCCCAGGCGATGTGGAAGCGGGGCACGGAGTTGCCGTGTCCGTCGGCCCTCAGATCACCGCGTTCGGGCCAGCCGACGGTGGGCAGGAAGCTGATCCCGTGCCCCTGGAGCCAGGACCGCTTCTCCCCCGCCGCGAACTCGACGTAGGCGCGCGCCCAGCGCACCGCCCAGGAGTCCTCGTCGTCGATCCGGTCGAACTGCGCGCTGCCCTGCCAGTCGTTCCAGGCGAGGTCGAAGGAGTCCTTGATGCCCAGGCGCCGCTGTTCCGGGGAGTCGACGAGGAACAGCCCGCCGAAGGACCAGAACGCCTGTCCGCCGAGGTTGGCGGCGTTCTCCTGGTCCACCAGTGCGACCCGGCGGCCCCGGCTGGTGAGTTCGTGAGCCGCGACCAGGCCCGCCAGTCCGGCTCCGACGACGATGACGTCCGCATCCATGGCGACCGTTGCCCTTCTCATTGGGGTCTCATTCGGGAGTGCCGCTGCCGTCGGTCAGCAGGGCGGTGAGCAACTGCCCCAGCCAGACGCGGGCGTGTTCGACGTCCCGGTCCAGCAGCAGTTGGGTGGTGACGCCGTCGTACGCGGCGACGACCGCGCGGGCGGCGCCGCCGACGTCGCCGAGCACGGCGGGCAGCGCGGTGGGCCCGGTGGCCCGGGCGAGCCGGTCCTCGATCGCCCGTCGCAACCGTTCCCGGTGCTCCAGCAGAGTCTGGGCCACGGCCGGGTCGCGGGCGGCGTGGACCAGGAAGTCGGTCTTCACCAGCAGCCAGTCCACGTCGAGCAGCAGCACGTCGGTGACCCGGGCCACGGACGCCGGTACGTCGAGTTCGGGCCCGTCGAGGGCGAGCGCCTCGGTCACCTGCTCGGCGATCAGGGCGGCCCGCTGCCGGTAGAGGGCGAAGAACAGTTCGTCCAGGCTGCCGAAGTTCGAGTAGAACGCGCCGCGGCTGTAGCCGGCCGCGTCGCAGACCTCCTCGATGGAGACCCGCCCGAAGCCCTTGGCCGCGAAGACCGCGAACGCCGCGTCCAGGAGGTTGGCCCGCGTGCGGACCCGCCGCCTGGTGACGCGCCCGGTCGTCTGCTCCACCGCCATGTCCGCCCTCCGTTCGATACAGGAATGTATCCGATACATGGATGTATCGAAAGGGCCGGTCAGGGGACAGGATCGATATAGGAACAGACATTCGATTCAGGAGTACGCTGGATCCATGACCAGGCACCTCCAGGGCTCCCTCTTCGACCAGACCGACCAGCTGCGGCTCGGCTCTCTCGACGGGATCCGCCGGACCGCGCTCGGCCTCGGCGCCTGGATCGACGTACTGCCCGGCTGGCTGAGCGGATCCGACGCCCTGTTCGAGCACCTCGCCGCCGAGGTGCCCTGGCGTGCGGAGCGCCGGAAGATGTACGACCACGTCGTGGACGTACCGCGACTTCTGGCCTTCTACGGCGCGGACGACCCGCTGCCGCACCCCCTGCTGACCGAGGCGCGCGAGATGCTGTCCGCCCACTACGCCGAGGAGTTGGGCGAACCCTTCACCACGGCCGGACTGTGCTACTACCGCTACGGCCGGGACAGCGTCGCCTGGCACGGGGACCGGACCGGGCGGGGCGCGCACGAGGACACGATGGTCGCGATCCTCTCCGTCGGCACCCCCAGGGACCTGCTGCTGCGGCCGACGCGTGGCGGCGACACGGTCCGCCGGCCCCTGGGACACGGCGACCTGATCGTGATGGGCGGATCCTGCCAGCGCACCTGGGAGCACTCCATCCCCAAGAGCACACGTGCCGCGGGACCGCGGATCAGCATCCAGTTCCGCCCGCACGGCGTGCACTGACCCACCAGGACGGCGTGCTCTGGGGCGGAGAGGCGGCTGCTTCGGACCACGCGGGGGCTGCCTCCGGCGGACGGTGCCGGAGGCAGCCTCACGACCGCCCTGGCACCGTCCGACGGCATGATCACGGGGGCCACCGCAGCGGTCCGGCCCGCGGCGTCAACTCACCCAGGACCGGGGCTCGTTCAAGCGGGCTTCCGGTTCGGCCGGTAGCGGACCCGCCGACTCCGCCCGTCTCCACGTCTGCTTTGCTGTCCCCGTTCGAGCAGGAACCTCACACCCGGGACGATCATGCGGCCAGACGTGCAGCAAGTAGCCGACGGCGCCTATCTGGTGCACGGCAGCAACACCAACTGGGTGATCCTCACCGACGGGGACACCGCGACGCTGGTCGACACCGGCTACCCCGGTGACCGGGAGCGGCTCCTCGCCTCCCTCGCGGAGGTGGGCAGTTCACCGGAGGCGGTTCAGGCGGTGCTGATCACCCACGCGCACAACGACCACCTGGGCTCCGCCGAGTACCTGCGCGGCGGGTACGGCATGCCCGTGTATCTGCACGAGGCCGAAGTGCCGCATGCCCGGCGGGAGTTCCTGCACCAGGTGAGTGTCGGGACCGTCCTGCGGAACGGCTGGCGTCCCGGTGTCCTGCCGTGGGCCGTGCACGCGATCCGCTCGGGCGGCACCGCCCATGTCCCGGTCGCGTCCCCGCAGCCGTTCCCGACGGCGGGTCCGCTCGACCTGCCCGGCCGGCCCGTGCCCGTGCACACGCCCGGCCACACCGACGGGCACACCGCCTACCACCTCCCGGACCGGGGCATCGTGATCTCGGGCGACGCCCTGGTCAGCGGTCACCCGACCTCCCGGACCAAGGGTCCCCAGCTGCTGCCCGACATGTTCCACCACGAGCGGACCCGCGCCGTGGCCTCGCTGGAGGTGTTCGAAGGGCTGGAGGGCGACCTGCTGCTGCCGGGTCACGGTCCCGCGTACCGCGGTCCGGTCCGTGAAGCGGCACTTCAGGCCCGGGAGCGTGCCCTTTAAGGTGAGGTGACGATCACCGGCGAGCCAGCGGCACGCCACAGGCGACAAAGGACACGCGACCCATGGCCCTGCAGATCAGCGCGACCAACCCGGAGCATCCCGCGCTCCTGCTCGAACTGCCGTGGCACCTTCCCCTGGAGGAATGGCCCGACGAATACCTGGTGCCGCTGCCGCGCGGTATCTCCCGCCACGTCGTGCGGTACGCCCGCGCCGGCGACGAGGTGATCGCCGTCAAGGAACTCGCCGAACGCCCGGCGCTGCGCGAGTACGAGCTGCTGCGCGACCTGGACCGGCTCGGCATCCCCGCGGTCGACCCGCTGGCCGTGGTCACCGGACGCGTCGACGGCGACGACGCCCCGCTGGAGCCGGTGCTGGTCACCCGGCACCTGGGCGGCTCGATGCCGTACCGGTCGATGTTCGAGACCACCATGCGCCCGGCGACCATGCACCGGCTGATGGACGCGCTCGCCGTGCTCCTGGTGCGGCTGCACCTCGCCGGGTTCGCCTGGGGCGACTGCTCGCTGTCCAACACGCTGTTCCGGCGGGACGCGGGCGCCTACGCCGCCTATCTGGTCGACGCGGAGACCGGCGACCTGCACGCGCAGCTCAGCAGCGGGCAGCGCGACTACGACCTGGACCTGGCCCGGGTGAACATCAGCGGCGAACTGCTCGACCTGGAGGCGTCCGGGGCGCTGCACCCGTCCGTGGACCCGATCGAGTTCGGAATGGAGATCTGCGCCCGCTACGGGGGACTGTGGCAGGAGCTCACTCGCAGGTCCGTCTACCCGGCGGGCAAGTACCAGTACATCGAGCGCCGCATCCGCCGCCTCAACGACCTCGGTTTCGACGTGGCGGAGATGCAGATCGAGCACTCCTCCAACGGCGACACGGTCACCTTCGTGCCCAAGGTCGTGGACGCGGGCCACCACCAGCGCCAGCTGCTGCGGCTGACCGGCCTGGACACCGAGGAGAACCAGGCCCGTCGGCTGCTCAACGACCTGGAGAGCTGGATGGCCACCCAGGACGACTACGCCCCGGGCGACCCGCTGGCGGCCCGCCCGGAGGTACTCGCGCACCGCTGGGTACGGGACGTGTTCCGTCCCACCGTGCGGGCCGTTCCACTGGAACTGCGCGGCTCGATGGACGCGGCGGAGATCTACCACCAACTCCTGGAGCACCGTTGGTACCTGTCCGAGCGGGCGCAGCACGACATCGGACTGGACACGGCGGTGGACGACTACATCAAGAACATCCTCCCCAAGGCGCGCGAGACGCTCCAGCCCAGCCCCACCGCCGACTGACGGGCGCCGAACCGGCCGCCGCCTGCCGCCTCAGACGGGCGGCACCACGGCCACCGGGCAGCCGGCGTGGTGCAGCACGCCATGGGCCACCGATCCGATGCGGGCGCCGACCGCCGTACGGTGGGCGCGGCGCCCGACGACCATCAACTGCGCCGCCTGGGCCGCCGACAGCAGCACCTGCCCGGCGCTGCCCATCTCCACCTGCTCGACGACCGGCACCTCGGGGAAGCGGTCCCGCCACGGCTCCAGCGCCGCGGCCAGGGCCCTCTCCTCGTACGGCTCCAGGCCGCCGGCCTCGTCGAGGAGCTTGAGGGAACCGGGGCTGTACGCGAAGACCGGCGGCAACGTCCAGGCCCGTACCGCGCGGACGGTGGCACCGCGCGTCGCGGCTGTCTCGAACGCGAACCGCAGCGCCTCGGCGCTGTCCTCGGGATCGCCCTGCTGGCCCACGACGATCTCGCGGCCCGCCGCCTCGGCCGCGGGCTCGTCACCGGCGCGTACCAGGACGACCGGCCGGGTGGCCTCGACGATCACCTGCTGGCCCACCGAGCCGAGCAGGAAGCCCATGACCCGCCCGTGCCCGCGCGAGCCGAGGACCAGCATCTCGGCCTCGTCCGCGGCGGCCACCAGCGTCTCGGCGTCGGCGCCCTCCAGCACGTCGGTGGACACCTCCAGCTCCGGGTGGTGCTCGGTGACGGTCCGGGCGGCCTCTCCGACCGCCTCCTTGGCCCAGCCGATCTGGACCTCGGGGTCCGCCGCCTCGATCGCCTCGTGCGCCTGGTACCGCCAGGCGTGCACCACCCGCAGCGCCAGCTTCCGGCGGACCGCCTCCCGGGCCGCCCAGGCCAGCGCGGCCAGGCTCTCCTCGGTTCCGTCGACCCCTGCCGTGATCGGGCGCGTCATGCTGTCCGGCCTCCCTGCGTCGTGGTCCCGTGACCGGTACCCAGTCTTCACCACCCTGACGACATGACGTGGCAATGGGGGAAAAAGGTGGTCGTGGACTCGGTCTTTCCGATGGCCGCCGGGCCGCTGGGGGCCGAGGCGCTCGGGTGGGCGAGGCCGCTGATCCGGGCCGCGTTGACCGTACGTGCTGTGCCGTGTACCGAGAGCGCACTGCCTCCGGTATCCCGGAGCGAACCCGTAGGATCGAACATACGATGACCGGGAGCCGGCGCGGTGGCTGAAAGGCAACGGGTTCGCCGTGCCGTCGGTTCGATCCTCGGGGTGGGAGACGTATGGCACAGGCCGCCGACGCAGCGCGGACCGTCATCTTGACCGTGGACGACGACCCGGGGGTCTCCCGTGCCGTCGCGCGGGACCTGAGGCGGCGCTACGGCGAGTCGTACCGGATCGTGCGCGCGGAGTCCGGTGAGTCCGCGCTGGAGGCGCTGCGCGAGCTGAAACTGCGCGGCGATCTGGTGGCGGTGATCCTGGCGGACTACCGGATGCCGCAGATGAACGGCATCGAGTTCCTGGAACAGGCCCTGGACGTGTATCCGGGCGCACGACGGGTGCTGCTGACCGCGTACGCGGACACGAACGCGGCGATCGACGCGATCAACGTCGTCGACCTCGACCACTATCTCCTCAAGCCGTGGGACCCGCCCGAGGAGAAGCTCTACCCGGTCCTGGACGACCTCCTGGAGGCCTGGCGGGGCAGCGACTTCCGGCCGGTGCCCGCCACCAAGGTGGTCGGACACCGCTGGTCGGCGCGGTCCTCGGAGGTGCGGGAGTTCCTGGCCCGCAACCAGGTGCCCTACCGCTGGTACTCGGCGGACGAGCCGGAGGGGCAGCGGCTGCTGGCGGCGGCGGGGCTGGACGCGCAGCGGCTGCCGCTGGTGATCACCCCGGACGGCACCCCGCTCGTCGAGCCGGAGGCGCCCGAACTGGCGGCGCGGGTGGGGCTGGCCACGACTCCGGCGGCGGACTTCTACGACCTCGTCGTCATCGGCGGCGGCCCGGCCGGACTTGGCTCCGCCGTGTACGGGGCCTCCGAGGGGCTGCGGACGGTGCTGGTCGAGCGGTCGGCGACCGGCGGTCAGGCCGGGCAGAGTTCCCGCATCGAGAACTACCTCGGTTTCCCCGACGGCGTGTCGGGAGGCCAGCTCACCGACCGGGCGCGCCGTCAGGCGGCGAAGTTCGGCGCCGAGATCCTCACCGCACGGGAGGTGACGGGGCTGGAGGTCAACGGCTCCGCGCGGGTCGTGCGGTTCTCTGACGGCTCCGCCATCGCCGCGCACAGCGTGATCCTGGCGACGGGCGTGTCGTACCGGCAGCTGAACGCTCCGGGCACCTCCGACCTGACCGGCTGCGGCGTGTTCTACGGCTCGGCGCTGACCGAGGCGTCCTCCTGCCAGGGCCACGACGTGTACATCGTCGGCGGCGCCAACTCCGCCGGGCAGGCGGCGATGTACCTGGCCCGGGGTGCCAAGTCGGTGACCCTGCTGGTGCGCGGGGAGTCGCTGGCCGCGTCGATGTCGCACTACCTGATCCAGCAGATCGAGGAGGCGCCGAACATCTCGGTGCGCTGCGGCACGGTGGTGGAGGCCGCGCACGGCTCCGGGCGCCTGGAGCAGTTGACGCTGCGGGACGTGGCGAGCGGACGGACCGAACTCGTCGACGCGCAGTGGATGTTCGTGTTCATCGGCGCGGCCCCGCTGACCGACTGGCTGGACGGTGCCGTGCTGCGGGACGACCACGGGTTCATCCTGGCCGGACCCGACCTGACCCCCGACGGGCGGCCGCCGGCCGACTGGGAGCTGGACCGGCCGCCGTACCACCTGGAGACCAATATTCCGGGCGTGTTCGTCGCGGGCGACGCGCGCGCAGAGTCGGCGAAGCGGGTCGCGTCCGCCGTCGGAGAGGGAGCCATGGCCGTGATGCTCGTCCACCGTTATCTGGAGCAGTCATGAGCGGGCAACCGATGCCGTGCAGCCCGGGGGAGATCGGGGAGCTGTTCCTCTTCGAGAAGCTGTCCCCCGAGCAGGTGGGGCAGTTGTGTGCCGTGGGCCGGGTGGAGAAGTTCGAACCCGGGCCCGTCTACACCGAGGGTGAACCCGCCACCTGCTTCTACGTGCTGATCGAGGGCACGGTCGTGCTCTCCCGCCGGGTCGGCGGCGACGACGTGGAGGTCAGCCGGACCTCGCAGAGCGGGGTGTACGCGGGATCCATGCAGGCATTTTTGGGTGACCGGGTGCCGCAGGTCTACAACAACTCGATGCGTGTCACGGAGCCCTCGCGGTTCTTCGTGCTGCCCGCGGAGGCGTTCTCGAGTTTCATGCAGGAGTGGTTCCCGATGGCGGTGCATCTGCTGGAGGGACTGTTCTTCGGGTCGAAGAGCACCCAGCGGGCCGTCGGGCAGCGCGAACGCCTGCTGGCGCTCGGCTCGTTGTCCGCGGGGCTCACCCACGAGCTCAACAATCCCGCGGCGGCCGCTGTCCGGGCGACCTCGGCCCTGCGGGAACGCGTCGGCAAGATGCGGCAGAAGCTGCGGGTGATCTCCGCCGGCTCCTTCTCGCCTGAGGTCCTGGCGAACCTCATCGACATCCAGGACCGCACCGCCGAACGCGTCGCGAAGGCACCCACGTTGAGCCCGCTGGAGGCCTCCGACCGCGAGGACGTGCTCACCGACTGGCTCGACGACCACGGCATCACCGAGGGCTGGCGCATGGCGCCCACCTTCGTGCAGGCCGGGCTCGACGAGGACTGGCTGGACCAGGTCGCGGCGGCCGTGGACGAGGAGATCCTGCCGAGCGCGGTCGGCTGGCTCAACTACACGGTCGAGACCGAGCTGTTGATGGACGAGATCGCCGACTCCACCACCCGTATCTCGCACCTCGTCGACGCGGCCAAGCAGTACTCGCAGCTCGACCGGGCCCCCTACCAGGTCGCCGACGTCCACGAACTCCTCGACAGCACCCTGCTGATGCTGTCCGGCAAGATCGGCCAGCGGATCAAGGTCGTCAAGGAGTACGACCGTACGGTCCCGAAGGTGCCCGCGTACCCGGCGGAGCTCAACCAGGTGTGGACCAACCTCATCGACAACGCGGTCCACGCCATCGCCGGCACCGGCGAGGACGGCACGCTGACCGTGCGGACGGCGCTCGACCACGACCGGGTGCTGGTGGAGTTCCGCGACACCGGACCCGGCATTCCCCAGGAGATCCGCGGCCGCATCTTCGACCCGTTCTTCACCACCAAGCCGGTGGGCGAGGGCACCGGTCTGGGCCTGGACATCTCCTGGCGGATCATCGTCAACAAGCACCACGGCTCCCTCCATGTCGAGTCCGAGCCGGGTGACACCCGTTTCCAGGTCCTGCTCCCGCTCACCGCCGCGGAGCCCGACACCGACACACCGTCCGAGGAGAGCGTATGACCAGCGACAACGGAATCGACGGACTCGACCCCAGCGCCCCGCCCAGCGGCGCCGGATGCGTGGAGTGCGACGCGGCCGGCGGCTGGTGGTTCCATCTGCGGCGGTGCGCCCAGTGCGGGCACGTCGGCTGCTGCGACTCCTCCCCCTCCCAGCACGCGACCAGCCACTACAAGGCCACCGGGCATCCCCTGGTGCAGAGCTTCGAGCCCGGCGAGGGCTGGTACTGGAACTACGCGACCGACGAGCTGTTCGAGTCCGGGCCGGAGCTGGCGCCTCCGGCGAGTCATCCGGCGGACCAGCCGGTGCCGGGCCCTGCCGGGCGGGTGCCGGCCGACTGGGCTCAGGCGTTGAATCAGTGAACGCCCAGGAATCCAGGGTGTTCCGTCCGGGGGCGACTGCGGGTTGTTCGGGGCCGGTCGCGCAGTAATACACCTAGGTGGGCTCAGCCGCCCCGGGCCCCGGAGGTGCTGTCAGTCTTCCGTGCCAGGATGGATGCGTGCCGACGATCTCGAGCGCCACTGAGCTGATCGGCCGGGAGGACGAACTCGCGCGCCTCACCGGGGTGCTGGAGCGTGCCCGGGGCGGTCAGGCCCGGGCGGTGCTGGTCGCGGGGGACGCGGGCGTCGGCAAGACGCGGATGCTGGACGAGGTGGCCGGCCTGGCCGCCCGGTCCGGGATGACGGTGCTCACCGGGCACTGCGTCGACCTCGGTGACGTCGGTCTGCCGTATCTGCCGTTCACCGAGGTCCTGGGCGTGCTCGCGGCCGACGCGCGGTTCACGGACCTCCTCGCCGCGCATCCGGTGGTGGACCGGCTGCTGGGCGGTGGTGCGGAGACGGTACGGGACACGGGCGGGCGGCTGCGGCTGTTCGAAGGCATCGCGGGACTGCTGGCCGACCTCGCGGACATCGCCCCGCTGCTGCTCGTCCTGGAGGACCTGCACTGGGCGGACCAGTCCTCCCGGGACCTGCTGCGGTTCCTGCTCAGCCGGGGCATCCTCCAGCGGTCGGCGGGCGGCGCGCCCACGCACCGGCTCGCCGTGTTCGCCTCCTACCGCGCGGACGACCTGCACCGCCGCCATCCCCTGCGTCCTCTGCTGGCCGAGCTGGTGCGGCTGCCCTCCGTGGAACGCCTGGAGCTGCGGCCCATGCCCGATGCCGAGGTGGCGCGGCTGGTACGCGCGCTGCGAGAGGATCCGCTGCCGGACACCACGGTCCGGCGGATCGTCGAGCGTGCCGAGGGCAACGCCTTCTACGCCGAGGAACTCCTCGCGGCCACCGACACCGAGGCCGGAGGCGTGCCCAGCGGTCTCGCGGACGTCCTCCTGATCCGCTTCGAGCAGCTGTCCGACACCACCCAGCAGGTGCTGCGCACCGCCGCGGTCGCGGGGCGCAGGGTCGAGCACGACCTGCTGCGGGACGCGGTCGGGCTGCCCGAGGACGAGTTGGAGTCGGCCCTGCGCGAGGCGGTCGGGCGGCAACTGCTGGTCCCCGGCGCCGCGGACACGTACGCCTTCCGGCACGCCCTGGCCCGCGAGGCCGTGTACGCCGATCTGCTCCCCGGTGAACGGGCCCGGCTGCACGGCGCGTTCGCCCGGCTGCTGACCGGGCGAAGCCGTCGCGCCGAGAGCGCGGCGGAGCGGGCCCACCACTACCGGGAGAGCCACGACCTGGCCGAGGCGCTGGCCGCCTCGCTGGAGGCCGCCGACCACGCCCGGTCGCTCGGCGCGCCGGCTGAGGAGCTGCGGCATCTCGAAACGGCTCTGGACCTGTGGCAGGCGGTGGAGCCGTCCGCCCGGCCGACGGGCGAGGGAATCGACCGGGTGACACTCACGCTGCGTGCCTCGGCGGCGGCCGCGCACGCCGGTCAGGCGCAGCGGGCCGTGTCACTCACCCGCGCCGCGCTCGCGGGCATCGGCCAGGACACGGACTCCGAGCTGGCCGCCCGGGTCCGGTACACGCTCGCCGGGAACCTGATCGGCGTCGACAGTCTGGCGGCGGCGTTCTCCTACAGCAGCGAGGCGCTCGCGATGATCCCGGCCGATCCCCCGTCGCCGACCTGGGTGTGGGCGGCGGCCACCCATGTGCTGGCGGCGCGTCAGGTCGGGGAGAACGGGACCGCGTTGCGCGTCGCCCGGGAGGCGCTGGGTGTCGCGGAGCAGCTGGACGTGGCGGACGCGCGAGCGGATCTGCTGATCTCGCTGGCGGTCCTCGAAGGCAGCGGCCGTCGCTCGCGGGAGGGCCGGGAGCGACTGCGCGAGGCCCGGGAGCTCGCACGTCGTTCCGGCAACGCGCCGGTGGAGATGCGGGCGCTGTTCAGCCTCGCCATCGGCTGCTTCGAGGCCGGTGACCTCGACGAATGTCTGCCCTGGCTCACCGAGGGGCTGGACCGGGCCCGCCGGGCGGGCCTGTTGTCCTCGCCGTATCCGCTGGAGATGCGCTACCTCCGGCTGCTGGTGCTGTACACGCTGGGGCGCTGGGAGGAGTGCGTGCGGGCGGCGGCCGCGGACGCCGAAGTACTTCCGGCGGCCGGCGTGTACACGGTCGGGCCGGCGCTGTACGCGGCGCTGGCGCGTGGTGATCTGACGGCCGCCGACCGGGCCCGCACACTCCTGGAGGGGCCGTTCGACTGGATGGGCACGCTGGTCGCGGGCATCGTGCTCACCGACGCCGCGGCCCGGCAGGGCCAGCCCGAGGCGGCCGTGGAGCGGATGCGGTCCACGGTCGCCGCCCTCACCGGCGACGCCGGCACACCCCCGTCCGTCACGGTCCGGCTCGCCGCGCTCGCCCTGTCCGCGGTCGCCGACCGGGCAGCCGCCCTGCGTCTGACGGGCGACGAGGCCGGGGCACGTGGTTGGGCGGACACCGCGACCGAACTCCGCGACCTGGCCCGGAGCACGGCAGCGCACGGCGAGGGCGGCATACCGCAGGGCCCCGAAGGACAGGCGTGGCTGGCCCGGGCCGAGGCCGAGTGGGCATGGGCCGTGTCCGGGCCGGACGCGCAGGCCTGGGGCAGGGCGGTCGCCGCGTTCGACTTCGGCGACGTGTACGAGCGGGCGCGCTGCCAAGTGCGGTTCGCCGAGGCCCTGCTCGCGGCCGAGCGACGCGAGGAGGCCGCGGTGCAAGCCCATGCGGCACGGGAAACGGCGGTACGACTGGGCGCCACTCCCCTGCTGGAGCAGGTGGACACCCTGATGCGCCGCGGACACCTGGCGGAACCCCCGGCCGCCGACGCCCGCGCGGCCGTCCTCACCGCCCGGGAACAGGAGGTGCTGCGGCTCCTCGCCCTCGGCCGCAGCAACCGGCAGATCGGCGAGGAGCTGTTCATCACCGGCAAGACGGCGAGCGTCCACGTCTCCAACATCCTCGCCAAGCTGGGCGCGGCGAGCCGCACGGAGGCGGTGGCGGTCGCCTACCGACAGGGCCTCATCGCTCCGGAGCGGAGTGGATCCGGGCGGGGACCGTCCTGAACCGCAGAAGGGCCCTAGGGTTCCGGCTCGGCGCAGTCGAGGCTCTTGAGGTCGACGGCGTCGGCCATGGCCTGCATGCCCTTGTCGTTGGGGTGAATGTGATCACCGCCGTCAAGGGCGGGGAGCATGCGTTCGGGGTCGTAGGGGCTGCGGAGGATGCGGTCGAAGTCGGTGACGGCGTCGAACTCACCGCTGGTCCTGATGAACGTGTTGACTTCCCGCCGTACGGCCTCGGCCTGCGGATCCCATTCGGACCAGCCCTTGAAGGGTCCGACCGTGGCGCCGACGACGCACTTGCCGGCCGCGTGGGCCCGCTCGACGATCGCCTGGTAGCCGCCGATCAGGTCGTCGGCGGTGACGCCGGTGTGGGCCTTGATGTCGTTGACGCCCTCGAAGAGGAACACGGTGCGGACACCGGGCTGGGAGAGCACGTCCCGTTCCAGCCGGTTCAGGGCGCTCTGCCCGGCGCCGTCGGCGAGGACCTTGTTGCCGGAGATCCCCTCGTTGGCGACGCCCTTCACCTCGGTGTCCGCCCGCCGCAGGCGGCGGGCGAGGTAGTCGGGCCAGCGTCGGTCGAGGTCGCTGGTCGACTGCCAGCCGTCGGTGATGGAGTCGCCGAGGGCCACCACGGCCGCGGCGCGGGCGCTCGCCCGTACGGAGACCGCGTCGAGGTAGAACCAGGAGCCGATGGTCTGCGTCCAGGCGGCGGGGCTCTCCTCGGCGGTGTGGTCGCCCGAGGTGGCGTACGACGTCTGCATGGCCATCCAGTGCCCGGTCGCCGGGCCGGCCGCGTCGGGTGTGTGCAGGCTGACGACCAGGTCGGCCGCTGCGGGGAGCCGGCCCGGCAGCCGATCGCTGAGCACGGTCCTTCCGGCGGGTACGGTGACCGAGCCCGCTCCGTCGAAGGTCAGCCGCCGGTTGCTGCCCCGCACCAGTTCCGCGCCCTGCTTCTGGAGTCCCGCGTAGACGCTGTCGAAGGTCACCGGACGGTCCCCGAACGCGTTCGACAGCCTCACGCGCAGATCCCGGCCCCCGACGCTGGTGCGCACGACGAGCCGGTAACCGCGGTCGGCGGTGGCCTCGCCGAAGCGGTCGGCGCTCGCGCCCCAGGTGATCACACCCTCCGGGACGTCCATCGCCCCGGCCGGTGTGGACGTGGGCTGGCAGGCGCAGGCCAGCAGCAGCACCCCGGCCACCCGGCCCACGGCCGCGACGAGTCGGCCCGTCACCGGGCGAGGTCCTTCAGCGTGAGGGACTCTCCGGGCTTCAGACGTACGGTCCGGACCGTACCCGCGTACGCCACCGTCGTGGTCCGGCCGCCCACGCTGCGGATCCGTGCCCAGGTCGGCCTGCCGTCCTGCCAGCGCAGGTCGACGACGAAACCGCCGCGGGCGCCCGCCCCGGTGAGGGAGCCGGACGCCGCCCACGCGTCCGGCAGGGCGGGGAGGAGTTCCAGATGGCCGGGGCGGGAGTAGAGGAGCATCTCGATCATCGCCGCGGGGGTGCCGAAGTTGGCGTCGATCTGGAAGATGCCCCGGCCCTGGGCCACTTCGTAGATGTCGAAGAGGTTGGGGGCGGTGCCGTTGCCGCCGTCGGTCGAGGGGCGGAGGTTGTTGACGACGAGCCGGTAGGCCGTCTCGGCGTCCTTGAGGCGGGCCCGGCACAGGCTGCGCCAGGCGTTCGCCCAGCCGAAGCTCTCCGTGCCCCGGGCGGTGAGCAGGGCCCTCGCGCCCTTGACGATCTCGGCCGGGGTGGAGCCGTCGGGCCGGATGCGGTCGCCGGGGAACAGGCCGACGAGCGGGGACAGGTGCCGGTGGGTGGTCTCACCGAGGTTGTCGGGGGACATCCACTCCTCCAGCCAGCCCGTCGTCGGGCTCACCTCAGGCAGGTACAGCCCCCGGCGCAGCGCGGCGACGGTGTCCGCGTAGCCGGTGTCCTTCTTCAGCTCCGCCGCCGCGGCACAGTAGTTGCCGAAGAGTGTCCACACCAGCTCCTGGGCGTAGGTGATGCCCTTCGCGTCGAGCGGACCGTGTTCCGGCGACCAGTCGCTGTCGGCGATCAGGACCTCCCGGGTGGTGGCGGGCAGGGTCGTGGTGAGCAGTCTCGCCTCCCAGAACTCGCACGCGCCCTTCAGCAGCGGGTAGATCCTCTCCAGATGGGATGACGAGCGGGTGAACTCGTAGTGCTCCCACAGTGAGTTGCACAGCCAGGCGTTGCCGGCGGGGTGCCACCACCAGCCGTTGCCGCCGTGCGGGTTGGTGGAGATGGCGAGCGTCCAGCCGGCGATCTTTCCGGTGGAGTTGCGGTAGCGGTTGCGCGGGTCGTTGAAGAGTCGGTGGGTGAGGTCGGTCCAGGACGGGAGCTGGGCCAGGCAGTAGTCGGTGAGCGCGTCGAAGCAGTCGGACAGGCCGGCGCGGTCGGCCATCCAGTAGTTCATCTGGATGTTGATGTCGGTGTGGTAGTCGCCCATCCAGTCCGGGTCGTTGCCGTCGAGCCACAGTCCCTGGAGGTTCAGCGGCAGGCTGCCCCGGGATCCGGAGATCATCAGGTAGCGGCCGAACTGGAGGTAGGCGGCCTCCAGTTCGGGATCGGGCTGCTCGTCCCGGGCGCGGGCCCGCAGGCGTTCCCAGGTGTCGAGGGAGCGCTGCTCGGCGGAGGAGGTGCCGAGGGAGATGTCCATCCGGCCGTACAGCGTGCGGTAGTCGGCGACGTGGGTGCGCAGGAGCGTATCGGCCGGATGGGCCACTGCGTCGCGGACCTTGGTGCGGGCCAGACGCTCGGGGTCGAGCGACGGGTCGCGGTAGTGGGTGGCGGCGTCGGGCGCGTAGTTGGTGCCGCCGCTCACCACCACGGTGAGCTCCTCGCACCCGGAGAAGGAGATGCGTGGCCCGTCGACGGTGACGCGGCCGCCGTCGCCGTGTGCGGTGACCGCGGCGCCGTAGCGCAGCCCGCCCGGGAAGGAGGCGGCGAACGAGGTTCCGGCGTCCTCGCCGTGCGTTCCCGCCAGTGTGACCGTGCCGGTGTAGCGGCCGCCGCCGCTCTGGGTGAAGTGCAGCACGATCACGTCGTCGGGGCGGCTGGCGAAGATCTCGCGCCGGTACGTCACTCCCGAGCGGACGTACGAGGTCGTCACCACGGCCCGGTCGAGGTCGAGGGTGCGCCGGTAGCCGGAGACGGCGGCCAGGTCGTGGTCGGGGAGGTCGACCGTGAGCCGAGCGAGGAGGGTGAAGGAGCCGAAGTTGTCGCGGTCGTAGGGGAATTGGCCGTCGGCGTCGAGGGAGTCGTTGAGACCGCCCGTCCACGTCGTGGCGTCGGTGATCAGCAGGGTCTCGCGGCCGGGGTCGTTGCCCGCGAGGGCGCCGAGGCGGCCGTTGCCGACGGGCAGGCCCTGCTCGATCATCGACCCGTCGTCGGCGGGCGCCTGCCACCACAGCCGGTGGCGGGGGTCGCTGGTGAACGCGGTGATGTCGTCCGGCCGTTGGGGCGCGGCGTTCGCCGTGAACGTCGGCAGGGCGGCGAGGGCTCCGGTCGTCGCGGTGAGGGCGAGCAGGCGGCGTCTGGGCAGGTGTGCGGGTTCCATGTCCATGGCGGGCTCCCGAAGGGTCGGTCAGGACGTCTTGGGGACGTCGATGCGGTCGATGTCCGGGGCGTAGCCCGTGCCGCTGTCGAAGGTGATCGTGTTGCTGCCCGCTTTCAGCGCGACCGGCACGCTGACCGTCTCCACGGTTCCCCAGTTCCCGGTGGACGGGAACTTGTGGTGCGTGGCCCCACCGGCGTTGGCGGAGACGTCGACCGAGCGGGCGTCACCGCTGATGTAAGCGACCTTGACCCAGTAGGTGCCCGCCTTGCCGACGACCACGTCGTTGAAGCGGAGCTTGCCCCCGAGGTACAGGTTGCCGGTCTTCTTGCCGCCGGAACAGGCCGGGCAGTCGGCGACGGAGGCGTTGCCGCTGAGGGTGTTCGCCGGGGATTCGGCCTCGTAGGCGGTCGCGGTGAGCGGGCTGCCGTGCGGGGTGACGGTGAACAGGCGGGAGCCGTGGGCGGGGAGGGCCTGGGTGATCTTGTTCTGGTACGTGCCGAGGTTCTCGTGGTTCCACAGGTCGCGGACGGCGGCCTTGCCGGTGAAGCCGAGGGTGGACCAGTCGGCGGTGACGGCGGCGGGCGCGTCGGCGAGGTTGAACAGGGCGACGGTGTAGGCGCCGTCGGGGTTCTTCGCGGCCCACACCTGCTGGGGGTCGGACGCGGTCACCGGGCGTGCGGGCGGGGCGGCGCCCTGGTCGACGGCGATGACCTCGCGGTTGGTCAGCAGGGACAGGCCGTAGGAGTCGAGGCGGGTGAGGTCGTCGCCGGTGTAGAGCGGAGACTTGGCGATGGCCCACAGGGTGGCGTAACTCTGCCGCTCGGCCTTGGTCAGGCCGTCCATCTCGCCGTTGCCGACGTCCAGGGCGTCGAGGTCGTTCCAGCCGCCGGGGCCCGCGTGCCGGGTCCAGGCGGGGGCGTCGTCCCAGCGGTCGTCGACCGAGTTCTCCCAGCTGACGAGGGTGTTGCAGTAGCACTCGACGTCGGTGTCGATGCGCCAGCCGTTGGAGTACTTCTTCCAGTCGGCGGCGTGGCCGATGTCGAGGGACCAGGACAGTTCCAGGTGGATCGGGCGGCCGGTGGCGGCGATCGCCTTGTTCCAGGCGGCCACGTCAGCCACGTTGTCGTACTGGTCGCCGCTCTTTCCGGAGCCGGGCCCGACGCCGTCGAGCTTGAGGAAGTCGTAGCCCCAGTCGGCTATCGCCCGGGCCTGGGAGTCGATGTACTTCTGGGTGCAGGGGCGGGAGAAGTCGAGCTTGTACGCGCTGTCCCAGCCGTTGGTGGTGCGCAGGTCGCCGTAGACGATGTCGGCGGTCGTGCAGCCGTCCGCGTTCCAGATGGGCGTCTTCCCGTCGCCGTACGCCTCCTTCTCCAGACCGACGGGCAGATAGATGCCGGCCTTGAGGCCCTTGGCGTGGATGCGGTCGGCGACGGCCTTCATGCCGCTGGGGAAGCGATCCGGGTCGGCCTTCTGGCGCCCGTACTGATCGAAACCGGGCTTCCAGGTCTGGTCGCGCCACCAGCCGGAGTCGATGTTGACGTACTCGTAGCCGTACTTCTTCAGCTTGGCGGCCAGGGCGTCGGTCTGCTTGAGGACGTTCGCCTCGGTCAGGTAGCTGTAGTCGCCGTCCGGGTTGAGGCCGGGGTACTTGGACGACTGCATGCTCCAACTCGACCAGCCCATGTAGGGCTTGGCCGCGACGGCGGGGGCGGTCTCGGTGGAGGCCGCGGGTACGGCGGAGGCCGCGGGGACGGCGGAGGCCGCGGGTACGGCGGAGGCCGCGGGTACGGCCGTGGTGGCGCCTGCGGCGAGGGCCAGAACCACGGCGGCTCTCAGGGCGCGTGCGGGCAGGACGGAGTACGAGGATGACCACATGGGTCGTACCTCCTGGAGTCGGCTCAGCAGGGGGGAGCTGCCGGTAGGGGGACTGTCTCGGTAAGGGGGACTGCCGGTTGGGGGGACGGTCGGAAGGGGGGGACGGTCGGTGGGGCTGTCGGTAGGGGAATTGCCAGTAGGGGCTGACTAGGTGTCGGCTCGGATGAAGGACTGGATGGCGGTGGCCGCGGCCCCACGTGCCCACTCCTCGAAGGTCAGCGGGCGGGTCTGGACGTCGCACCGGGCGGCGGAGCCGAAGGCGGCCGCCGTGAAGGCGTCGCGGATCTGCTCGGCGAACAGGTCGTAGGCGGCCAGGCCCTCACCGGAGATGATCACGCGTTCGGGGCCGAGGAGGTTGGCGACGGTGGCGATCCCGCGGCCGATGGCCTCGCCCGCGCGCGCGTACGCCTCCCGTGCCGCGGCGACCCCGCTGTGGGCGAGCCGTACGGCCTCGGCGGTGTCGGCGACCTCGACGCCGGTGGCCTCGCGGATCCGCCGGAGGATCGCGGCGTCCGCAGCGATCGCCTCCACGCAGCCCCGGTTGCCGCAGTGGCAGCGCGGGCCCGACGGGTCGACGGTGACGTGGCCGATCTCGCCGGCCACGCCGTGCGCGCCGGCGACCACCCGGCCGTGGACCACGAGGCCGCAGCCGATGCCCGCGCCGACCGTCACCACGGCGAAGTCGGACAGGCCCGCTCCGGCGCCGAACCACTGCTCGGCGACGGTCAGCGCGCGCACGTCGTTGTCGACGGTGACCGGCAGACCGGTGGTGACGGCGGCGAGTTCGGCGAGCGGGACGTCATGCCACTCGAGGAACGGGGAGTAACGGACGGTCCCTTCGCCCCGGTCGACGTCACCGGATACGGCGATGCCGACCCCGAGGACAGGCGCCCCGAAGCCGTCCGCCTCGATGCGGAGTTCCTGGACCACGTCCGCGACGGCCGCCAGCACCGCCGTGAGGTCACGGCTCGTCAGTGAGGTGTGGCGGGCGACGCTGATCCGGCAGCACAGGTCGGTGAGCACGCCGATGATTTCGTCGCCGGTCACCTTGATCCCGACGAAGAGCGCCCGTCCGCCGTCGACCCGTACGAGGTTCGCTGGTCGTCCCAGGGCGGGAGGCGCCTGCGCGTCCGCGTCCTCCACCAGGTAGCCGGCCTCGATCAGGGGCCGGACCGCCTTGGTCACGGCGGCCGCGGACAGCCCGGCTCGCCGGGCCACCTCCAGGCGGGTGAGTGGCCCCTGGGACAGCACGGTGGTGAAGATCTGCGAGGCGGCAGGCGTCTTGACCGGAAACCTCTCGGCCCGGGGTGTCGGGAGCATGCTCGGGAACCTAGGACTGTTCTTTTCCGACGTCAATAAAAGAAGCGGGATCGGACCGCCGCAACTGCCGATCCATCCGTGAAGCGGCCCGGAGTGAAGCCGAAATGCCGGATTTCATACCATTTTAACGCCATACTGTGCGCGTCTTGCCGACAGCACCAGAACGGGAGAAGAACCGGATGGCATCAGCAACGGCGCGCAGGGGCACGGTGATCGGGGCGGTTCTGCTGTCCCTCCTGGGGATCCCCGCGCAGGCCGCACCCCGGGAATCGACGGCCGCCGAGACCGGCAACGCCCTGCCGGCGCCCGACCTCGCCGGGCTGCGCACCGTCCTGCGCACCGCGCAACGACAGGGCGCGCCCGGCGCGATGGCTCGGATCGACGACCACGGCACGACCCATCGGGTGGCCGAGGGCGTGGCGGACCGCGGGACCCGACGGGCCCTCGACGACACCGACCGGTTCCGCGTCGGCAGCGTCACCAAGGTCTTCACCGCGGTGGTGCTGCTGCAACTGGCCGACGAGAACAAGCTCCGACTCGACGCCCCCGTCAACCGCTATCTCCCGGGGCTGCTCCCGGACGACCGGATCACCGTCCGGCATGTGCTGAGCCACCGCAGCGGACTCCACGACTACACGACCGACATGTTCGCGCAGACGGTCCAGGGATTCGAAGCGGTCCGGGGCAAGGTCTTCACCTACCGCCAGCTGGTGGACCGTTCGCTGCTCCGGCCGCGCACCAACGCGCCGGGCGCGGTGTACGCGTACTCGAACACCAACTTCGTCGTCGCCGGGATGCTGGTCGAGATGCTGACCGGCCACTCCGTGCGCACCGAGTACCAGAACCGGATCATCGAGCCGCTGAAGCTGAGCGACACCTTCTACGTCCACCCCGGGACGAAGATCCCCGGCCGCCACGCCCGCGGCTATCTCACCCCCGACCAGGCGGGTGGCGCGCTGGTCGACGCGACGGACCAGACCGCGTCCTGGGCGCAGAGCGCGGGCGCGCTCATCTCGAGCACCCGGGACCTCAACACCTTCCTCACCGCGCTGCTCGGCGGACGGCTCATCTCGGCCGCGCAACTGTCGCAGATGCGACAGTGGGTGCCGGCGGGCACCGATCAGGCGTACGGACTCGGTCTGCGCCGGCGTGACCTGTCGTGCGGTGTGTCGGTGTACGGGCACACAGGCGCCGTACAGGGCTACTACACGTACGCGTTCACGTCGACGGACGGTCGACGCAGCCTCAGCGCACTGGCCAACACCTCGAACAACGACGCCGTCCGCACGACGATGCAGGGCACGCTGGAGTCCGCGTTCTGCGGCACGTCCACGAAGGTGCCGCGCGGCTTTGCCCGGCCGGTCGAAGGCCCCGCCGAACGGCCCGTCCGGCGACCCGCCGAACAGCAGGCGGCCATCTCACCGGGGATCGCTCTCGACTGACCGGCGCCCGGCGCCGCGGACAGGACGGGGAACCGTCGGGCCCCGGCACACGTTGTCCGTACGACCCCACGGGATCCCGTGGACGACATCCGGGCGGCGCGATGAGCGAGTTGGTACCCGGGGGCAATGTGCCCCTCCCGGGCGGTGCCGTGACGGTCCGGGTCACCGGCCCGTTCGACGTGTCCGCGCTGATCACTGACGACAGCGGCAAGGTCCGGGGCGACGGGGACTTCGTCTTCTACAACCAGCCGGCCGCGCCGGGCGCCCGGCTGCGGGGCGACACCCTGACCGTCGATCCGCCGGGACTGCGCGCCGGCGCGACCCGGGTCACCGTGGTCGTCAGCCCCGCCGATCCCGCCACTCCCCCGGGCCACCTTCCTGCCCCCACCCTCCAGGTCTCCGACGCCGGCGGCCGCCCAGTGGCCCGGTTCGCCCCGCCGCGCCCACGACAGGAGACCGTGCTGCTCCTCGCGGAGCTCTACCGGCGCGGCGACGGCTGGAAGCTGCGCGCCCTGGGACAGGGGTACGCGGACGGGCTGGCAGGCCTGGCCCGCGACTTCGGGGTGGACGTCGCGGACGAGCCGGACGGGTCTCCGGGCGGATCCGCGGCCCCACCCCCGCCGTCGCCCGCCTTCCCCGCGCCTCGGACCCCGTCCCACTCCCGCCCGGCGTCCGCGTCCACGCCGACCCGCCCGGCATCCCGCGCACCGTATGGGACCCGCTCGGCACCACGCTCCCCATCCGCCACCGGCCTCGCGTCTTCCGCCTCGTCCCACGCCCCGTCCACCGACCAGGACGGCTTCCTCCACCTGGTCAACTCCGCCCGGGCCGCCGCCGGTTCACCCCCGGTCTCCCTCGACGCCCGCCTGGCCGCCGCGGCCCGTGCCCACGCGTCCGCCATGGCCTCGGCCGGCCGCCTGGCCGTCGAGGGCCCCGACGGCGTCTCCGTCCACCAGCGCGTCGGCGCCGCCGGATACGCGTACCTCACCATCGGCGAACACCTGGTCTCCGGTCCGCGTACGCCCGCCGAGTTCGTCGCGTACTGCCTGCGCACCGAACAGCCCCGCCGTACCCTGCGGGACCCGGTGTTCAGCCATGCCGGACTGGCGTACGTCATCGACGGCCGCTCCGGCGACACCTTCTGGACGGCTCTGTGGGCCGCCCCCTTCAGCCCCGCCGGGCTGGCGCGGACGCAGGCCGAGGTCGTCGAGCTCACCAACCGGGAGCGGACGCGGGCCGGGCTTCCTCGCCTGGCGGTGGACCCGCCGCTCGCCACCGCGGCCCAGGCCTACAGCGCGGACATGGCGGCCCGGGCGTTCTACTCGCACACCTCACCGGAGGGCACGCAGCCCTGGGACCGGGCCGCCGCCGCGGGCGCCGCCCGACGCTCGATCGGCGAGAACATCGCCTGCGGCCAGCGCTCCCCCGCCGAGGTCGTGGACGGCTGGATGAACAGCCCCGGTCACCGCGCCAACATCCTCAAGCCGGACTTCACCCACATCGGGGTCGGCTTCGCGGGCGGCGGGCCCGCGGGTACGTACTGGACCCAGCTCTTCGGCGCCTGAGACGATCCGGGGCGGCCGGAAGGGGCCCTGCGCGCCAGGGAGTTCGGTACGTCCCGGCGCGTCCCGGCACCACCCGGCGCGCGATCTTGGCGGAATGTATCCGTCCGGGACAGGATGCCCCCATGAAGGGTGACCTCTTTTCCAGCGAGCACATGGTCCAGCCCGCCACACAGGCGGGCATGACGGTCGAGAACGCCAAGTGCATCCGGTACACGGTGAACGGCGAGATGCTCGCCCGCCAGGGGGCGATGATCGCCTACCGCGGCAACCTCCAGTTCGAACGCAAGGGCCAGGGCGTGGGCGGCATGCTCAAGCGCGCGGTCACCGGTGAGGGGCTGCCGCTTATGGCGGTCCGCGGACAGGGGGAGGCCTGGTTCGCGCACGAGGCGCAGAACTGCTTCGTCGTGGAGGTCGACCCGGGTGACGAGTTCACCGTCAACGGCCGCAACGTCCTGTGTTTCGACGCCACGTTGGCGTACCGGATCGCGACTGTGAAGGGCGCCGGGATCGCCGGCGGCGGTCTGTTCAACAGTGTCTTCACCGGCCAGGGCCGGCTGGGCCTGGTGTGCGAGGGCAATCCGCTGGTCATCCCGGTCTCGCCACAGTACCCCGTGTACGTCGACACCGACGCGATCGTCGGTTGGACGGCGGGCCTTTCGACCTCGCTGCACCGTTCGCAGTCGATCGGCTCGATGCTGCGCGGCGGCTCCGGGGAGGCGGTGCAACTGATGCTGCAGGGCGAGGGATACGCCGTCGTACGGCCGAGCGAGGCGACACCGCAGAAGGCACAGCAGCACTGACCCCCCGTCGGCCACCGCGGTCCGACGAGGGCCTCAGGACATGATCTGCGCCTCATGGGCACCCCGGACGGCCGCCTCGACGTCTTGACCGGCAACACACGGACACTGCCCCGGCCCGGTGGCCGGGGCTGATTTCCGAGGCACTATGCACGCGGCGTATACGCAGCGTGTAGAGATGACATGCATATCGACCGAAAGGACTGCGTGTACGGCAAGGCATTCGCCCCGGAGTACCAAGGCGCCCTCACCACCCTCTCCGTGAACTCCTCGCTGACCGAGGTACTGGCTGCCGGCACCGAGCAGTTGAGGGCCGCCGAGCCGGCGCGGCAGCACGGGGAGGCGGCCCGCTGCGGGCTCGCGGTCGCCGAGGCGCACCGGCGACTGGGCAGGATCGGGGTGGCGGACCGGGCGTGGAAGGCGAGTTACCGCGCGGCCCGGGCGGCCGGGGACCTGGCGGCGATGGCCTGGGCACTGTGGAGCGGCGGCACCCTGGCCCGGCAGCGCGGCGCGTTCGCCCTGGTCCGGCGCCTGCTGGAGCTCGCGGCCGACCTCGGCGAACGCGGCGGTGACATCGTCGTCCGCGGCTACTCGCCGGCGGGGCTCGCCGAGACCGGCCGTATCCAGGGCGACTACGAGGCGGTCGGCCGACTGCACGAGCAGTTGCTGGCCGAGGCCCGGCGACGGGGCGAGGCCCGGCACACCGTGTGGGCCCTGGAGGGCATCGCGCAGATCCACCGCAACACCGGCTCCTACGACACGGCGTACGCCCTGTTCGAGGAGGCGGCCGGGATAGCCGACGGCGCGGACGACCGGCGCGGTCACGCCTGGGCCCTGCGCGCACTCGCCGACGTGGTCTCCGCGCACGTGGTCACGCTGATCGAGGAGGCCGGCGGCCGGACCGCGGCACTGGCCGAGGCACGGCGTCACCTCGCCGCAGTGGAGACGGCCCTCGCCGGTGTGCCCCCTGGAACCGGCCCCCGAGCGCGAGCTGCGGTCCCTGCTGGACTTCCCGGTGCGCCGCGATCTCTGAGCGGGGACGGCCTCTCGGCCCGGCCCGGGTGGGAACGCGTCAACTCCGGTCGATCCTCGTTCGGTTCTCCTGACCGGTCGTACAGCAGTCGAACAACAGGGAGCGCTCCTCGTCAGTTGAGGATTCATTGAACGCACCCCGTGCCGGCCCGCGTACCTCTGGGAAAGGTGAGAGCCAAAAGGTTTGAAGAGCCAGGGGTTCAGCGAGGTATGACCATGGTCAAGGCGCACGTGTCGGCCCATGAGTGGGTCGCCGGAAGGTACCGACTCCTGGAGGTCCTGCACCGCGAGACCAACCGCGTCTGCTGGTACGGCGAGGACGTCACCACCGGGCATCCCCTCCTGCTGACCGAGATCGGCCTGCCTGCCCACGCGGACCCGGAGAGTTCGCGCCGGGCCACCGCCCGTGTCGTGCGGATGGCCGAGACCATGCAGGTGCTGTGCCCGGGACGGGTGGCGACGGTCCTCGACGCCGTCGAGGCGTCCGGCACCCTGTGGATCGTCACCGAGTGGATCGAGGGCACGCCGCTGGGCGAACTCCTCACCCAGCAGGGCACCTTCAACCACGTCCGGGCGGCCCGCGTCGGCCTGGAGATACTGGACGTGCTGGAGGCCGCCCACGGCGAGGGCATCACCCACGGCGAGCTCAGTCCGGGCCAGGTGTTCGTAAGGGACCAGGGCACCGTCGTCCTCACCGGCTTCGGGCTGACGGGCGCCACTCTGGCCCCCCGGGTGACCGCACCGGCGTACGCCTCCCCCGAACAGGCCCGCGACGAGCGCATCGGGCCGGCCGCCGACCTGTGGGCGCTGGGGGCGATCCTGTACACGATGGTCGAGGGGCGCCCCCCGTTCCGCGACCGGGACCGGCCGGAGGCCACCCTGCGTTCGGTGGACCGGCTTCCGCTGCGCGCCGCGGTGCATGCCGGGCCGCTCGCGCCGACGGTGCAGGGGCTGCTGCGCAAGAACTCCCAGGAGCGGCTGTCCCGCCCGGTGGTCCGCGAGGCACTCACCCGGGTCCTCAGCGAGGATCCGGACGCGGCCCTGCGGGCCCTGCCCAAGCCCCGGCTGCGCGGCCTGTACCAGTCGGGCCCGGTGTGGAGCAGGCGGACCATGATCGTCGGCACCGCGCTGGCCGTCGTCACCGTGTCGGTCGCCGTCCTCGCCGTGACCCGTCAACTGCCGGGCACGGACACCTCCTCGGGCGGTCCGCGATCCCGACCGAGCGCCTCGGCCCCGGTCACCGACGAGCAGTCGTCCCTCCCGGCGGAGACACCATCGCCCCCGACGCGGACTTCCGCACCACCACCCACGCCCACGCCCACACCCACGCAGACACCGACCAAGTCCGCGTCCAACGCCCCACAGCCCTCCGGTTACCGTGAGTATCACTCGCCGGAGGGCTTCTCTGTGGCCCTCCCCGGCGGCTGGAGGCCGCTGAACACCACGCGCATGGGCGACCTCGCCTACCGCGTGATTCTCGGCAAGGAAGGCGACCCGCGCACGCTGGCCGTCACCTACAGCGAACGCGTGGGCCCGGATCCCGTCGCCGTCTGGCGCGACGACGTGGAACCGAACCTCAAACAGGAGTACGGCGACTACCGGCGGATCGGCGAAATCCGCGCGACGACGTACCAGGGGCGCAAGGCCGCCGACATGGAGTGGCTCGCGGACGACTCCGACGGCACCCGGGTGCGCACGTTCGGCCGCGGCTTCCTCATCGGGGAGGGGCGCAGTTTCTCGCTGCGCTGGACGACCCCGGCCGCGGACTGGAACGACGCCGCGAACCAGGAGGCCCTGGACACCTTCCTGAGGACCTTCCGGCCGTCCTCCGACTGACGCGCGGGCCGCCCGGGCATCCACGGGCAACGATCGAGGCGGAGGCGATCGGCCCGTTTTCCCCGCCGCTCACCGGGGACCCAACCCTTATGGTGCAAATCGGATACACGATGATGACCGAGCAAGCCGGCCCCCGTGAGCTGGTCGACCATGTCGTCCGGGCCGAGGAGGCGGGCTTCGACTTCTCGGTGACCTCGGACCACTACTTCCCCTGGCTGCGAACCCAGGGTCACTCGCCGTACGCGTGGAGTGTGCTGGGCGCGGCCGCCCAGGCGACCTCGCGCATTCCGCTGATGACGTACGTGACCTGTCCGAGCCGCCGCTACCACCCGGCGGTGGTGGCACAGAAGGCGGCGACGATGCAGCTCCTGTCTCAGGGGCGCTTCCGGCTCGGGCTCGGCTCGGGCGAGAACCTCAACGAACACGTGGTGGGCGGCGGGTGGCCGTCCGCCGACGTACGGCACGAGATGCTCGAAGAGGCGGTGGACGTCATCCGCGCCCTGTTCGAGGGCGGGCATGTGAACCGTCGCGGCAAGCACTTCGACGTCGAGTCGGCCCGGCTGTGGGACCTGCCCGACCAGCCGCCGCCCATCGGTATCGCCGTCTCCGGCGAGCAGTCCTGCTCGCTCGCGGGCCGGCTGGCCGACCTGGTGATCGCCACCGAGCCGAAGGCGGGGCTGCTGGAGGCCTTCGACCGGCACGGCGGCCAGGGCAAGCCGCGGGTGGGTCAGTTGCCGGTGTGCTACGACCGCGACCGGGACGCGGCGATCAAGCGGGCGCACGCGCAGTTCCGCTGGTTCGGCAACGGCTGGAAGGTCAACTCCGAACTTCCGCACCCGGACGCCTTCGAGGCGGCCACCCAGTTCGTCACCCCCGACGACGTCGCCGACTCGATCCCGTGCGGCGACGACCCGGAGGCCTTCGTCGAGGCGGTACGGCCGTACGCCGAGGCGGGCTTCACCGAGATCGCCCTGGTGCAGATCGGCGGCGAGTCGCAGCCCGAGTACCTGGACTGGTCGGCGAAGACGCTGCTGCCCGCGCTGCGCGACGCGTTGGGCTGACGACACGGGAATCGCGGGGAGACCTCCCAGGGGCCGGGGGCGCGGGACACCGCCGACGGCCACGGGGGCACGCGGGGAACCGCAGACGGGTGCCATAGGCTTCCGACCTGCACACACCATTGGTGCGGTCCGACCAGCCTGCCCAGGAGAATCACCCGTGACCCTGTCGATCGTCCCGTCCGAGACGTCCCCCGTGCCCCTGTCCGACCTCGTGGCGCGGGACGCGCGCGAGTTCGGTGTCTACGCGCGCACCGGAGGATGGGCCTTCGCCCTGATGGTGGCGCGCAGCGTGCGCCCCGGCGGCCAGAGCGCCGACGAGACGCCCAAGGTGTCGGCGAAGGAGTTCGCCGAACTGGCCGGCTGCTCGCCCGAGCGCGTGATGCGCTACTACAAGGCGTGGGACCGGGCCGCCGACGACGGTCTCGTCCCGCACTTCGAGGCACTGGCCCCAGGGCAGGAGGTGGAACTGCCGGACGCCGACGTGTGGCTGAGCTACTACGTCTCCCGCAGCAGCGCCGGCTCCGAGCGGGGCACCGCCATCGCGGAGGCAGCCGAGGCCGAGGGCATCCGGCCGACCAAGGCGCTGGAGGTCGCCGAGAACCCGACCGCGCTGCGCGCCGCGATCCTCGCCGACCCCTCCACCGCCCGCGCCGCCCGCCAGGCCCTCCTGGACCGGGTCCGCGAAGATCCGGAACTCCAGGCCGAGTTGGCGCGGGACGTCGTGCGCACCGACGATCTGAAGAAGGCGGTCGCCAGCGAGAGCCGGTCGGCCGACCGCATCGGATACGTCCGTCAGATCGCCGAGTCGGGCCAGATCAAGACCCCGGCCGGGCAGACGGTCGACGCGCCCGTCGACATCCGCCAGGAGGCCGAGCGCCACCTCTCGCTCCTCGACGAGCTGGAGGAGGACGAGGACACCGGCGAGTGGGCCACCGAGGCCTACGACACCATGAAGTCGCTGGTCGTCGAGGCGGTGGAGGCAGACCCCGAACTGCGCGTCCAGGAACGGCGGACGAAGTTCTACACCAGCCTCCAGAAGGCCACCAAGGTCTTCGAGGAGCTCACCTTCGACGACGCCCAGGAGTTCTACGAGGACGACATGGTCCAGCAGCTGGAAGAACTCCAGCAGGCCATCGCCTCCTGCATCAGCTCGCTGCGCGGAGCACGCGGGAATCACCCGTAGAGCTGAGCATCTTGCGCGTGACGGGGGTACTAGAGGGCACTACGACTGTTCTTCCCGGAGGCCCTCCAGTGAACTCGTTCGTGCACAAGACCCTCGTTGTGCAGCTGCAGACCGGCGGCACGGAACGCTGCCCTGTGCTCGCGCACCTCAGCTACGACGCGGCGGACCCGTTCTCCGTCACCGCGGTGTTCAGCCACGACGGCCGGGTGCTCGCACGGTGGCGGCTGGACCGGGAGATGCTGACGGACGGTCTGGACCGTCCGGTCGGGGTGGGCGACGTGCGGATGCGTCCGGCGTCGACCGGCATGTGGGAGGAGCTGCGCGTCGAGTTCCTCGGCGACGCCCGCCCCGACGGCGGACGCCAGCGCGCCGTGGTCTTCGCGTGGGCCCCGGCGATCGCGGCCTTCCTGAGGGAGACCCGGGAGATCGTTCCGCCGGGCCGGGAGGAAGTCCGCGTCGACGACTTCCTCCAGGACGTCCTCGCCGGGGGCTGAGACGGGACGGGCGCCGGCCCGCCCCGATCGTCACTTCGTCGTATGACGGCGCCTGATCAGCAACGGTACGACGAACCAGCACACCAGGTACCAGGCGACCACTCCCGTGACCAGATAGGGCACGTACGCGTTGTGCGTGGCCACCCTCAGGATCAGCAGGAGCGCGGCCGTCATCGTGGTGAGCAGCAGCACCAGGCCGACGAAGGTCAGCCGTGAGGCCCACTCGACCGCCTGCGGTTTGACCCGCCGCCCGGCGACCAGGCGGTGCAGGGACACCGGGCCGATCAGGGCGCCGGTGGCGCATGCTCCCAGCACGACCGTCACGATGTAGATCGCCTTGTCGGCGTCCGCCAGGTCCGTGTACTTCGGTGTGAACACGACGGTCAACAGGAAGCCGAACAGGATCTGCACCCCCGTCTGGGCGACCCTGACCTCCTGGATGAGCTCCGCCCACTTCCGGTCGGCTCGCTCCTCCTCGGTCTCGTTGCGCCCCGTGTTCTTCTTCGTGTCCGCTGCGCTTCCGGTAGCCGACAAGCTTTCCTCCCCTGCCCGATCGAACCGGCACGTTCCTGTGCACCGTGTTCCCTGTTTCCCCCGTTCTTGACCGGTGGTGACATCAGTGGGAACAGGACGTGACACAACGTGTTTGCGTCCGGGCCGAACGGCAAAGCGGATCCCATGACGGAATCGGACAAGCAGACGACCAGCAAGCAGACGACCAAGAAGACGGCAGCCGCCTCCGCCGCCTCCAAGGCACGGCAGAGCACGGACAAGGCGACGGCTCCGGCGACCGAGACCGCGCGGGCCGCCGCCGCGAAGACCGACGAGGCCGCCTCGGCGGCCAGGACGGGCGCCCAGCGGGCGGCCGACGTCACGAGCACGGCCGCGCACACCGCGGCCAAGAGCGTGGAGACGGGACGCCAGGCGATCGTCTCGGCCTCGGGACAGGTGGCCGCCGGCGCCAGGACGGCGTGGACGGTGCTCAGCCACCGCAAGATCGTCGCCGCGGGCGTCGGAGCGGGTCTGACCGCGCTGAGCGCCGCGTCCTACGTGGCGGGCCGCCGCGCCGAGCGCCACACCCAGGGGCCGATCACCCGCATGATCGGCGGCCGCATCTGACGTGTGGGCGTCCGGACGGGCTGTTTCAGCGATCACCGGACGGTTACACGGAGCGCGAGGCGGACGGCGTGACGGCTGCGGCCGTCACGCCGTCCGCCTCCCACGACATCAACCACCAGGGGAGTTTCGTAGACCATGTCCCGCACCGAACTCACAGTCACCCTCAGCGGCGGCAGCGCCGCCGACGCGCTCACGGTCGTACGGACCCTGGAGCCCGTCTTCGGCGCCCCGAACGAGCTGCCGTCCGACGAGCAGGCCACGGTCCACACGGCCACCTTCGGCGGCGACACTCCCGAGGTGCCGCCCCGGCTCCCGCAGAGCGGCGTCGGTCACCTGTCCGCGCCGGTCACCGCCACCGTGCAGGGCACGCCGGAGGCCGTCGAGAAGGCGAGCGACACCCTGGCGCGCGCCTTCTCCGCGGACAACCAGGGAAGCGCGTCGGGCGACCAGGAGCGGGAGCGTCAGCTGCTCCTGCAGCCCTGACCGGCCCGCCCGCTCTACCAGCGGGCTTCCACCTGGTCCTTGATCCGCCGGTCGTAGAGGTCGCGGATCGCGGTGAGCGTCGCCTCGGGCAGCTCCGGCAGCCGGGCGGCGTCCGCGTTGGCGCGGGCCTGCTCGGGCGAGCGGGCACCGGGGATCACGGTGGTCACACCGGGCTGCTGGATGATCCAGCGCAGCGCCAGCTGGGCGGGGGTGTATCCCTCGGGTGCGAGGGCGGCGAACTCGGCGGCGGCCTCGACGCCCGTCGTGTAGTCCACGCCGGAGAAGGTCTCGCCCACGTCGAAGGACTCGCCGTGCCGGTTGTAGGCGCGGTGGTCGTTCTCCGGGAAGACGGTGTCCTCGGTGTACTTGCCGGACAGCAGGCCGGAGGCGAGCGGGACCCGGGCGATGATGCCGACACCGGCCTCCCGGGCCGCGGGCAGCACCTCGCGCAGGGGCTTCATCCGGAACGGGTTGAGGATGATCTGCACGCTCGCCACGCCCGGCCGGGCGATGGCGGTCAGGGCCTCCTGGCAGGTCTCCACGCTGACGCCGTAGGCCGCGACGCGTTCCTCCTCGACCAGGGTGTCCAGGGCGTCGAAGACCTCGTCCGCGGAGTAGACGGGTATCGGCGGGCAGTGCAGCTGGACGAGGTCGATGCGGTCGATGCCGAGGTTGCGTCGCGAACGGTCGTTCCAGGCACGGAAGTTGTCCAGGACGTAGTTCTCCGGGATCTGCTCGACCCGGCGGCCCATCTTCGTCGCGACCAGGACATGCAGGTCGGGGCGGCCGCTGAGGAAGCCGGCGATGGTCTGCTCGCTGCGTCCGTCGCCGTACACGTCCGCCGTGTCGAAGAAGCTGACCCCCGACTCGGCCGCCGTCTCCAGCACGGCCAGAGCTTCCTTGTCGTCGACGTCTCCCCAGTCGGCGCCCAGTTGCCAGGTACCGAGGCCGACGACGGATGCGTGCTGCTGCGACCTACCGAATGTGCGCTCGTCCATGGCGTCAGTCTGTCATCCGGTACAGGGACGCGCGGAACCAGACGCTCCGCCCGGCCCATCCGGGAACTTTCACCCACACGAGTGAATGACGGGACTCGGGGGCATGCACGTGTCAACGGGCGCCTAGCGTGAGCCCGTGACTGATCGTTCAGCAAGCAACGTCCAGCGCGACGACCCGGCGTGGACCCGGCGCGGTCTGCTCCGTTCAGCCGCCGCACTGGCCGCCGTACCCCTGCTGGTGGCCGCGGACCCGGCCCAGGCCGCCGAACAGCTCCCGGACTTCCCGGCCGGCGTCGCCCTGTACCGGTCGGCGTACCGGAACTGGGTCGGCGAGATCACCGCCGACGGCCTGTGGGCCTGTGCCCCGACCGACGCCCGCCAGACCGTCACCGTCGTCAACTGGGCCTTCCGGCACGGCTGGACGGTACGCGCCCGGGGTTCCGCGCACGGCTGGTCACCGCTGACGATCACGGAGGGGACGCCCTCCGACGCGCCCGTCCTCCTCGTCGACACCGCCTCCCATCTCACGGGCCTGGCACTGGAGTCGGGCTCCTCCGTCCGCGCGGGCACCGGCGTCACCCTGGAGGCGCTGCTGACCTTCCTGGAGGAGCACGGCCTCGGTGTCACCGCCGCGCCGGCTCCGGGCGACCTCACCCTGGGCGGCGCCCTCGCGATCGACGCACACGGCACCGCCGTACCGGCCGCCGGCGAACGGCGGCTGCCGGGCCACACGTACGGCTCGCTCAGCAATCTCGTGCTGTCGCTGACGGCCGTGGTGTGGGACGAGGGCGGCGGCGCCTACGCCCTGCGCACCTTCCACCGCGACGAGGCGGACTGCGCGGCGCTGCTCACCCACCTGGGGCGGGCCCTGGTCACCGAGGTCGTGCTGCGGGTGGGCGCGAACAGCAACCTTCGGTGTGTGAGCCGTACGGACATCCCGGCCGGCGAGCTGTTCGCCGCGCCCGGCAGCGACGGCCGCACCCTCGCGAGCCACCTGGAGGAGGCCGGCCGGGTCGAGGCGATCTGGTTCGCCTTCACCGAGTGCCCGTGGCTGAAGGTGTGGAGCGTGGCGCCGACGAAGCCGCTCATCTCCCGGCGCGTGACGTCGCCGTACAACTACCCGTTCTCCGACAACGTCCCGACGCCGGTGGCGGAGCTGGTGGGGCGGATGGTGTCGGACGCGGCCTGGTATCTGGCGCCGGTGCTCGGCAACGCGCAGTACGACGCCGCCGCGCTGGGGCTCGCGGCGACGCTGTCGGGCGACATCTGGGGACCGTCCAAGAACACGCTGCTCTACGTCAAGCCCACCACGCTCAGGGTCACCGCGAACGGCTACGCCGTGCTCACCACGCGCGACCAGGTCCAGCGTGTCGTCGCCGAGTTCACCTCCTACTACCGCGAGCGGCTCACGGCGTACGCGGCCCAGGGCCGTTTCCCGGTCAACGGCACCGTCGAGATCCGCGTGACCGGGCTCGACGACCCGGCCGACGCGGAGGTGGACGGGGCCCGCGCCCCGCTGCTGTCGGCGCTGCGGCCGAGCGCGGAGCATCCCGAGTGGGACACGGCCGTCTGGCTGGACGTGCTGACACTGCCGGGCACGCCGTACGCCGAGCGGTTCCTGCGCGAACTGGAGCGGTTCGTGCTGCGGACGTACGACGGCGGGTACGCCCGCACGCGGGTCGAGTGGTCCAAGGGCTGGGCGTACACCGAGGAGGAGGTGTGGGACGACGAGGAGGTGATCGGCACCACGGTGCCCGCCTCGTTCGGCGAGGCCGTGTGGGGACAGGCGGCCGGGACCCTGGACCGGCTCGACCCCTACCGCGTCTTCGACAACGCCTTCCTGGACCGCCTGTTCCGGTGAGCCGCTCCCCCGCGGCTACTCGCGGGACGTCAGCGCCCGTTGGTGCACGGTCCGCGCCACCTTCGGTCCCAGCCAGCGTTTGAACCGGCGCAGCGCCTCCAACTGTCCGGCGGCCCTGTCCATGCGGTAGTACAGCTGGGGCGGGACGTACGGGAGCAGGGGCGAGTGGCGCTGGCCGAGCAGGGCGAACATCTGCTCCGGGGGGAGGTGGATGTAGCGGGGCAGGTTCTCGTACCACTGGGCGCTGTAGCGGGCCGCGCTCTGGAGGGAGAGCAGGGCCTGCTTGCGTTCCCGCTCGTAGTGGGCGAGGGCCTGCGGGAGGACGGTGTGCTCGCGCAGGGCGGCGGCCAGGGCGATCGCGTCCTCCAGGGCGAGGGTGGTGCCGGCGCCGATGGAGTAGTGCGTGGTGTGGGCGGCGTCGCCCAGCAGGACGAGGTTGTCGCGGTGCCAGGTGCGGTTGGTGAGGGTGCGGAAGTTCAGCCACGGGGCGCCGCCCTGGGCGGTGGAACGGCCGATCAGGGGGTGGCCGTCGAGCACGTCGGCGAAGAGCTTCTCCAGGAGGGCGAGTCCGTCGGCCTCGTTCGCCGTGTGGAGCCCGAGTCCCCTCCACGTCTCGGGCGCGCACTCCACCACGCAGGTGCTGCGCTCGGGGCTGAAGGGGTAGCCGTAGCACCAGATCCAGCCGTGGTCGGTCTCGACGAAGGCGAAGGTGAAGGCGTCGAAGACCCGGGTGGTGCCGAGCCAGATGTAGCGGTTGCGGCCGGCCCTGATGTCCTCCCCGAAGTGGTCGCGGTGGCGCGCGCGCAGGGCGCTGTGCACACCGTCGGCGGCCACGACCAGGTCGGCCGAGGGAAGGTTCCCGTCGGTGAACTCGTGGATCTCGTGCTCGAACTCCAGCCGTACGCCCAGCGATCGGGCCCGTCCGGCGAGAATCTCCAGCAGGCGGTGACGGCCGATACCGAAGCCCTCGTCCCCGGGGTGGCGCGTGGCGCTGTCCCGTACATGGGCGATGCCGTGGTTCCAGCGCACCGAGTGTGCCTCGACCGCGCGGGCCGACTCGGGATCGTACGCGGCCAGCTTGTCGAGCAGCCCACGCCAGTACGTGACCCCCCAGCCGTAGGTCGAGCCCTCGGGGCCGCGTTCATGAACGGTGATGTCGTGGGACGGGTCCTGCCGCTTCAGCAGGATCGACAGATACAGCCCGGCGGGCCCGCCACCGACACAGGCGACCTTCACACGCACCCCTCAGCAACTACGCAAAGCGACCAATTGGCAACGCAGAGTAGCAGGTCGCGATCGCGCATCCCGCGATCCTCCGCGCTCTTCCGGGACGGCCGACCCGCTCCCCTTCGGCGGACGATCTCCGGTTCGCGGTTTGCCTCGCAGGTCACGGGTACCCGCGCCGGGACAATCCGACGAGACGAAGGAGGCGATGACCTGTGTCGCAGGTCGAGGAATCCATCGAGGTCGGCGTCCCCGTGCACACGGCCTACAACCAGTGGACGCAGTTCGAGACCTTCCCCGAGTTCATGAACGGGGTGGAGCGCATCGAGCAGCGCACGGACACACTTACGCACTGGGTGACCAACGTGAACGGCGTGCACCGGGAGTTCGACGCGGAGATCACCGAGCAGATCCCGGACGAGCGGGTGGCGTGGACCACGATCGCCGGCGAGGCCAAGCAGGCCGGTGCGGTGACCTTCCACCGGCTCGACGATCAGCACACCAAGGTGATGCTGCAGATGGACTTCCATCCGGACAGCGTCACCGAGAAGGTCGGCGACAAGCTGGGGTTCGTGAAGCGGCAGACCAAGGGTGACCTGGAGCGCTTCAAGAAGTTCATCGAGGAGCGGGGCCGGGAGACCGGCGAGTGGCGCGGCGCGGTCGTGTGACCTTGACCGCGGACTATCCGGCAGCGGCCGTCCGGCACTCCGGATGACCCCAGCCCTGATCGTTCTTGGCGATGGGTTCTCCGGCCGCGTACGGGCGTCCACAGACGCAGCGGCCGGGGAACTTCGCCTTGATGGTCCGTGCGGAGCCGCCGCGCCCGCCGGACGCCTTGGCGCCGCCCGGCCGCTTGCGTGGGGCGCGTGTCACCGGCGTGTCCGGTGCGGCCGGCGGCTCCGGCGATCCGAGGTCGCTGCCCGCGGGCTCCTGCACGGTCGCGGCCTGGCTCGCGGCGCGGTCCGCGAAGTCGTTGAGCGGGTCGCCGTCGACCTGGTGCGCGGGCACATAGCGGAACTCGACGGAGCGGCCGTCGAGCAGCTCGTCGATGCGCACCACCAGGTCCTGGTTGGCGACGGGCTTCCCCGCGGACGTCTTCCAGCCGTTGCGCTTCCAGCCCGGCAACCAGGTCGTGACGGCCTTCATCGCGTACTGGGAGTCCATCCGGATCTCCAGCGGCACATCCGGGTCGGTCGAGGCCAACAGCCGCTCCAGCGCCGTCAGTTCGGCGACATTGTTGGTGGCCTTGCCGAGCGGCCCCGCCTCCCAGCGCGTCGGGGACTCCGACGCGTCGGCGACGACCCAGGCCCAGCCCGCCGGCCCGGGGTTTCCCTTCGAAGCCCCGTCACACGCGGCCACAACACGTTCAAGCATGCGCCCGATCATGCCATGGCCGCACGGGGAGTTCGGACTCGGTTCAGGGGACGTCCGTGACCTGCGGCCGGTCCCCCGCGGTCGTCGTGACGTCGATCACCGAGAAGCTCGCGCCCTGCGGGTCGCTGAGGGCGGCGAACCGGCCGAACGGCGTGTCCATCGGGCCGAAGCGGAGGACTCCGCCGAGCTTGGTGGCGCGGGCGACGGCGTCGTCACAGTTGTCGACGGTGAAGTAGACGTTGATGTACGGCGGCACCTCGGGCGGGAACTCCTCCGTCATCTTCATACGGCCCAGCACCGTGTCGCCGTCGACCTCGAACAGGCGGAAGTCGACCGCGTCGTCCTGCATCTGCTTCACGGTGTAGGGAAAGACGGCGGGGAAGAACGCGTCCGACTTCTCGGGCTCGCGGGTGAAGACCTCGGCCCAGCAGAACGCGCCGGGCTGCTCGGGCGGGGCCTGGAAGCCCTCGTGGGCGGCCCCCTGCCACACGCCGAAGACCACGCCGCTGGGGTCGCGCGCCAGGCACATGGTGCCGAAGTCGCCGACCTGCATCGGCTCCATCACCACCTCACCGCCGTTGTCACGGATCTTGCCGGCGGTGGCGGCGGCGTCCCGGGACGCCAGGTACAGACACCACTGGGACGTGCCCTCCTGGCCGGGCATCGGCGGTACGACGGCGGCGACGGCCTTTCCGTCGGCGTAGGCCTGGGTGTAGTTGCCGTACTCCGACGACGACTCGCCGAAGGTCCAGCCGAGGACGTCACCGTAGAAGCTCTTGGCTCCCTCGACGTCGCTGAACATCGCATCGGCCCAACACGGGGTTCCCTCAGGTTGTACGGCCATGACCGCGACCTCTCAGAAATCGGTGAATGTCCGGTTTCTCACGCTAGCCATCCGAGCGGCTCCTCGCGCGACGAACGGCCGGCTCCGCCGCAGACTGGAGAGGCGGCCCCGGGCGGACATCGGCGAGAGCTGGACGGTCTTCGGTGAGAGGGGGAGGCGTATGCAGGCTCGGACGATGCGGGCGTGGTCCGTGCTGCGGCCGGAGCCCGTCGAGGAGAGGCCCCTCCGGTTCGTCCGGAAACCGGTGCCGGTGCCCGGGGCCGACGAGCTGCTGCTGCGGGTGAGTGCCTGCGGGGTGTGCCGTACCGATCTGCACATCGCCGAGGGCGACCTGCCGGCCCGCCGGCCGGGGGTGACGCCCGGGCACGAGGTGGTCGGGGTGGTGGCGGGGCTCGGGCCGGCGGTGAGCGGGTTCACGGCCGGTGACCGGGTGGGGGTGGCGTGGCTGCGCGGTACGGACGGCACCTGCGCGTACTGCCGGCGCGGGGCCGAGAACCTGTGCCCGGCCTCCCGGTACACGGGCTGGGACGCCGACGGCGGATACGCCGAGTACACCACCGTCGCCGCCGCGTTCGCGTACCGGCTGCCCGACGCTCTCGACGACGTGTCCGCGGCGCCGCTGCTGTGCGCCGGGATCATCGGCCACCGCGCACTGCGAAGGGCGTCGCTTCCGGCGCGGGGCCGCCTCGGTCTGTACGGCTTCGGCGGCAGCGCTCACCTGTGTGCGCAGATCGCGCTGGCCGAGGGCGCCACCGTGCACGTGATGACACGGGGAGCCGACGCCCGGCGCCTCGCGCTCGCCCTGGGCGCCTCCTCCGCTCAGGACGCGTACGACCCGCCTCCCGAACTGCTGGACAGCGCGATCCTGTTCGCTCCGGCGGGCGAACTGGTCCCGGTCGCGCTGCGGGCGCTGGACCGGGGCGGGGTTCTGGCGGTGGCCGGCATCCACCTCAGCGACGTTCCGCGGCTGCGCTACGAAAGCGAGCTCTTCTACGAGAAGCAACTGCGCAGCGTCACCTCCAGCACACGGCGGGACGGCCGCGAGTTCCTCGCCCTCGCCGCCCGGTACGGCGTACGCGCCACGACCCACACCTACCCCCTGTCCCGGGCCGACGAGGCCCTGCGGGACCTGAAGGCCGGGCGCTTCGACGGGGCGGCGGTGCTGGTGAACGGGGTAGAGAGAGGGGGCGGAGGCGGGGTCGAGTAAGGG
>JODI01000040.1 GCA_000720805.1 Streptomyces violaceoruber
CCACCGAGATCTACACCTCTCTATTCGTCGGCAGCGTCAGATGTGTATAAGAGACAGCCCCTGGAGTACCCCCCATGCCCGAGAACCCACATGTCTACGACTACGTCGTCATAGGCGGCGGCACCGCAGGCTCCGTCATCGCCTCCCGCCTCACCGAGAACCCCGACGTCACGGTCGCCGTCATCGAGGGCGGCCCCAGTGACGTGGACCGTGACGACGTCCTGACCCTGCGCCGCTGGATGGGTCTGCTCGGCGGCGAACTCGACTACGACTACCCGACCACCGAGCAGCCGCGCGGCAACTCCCACATCCGGCACAGCCGCGCCCGCGTCCTCGGCGGCTGTTCCTCGCACAACACCCTGATCGCCTTCAAGCCGCTGCCGTCCGACTGGGACGAGTGGGAGACGGCCGGCGCCAAGGGGTGGGGCGCGGTGCCGATGGAGGCGTACTTCGCGCGGCTGAAGAACAACATCGTCCCGGTCGACGAGAAGGACCGCAACGCCATCGCCCGGGACTTCGTGGACGCCGCTCAGAAGGCGCTGGACGTCCCCCGGGTCGAGGGCTTCAACAAGAAGCCGTTCGACGACGGCGTCGGCTTCTTCGACCTCGCGTACCACCCCGAGAACAACAAGCGGTCCAGCGCCTCGGTGGCGTACCTGCACCCGGTGATGGACGAGCGCGCCAACCTGACGGTCCTGCTGGAGACCTGGGCGTACCGGCTGGAGCTGGACGGGACCCGCGCCGAGGGCGTGCACGTCCGTACGAAGGACGGCGAGGAGATCCTCGTACGCGCCCGCAACGAAGTGCTGCTGTGCGCCGGCGCCGTCGACTCGCCCCGGCTGCTGCTGCACTCCGGCATCGGACCCAGGGCCGACCTGGAGGCGCTCGGCATCCCGGTCGTCCACGACCTGCCCGGCGTCGGCGAGAACCTGCTGGACCACCCCGAGTCGGTGATCGTCTGGGAGACCGAGGGACCCATCCCGGAGAACTCCGCGATGGACTCCGACGCGGGCCTGTTCGTGCGCCGGGACCCCGAACACGCGGGCCCGGACCTGATGTTCCACTTCTACCAGATCCCCTTCACGGACAACCCGGAGCGCCTGGGCTACGAACGCCCGCCGTACGGCGTCTCGATGACACCGAACATCCCCAAGCCGAAGAGCCGCGGCCGGCTGTACCTGACCAGCGCCGACCCGGAGGTGAAGCCCGCCCTGGACTTCCGCTACTTCACGGACGAGGACGACTACGACGGCCGCACCCTCGTCGACGGCATCCGGATCGCCCGGGAGATCGCGAAGACCGAGCCGCTGGCCGGCTGGCTCAAGCGCGAGGTGGCCCCCGGGCCGCAGATCACCGGTGACGAGGAGCTGAGCGAGTACGCCCGCAAGGTCGCGCACACCGTGTACCACCCGGCGGGGACCTGCCGCATGGGATCCGACGACGACCCACTGGCCGTCGTCGACCCCGAGTTGAGGATTCGCGGTCTGGACGGCATCCGGATCGCCGACGCATCCGTCTTCCCGACCATGACCGCGGTGAACCCCATGATCGGGGTGCTCATGGTCGGTGAGAAGGCGGTCGACCTGATCGGAGGTGACGCCTGATGGCGCTCACTGTTCCCACCCGTAAGCCCCCCACGGACGACTCCGCCGCCCCCGTCTTCTCGGTCGACGGCCTGTGGAAGGTGTTCGGCCCCAAGGCCGCCGCCGTCCCCGCCGACCCCGAGCTCACCCGCCTCGACCCCGCCGAGCTGCGGGCCCGTACCGGCTGCACGGCCGCCGTCCGGGACGTCTCCTTCGACGTGCGCAAGGGCGAGGTCTTCGTCGTCATGGGCCTGTCCGGCTCCGGCAAGTCCACCCTGGTGCGCTGTCTGACCCGCCTGATCGAGCCGACGGCCGGCACGATCCGCATCGACGGCGAGGACGTCCGTGCCATGGACAAGTCCCGGCTGCGCGCACTGCGCCGGCACCGGGCCGCGATGGTCTTCCAGCACTTCGGACTGCTGCCGCACCGCACGGTCCTCGACAACGTGGCGTACGGCCTGGAGATCCAGGGCGTCAGCAGGGCCGAACGCCGCAGCCGCGCCCAGGACGTCGTCGACAAGGTCGGCCTGGAGGGCATGGAGCAGCGCCGCCCGGGCCAGCTCTCCGGCGGCCAGCGGCAGCGCGTCGGACTGGCCCGCGCACTCGCCGTGGACCCCGAGGTCCTGCTGTTCGACGAGCCGTTCAGCGCGCTCGACCCGCTGATCCGGCGTGACATGCAGGAGGAGGTCGTGCGGCTGCACCAGGAGGAGGGCCGCACGATGGTGTTCATCACCCACGACCTCAGCGAGGCGCTCAAGCTGGGCGACCGTATCGCGCTGATGCGGGACGGCGCCGTGGTGCAGCTGGGCACTCCGGAGGAGATCGTCGGCTCCCCGGCCGACGACTACGTCCGCGAGTTCGTCCGGGACGTCCCGCGCGAGCAGGTCATGACGGTCCGTACGGCCATGCGCCCCGGGGACTGCGGCGGAACCGACCATCCGGGCGCGCTCGCCGCGGACGCGGTGGTCGCCGACGCGATCAAGGTCGTCGCCCGCAGCCACAAGCCGGCCTGTGTCGTGGAGGACGGCCGGTGTCTGGGGGTCGTCGACCACGAACGGCTCCTGGACGTCGTGGCCGGAACGGAGCTCCGCAAGGAGGCGGTCTGATGGCAACGGTCACCGCTCCCGCCCCCCGGATCTCCCTGCCCGGCGTCCTCAGGCACCGGGCCGTCCACAAACTGCTGCTGCTGGCCCTCGCCGCCGCCATCCTCGTACCACTGGCGAACGCCCGCTGGGCCAGCGGCAGTTGGCCGGCCGCGCTCACCGTCGACCTCACCGCTCCGCTGTCCAAGGCCAGCGACTGGATCGTCGACAACCGCGACAGCCACCCGCTGTTCCTCTACTTCTTCGGCTACATCAGCAACGCGGTCGTCCTCTCCGTACGGGCCGTGTACCTGGTGCTGCTCGGTGCCGGCTGGGCCGGGGTCACCGCCATCGCCGGGCTGGTCGCCTGGCGGGTCGCCGGGGTGAGGCTGGCTCTCGGGACCGCCGCCGCGTTCCTGGCCTGCGGTCTGCTCGGCATGTGGATCCCGACCATGCAGACGCTCGCCCTGATGGTGGCGGCCGTGCTCGCCTCGGTCGCCGTGGGCGCCCTGCTGGGGCTCGCCGCCGGGCTGTCCGACCGGATGGACCGCATCCTGCGGCCGGTCCTCGACACCATGCAGGTGCTGCCCGCCTTCGCCTACCTCCTCCCGGTGGTCCTCATCTTCGGCATCGGAGTCCCCGCGGCCGTCCTCGCCACCGTCGTCTACGCCGCCCCGCCCATGGCCCGGCTCACCTCGCTCGGCCTGCGCGGCGCCGACAAGGAGGTGCTGGAGGCGGTCGAGTCCCTCGGCTCCACCGCCCGCCAGCGCCTGCTCACCGCCCGGCTCCCGCTGGCCCGCAAGGAACTCCTGCTCGGCCTCAACCAGACGATCATGATGGCGCTGTCCATGGCCGTCATCGCCTCGGTGATCGGCGCCGGCGGCCTCGGTGACCGCGTCTACCAGGCGCTGGCCTCCGTCGACGTGGGCGCGGCCCTGGCGGCCGGTATCCCGATCGTGCTCCTGGCCGTCGTCCTGGACCGCATCACCGGCGCCGCCGGAGACGGCACCGATGCGGCCGAGGGATCACGGCGCGCGGGATGGGCGTACGCCCTCGCCGCCGCCGTGGCCGTCGCGGTGGCCGGACGGCTCCTGGGCCGCCTCGACTGGCCCGACGCGTGGACCCTGAACATCGCCGAGCCGGTCAACCGGGCCGTCGACTGGATGACCGCCCACCTCTACTCCGGCGTCCCCGTCGTCGGCGGCACCGCCGACTGGGCGGGCCACTTCACCACCTGGGTCCTCGACCCGGTCCGGGACGGCCTGCAGGGGCTGCCGTGGTGGTCGGTGCTGCTCATCGTCGCCGCGCTGGCCTGGGTGATCGGCACCTGGCAGACCGCGCTCACCGCGGTCCTCGCGATGGCCGCGATCGGTGTGCTCGGAGTGTGGAAGCCGTCCCTGGACACGCTGTCCCAGGTGCTGGCGGCGGTCGCCGTCACCCTCGTCCTGGGTTTCGCCATCGGTATCGCCGCGGCCCGCAGCGAACGCTTCGAGCGGCTGCTGCGGCCCGTCCTGGACGTCTTCCAGACCATGCCGCAGTTCGTGTACCTGATCCCGGTCGTCGCCCTGTTCGGCGTCGGCCGCGCCCCGGCCGTCGCCGCGGCGATCGTGTACGCGCTGCCGGCCGTCGTCCGGATCACCACCCAGGGCCTGCGCCAGGTCGACCCGGCCGCCATGGAGTCGGCCCGCTCGCTCGGCGCGACCAGCGGCCAGCAGCTGCGGCAGGTCCAGCTCCCGCTCGCCCGCAGGGCGCTGCTGCTCGCCGTCAACCAGGGCGTGGTCCTGGTCCTCGCCGTCGTCATCATCGGCGGCCTGGTCGGCGGTGGCGCGCTCGGCTACGACGTCGTCTTCGGCCTCGCCCAGGGCGACCTGGCGACCGGCCTGGTCGCCGGCGCGGCGATCGTCTGCCTCGGCCTGATGCTCGACCGGGTGACGCAGCCGACCGAACGCCGCGCGAAGAAGGGAGCGTGACATGCGACTTCGTACGACTGCCGTAGTGGGCTCCCTGGTACTGCTGACCGGCTGCGGTGCCGCCGACATGACCAAGCAGGCCTCGCCCTTCGCCAACGCGCAGGGCGCGAAGACGGTGACCCTGTCCGTCCAGTCCTGGGTGGGCGCGCAGGCCAACGTGGCCGTCGCCCAGTACCTGCTGGAACACCAGCTCGGCTACCGCGTCGACACCGTCCAGGTCGACGAGGTGCCCGCCTGGGACGCGCTCAGCCAGGGCCGCGTCGACGCGATCCTGGAGGACTGGGGCCACCCCGAGCAGGAGCAGCGGTACGTCAAGGACAAGAAGACGATCACCGCGGGCGGCGAGCTCGGCGTGACCGGGCACATCGGCTGGTTCGTGCCGACGTACTTCGCCAAGCAGCACCCGGACGTCACGAACTGGAAGAACCTCAACAAGTACGCGGACCAGTTCCGCACCCCGGAGAGCGGCGGCAAGGGCCAGCTGATGGACGGCTCGCCCTCCTACGTCACCAACGACAAGGCGCTGGTGCAGAACCTGAAGCTCGACTACCAGGTCGTCTTCGCCGGTTCCGAGGCCGCCCAGATCACGCAGATGAGGCAGTTCGCCAAGGAGAAGAAGCCCTTCCTGACGTACTGGTACTCGCCGCAGTGGCTGTTCAAGAAGGTCCCGATGACCGAGGTGAAGCTGCCCGCCTACAAGGAGGGCTGCGACGCGGACCCGGCGAAGGTGGCCTGCGCCTACCCGCACACCCCGCTGCAGAAGTACCTCAACACGGACTTCTCCAAGAGGGGCGGCAAGGCGGCGGCCTTCCTGAAGAAACTCAAATGGACGACCGAGGACCAGAACCAGGTCTCCCTGATGATCGCCGACCAGAAGCTGTCGCCGGACGAGGCGGCGAAGAAGTGGGTGGACAGCCACGAGTCCACGTGGAAGGCGTGGCTGTCCTGAGTCTCATGCGATGAGGCCGCCGGCGATCTCCTCCAGCGCCTGGGCGGCCCGCCGCTGGAGCCCCGGCCCGAACGTGACCCGGGTGGCCCCTCGCGCGCCCAGCTCGGCGGGCGAGGGGCCCTTCCCGACCTGCGCGCCCACGTTGACCGGACCCTGGATGCCGGCCCGCAGCAGCGGCAGGACGTCGGGCGGGGCGCCGATCGGGTACACGCAGTCGGCGCCGGCGGCGACGTACAGCGCGGCCCGCTCGATGGCCCGGTCCGGATCGGTGACTCCGTGGGCGAAGGTGTCGATGCGCGCGTTCACGAAGAGCCGGTCGGCCGCCGCGGACCGCACCTCGGCGAGCCAGTCGGCCTGCTCGCGCGGATCCTTGAGGACGCCGTCGACGGAGTCCTCCAGGTTGCATCCGACGGCTCCCGTCTCCAGGAGCCGCTCCACCAGCTCCTTCGGCGGCAGTCCGTACCCGCCCTCGACGTCCGCGGACACCGGCACGTCCACGGACCGTACGATCCGCGCGACCGCCGCGAACATCTCGTCGGCCGGGGTCCGTCCGTCCTCGTGCCCGAGGGAGGCGGCGACCCCCGCGCTGGGCGTCGCCAGCGCCGGGAACCCGGCCTCGGCGAACACGCGGGCACTGGCCGCGTCCCAGGGGCCGGGCAGGACGAGGGGATCACCGGGAGGGCGGCTGCGGTGGAGTCTGCGGAACGTCTCGACCTTGCTCATGGCGTGTGGCCCCCAGGCGGGACACGGCGGCTGACCATCACCCGGTTCCAGTTGTTGATCGCGACGATCAGGCCGGTGAGGTGGGCCAGTTCGACCTCGTCGAAGTGCCGGGCGGCCCGCTCGTACACCGCGTCCGGCACAAAGCTGTCCGTCAGCACGGTCACCGCCTCGGTCAGGGCCAACGCGGCCCGCTCCCGCTCGTCGAAGGTGCCCTCCGCCTCCTCCCAGGCCGCCAGCAGATCGAGCTGCTTCTCGCTCACCCCCTGCTCGCGGGCGATGGTGAGGTGCATGTCGAGGCAGAAGGCGCAGTGGTTGAGCTGCGAGGCGCGGATCACCACGAGTTCGGCGAGCGCGGGGTCGCCGAGCCCCTTCTTGGCGGTGGCGCTGAGCTGCGACATCGCCTGCCCGACCGCGCGGTCGAGGAGCTTCGTGCGCGCGGTCACCCGAAGTCCCCCGGCTCGTAGTGCCCCGGAACCGCGCGCGTGGTCACGCCGAACCGGTTCCACGCGTTGATCACCGTGATCGTCGCGATGAGCTGGGCCAGTTCGGCCTCCTCGAAGTGCTGGGCGGCCCGCTCGTACACCTCGTCCGGCACGAACCCGTCCGTGAGGACCGTGACCGCCTCCGTCAGCTCGATCGCCGCGAGCTCCTTCTCGGTGTAGAAGTGCCGCGACTCCTCCCACGCGGGAAGCTGCACGATCCGCTGGACGCTCTCGCCGGCCGCGAGCGCGTCCTTGGTGTGCATGTCGAGGCAGAACGCGCAGTGGTTGATCTGCGAGCTGCGCAGCCGCACCAGCTCCACCAGCTTGGGATCCAGCCCCTGTCTGGCGGCCGTGTCGAGACGGACCATCGCCTTGTAGACCTCGGGCGCGTGCTGCGCCCAGCGCATCCGGGCCGGTTGTTCGGGGGCGTACTCAGTGGTCGTGGTCGTGGTCGTGTCGTCGCTCGTGGTCATGGCATCGACCCTAGGAGCCGAGCTGCCCAGGGGTATGGTCCACTTCCATGCCGAAACCTTGGGCCACTTGGGGGGGTCGACCTCCACCTCGAACCGGCCGGTCCGGGCCTGCGACGGGGCCTGACCGACGCCCTGCGCGAGGCCGTCCGCACCGGCCGCCTCGCCCCCGGCACGAGACTGCCGTCCTCCCGCGCTCTCGCCGCCGACCTGGGCATCGCCCGCAACACGGTCGCCGAGGCCTTCGCCGACCTGGTCGCCGAGGGCTGGCTCACCGCCCGCCAGGGCTCGGGCACGAGGGTGGCGGAACGTCCGGTGCCGGTCCCGGCCGCCGGCCCCGCACCGGGCGGCCGTACACCGTCCGGCCCGGTGTACGACCTCGTCCCCGGCACCCCGGACCTGTCCGCCTTCCCTCGCACGGCCTGGCTGAAGGCGTCCCGCCGCGCGCTCACCGTCGCTCCGTACGACGCCCTCGGCTACGGCGACCCGCGCGGCCGCGTCGAACTGCGCACCGCCCTGGCCGGCTACCTGGCCCGGGCCCGCGGTGTCCGCACGCACCCCGACTCCATCGTCATCTGCTCCGGCATCGCGCACGGGCTGATGCTGCTCGGCCAGGTGCTGCGGAAGCGGGGCCTGGGGAGCCTGGCGGTGGAGTCATACGGCCTCGACACGCACTGGCGGCTGCTGGCGCGGGCCGGACTGCGGACCGTACCGCTGGGACTCGACGGACTCGGCACGCGCACCGAGGAGTTGGGGACCCGGGAGCGGGCCGTGCTGCTGACGCCCGCGCACCAGTTCCCGATCGGCGGCGCCCTGCACCCCGACCGGCGGGCCGCCGTGGTGGACTGGGCCCGGCAGAGCGACGGGCTGATCATCGAGGACGACTACGACGGGGAGTTCCGCTACGACCGCCGCCCCGTGGGCGCCCTCCAGGGCCTCGACCCGGACCACGTGGTCTACCTGGGCACCGCCAGCAAGTCACTGGCCCCGGGCCTGCGCCTGGGCTGGCTGGTGCTGCCGCCGTCGCTCGCCGCCGAGGTCGTCGCGGCCAAGGGCGGCGTCGACTGGTCGTGCGGAGTCCTGGACCAGCTGACGCTGGCGGAGTTCATCGCCTCCGGCGCCTACGACCGCCATGTCCGGTCGGCCCGGCTGCGTTACCGGCGCCGCCGGGACGCGCTGGTCGCCGAACTCGCCCGGCGCGCCCCGCAGGTCCACGCCACCGGCATCGCGGCCGGCCTGCACGTCGTCCTGCGCCTCCCGCCGGGCACCGAACAGGCGGCGCTGCGGGCGGCGGCCTGGCAGGGGCTCGCGGTGCACGGGCTGCACCGCTACCGGCACCCGGAGGCGACCGTCGAGCGGCCCGACGCGCTGGTCGTGGGGTACGGGACACCGCCGGATCACGCGTGGTCGGGAGCACTGGACGCCTTGTGCGCGGCACTCCCCGAATAATCCGCCTTTTTTCCTTCCCTTCGTCAATTCGCCTGCGGAGCCTATAGAATCGCCCCATGAGCAACAGTGATTCCAATTCCCGCGTGGCCCTCAAGAAAATCACCCCCGACGTCTCCGCGGCGATGGGCTCCCTGCACGGCGCCGCCGTTTCCGCGGCCCAGGACGCCAAGGTCGAACCGGAACTCCTGGAACTGATCAGGATCCGCGCCTCACAGATCAACGGCTGCGCGTTCTGCCTCGACATGCACACCAAGGACGCTCGTGCGCAGGGCGAGACCGAACAGCGGATCTACGCCCTGAACGCCTGGCGGGAGACCCCCTTCTTCACCGAACGGGAGCGCGCCGCGCTGGCGTTGACCGAGGCGGTGACGCTGGTGCACGACGGCCACGTCCCGGACGCCGTCTACGCCGAGGCCGCGCAGGTCTTCGACGAGGAGCAGCTTGCCGCACTGATCTGGGCGGCCACCGTCATCAACGCCTACAACCGGATCGCGATCGCGACCCGGATGGCACCGGGGGCTTACCAGCCGGCGCAGAAGAAGAACTGAATACCGGATAATACCGAATTCGGGCAGCCTTTATTGTGCCGGGTCGAATGGGGTTCAGGATTCAGGAATCGGTGATCTGGAATCCGGAATACAGTCTCATTCGGCCCGGCGCATGCCGTCGGGGTCCGATCGTCAAGCCCTGTCGTCAAGCCCTGTCGTCAAGTCCGTCGTCAGGGCTCGATCGTCAGGGCTCGGGAATTCAGCGCTCCGGCAGCGGCTCCATGATGTCGTCCAGCCATGTCCGCCACTGAGGGGCCCGCACCGCCGGTGCCGCCTCCATCGGTCGTGCCGTCCAGCCCGTCACGGGCCGGATGCCGTGCAGTGCGTTCACCAGCCACACCTCGCGTCCGTCGAGCTCCGCCACGGTCCGTTCGCGGTGGGCGACGCGGGTCCCGGTACGCCACGCCTGTTCCTGGATGAGCCCGACGGTGACCCCGGGCAGGACGGGCAGCCGTGGCGGGGGCAGGCACAGGGTGTCGTCCTCCCACCACAGCACGCTGGCGGTGGCCGCCTCCAGCACCACTCCGGACGCCGTGACCAGCACCGCCTCCTGAGCGCCCTCGCCGGACGCCCGCCGCCTGACCCGGGCCAGGGTGTCCAGGTCCGGGCCCTTGCGGCGGGGGACGGTCCGCGGATCGGACTGGCCGGCCGCCCACACCCGTACACCGGAGCCGAGCGGCGGCGCGTGCCGCAGCAGCAGCCGCAACTCCATCGATCCGGCGGCGAGTTCGACCCGGGGAAACCACTCACCGGTACGCGGCAGGGCCGCCGCCATGTCCTGCCAGAACTCCAAGAGCCGGCGCAGCGGCGGCCCGCCGCACTCGCCGCACGTCCGCAGAAACCGCTCCCGGTGCCGTTCGAAAGCCCGCACCCGCCCGTCCCGCACCAGCCAGGAGTCCGCGACGAGCAACCGGCTGCCGACCACCGCGGTCCCCGTCCCCGGCCCACCGTCCGCCGGCACCAGCCCACCAGCGGGCGTCCACCTCAACAGCCCTTCCACAACCGTCGGTCGAGTCACCAGAATCTCCTCCTCAGTACGTGCCGCCGGCCGCCACCGGCGCCCCGCCCCGCGGCCCGTAGGGCGCGTGTTCCAGCCACGACCCGCACTGCGGCAGGACCGGGGCGAGGGCCGCCGCCGCCCGCTGCTTGACACGCACGATCCGCCGTCGTGGCCGCAGATGGTCCAACGCCTGTCCGGCGGCAGCGCTGTTGAACAGGGCCGCCGCCCGCCGCGCTTCGGCGAACCGGGCGACCGCGCCCGCCGCCGCGTCCGCCCCCGCCGCGACAGCATCTGCCGCCGCTGCCGCGACAGCATCTGCCGCCGCGGCCGCGACAGCATCTGCCGCCGCGGCCGCGTCGGCGATACCACTGTTCATGCCGCGCGCACCGAACGGCGGGAAGAGATGCGCCGCCTCCCCGACGAGCAGCACCCTCCCGTGCGGGTCGGTGAACGAGGCCGCGACCTTGCGCAGGAAGCGGTACGTCGACACCCACAGGATTCGCTCGGCGTACCCGTCCCCCACCACCGAGGGCAGCCACCGGCGCACGGCCTCCTCACTGCCGTACACCTCCTGCCGGTCGTCGTCCCGGCACTGCAGGTCGACCTGGAAGCCCCCGGTGAACGGCACCCGCATCACACTGCGGCCGCCCACCCCCGGATGCTCGTAGTGGAAGACCCGCTCCAAGGGCAGTTCGGCGCCGGGGATGTCGGCGACGTCGACGACGACGTGGAAGCCCTCCCCCCGGCTGCCCTCCATGGCGATGCCCAGCCCGCGCCGGAGCGTGGAGCGGGCGCCGTCCGCGGCGATCGCGAAGCCGCCGATCCACACCCGCCCGTCCTCCCCGGTCAGCCGGACCCCGGTCGCGGTGCTCTGGACGTCGGTCACGCGGGCGTCCCACACGAACTCCACCCCGGCCCGCTCGCAGGCGGCCCGCAGGAAGCGTTCGGTGTCGACCTGGCGCAGGCTGGTGAACGGCGGGGTCCCGGTGGAGGGCGGGTAGGTCCGGGAGTAGACCTCGCGGCCCCGGTAGAGAGTGCGCCGGGTCTGCCAGGTCCGCCCGTACGACGTGATCTCGTCGGCGAGCCCCGGCCGCATCCCGTCGAGGAGGCGCAGGGTCTCCCGGTGCACGAACAGGGCCCGGCTCCCGGGACGTTCCCGGTCCCGCGGGTCGGCCTCCAGGAGGAGGACCGGCAGCCCGTGCGCCCGCAGGGCGAGGGCCGCCGACAGGCCGACGGGGCCGGCGCCGACGACCAGGACCTGGTTCACGTGCGCGCTCCCGCGGCCAGCATGCGGGTGATCTCCACCCGCTTCACCTTCCAGGTGGCGGTCATCGGCAGCTCCTCGAACCGCCACTGCCGCGGCTCGGCCAGCGCCGGCAGATCGGCCGTGGCCTCCCGCCAGCGCTCCGCGTCCAGCGGTTGATCGCCCCGCACGCACACCACCGGAACCGGCTCCCGGTCCGCGCCGGGCACGATGACGATCTCGCGGAGTTCCTCCAGCCGCTCCATCAGCACGTCCTCGACCGCCAGGTTGCTGTGCACGGCGTCGATCTGGTCGACTTCACGGTCGATCAGATGCAGGACACCCAGCCGGCTGAGATACCCCATGTCGCCCATCTGCCACCAGCCGCGGTCGAGTTGCCGCTCGTACTGCTCCCGCGCCCCGAGGTAGGTGAGGATCCGCCCCCGGGTGCGGGCCTCGATCCGGCCGGCCGTCCCGGGCGTCGCCCGCCTCCCGTCGGCGTCGGTGACCCGGATCCGGGTGAACCCCGGTATCCCGATGCCGACCCGGCGGCCGTCCGCGCGGGCGGCACTGCGCCGGGTGAACCACTGGAAGGCGACCGGCCCCGTCTCGCTCTGCCCGTACAGCTGGACCAGCCAGGGGGTACGCCGTCGAGAGGCGCCCAGCAGCCGTCGTACGGTCCGCGGGTGGATGGCGTCGAACGTGGAGCCGTACGCCTTGACCCGCGACAGCGGCGCCCCCGGCGCGTCGGCCAACTCCTCCCAGAGAACGAAGGTGTTGGGATGCGTCTCCACGATCCCGGGCCGGTGCCGCACCAGCAGCGGCGCCACTCCCGCCGGGTCCGGGTCGGTGATCAGTACCAGCGGGCTGCCGTAGTGCAGCAGCACGCCGAGCAGATGGTAGAAGCGCGAGTGGACGAACGACATGTGCAGCGCCGCGGTCTCGCCCCGCGTGGGCCAGCCCATCGCCTGCTGAGGCACCAGCCGGTTCCACATGGTCTGGGCACAGTGCACGGCGAGCTTGGGAACACCGGTCGTGCCCGAACTGTGGGTGATCAGCGCGGGCTCCCGCGGGTGCAGCCGTACCGGCGCGGGCGGTTCGGCGCCGGCGTACTTCTCCAGCGGCTCGGCGCCGGGAGCGTCGTCCACGGACAGCGTCCCGCGCACGAGCGCGGACAACTCGACGTCCTGGAGCGGGCCTTGGAGCTTCGCCCGGTCGGTGATCAGCCACGGCTGTCGCAGCCGTGCCAGCAACTGCCCCACGACGGGACCGGCGAGCCCGGGCGAGAGCAGCACCGGCACCGCGCCGATCCGGGAGAGCGCGCAGGTCAGCAACACGATGTCGACGTTGTCCGTCTTGTGTACGACCACCTGCTCGGAGGGCCGTACACCTGCCTGCCAAAGCCGCCCCGACAGCTCCTCGACCACCTCGGCCAGCACCGGATAACTCAGGTCGACCCCGAGGGACGGATTGACGTCCAGCGGCCGGTCCAGCGTGACGAAGACGGCCCCGTGGCGGTCGGCCGCCCGCCGGAACATCGGGCCCAGATAGAACCCGCGGTCGGTGAGCAGGGATGGTTCGGGCATGGTGCCCTTCCTTTCGGCCATGGTCACCATGCGCCCCTGCGGACCAGGTGACGGCGGAGCTTTCCGGTCGGAGTACGGGGCAGGGACGGGACGAGGCTGACGCTGCGAGGGACCTTGAAGGCGGCCAGGTGCTCCCGGGCCAGCCGGATCAGCTCGTCCCCCAGACCGGGTGGCGGTGTCGCGGCGGGGACGACGAAGGCGCGCAGCACGCTGCGGCCCTGCCCGTCCCGGACGGCCGTGACCGCCACCTCACGCACCGCCGGATGCGTCCGCAGCACGCCCTCCACCTCCAACGGGGAGACGGTGATGCCGCCGACCATCTCCATGTCGTCGGCGCGGCCCAGGTGCCGGTAGGTGCCGTCCGGCTCCCGGCACGCCAGGTCCCGGGTGGCCAGCCAGCCGCCGACCAGGGCACGGTCCGTCTCCTCGGGCCGGTTCAGATAGCCGGGCGTCACCGTCGGCCCGCGCACCCACAGTTCGCCCTCCGCCCCCTCCGGCACCGGATGCCCGTCCCGGTCACGCAGCTCCACCTCGAAGCCGGGGACGGGACGGCCGACGGTGCCGGGACGGTTGTACTCGAAGCTGTTGGCGCAGAACGCGTGCCCCGCCTCGGTCGAGCCGATCTGCTCCAGCACCGGCGCGCCCAGCAGTTCGGCGATCTGCAACCCGAGCACCGTCGGCATGCCCTCGCCGGCCGACACCGCCGCGCGAACGGAGGCGAAGCAGGCCTCGTGCCCGCTGCCCCGGTCGGCCACCAGCGCGGCGTACGCCGACGGCACCGAGTACAGCAGTGTCACCCGGTGCCGGGCGACCAGCTCGTCCAGGGTGGCCGGGGCCGGACGCCGGTCCACCAGCACGGCGGACGAACCCGAGAAGAGCGGGAAGACGAAGGCGTTGCCGAAGCCGTAGGCGAAGTACAGCTTCGACACCGACAGCGTGACGTCGTCCTGGGTGATCCGCAGCAGGCGCCGTCCGATCAGGTCGTAGTACGTCTTCGGATCGCCGTGCGTGTGCACGACGCCCTTCGGGCGACCCGTCGTGCCGGAGGTGTACTGGATGTACAGCGGGGTGTGCGCGTCGACCGGATGCGCCGGTGCCGGATCGGCGGCCGGGGCAAGGGCGAGGAACTGGTCGGCGCCGAGGCGTGCCCGGCCGCCGAAGCGGTCCTCGAGGCCCGGTCCGGTCAGGCACAGCACGGCCTCGGTGTCCTCGGCCATGAACGTGTGCTCGGCCGCGGGGAGTTCGGGATTGACCAGCACCGCCACGGCCCCGAGCCGGGCGATGGCCAGGAAGGCCGTCACCCAGGCGATCCCGTCGGGCAGGGCGAGCAGCACCCGGTCACCGGGGCGCACCCCCTGTTCCGCGAGCACACCGGCCGCGCGGCCCGCGAGAGCGTGCACCTCGCCGTGCGTCCAGACCCGGTGCCCCTGACGGAAGGCGACCCGCCCGGTCCACCCACGCCGCTCGGCGAGGGCCGCGAGATGCGCGGCGAGGTTGCCGGGGGCGTCGGCGTCGGGCAGGGAGAGGGCGGGCTGCGGCGTCGTCATCGAGTGGGTGCCTCTGCGACGGTCGGTGGCTGTGGTCGGCTGGGTGCCCGCGTGCCGGTCGATGGGGGCTGTCGTCGGGTGGGTGCCGGCGTGCCGGTCGGCGGTGGTCGTCATCGGGCGGGCTCCTCGGCGACGGTCTGCGGTATCCGGGTGTCGATCCGGTCCCGTTCCGGATAGCGGGTGTCGGTCCCGTCCCGCTTCGGTACGCGGGTGTCGATCCGGTCCCGTTCCGGCATGCGCGTGTCGATCCGCTCGCGCTGCTGCCGGACGCGGCCGACCGTGTGCTCGCGGTGCGCCCGCATCTGCGCGGCCGTCTTCAGCAGCATCTCGTCGTACTCCGCGACCGGGTCCGAGCCGAGGACGATGGCTCCGCCCGCGCCCAGCCGCATCAGCCCGTCGGCGAGTACGGCCGTACGGATCACGATGCTGAGGTCGGCGCCGCCGCCGCACCCCAGGTAGCCGAGGGCCCCGGAGTAGACGCCCCGGGCCTCGGTCTCCAGCGAGTCGATGATCTCCATCGTGCGCAGCTTCGGCGCGCCGGTCATCGAGCCGCCGGGGAAGCAGGCGCGTACGCAGTCCACCGCGTCCGTACCCTCACGCAACCGGCCCTGGACGGTGGAGACCAGCTGGTGCACGGTGGCGTACGTCTCGGTGGCCATCAACCGGGGGACGCGTACCGTCCCGGTCCGGCAGACCCGGCCGAGGTCGTTGCGGAGCAGGTCCACGATCATCAGGTTCTCGGCGCGGGTCTTGGCGTCCGCCGCCAGTGCGTCCCTGAGCCGGGCGTCCTCCTCGGGCCCGTCCCCGCGCGGCGCGGTGCCCTTGATGGGTCTGGCCTCGGCGACCCCGTCCGGGCTGATCCGCAGGAAACGCTCGGGGGAGGAGCCGGCCACCTCGAGGTCCTTGAACCTCAGGAAGGCCCCGTACGGTGCCGGGTTGACGCGGCGCAGGACCCGGTAGAAGTCGTAGGCGTCGGACGGGGCGGGTAAACGGGCGGCGTCGGTCAGACAGACCTCGTAGCTGGTGCCGGCGTGAAGTTCCCGTTGACAGGCCTCGATGTCCGCGAGGTACGTCGCCCGGTCGCGCACCAGCCAGGGCTCGGCGGCCAGGAGGTCCGCCTCAGGGGCCGGCACGGACCGCGACGGCACCTCGGCGGCCGGGCTCGTGCCGACGCCCACGCAGGTGAGTCGGGCGAGTGTGTCCTCCAGCCAGTCCGTGGCCTCCCGCGCGGCCTGCGGGGTGTCCTCCGCCACGCAGACCGCGTAGGTGAAGCCCTCCTGGTGGTCGACCGCGATCAGCCGGTCGGCGAACAGCCAGCAGGCGTCCGGCAGTTCGGACGAGTGCCGGTTCGGTGAACCGCAGTCGGCCTTCGTCTCGTAGCCGAAGTAGCCGACGTAACCGCCGGTGAAGTCGAAGGGCAGCCCGGTGGCGTCCACGCGCCGGTTCGCCAACTGCCGCTTGAGATAGTCGAACACGCTCGCCGTGACCTTGCGCGGCGGTCGCCCCGCCCGCTCGATCTCGCAGCGTCCGGTCTCGACGTCGTACCGCACGAACTCCGAGAGCGGCCCGCTGTCGTCCCCGAAGAACGAGAACCGCGACCGGTCCGGTTCGACCAGCGAGCTGTCCAGCCAGAACGCCCGCTCGGAAGAGGCGTACATCCGCGTGAAGGCCGCCTCCGCGTCGACCGCGCCGGCGAGACGGCGGGTGTGCAGCCGGTAGACGGGACCGCCGGAGCGCCGGGGCCGGGGAATGGTGACGGGGGAGGGCGACGGGGTTTCCGTGGCCGACGGGGTTCCCGTGACTGCGAGTGCCTCTGTGGTCGACGGGGTTCCCGTGACTGCGAGTGCCTCTGTGGCCGACGGGCTTTCCATGGCCGATGGTGTCGCGGTGGCCGTCGGGCGGGGGATCGCCCCCTTGGTCGGGGGCACGGCGGTGTTCTTCGCCCGCAGCTTGCGGGCCCGGTCCGCCGTGAGGTTGCGGAAGTTCACGAGCATGCGGTGGCCGTACTCGGTCAGGACGGACTCCGGATGGAACTGCAGGCCCCACAGGGGCCGGGTGCGGTGCCGCAGCCCCATCAGCACACCGTCCTCGGCCCACGCGGTGGCCTGAAGGGTGTCGGGGAGCGGCTCACGCACGGCCAGCGAGTGGTAGCGGACACCGGTGAAGTGCTGCGGCACCCCCTGGAACAGGTCCCGCCCGTCATGCCGTATGGAGGTCAGATGCCCGTGCCGGGGCTCCGGGGCCGGTGCCACCCGGCCGCCCTCCGCGAGGGCGATGCCCTGGTGGCCCAGGCAGACGCCGAGGACGGGCACCGGGGACTCGGCCAGCAGGCGGGCGCTGATGCCGAAGTCGCGGGTCTGCGCCGGGTGCCCCGGGCCCGGCGACACCACCACGTTGTCGAATTCCGCAAGATCCGGAATCGAGGCCGCGGGGGCGTCATTGACGATCACCACCGGCTCCTCGCCGTTGACCTCGGCGATCAGCTGGAACAGGTTGTACGTGTACGAGTCGTAATTGTCGATGAGCAGGGTCTTCACCCGCCCACCTCCCTTGCGTCGTTCTCTGGCCTACGCGGTCCGTTTGTGCCGTCCGCGAAGCGCCTGGAGCGGTGGATACAGCCATTTCTTGAAGAAACGCTGAAGGCGCGGCATCAGAATCCAGGTGACAAGAGCCGTCACGCACAGACACAACAGCAGCGTACGAATGAACGGATTGAGGTCACCGAGATAGGGCAACGCGATCACATTGAAAGCCAGCACCGGCGGGAACACGGCGCTCATATTCACGAACCACAGTTTCCATTTCGACGGCGGGGCCGGCGGCGCGGCGGGCCGGTCGGTCTGGGCGTCGAACCACGCTTTCGCGCCCCGGACGCTCCGGCGGCCCGTCTGCCGGGCGACCTGCTCCGCGCGGATGTCCCACTGTTTGCGAGCGGTGGAGTTCTCCCAGGCCAGAGCGGTTCCTTCGCTGGCGAAGCGATAGACGACATGCCACTCCGCCTCTCCGTCGACAAGAACGCCACCCCCAAGGAAGCCCGGCTGCTGCGCGCTGGCGGCCAGCATGGCCCACCCCCAGGAGTGGAAGTCACCCTCGTGGCCCGGCACCACGTGATAAGCCACGGTGACGGTGACGGGATTACTGGTCACGCTGTCGAGTACGCACCGGAGACAGAGGCCGTTCAAGTATTCAACGAAGTTTTTTTGGTTGTCCGGAACGTGACTTTTTATGGCTCTTTCGGACCCCTTGGGCTCTTGTGTCGAGGGGTACTGCCGGTAACTTTCATCGAATACCCGGAAGCGCTTGCCGGGAAGTCGCCAAAGCTGCACGATCGCTCTTCCCGACCTAAGGAGTTCCATGTCCAGGTACGACTGGAACATGCGCCACGAGGGAATCGACCGGACCCGGGCCGAGATCGAACCCGCGCGAAAAGAAGTCACCGCTCATCCCCTTTACCAGCGGATAAGCAGCCGGGCGCGCATGGCGACGTTCATGAGCCACCACGTGTTCGCCGTGTGGGACTTCATGTCCCTGCTCAAGTCCCTGCAACGCGAACTGACCTGCGTCGACGTGCCGTGGGTTCCGCGCGGCTCGGACGTGAGCCGGCGGCTGATCAACGACATCGTGCTGGTGGAGGAGAGCGACGAGCTGAACGGCGGCTTCACCAGCCATTTCGAGCTGTACCGCGCCGCCATGGCCGAGGCGTCGGCCGACACCGCCCCGATCGACACGTTCCTCGCGCTGATCGCCGAGGGGCACGACATATCCGCGGCGCTCCGGGTGGCCCAAGTTCCCGCCCCCGCCGCCGAGTTCGTCCGCGCCACCTTCACGATCATCGCCGACCGGCCCCTGCACTGCCGTGCCGCCGCCTTCGCCTTCTCCCGCGAGGACCTCATCCCGGACATGTTCGACCAGGTCATCAAGAAGGAGGGCACCGACCGTTTCCCCCTCTTCTGCGACTACCTCGCCCGCCACATCGAGGTCGACGGCGAGGAGCACACCCCCATGGCCATGCAGATGGTCGCCGATCTCTGCGGCACGGACGACATCCGCTGGCGGGAGGCCGTCGAGACGGCGAACCTCGCGCTGGAGGCGAGGCTGCGGCTGTGGGACGGGATCACGGAGGCCATGGAGGGTGAGGGGTGACGGATGAGGGGAGGGCGGGCGTAAGCCTCCTCACCCCGCGTCGGCAGCCACCGCTGCCGGCGCCTCTCCGAACCTGGCCAGCGCCAACGCCCCCACGACGGCGACCAGGAATCCCAGTACCGCCAACCACCCCAGGCCCTCCCGGGTGCGGTCACCGAGCCAGATCACGCCCACCGCCGCCGGACCGACCGTCTCGCCGATCACCAGGCCGGCGGTGGCGGCCGTGACCGAGCCCGCGCGCAGCCCCGAGGTCAGGGACAGGAACGCCGCCGCGCCGCCCAGCAGCAGGGCGTACGCCGACGGATCCCGTAGCAGGTCGAGAAGCGCGACCGAGTCGATCAGTCGCACCGCCACCTCGACCACCCCGAACCCGACCCCGGCCGCCAGTCCGAGCGCTCCGGCCCGCCCCCGCTGCGGGAGCCTTCCCCCGGCGAGTCCGAACAGCAGCACCACGAGCGCGACGCCGAGCAATGCGTACGGCAGCGCCGTCGGGCCGCCGAGGTCCCCCTCCGTGCCGGCCGCGACGCCGAGCAGTGCGAGCCCCGCGCACACCACGCCCACGGCACCCCACTCCCGCCCGCTCAGCCGCACCCGCAGCAGCCGCGCCGCGACCACGGCCGTCACCGCGAGGCTGGACGCGAGGGCCGCCCCGACGGCGTAGATCGGGACCGACCGCAACGCGGCGACCTGGAACAGAAAACCGAGCCCGTCCAACGCCAGCCCCGCCATGTACCGCCACTGCCGGACCGCCCGCAGCAGCAGCGCCGCCTCCCCGCCCCCGCCTCCCGCGGTGTCCGCCGCCCGCGCCGCCATCGCCTGCAACACCGTCGCCGCACCGAAACAGACCGCGGCGCCGAGGGCGCACACCATTCCAAAGAGCACGAAGTGACTGTAGGCGAGCCATGTGTGGGGAGCCACGGGGGAGGCCGGTGAGCGGCGGCCCGCCCGAGCGCTCCCACTCACCGTTTCCCTAAACTGTCCGCGGGAAGTCGAACACGGGTCGCACACCGGACCCGGCTCAAGGGGGAGACACGGACATGGCGGACGCACGTCGGCAACTTCGCTCGGGAACGGTCGCGCTCGGCGGCGTGGGACTGCTCGCCGCGGCCCTGACAGCCTGTTCCTCGGACCCCGACAAGCGCTGCGTCGACCGCGACAGCTACACCCTCGGCAAGGGGTACCAGGTCGTCGCCGACAAGAACTGCAAGTCCTCCACCAGCATCAACGCCGCCTACTACTACGGCGGCAAGAAGAAGAACGGCTGGGTCAGGGACGGCTCCTTCACCAAGTCCGGCAAGAAGTCCGGCTCGGGCAGCTCCAGCAGCGGTGGCGGAGGCGGTGGCGTCGACCGAGGCGGCTTGGGCAGCGGCGGCGACGGTGACGGCGGGGGCGGGAAGAGCTCCGGCGGCTGACAGTGACCGGCCGGCCCCGGCGCAAGGTTCCGCCCATCCGCTCACCGCGTCCGTCCCGCGTCACCGCGTCCGGCCCGCGTCACCGCGTCCGGCCGTAGTCGTCGCCGTGCGGCCGGTGTAGCCGCTGGCCATCCGGCCGTAGTCGTCGCCGTGCGGCCTGTGTCACCGCCGTCCGGCCGTAGTAGTCGTCGCAGTCCTACCCGCGTCACCGCCGCCCGGCCGCAGCTGTCGTCGTCCGGCCCGCCCCGCACACCCGTCGAGCGCACCTCAGGGAACCCCGCGTGGAACGCCACACCATCGAGCCCCGCCCCGGCTGGCAGCAGACCGTCGAGGCGCAGGGGCTCGTCTATCCGCTCACCCGCTACCCCGACAACTCGCTGCGCCCCTACTGGGACGAGAGCGCGTACTACGCCTTCACACTCCCCGAGGTCGAGGCCCTGGAGCAGGTCGTCGAGGAACTGCACGGCATGTGCCTCGCGGCGGCTGACCACATCGTCACCGCCGGCCGCTTCGCCGACCTCGGCATCACCGACCCGCGGGTGGCCGAGGCGGTCGCCGAGGCCTGGCACCGCCGCGCCGAACTCCCGTCCGTCTACGGCCGTTTCGACCTCCGCTACGACGGCACGGGCCCGGCGAAGCTGCTGGAGTACAACGCCGACACCCCCACCTCCCTCGTCGAGGCCGCCTCGCCCCAGTGGTTCTGGATGGAGGAACGCTTCCCCGGTGCCGACCAGTGGAACTCCCTCCACGAACGCCTCGTGGCCGCCTGGCAGAAGCAGGCGGCCCTCCTCCCGCCCGGCAACCCCCTCTACTTCGCGCACTCCTCCGCCGACGAACTCGGCGAGGACCTCATGACGGTCGCCTACCTCAAGGAGACCGCCGAGCAGGCGGGCCTGGACACCGACTGGATCTCGATGGAGGAGATCGGCTGGGACCCGCTGTCCGGCCGCTTCGTCGACAACCAACTCCGCTTCATCCGCAGCTGCTTCAAGCTCTATCCCTGGGAGTGGCTCACCACCGACCGCTTCGCCGGCCACGTCCTGGACACCCTCGACAACGGCGGCGGCACCGGCAGCACCCTGTGGATCGAACCGGCATGGAAGATGCTCCTCAGCAACAAGGCACTGCTCGCCATCCTCTGGGAGCTGTATCCGGGCCACCCGAACCTCCTCGCCGCCCACCTCGACGGTCCGCGGGAGCTGGCACGGACGACCGGTTACGTCGCCAAGCCCCTCCTGGGCCGCGAGGGCGCGGGGGTGACGATCCACCAGCCGAACACCTCGGGCCCCGCACCCGCCCTCCGCGAAGAGCCCTGCTGCTACCAGGAGTTGGCCCCCCTGCCCGACTTCGACGGCAACCGGGTGGTCCTTGGCGCCTGGGTCGTCGAGAACGAGTCCGCGGGCCTCGGCATCCGCGAGTCCACGGGCCTGGTCACGGACGAGTACGCCCGCTTCCTGCCCCATCTGATCCGCTGAGGCCCCGCCTCGGAGCGTTCCTCAAGCAGGTTCCAGTACGGCCCGCAGCTGTGCCAGCCCCCAGTCCAGGTCCTCCTTGGAGACGACCAGAGGCGGCGCGATCCGTAGCGTCGCCCCCTGGGTGTCCTTCACCAGCACCCCCCGCTCCATCAGCCTCTCCGACACCTCCCTCCCCGTCCCGTACGCCGGGGCGATGTCGATGCCCGCCCACAGTCCGCGCCCCCGCACCGCGGTCAGCCGGCCCGTCCCCGCCAGGATCCTCAGCTCCCGCAGCAGATGCTCGCCGAGTTCCGCCGCCCGATCCTGGTACTCGCCGGACCGCAGCATCGCGATCACCTCCAGCGCCACCGCACAGGCCAGCGGATTCCCGCCGAAGGTGGACCCGTGCTGCCCGGGCCGGAACACCCCGAGCACCTCGGCGCCCGCGACCACCGCCGACACCGGCACGATCCCGCCGCCCAGGGCCTTCCCCAGCACATACACGTCCGGTACCACCCCCTCGTGCTCGCAGGCGAACGTCCGGCCCGTCCGTCCCAGACCCGACTGGATCTCGTCCGCCACGAACAGCACGTTCCGCTCCCGTGTGAGCTCCCGGACCCCCGCCAGATAACCGGCCGGCGGCACCAGCACCCCCGCCTCCCCCTGGATCGGTTCGAGCAGCACGGCGACCGTGTTCTCGGTCACCGCCGCCCGCAGCGCCGTCAGATCCCCGAACGGCACGATCTCGAAGCCCGGCGTGTACGGCCCGTAGTCAGCCCGCGCCTGCGGATCCGTGGAGAAACTGATGACGGTCGTCGTCCGCCCGTGGAAGTTGCCCCCGGCGACCACGATCTTCGCCATCTCCGGCGGCACGCCCTTGACCCGGTATCCCCACTTCCGGGCCGTCTTCACGGCCGTCTCCACCGCCTCCGCACCGGTGTTCATCGGCAGCACCATCTCCATGCCGCACAGCTCGGCCAGCTCGGAGCAGAACGCCGCGAACCGGTCGTGATGGAACGCCCGCGACGTCAGCGTCACCCGCTCCAACTGTGCCTTCGCCGCCTCGATCAGCCGCCGGTTGCCATGGCCGAAATTCAGCGCCGAGTATCCGGCCAGCAGGTCCAGATACCGTCGACCCTCCACATCCGTCATCCACGCCCCGTCGGCCGTGGCGACCACCACCGGCAGCGGATGGTAGGTGTGCGCGCTGTGCGCCTGCGCCGAGGCGATGAGCGCTTCCGTCGTGGTCACGGGACCTCCCGGGGTCAAGGGCTGCCCTCCTTCCTATAGTCGCTCGCATGGTGGACGCGGGACCTTCGCCTTCCGACGCGCCCGGTAGGCTGGCCGGCAGGCCGTGACTGGCGCGCTGGGATGGGACGGACCATCGGGGAGCGGCCTGCGAGTGACCAAGTGCCGTGCGCCTGGGCCGAACCGTGAACCGTGACCGCTTCAAGCCACGCCGCCCGGAGGCCGCCATGTCAGAGCAGCAGCCCCTCTCCAACGAGTCCACCGCCTTCCGCGCGGCCCTCGACGTGATCCGCGCCGTCGAGCCGCGCGTGGCCGACGCCATCGGCCAGGAGGTCGCCGACCAGCGCGAGATGCTCAAGCTGATCGCCTCCGAGAACTACGCCTCTCCGGCCACCCTCCTCGCGATGGGCAACTGGTTCAGCGACAAGTACGCCGAGGGCACCGTCGGCCGCCGCTTCTACGCCGGCTGCCGCAACGTCGACACCGTCGAGTCCCTCGCCGCCGAACACGCCCGCGAACTCTTCGGCGCCCGGCACGCCTACGTCCAGCCGCACTCCGGCATCGACGCCAACCTCGTCGCCTTCTGGTCCGTCCTCGCGGCCCGCGTCGAGGTGCCCGCCCTGGAGAAGGCCGGCGCCCGCCAGGTCAACGACCTCTCCGACGCCGACTGGGCCGAGCTCCGCCAGGCCTTCGGCAACCAGCGCATGCTCGGCATGTCCCTGGACGCCGGCGGCCACCTCACCCACGGCTTCCGCCCGAACATCTCCGGCAAGATGTTCGACCAGCGCTCCTACGGCACCGACCCCGCCACCGGCCTCATCGACTACGAGGCGCTGCGCGTGTCGGCCCGCGAGTTCAAGCCGCTGATCATCGTCGCCGGCTACTCCGCCTACCCCCGTCTCGTGAACTTCCGGATCATGCGCGAGATCGCCGACGAGGTCGGAGCGACCCTGATGGTCGACATGGCCCACTTCGCGGGCCTGGTCGCCGGCAAGGTCCTGACCGGCGACTTCGACCCGGTCCCGCACGCCCAGATCGTCACCACCACCACCCACAAGTCCCTGCGCGGCCCCCGCGGCGGCATGGTCCTGTGCGACGACTCCCTCAAGGACCAGGTCGACCGGGGCTGCCCGATGGTCCTCGGCGGCCCGCTCCCGCACGTCATGGCCGCCAAGGCCGTCGCCCTGGCCGAGGCCCGTCAGCCCTCCTTCCGGGACTACGCCCAGCGCATCGTCGACAACTCCCGCGCCCTCGCCGAGGGCCTGATGCGCCGCGGCGCCACCCTCGTCACCGGCGGCACGGACAACCACCTCAACCTGATCGATGTCGCCTCCTCCTACGGCCTCACCGGCCGCCAGGCCGAGGCGGCCCTGCTCGACTCGGGCATCGTCACCAACCGCAACGCCATCCCCGCCGACCCGAACGGCGCCTGGTACACCTCCGGCATCCGCATCGGCACCCCCGCCCTGACCACCCGTGGCCTGGGGACCGCCGAGATGGACGAGGTCGCCGGCCTCATCGACCGCGTCCTCACCACCACGGAGCCCGGCACCACCAGCAAGGGCGCCCCCTCCAAGGCCCAGCACGTGCTCGACCCGAAGATCGCGGACGAGATCTCCCATCGCGCCACCGACCTCGTCGCCGGCTTCCCGCTGTACCCGGAGATCGACCTCGGCTGACCCGCCCTCGGTCAGGAACCGGTCAGAGATCGATCAGCTCCTGGCGTGGCCCCTCCCGCGGCGGTCCGGCTCCCGGCCGGGCCGCCGCGCGGCGTATCAGCAGCGTGCCGCCGACCCCGGCCGCGAACCCCAGCGCGAGTCCCCACACGTCCGGCCAGAGCCCAGCGGCCGCCCACCCTCCGTCCGTGCCGTCGGTCGCGTCTGCGGCCGCCCCGCTCCCCACGCCGGCCGGCAGCCCCGCCCGGCTCATCTCGTCGAAGACCGAGCGGGACGCCCGGTGCCAGCGGATGTCGTCGTCTGACACGTCCGGCGCCGGATCCGAACGCACCCACGGTGTGCCGTCCCCGGCCACGAACAGCTGGTCCTCCCGCTCCATCGCCACGTCCCCACCCGGGGCCGCAGCGGTCCGCGGCCAGCCTCCGACACCCGTCAGCCCCCAGATCACGGTCATCCGGACCGGCGGGTACCGGCCCTCGGCCCACTCCTGTGACACCCGCTGAGTCTCGGTGTACGTCGGCTGCAACAGCGCCCTCAGACGGTCGAACCCCGCCTCACCGGAGCGCACCGCCGTCGTCCGGCCCGTACCGCCCGCGACCACCACCGCCACATCCGGGACCTCCCGGTCCGGCCCCCGCGCTGCCGCACCGGCCACCGGCACCCCGGACAGAGCGACCGCCAACACCACCGGCACGAGAATTCCGACCCGCATTCCGACCCGCATTCCGACCCGCAGTCCAACCCGTTTGTTCCCAGTGTTCCGAGTGTCCCGAGTGCTCATCCGTCCCCCTGAGAGTCCAAGTCCTCACCGATCCGATGTCCGCAGTCCGCGGACCTCACCGATCCGATTGGCCGAAGTCGTCAAAGATCGCGCAGCTCCTGCCGAGGCCCCCGTTCCCGTCGTGGGTGACCCCAGGGCAGGCGCGCGGCAAGCGGCCGCAGTGCCAGCGCCAGTACCGCTCCCGCCGCCGCGCCCGGCAGGGCCCACCACCAGTCGGTGTCGTCGGTCGCCTCCGCCACACCCACCCGCACCGTGGTCGTCGTCTCGTCGGGCGGGGTCTCGGCCGGCGTCTGGGACTGCCAGGGCGCCGGGAAGATGCCCTGGTAGCCCTCGCCCGAGATCTCGCCCATCACGCCGAGATCGATGAGCAGGGCGCGCAACTGGGAGGCGTGCTCGGCGCGGTGCCAGTAGCCGTTCGTGGAGTCGGGCATGTTGGCCGCCGTATGGATCCAGACGGTCGGGGGTCCGGAACCATGGACAGGGAAGACCCGGTCCAGCCGCCATGGCGATATGTCGTGCGCCAGCCACGTGACGTTGATCTGCCGGGCCCGGGTGAGATCAGCCTCGGGAGGCTTGTCCGGAGTGCCACTGTTCGCCGGGCCGAGCAGCCGCTCCAGCTCTCCGTACTCCTTGTCGGAGTGGTACCGCGCGGTGGCCTCTCCGCTCGCCGGCGAGGTCACCAGCACGCTCGTCGGCCCGCCGGCCGAAGCGCCGGACGCGCCCCACACCATCAGCGCCAGCATGACCGCCAACGCCCCCGCCAACGCCGCCAGTTCACGGCTCCGACTCCTGCTCCTGCCCCTGCTCCCGCCCTTCCAAGCGCGCATACCGCCCCCCAGCCCGTCAGTCGTCAGCCGTCAGTCCATCGCTCCCGTGCGACCCGTCCGCGAGCCGCTTGTCACTTCTGGTACACCGCCCGACCCGCCGGGGTTCCCACTCCGCCGCGCCCTTTCCGACCGAAGAGTCACGGATCTACGGACCACGGGTCTACGGACCACGGGTCTACGGACCACGGATCTACGGACCACGGATCTACGGCCCCACCGACCTCGCGATCTCCACAGCCCGCCCTTTCGACGCCACCCCCTCCAACCGGAGCGTCACGCTCTCGTCGCCGGCTGCGCCCTGGCTCCACAGCAACGTCGGCCCCGCCGTCCGCTCCTCGCGGGTATAGCGCCGCCCGTCCGCCCCCACCAGCCAGAAGCTCAGGACATGCGGCCGGGGGAACCACAGGGCCGGATCCGCCATGCCGTCCGTCGCGGGCCGGGCAGCCAGCTCCACCCACTCCGGCTGCTCGCGCACGGTCTTCGTGAACACGAGGTCCAGGCGCGCCGCGAACTCGTCCAGCCGGATCACCCGGCCTCGCTCGCGCCAGCACAGGCTCACCACGAACCGCCCCCGCGGCCCGTCGGTCACCGTCACCGCGTCCGGGGCGCCCAGCGCGGGCGGCACCACCGGCTCGAACCCGGCCTGGCGCTCGGCCTGCGCAAGCGAGAGTGAACGCCCGCAGCCGGGAACCTCGGCCCCGGACGAGGGCACCGCCGACGGGTCGTACCGCACCTCGACACCGCCGAAGTCGAACCAGTCGAGGACCGCGGCCCGCACCGGGGGAGTGAGCGCGAGCACCGCCAGCAGGCCGCACAGCGTCGCCGTCAGCGAACGCCACCGCGTCCGCGTCCACCGCCGGACCAACCGCAACCGCTCACGGCCCCCCGGCCTCGGAGCTGTCACCGGCAGCGGCACCGGAATCCGCTCGGCGAGTATCTGCTCCAGCACCCGCTCCACCATGGACTCCGACCCGCCGCCGGGCGGATCCAGCGAACGCCCCAGCGCCCGCAACTCCTCCGGCAGCGAGGCGCCGTACGCATCACGGTCCCGCCTGCGCTCCCCGTCCTCACTCACCCTCATCACCTCCTCCCCGAGGCTGAAAATCCGGCAACAGCCGGCCCAGCTTCCGCAGCGCTCGGTTGAGCCGGGACTTCACCGTGCCCCGGGGCCAGCCCAGGGCCTGCGCGGTCTCGGGTTCATCCATCTCCAGGAGATAGCGGTAGGTGACGACCAGGCGGTGTTCCTCGCTCAGCTGGTCCAGGGCGGCCAGCAGGGCCGCGCGGCGTTCCGTCTCCAGCGTGGCCACCGCGGGGTCCGCCGATTCCGGTATCAGCGGCTCCGCCTCCGCGAACGCCGCCTCGCGGCCGGCGAGAGTGCGCTGGCGCGCCGCCGTCCGCACTGTGTTCCTCGTCTCATTGGCCACGATCGACAGCAGCCACGGCTTGAACGACGCGCCGTCCCGGAACCGGCCCAGCGCGCAGTACGCCTTGACGAAGGCCTGCTGCACCACGTCCTCCGCGTCCGCACCCGCCCCCAGCGCGGCGGCCGCCCTGATGGCGATGCCCGTATGGGCCCGCACCAGCTCCGCGAACGCCTCCGGCTCTCCGGCGCGTACGCGTGCGATCACCGCGGCCTCATCGACGATGCGGCCCCCCTCCCGCGTCCTCACACTCTTGGTACACCGCCCGAGCCGGATCGGTTCCCACCCGTGTCCGGTCTGTTTCCGGCCAGTTCCGAACCGCCCCCGGGAACCTGAGAGAATGGTGAGCATGGCTTCTGACCGACCCCGTGTGCTCTCCGGAATCCAGCCCACCGCAGGCTCGTTCCACCTCGGCAACTACCTCGGCGCCGTCCGCCAGTGGGTGGCCCTGCAGGAGTCCCACGACGCGTTCTACATGGTCGTCGACCTGCACGCGATCACGGTCCCGCAGGACCCCGCGGACCTGCGGGCGAACACTCGCCTGGCCGCCGCCCAGCTCCTCGCGGCCGGTCTCGACCCGGAGCGCTGCACGCTCTTCGTCCAGAGCCACGTCCCCGAGCACGCCCAGCTGGCCTGGGTCATGAACTGCATCACCGGTTTCGGCGAGGCGTCCCGCATGACCCAGTTCAAGGACAAGGCCGCCAAGCAGGGCGCCGACCGCGCGTCCGTCGGCCTGTTCACGTACCCGATCCTCCAGGTCGCGGACATCCTGCTGTACCAGGCCCACGAGGTCCCGGTCGGTGAGGACCAGCGCCAGCACGTCGAGCTGACCCGTGATCTCGCCGAGCGCTTCAACGGCCGTTTCGGCGAGACCTTCACCGTCCCGAAGCCGTACATCCTCAGGGAGACGGCGAAGATCTACGACCTCCAGGACCCGTCGATCAAGATGAGCAAGTCGGCGTCCACGCCGAAGGGTCTCATCAACCTCCTCGACGAGCCGAAGGTGACCGCGAAGAAGGTCAAGAGCGCGGTGACCGACACCGACACCGTGGTCCGCTACGACGCGGAGCACAAGCCGGGCGTGAGCAACCTGCTCACGATCTACTCCACGCTCACCGGTGCGGGTATCGCCGAACTGGAGGAGAAGTACACGGGCAAGGGCTACGGTGCGCTCAAGACGGACCTCGCCGAGGTCATGGTCGAGTTCGTGACGCCGTTCCGGGAGCGTACCCAGCAGTACCTGGACGACCCGGAGACGCTGGACTCCGTCCTGGCCAAGGGCGCGGAGAAGGCGCGCGCCGTCGCCGCGGAGACGTTGTCGCAGGCCTACGAGCGGGTCGGGTTCCTGCCCGCCAAGCACTGAGGCACCGGCGCACACGCGCACCACTGGGCGGAGCGCTGCACATCACTATGACTGCGCCTGCCCAGAACACAGCCGTGGACGTACAGTCGATAGCCGGACGGCTGACAACAAAACCGACACCGGACCAAGCGACACGAACGACAGGGAGATGACGTGGGGACCGTAACGATCGGTGTGTCGATCGCGGTCCCGGAGCCTTACGGCAGCCTGCTCCAGGAGCGGCGCGCGGGCTTCGGCGACGCCGCTGCTCACGGCATTCCCACCCACGTCACCCTGCTGCCGCCGACCGAGGTGGAGGCGGCGCTGCTGCCGGCGATCGAGGCCCATCTGGGCGAGGTCGCGGCGGCCGGGCGCCCCTTCCCGATGCGGCTGTCCGGTACGGGCACGTTCCGGCCCCTGTCGCCCGTCGTGTACGTCCAGGTCGCCGAAGGCGCCGAGGCCTGCACCTGGCTGCAGAAGCAGGTCCGGGACGCCTCCGGCCCGGTGGCGCGCGAACTGCAGTTCCCGTACCACCCCCACGTCACGGTGGCGCACGGCATCGACGACGAGGCCATGGACCGCGCCTTCGAGGACCTCTCCGACTTCGAGGCCCAGTGGCCCTGCACCGGCTTCGCTCTCTACGAACAGGGCCCGGACGGCGTGTGGCGCAAGCTGCGCGAGTTCGCCTTCGGGGGACCAGTGGTGCCGCCGCAGGCGGGACGCGTCGAGCGCGGCACCATCAGAAGCCGCTGACCTCGTTCTTTCACCAGCACGCTCGTCCACCTTGCCTCAATTGAGCGAAGCACGCTTCGACCGTGTCGACCTCGCCCGTGTCCACGGCCGCCGCCGACGACGGCCGGCTCCGCATGGCTCCGCATCCGTGTCGACCTCGCCCGTGTCCACGGCCGCCGCCCCGATCCGGTCCGACGTCGCTCTCACGCGGCATTGACGTCGCTCTCACGCGGCATTTACGGGGCATTCTTTAATTCGTTACTCAATTATTTAAAGGCCAGAATGTGGCAACTCGAACAATGCCATAAAAGATGCATCTGGGGCCCGCGCCTGCGAAACTCAGAGGAAAGCGTGCCCCCATCGGGAACGCCGAAGTCACCCTGCCGCTGCAGCCCGTGTGGACCGGCAACGGTGCCCAGCAGCCCTCCACCGCGATCGGCTCCCTGCAACTGCGCGACCTGTACGTGGTCGACGACCCCGCCACCCCGGTCACCAAGGCCGGCAAGTTCTCCGTGTACGACCCCTACACGTGCGTGCCGCCGGTCCGGCTCGTCGAGGGCGCCGCGCTCGGACCCGGCCGCGGCAGCCTGTGGGGCGAGGACCTGTACACCTACCTCGACGAACTGCGTCACCAGGGCGGCGTCTACTTCTCCTTCACGGGGGAGGCGCTCTCCCTGTACGACAACCGGGTCGAACTCGACCCCGACGTCACCGACCCGTGGGGCATGCCCGCCACCCGAATCTGGTACCGGCACCACGCCTACGACCTGGCCGCCGCCCGCTACGCCATCGATCGCGTGGTGCGGGTGATGGGGGACGCGGGCGGCGAGCTGCGCGGCTACGACGTCCCCGGCACGGAGAACCCAGGCTACGGACACGTACAAGGCACGCTGCGCGCCGGCACCGATCCCGGCTCCTCGGTGCTCGACGAGAACTGCCAGTCGCACACCGTCTCCGGGCTCTATGTCCTCGACCGCGCGTTCATGCCGACCGCAGGCGCCTCGAACCCCACCCTGACCCTTCTCGCCAACGCCTACCGGGTGTGCGAGCAACTCCCGGACCCCGACTGAGGCGCACGCCCACGACGAGCAACCGACACACCGACACCGGCCGACCGGGAACCTCTCGAAAGGCAGCACCATGGACACCCTCGACGAGCGGGTCGACATCGCCCGCGCCCTGCTGTCCGCCGGGATCACCCCGGCCGACCTCGAACTGTCGCCAGACCTGGCCGCGGCGCCGGAAGGCCCCGTCGTCGCCGTCGACCTCGGAATCGCCTTCCCCGACGGGCTCGCGCCCGTCCCCCGGCCCTTCGACGTCGAACCGTCCCCCGACGCCGCCCTGCCTCGCGCCGACGTCGTCGTGATCACCTGGACCGTCGCCGAGCAGAACGCCCTCGCCGACGTGTTCACCCGAGGCTTCGGGCGCCTGCGCTGGTATCGGTACACCCGCCGCTTCGAGGAGCACTACCGGCCGCTGATCAGAGGCGGAGCGCCTTCGCTCGCCGCCCGCCCGCCACGCCTGGGCTCGTACTTCCCCGCCAAGCTCGGCGACCTGGACGTGCTGTGCGTGAAGTCCGAACTCCACCTCAACCAGGACGGTCTCAAGACCGGCGAAGGCACCGCCACGCTGCCCGTCAGGGACTTCTTCGAGCAGATCATCGAGGAGGTCCGGCCGCGAGTGATCGCCACCATCGGCACCTCGGGCAGCGTCTTCGGCGACTTCCCCCTGGGGGACGTGGTGGTCACGCGCGCGGCGAAGTTCCGCTGCCAGAAGGAGTTCCGCAACGAGGACTTCAACGGCCGGACGTTCCAGAGCGACTGGACCCTCCCGCTCGGCCGGATCGACGACGCGCAAAAGCTGATGCGCGGCTTCGCCGACCGGCTCACCGAACCACCGCTCGGCCCACCGTCCACCCGCTTCCCCTTCACCGGGCCGCTGATCGAGCCGCCCGGCAACTACCCGACCGTGCGCATCGAGCAGGGCGCGCGCGACATGCCCGAGTTCCACCCGATTCTGACCACCGACTACTTCGAGTTCGGCACGTCCACGAACGGCCTGGAACACGAGGGAGCGGCCGTCGAGATGGGCGACGCGGCGCTCGGTCTGGCCTGCGCCGGCCTTACCGACGCGGGCTCCGATCACGTGCCCGACTGGGTGGTGGTCCGCAACATGTCCGACCCCCAGATCAACGGCGAACTCCCCACTCGCCAATTCCGCCTCAACCAGCAGACGATGTGGGCGGTGTCCTACTACGAGTCCTACGGCTACTGGACCAGCGTCTGCGGCGCGCTCACCACGTGGGGCCTGCTCGCGGGACTCTCCGAGGCGGGCATCGACGATGCCTGACCCGCCGGCTGTCACCCGGCTCCCCATCGAGGTGGAGCTGCTGTTCGAGCTCATGCCGTGCAATGCGTTGCGCACCTCGCAGTACGCCGGACCCGGAGCCCATCCGTGCGCCTACTTCCGCTCGTGGGGCACCTACCACGCCTACGACTACGACGCCGACGAGCCGCCGCCGGACGCCTCGATCGTGCGTCCCTCGCACTACACCGGCCGGATGACGCCGCTGCCGGAACCGTTGTCCGGTTGCCGCAAGGCCCCGATCCTCGCCGTCGGAATCAACCCGAACCTCCCGGGCTGGTGGCCCGACAGCCACGGCTCGCTCACCCCCGACTTCGACTCCGCGCGCCAATACGCGCACTACTTCCGCCACCGAGGAGTGTTCAAGCCCGAACTGCCCGACGACGCGTACCGTGCCTTCGGCGGCGGACCCGACGACGATCCCCTGGCCGGGGTCCCGCTCACCGTGGCCGAGGACGCGCGGGGCCGCCGCGAGATCGCGGTTCGCGAGCAGCCGCAGCGCATGTACCTCGTCTACCAGCAACTGCTGGACGCCCTCGGCGCGGAACTGGGACTCGACCCGGGCATACTCAACGTCGGCGAGGACCTGTCATACGGCAACATGGTCGCCTGCGCCTCGGCCAAGTGGACCACCCGACCCGATCCGCACGATCCGGCCCTTCCGCCGATGACCGACGACCAGCGCGTCGGGATCGTCGGAGAGTGCTTCCGCACCCGCCGCCACCTGCTGCGCCAGATGTTCCAGTCGCTGCCTGCCGTGATCCTCGTGCTCGGACAGAGCACCGCCAACGCGTTCACCGGCGAACTCGGCGACCGACTGGCACCGGTTCCCACCCCGGACACCCCCATGGCGCAGCTCATGGCGACCGAGATCCGTCTCACCTACGGCACCCTCGACGACGGCGAGGAATTCGACGCCCGGGTGCTGTTCGCCCCGCATCCCACCGGACACCCCGACGACTACGCGCGGGCCCGGCCGCTGCTCGTCGAACAACTCCTGCACGAGGCACGCTCCGGCCGACTGGGTCACGACGATCGCATCGGGCACCTGACGCGCCCCCGCGGCTCGTGCTCCTTCTGCCCTCTGCTCGACATCGGCCCGTGCTCGTACGCCGACGTGCTCACGTCGCTCCCGGGCGGTGGCCCCACCCTCCTCGCCGACGGATCGGCACCCGTCGGGGCGGAGAAGCGCACCCACCTGCGGCTGCTCGACGGCATCACCGAACGGGCCGCACCCGTCGCCGAGGTCTGGGCACACACCGACGACCGGGAGGACTGAGGACCTGAACGCCCCACCGGCGCCACCACCCTCCGAAAGTGAGACCACGACGTCCGGCGGAGTCGCTCGCAGAACAGGCCCTTCCCCACGCGGTCGCGGTATGCGCCGCCGACCCGACAGCGAAGGGGAGTTGACGACGCCTTGAGAATCGCCGCAATCGGCGGCAACGCCCTGCACGCGCCGCCCCACACCCGTACCGCGCTGACGTCCGCCTACGTTCAAGGCGCCGACATCCTCGTCTTCAACGTCGCCGTGACCGCCGACGGTCCCCACGGCGCACCGCCGTTCGTCGGCGCCGAACACGACGAGGACGACGGCTACCGGATCAACTGGAACCTGGGCACGCTCTACGACACCAACCAGTACGGGCCGCCCGTGGGCGACGGCCGTGTGCTCGCGGCCCGGCTGCGGTTGGAGCGGCGTGGCGCCTACTTCGCCGCGTATACCCGCGACGACGTCGATGCCCACGACTGGGTGTGCGTCGGGACGGTGCGCAACGACTCGATGAACGAGACCGTGTACCTGCGGTGTTCCGGCAAGCGGTGGCGCCAGGAGGACGCGGCCGATCCGACGCGCTACTTGCCTGTGCCGGCCAACGAGTTCGTCTTCCGGGACCTGCGGATCACGTCCTATTTCTGAGTCACCCGTTCGGCAGGCGACGGTCCCGGAGGCCCGGTGGTCCTGGTGCTCCCGGCGGTCCGGTTCTCCCGGTTCTCCCCGGCGGTCCCGGTGCTCCCGCCGGTCCCGGTGGTCCGTCGACTGATGGCGCACGAAGCCGCCGCGGCCGTGGACGTTCCGCCGTGCCCGGCAGCCCCGGACGGGCCGTCACCCGGTATGGGCGGTGATTCCGGTGAGGATGAGGTCGATGCCGGCGACGAACTCCGCTCGGTCGTCGTGATCGCGTAGTTGGCCGGCGACGCTTCGGGTGAACGCGAACTCGTCGGGGTCGAGGTTCGCCCAGGAGGCCGAGACGGTGTCGAGGAACTCGGCCCGGGAGGTGTCCGGCCGGTGTCCGCGGGCGTTGGCCGCGTTCTGTCCGCCCACTCCGAGGATGTAGTTCAGCAGCGCGGACGCGGCGGTGAACTGGGCGGCGTGGGGCACTCCGAGCGCTTGGACCTGGCATCCGATGCCTTCGAAGACCCGAAGCAGCGGTGACTGCGCGGGGGCTCGGGCGAGTTGTGTGCCGATCCACGGGTGGGCGTCCATCGCGTCGAACACTCCGAGGGCGAGGGCGCGGATCGCCTCCCGCGGTTGTGTGCCTGCGGGGTCCGGGGTCAGCGCGCGGGCGACAACGGCGTCGGTGGCGGCGGTGAGGAGTTCGTCCTTTCCCGCGATGTGCCAGTAGATCGCGCCGGGCCCGGTGGCGAGGCGATCGGCCAGGGCACGGAACGTGAGTCCGCCCTCGCCCGCCGTGTCGAGGAGTTCGATCGCGGCCTCGACGATGCGCTCCCGGGAGAGCGGTTCCTCTCGTCGCTCTGGGCGACGTGCCCTGCTTGCCATGCGTCACATCCTGACATACCTGGAACGCCGTTCCATCTTGACAACCCTGGAACGGCGTTCCAAGGTGGGGATGCACTGGAACGGCGTTCCAGTGCATCCCTGCCGGGTGTCCCTCCGGCAGACCTTCGACACGCGAGGAACCCCATGACCCCTGACGTCACGATCATCGGCGCCGGCCTCGGCGGACTCACGCTCGCCCGCGTCCTGCACGTCCACGGCATCCCGGCGACCGTCTACGAGACGGAGCCCTCGCCGACGGCACGCGCGCAGGGCGGGATGCTCGACATCCACGAGCACGACGGCCAGTCGGCTCTCCGGGCGGCAGGCCTGATCGACGAGTTCCGCGCCCTCGTCCTGGAGGGCCGCGAAGCGACCCGGGTCCTCGACCGGGACGGGACCGTACTGCTCGACATACCCGACGACGGCACGGGCGGACGCCCCGAGGTGCAGCGCGGCGAGCTGCGGCGGATCCTGCTCGACTCACTGCCCGCCGACACCGTCCGGTGGGGTCACAAGGTCACCGGCGTACGTGCCCTCGGCGGCGGCCGCCACGAGGTGGCCTTCGCCGACGGAACCACCGTCGTCGCGAACCTGCTGGTCGGCGCGGACGGCGCATGGTCCCGGGTCCGGCCGCTGCTCTCCGACGCCACACCCGAGTACATCGGCACGTCACTCATCGAGACCTACCTCTTCGACGTCGACACCCGGCACCCGGCCGGCGCGAAAACGGTCGGCGGCGGGGCGATGTCCGCGCTCGCGCCGGGAAAGGGGATCCTCGCTCACCGGGAGAGCGGCGGGACCCTCCACACCTATGTGGCGCTCTCCAAACCGCAGGACTGGTTCACCGGTATCGACTTCACCGACCCGGCCACGGCCACCAAGCGGATCGTGCAGGAGTTCGACGGCTGGGCGCCGGAACTCACCGCACTGATCACCGACGGTGAGACCGCACCGGTCCTGCGCACCCTCAACGCTCTGCCGCCCGGACACCGGTGGGACCGGGTGCCGGGGGTGACCCTGCTCGGCGACGCCGCCCACCTCACGCCCCCCTCCGGCGAAGGCGCCAACCTCGCCATGTACGACGGCGCCGAACTCGGCAAGGCCATCGCCGAGCACCCCGACGACGTCGAGGCGGCGCTCACCGCATACGAGCAGGCGCTGTTCCCCCGCAGTGCCGCGGCCGCCACCGAAGCCGCCCGCATCCAGGACATCTGCTTCGGCGACAACGCCCCCCACAGCCTGATCGACATGTTCACCGGACACGCGTAACCGCCACACCGCGGGAACCTCTCCCCTGCGACTGTCCTGCGGTTCCGGGGCACCAGCACATCGCCCGGCCAGCACATCGCCCGGCCTGCACATCGCCCGGCCTGCACATCGCCCGGCCTGCACATCGCGCGACCAGCTCAGCGGCCGACGAAGTCATCGGCCGACCAGGACATCGGTCGTCCGCAACGAGGGCAGAGTCGGATCATGGACTGGCTGAAGAGACTCCCCGTCGTCGGGCCGCTGCTGGCGCGCCTGATGGCCACGCACGCGTGGCGGTCGTACGACCGACTGGACCGGGTGAAGTGGACTCGGCTGGCCGCCGCGATGACGTTCACCAGCTTCGTGGCACTGTTCCCCCTGCTCACCGTGGGCGCCACGATCGCCGCCGCCACGCTCAGCCCGAAACAGCAGAGCACGCTGGAGGACAAGATCGCCGAGCAGGTGCCCGGCATCTCCGACCAGCTCGACATCGGCGGCCTGATCCAGAACGCCGGCACCGTCGGACTCATCGCGGGCGCCGCCCTGCTGTTCACCGGGATCGGCTGGGCCGGTTCGACGCGCGAGTGTCTGCGGGCGGTGTGGGAGCTGCCCGACGAGGAGGAGAACCCGGTCCTGCGCAAGGCCAAGGACCTCGGCATCCTCGTCGGGCTCGGCGGCGCCGTGCTCGTCACGCTCGCCGCCTCCACCGTGTCCTCCGCCCTGATCGGCTGGATCATCGACCGGCTCGGCATCGACGAGGCCGGCTGGAGCAGCGTGCTGCTGCGGATCGTCGCCTTCGCGGTCGCCGTACTCGCGGACTTCCTGCTGCTCCTGTACGTCCTCACGTTGCTGCCCGGAGTCGAACCGGGGCGCCGTCGGCTGGTCGTGGCGGCGCTGACCGGCGCGGTCGGCTTCGAGCTGCTGAAGCTGCTGCTGAGCGGCTATATGCAGGGCGTGGCCGGAAAGAGCATGTACGGCGCCTTCGGCGTGCCCGTCGCCCTGCTGCTGTGGATCAACTTCACGTCGAAGCTGGTCCTGTTCTGCGCCGCCTGGACGGCGACGCAAAGCCGCAGCGAGACCGACGAGGCCGACGAGGCCGACAAGACCGCCGAAACCGACGAGACCGCCGAGGAGGCCGAAGGCGCCGGTCTCACGGACGGGTCCGGCGGCGCACCAGGTCCGGCAGCGGCCAGCGGCGGTTGACCAGGAACGCGGCCCCCGCGAGCAGGACCAGCAGCCCGCCGGTGATCGCCAGCGCGATCCCCATACCGCCGGAGCCGCCCCCGGCCGTGGCACTGGCCACCGGCTTCGACGAGCCGGCGGCCTCCACACCCCCGCCGTCCGCGCCCCCGGCCTGCCCGGAGCTGCTCGACCCCGGCTGGGCGCTGGACCGCACGGCGCTCTTCGGCGGCACCAGCTCACCGACCGGCTGCACCTTGCCGGCCGCCATGAAGCCCCAGTCGAAGAGCCTCGCGGTCTCCTTGTAGACCTCGTTGCGCTCGTCCTTCTCCGGCCTCATGACCGTGACGAGCAGCACCTTGCCGCCCCGCTCGGCGACACCGGTGAAGGTGGCGCCCGCGTTGGTGGTGTTGCCGTTCTTGACGCCGGCGATGCCCTGGTAGACGGAGACGTCCGAGTCGCCGGTCAGCAGCCGGTTGGTGTTCTGGATCTCGAAGGACTCGCGGGTCGTCTTCCCCTTCTTGCCCTTCGTCCCCTTGACCCTCGTCGTCTTGCCGGGGAACTTCGCCCTGACCGTCGAGCAGTACTCGCGGAAGTCCTTCTTCTGCAGCCCGGAGCGGGCGAACAGCGTCAGGTCGTACGCGGAGGAGACCTGGCCGGGAGCGTCGTAGCCGTCGGGGCTGACCACGTGGGTGTCGAGGGCCTGGAGCTCCTCGGCGTGCGCGTTCATCTCCTTGACGGTGTTGTCGATGCCGCCGTTCATCTGCGACAGCACGTGCACGGCGTCGTTGCCGGAGCGCAGGAAGACGCCGAGCCACAGGTCGCGGACCGAGTAGCTCTCGTTCTCCTTTATCCCGACCATGCTGGAGCCGGCGCCCATGCCGGCCAGATCGGAGGGGACGACCTTGTGCTTCTCGGACTTCGGGAACTTCGGCAGGACGGTGTCCGCGAACAGCATCTTCAGGGTGCTCGCCGGGGGCAGCCGCCAGTGCGCGTTGTGCGCGGCCAGCACCTCACCGGACTCCGCGTCCGAGATGATCCAGGAACGCGCTGTCACGTCCTTCGGCAGGACCGGAACCCCGCTCGCCAGATTCACCTGGGTGCCGGCCTGCCCGAGCCGTTCGCCGCCGACGGACGACATGGTCGCCGGGGGAGTGGCCGACGGGCTCGCCGAGGGCTTTCCGGACGCGCTCGCCGACGGCTTTCCCGACGGCGTTCCCGACGCCGTTCCGGACGGCTTGTCCTTCGGTGACGGGCCGGGCGCGGCCCCGGAGACGGGCGCGGTCAGCGCTAGGGACGACAGGACTGCGGTGGTGACCAGCAGGGATCGCCTGACGGTCTTCTTCGGTGCGGGCACGGTGAGGAACGTACATGGCACCGGGCGTGAAGTCCCGTTCCGCTCCCCACCCCGGGCAAGGAACCGGACACCGGGCGGAGATACTGGACGTATGAAGCTCAGCCGCCCCGTCTCCTGGTTCCTGCTCGCCTTCGGGGTGTGGAGCTGGGTCATCTGGGTCACTTTCGTCAAAAACCTGATCAAGGACAGCAGCGGGCTCGCGTTCGACGACGGTCACCCGACGGCGTACTTCTGGGTGCACCTGACGCTCGCCGTCGTCTCCTTCGTATTGGGGACGGTCGTCGGAGGCATCGGGTTGCGCGGAGTGCGCGCATTGCGTCGGACGTCATAGCCCGACCGCACCGCCCGCACCGACCGCTCGCCACAGCCCACAACGGGGGACACGACACCGTGGTCATACTCTTCGTCCTGCTCGCCCTGGCCGTTCTGGCCGTCCTGGTGGCGGCCAACTGGTACGTCTGGCGGCGCCTGTTCCGCGACACGACCCGCGGCCCGGGCCTGGCACGGCGCGCGGGTGCGGTGCTGATCGCCGGGGGATGGGTGCTCGCGATCGCGGCGGTCGTGTCCGAACGCGCCGGCGCGCCCTTCTGGCTCCAGCAGGTGCTCGCCTGGCCCGGCTTCCTGTGGATGGCGCTGTCGATCTACCTGCTGCTGGCCGTGGTCGCCGGTGAGGTCGTACGACCGCTGCTGCGACGGTTCCTGGAACGGCGGGCCCGCGCGGGGACCGCCGTACGACAGCCGGAGCCGGAGCCGGCGGTGCGGGAGTCGGCAGAGGCGCCGCCGAAGGCCGCGGAGGCGCCGGAGCGGGTCCTTTCGTCGGGTGGCCCGGTGAGCCCGGAGAATCCGGTGAGCCCGGAGAATCCGGCAGCCCCCTCCGCCCCGCTCCCACCCTCCGCTTCCACCCCCACCACCATCCCCACCCCCTCTCGCCGCCTCTTCGTCTCCCGCGTGCTCGGTGGTGCCGCCGCCGTGGCCGCTGTCGGAACGGTCGGCTACGGCACGTACGGCGTCCTGAACGGTCCCACCGTCAAGCGGGTCACCGTGCCGCTGGCCAAGCTCCCGCGCGCGGGACACGGTTACCGGATCGCGGTGGTCAGCGACATCCACCTGGGCCCGGTACTGGGCCGGGGTTTCGCGCAGAAGGTCGTCGACACGATCAACTCCACGCAGCCCGACCTGATCGCGGTCGTCGGTGACCTGGTCGACGGCAGTGTGAAGGACCTGGGCCCGGCGGCCGCGCCCCTGGCACAGCTCAGGGCCCGGCACGGCGCGTACTTCGTCACCGGCAACCACGAGTACTTCTCCGGCGCCGAGCAGTGGGTGGAAGAGGTACGACGGCTGGGCATCCGCCCGCTGGAGAACGCCCGCACCGAACTGGCCCACTTCGATCTGGCGGGCGTCAACGACGTGGCGGGGGAGAGCGAGGGTCAGGGCCCCGACTTCACCAAGGCGCTGGGCGACCGCGACACGACACGCGCCTGCGTGCTGCTGGCCCACCAGCCGGTGCAGATCCACGACGCCGTCGACCACGGGGTCGATCTCCAGCTCTCCGGCCACACCCACGGCGGCCAGCTCTGGCCCGGCAACTTCATCGCGGCCGCCGCGAACCCCACCGTCGCGGGCCTCGAACGCTACGGCGACACCCAGCTGTACGTCAGCCGCGGCGCCGGTGCGTGGGGCCCGCCGACCCGGGTGGGCGCCGAGTCGGACATCACAGTCATCGAACTGGCGTCACGACAGGCCTGAGGACTCCCCCGAGGAGCCGGGGGCCAGGGCCCGGACGGACGTGAGAGAGGGCGGCGGACGAGCTGTGAGAGCCCTGTGAAACCTGGGCGTAACCCGCTTGCGTAAGTTCTTGCTCAACTCGGCCAAAACACTCTTCCCTCAGCTGAAACACCTGTGATTAGGTGACCCGCGCCACCAGGGGAGTGGCAGATACGCGGTGCACCCGGGACGGGCCCGCCATGGGGCTCGGGAGGGCAACGCCGATGCGGTCGGTTCGCGTGCGGATTCTTGCGACGCTGCTGGTACTGGCGGGCGTCGCCGTGGGCGGGTGGCAGTTGCTGCCGGACCAGGGCGACGACGGCAGGACCATCACGGTCGGCACGACGGACGCCGTCACCTCACTCGACCCGGCCGGCGCCTACGACGCCGGCTCCTGGGCGCTGTTCAGCAACGTCTTCCAGTCGCTGCTGACCTTCGAGCCGGGCGGGGTCTCGCCCGTGCCGGACGCCGCCGAGCACTGCTCCTTCACCGGCGACGACCTGCTCACCTACCGCTGCGAACTGCGCGAGGGCCTCACCTTCCCCGGCGGCCGCGAGGTCACCGCAGAGGACGTGAAGTACTCCTTCGACCGGGTCAAGAAGATCAACTCGCCGGTCGGCCCCGCCTCCCTTCTGGACACCCTCAAAACCGTCAGCGCGAGCGACCGGACCGTCACCTTCCATCTGTCCTCGCCCGACGCCACCTTCCCGTTCAAGGTGGCCACCGGCGCCGGCTCGATCGTGGACCGCAGCAAATACCCGGCGGACAGTCTGCGCACCGGCACGAGTGCCGACGGCACCGGGCCGTACACACTGGCGTCGTACACGAAGGGCAAGAACGCGGTCCTCGCGCCCAACGGCCGCTACGAGGGCGCCCTCAAGGACACCGGACGGCCCGTCGAACTGCGCTACTACGCCGACGGCGAGAAGCTCGACGCCGCCTGGAAGGCGAGGCGGGTCGACGTCGCCACCCGCACGCTGCCGCCGAAGGTCCTCGCCGGGCTGAACGCCAGCGACCCCGGCCAGCGGGTGTCCGAGGTCGACAGCTCCGAGACCCGCAACCTCTACCTCGACACCCGCGCGAGCTCCCCGCTGCACGACCCCCGGGTCCGGCAGGCCATGGCCTGGCTGATCGACCGCGAACGGCTGGCCGCCACGGTGTACGACAGCACCGTGGAACCCCTCTACTCGCTGATCCCGGCCGGCATCACCGGGCACACCACGTCGTTCTTCGACCGCTACCCCAGGCAGGACGCCAAGAAGGCCCGGCAACTGCTCACCCGGGCCGGCGTGAGCCTGCCCGTCCGCTTCACCTACGGCTACGGCGCCGGCCGCGGCGCCGCCGCCGACGAGGCGGCGGAGATCAAGCGGGAGCTGGAGGCGAGCGGCCTGTTCAAGGTGACCGTCAAGGGTTACGAGTGGACCGACTTCCAGAAGCGCTGGGCGACCGGCAAGCTCGACGCGTACGCGGTCGGCTGGGTCGCCGACTATCCCGACCCGGACACCTTCGGCTCCCCGCTCGTCGGCACCGGCGCCTCGATGAACACCGGCTACAGCAGCAGGACTGTCGACCGGCTGATCAAGGCCAGCCAGAAGTACGCCGACCGCAGCGAGGCGGACGACGACTTCCGCCAGGTGCAGCAGGCCGTCGCGGCGGACGTGCCGGTCATCCCGCTGTGGCAGGCCAAGGAGTACGTCGTCAGCAGCGAGGACGTCGGCGGCGGCCAGTACCTGTCCGACGGCACCGGAGTCTTCCGGCTCTGGCGCCTCGACTGGATCTGACGAGATCGCACGGCAGGGAAGTCAGCCCGCGTGACACGGGGCCCGCCCTCGCACGGCACCATGTGGTGAAGGCGGCCGCGGGTGAGGGTGGGGCAAGCGTGTTGAGACGCGCGCCGTCACCCGCTCGCAGCGTCACCCGCTGCCTTCGCCCGCAGCCTCACTCCCCGCCACCCCCACCGCCGTCCCCTCACCTCCCGCCGGCAGCGTCACCGTCACCGCCAGCCCCTCGCCCGGTGCCGTCCGCACCGTCACCTTTCCCTTGTGGGCCCGCACCACCCCCTGCACGATCGCCAGGCCGAGCCCGCTGCCCGCGCCGCCGCCCGCGCGGAAGAAGCGGTCGAAGACCCGGGCGGCGTCCTCGGGGTCCAGCCCCGGCCCCTTGTCGGCCACGCACAGCCGTACGACGCCGTAGGAGCGCTCCACGCCGAGCCGTACCGGGACGTCCTCGGGGGTGTGGGTGCGGACGTTGGCCACCAGGTTGCCGAGCACCTGTCTCAGCCCGGACTCGTCGGCGCGTACCAGCAGCGAGCCGTCGGCGTCGACGGTGACGGGACGCCCCGGCTGCTGCACCCGCAGGTCCTCGGCCGCGTCCCTGACCAGACAGCTCACGTCCACGTTCCGGAAGCGGAGTTCGGGCTGCTGGTCGAGCCGGGCGAGGGTGAGCAGCTCGTCGACGAGCCGCCCCATGCGGTCCGCCTCCGCCATCACCCGCCCCCACGCCCGCTGCCGGTCCTCGGGGTCGGACAGCATCCCGCGGTCGTACAACTGGAGGTAGCCGCGTATCGCCGCCAGCGGGGTGCGCAGCTCGTGCGAGGCGTCGGCGACGAAGCGGCGCAACTGGGCCGCGCTGCGTTCGCGGGTGCGGTACGCCGACTCCACCTGGTGGAGCATGGTGTTGAGGGCGAGCCGCAGCTGTTCGACCTCAAGGGTGGCCTCTCGGCTGGAGGGGACCCGCCGGGTCAGATCCCCCTCGGCGATCGCCGAGGAGGTCTCCACCATGTCCTCCAACGGCCGCATCCGACGGCTGACGCTCATCATCGTCAGCGCGGCGAGCAGCGCGAGCAGCAGCGTGCCGATGGCGAGGTCGAACTTGAGGGCCTTGGCCACGCCCTGGTGCAGGGCGGCGGTCGAGCTGGCGAGCAGGACCCGGGTGCCGTCGGCGAGCCGGGCCGCGGTCACGCGGTAGGGGGAGCCGTGCACGGTGACGTCGTGGGGTTCGGGGTCCTTGACCAGGCCGACCGGGTCGCGGACGGCGTGCGCGAGGTCGCGCTGGGCGTCGGTCGGCTTGAAACCGAGGATGTCCACGGGTTCGCCCCGGCTGTCGAGGGCGGTGAAGATCGAGTCGGGTGTCGGCTGCTCGTCCGAGCTCTTCGGGGCGAGCCGGCCGCGGACGAAGCTCAGCGTGCTCAGCGAGTCGAACTGCCGCAGGGTGAGCTGCGAACCGCCCAGTGAGTCACGGGTCTTGGTGAGCTCGGTGTCGACCTGGTCCAGCAGGTAGTACCGCATCCCCATCAGGCTCACGGCCGTCGCCGCGGCGATCCCGAGGGCGAGCAGCGCCACGTTGGCCAGCGTGAGCTTGCCGCGCAGCGAGTGGATGCCCCGCCGGCAGCGCAACCGCCCCCGCACGCGCGCCTGCCACCGCCCTCCCCGGAGCTTCACGCCAGCCCGTATCCCACGCCCCGCCGGGTGGTGATCACCGGCGGTCCCAGCGCGTCCAGCTTGCGGCGCAGATAGCTGATGTACGTCTCGACGACGGTCGACTCGGGCGGCGTGTGCTCGTACTGCCAGACATGGCGCAGTAGTTGCTCCTTGGGCACGATCCGGCCGCCGTTGCGCACCAGGAACCGCAGCAGCGCGTACTCGGTGGGGGTCAGTTCCACCGAGCGGCCCGCGCGGTGCACCGAGTACGTCGTCTCGTCCAGCTCCAGGTCGCCGTAGCGCAGGGGCGGGCGCTGCGGGAGGACGTCGGCCGGGCGGGTGCGGCGCAGCACCGCCGAGATCCTGGCGATGACCTCGTCGATGTTGAACGGCTTGGTGATGTAGTCGTCGCCGAAGCCGAGCGCGCCGACGATCTCGGCGGGCGAGTCGCGCGCGGTGAGGAAGACGACCGCCAGATCGGGCTGGAGCTCGCGCAACTGACGGCCCAGGGCGCGGCCGTCTCCGTCCGGGAGCATGACGTCGAGCAGCGCGCAGTCGATGGGGGGCGTCCCCCCGCGCGAGCCTGTCCGAGCGTGGGGGAGGGTGCGCTCGACGAGCGTGAGCGCCTCGCGGACCGTGCCCGCCGTCATCACCTCGAACCGGTGGTAGCGCAGCGCGATGGCGAGGACGTCCGCGATGCTCTCCTCGTCGTCCACGACCAGCACGGTTCCTGAACCCGTCGTCATGCCCCCAGTATCGGCGGACCCACTGACAACCGCTCGGGTTCGCTGCTTTGGAGTTCCTTGAGAGTCATGGCGTACCGCCCCCACGCCCGCGTGCCGCCGCCGATTCTGTTGCGCAGGACCTGGGGGACCAACCGACCGACTAAGGAGCTGTTGAGCGTGGCGGCATTGGCACGGTGGTGTTACCGGCACCGGCTGGTGGTCCTGTTGCTGTGGGTGGGGGCGTTGTTCGGCCTGGGCTTTTCGGCCTCGACGGCGGGCACGGACTACGCGAACGTCTTCTCCCTCCCGAACACGGACTCCAAGCGCGCGTACGACCTGATGGAGAAGGCCTTCCCGCAGAGCGCGGGCGACACCGACACGGTGGTGTGGAAGGTCGACGAGGGCTCGGTTCGGGACCAGGCCGTACGGTCCCGCATCCAGCCCGCACTCGACAAGATCGCCGACATGAAGGGCGTCGGCGGCGTCACCAGCCCGTACACGGGGGGCGCGGCGCAGATCAGCGGCGACGGGCGGATCGCCTACGCCCAGATCACCTTCACCGACCAGGCGAACGCCGTGCCCAAGGAACTGGTCCAGGACGTCGTCGACACCGCGCAGGGCGCCGAACGCGCCGGACTGCAGGTCGACTTGGGCGGCCAGGCGATCCAGCGGGTGCAGGAGCCGCCCTCCGGTCTCGCCGAGATGGTCGGCATCGTGGCGGCGGCCGTCGTCCTGTTCCTGGCCTTCGGCTCGCTCTTCGCGATGCTGCTGCCGCTCGCCGTCGCCATCTTCGGCGTCGGCACGGGCATGTTCTCGACCCAGCTGCTCAGCCACGTCACCGACATCCCCGACCTGGCCCCGCTGCTGGCCACCCTGATCGGCCTCGGCGTCGGCATCGACTACGCCCTGTTCATCGTCACCCGGCACCGCAAGGGCATCCTGCGCGGCATGGACCCGGAGGAGTCGGCGGTCATCGCCCTCAACACCTCCGGCCGCGCCGTGCTGTTCGCGGGTGGCACGGTGTGCATCGCGCTCGCCGGGATGCTGGTGACCAACCTGCGCTTCCTGGACGGTGTCGTCATCGGCACCTCGCTGACCGTGGTGCTGAGCGTCCTCGCCGCCACCACCCTGCTCCCGGCGCTCCTCGGCTTCCTGGGCAAGCGGGTGCTGAGCCGCCGGCAGCGGCGCAAGCTCGCCGCGACCGGGCCCGAGCCGGAGCGGACGAGCGGACTGGCCGCCCGCTGGTCGGCGGGCGTGCAGAAGCGTCCGCGCCGGATCGCCGTGCTCGCCCTCGCCGTCATGGCCGTCCTCGCGCTGCCGGTGCTCTCCCTGCGCCTGGGCGCGACGGACCAAGGCAACGACGACACGACGACGACCACCAGGAAGGCGTACGACCTGCTCGCCGAGGGCTTCGGCCCCGGCTTCAACGGCCCGCTCCAGGTGGTCACCGTCGGGGGCGACACCACCACCCTGGTCAAGGGCATCCAGGGCACGGACGGGGTCGCCCGGGTCGCCGCGCTGCCGCCCGCGCGGGGCGTGACGGTGATCCAGGTCGTCCCGACCACGTCACCGCAGTCCGAGGAGACCGACCAGCTCATCGACACCCTGCGGGACGAGGTGATCCCGCAGGCCGGGGCCCAGGCCCACGTGGGCGGCGTCACGGCGGTCTCCAAGGACTTCGCGACGGTCACCGGCGACCGCCTCCCGCTGTTCATCGCGACCATCATCGGCCTCGGCTTCCTGCTGCTCCTGGTCGCCTTCCGTTCCCTGGTGGTGCCGCTGACGGCAGCGGTGATGAACCTGATCGCGGCGGCCGCCTCCTTCGGCGTCCTCGTCGCGATCTTCCAGTGGGGCTGGGGACTGGACCTGCTGAGCCTCGGCAAGGAGGGCCCGATCAACGCCTTCCTGCCGGTCATCATGCTGTCCCTGCTGTTCGGCCTCTCGATGGACTACCAGGTGTTCCTGGTCAGCCGCATGCACGAGGAATGGGTCCACACGAAGGACAACGCCCGCGCGGTCCGCGTCGGCCTCGCCGAGACCAGCCGCGTGATCAACTCCGCGGCCCTGATCATGGTCTGCGTCTTCCTGGCGTTCGTCCTGAGCGGTGACTCCGGCGCGGCGATGGCGGGTGTGGGCCTCGCGGCCGCCGTGGCCCTGGACGCGTTCATCCTGCGTACGGCCCTGGTGCCGGCCGCGATGCACCTGCTCGGCACCTCCAACTGGTGGCTGCCGGGGTGGCTGGAGAAGCGGCTGCCGCATCTGGCGGTGGAGCCGAAGGAGGAGGCACTCGAATCGCCGGCATCGCAGGGTCCTGCCTCGGCGGTCCACGGCTTCGTCCGTACGGCCGACGGTGAGCCGGTGGAGAGTGCCTCGGTGACGCTGCTCTCGAAGGGCGGGCGTCAGCTGGACCGGGTGACCTCGCTGGCGGACGGCTCGTACATCGTGTCGGTGCCGGGTCCGGGGACGTATCTGCTGGCGGCGACGGCTTCGTCGTACGGGTCGCGGGCGCGGCAGGTGGAGGTCGGGGACGGTCCGCTGGTATGCGACGTCGAGCTGGCGGAAGGGGAGGTGGACGCCGTCAACTAGCTCAGGCCAGTCCGGCCTTGAGGTTGCGCTCGACGTCGAGCACGACCTTGCCACCCACAGACTCGGGGAGTGTGACGAGCTCCCCGGGAATGTGGATCGCGTGTGTGGCGTAACGGCCGTTCGATCCCATTCACCCGATCGTGGATCACTCGGCCCGCCCCCTCGCCCCCGCCCCCGGATCCGGCATCACCTTGGTCATCCCCGGCAGGAAGTCCGTGAACAGCTCGTGCACCTCCCGTACGAGCGGCCGCAGCACCCGGAACCGGGCGAGCGACACCCCGCGCGCGGTGAGCCGGGCTCCCCGCTCGGCGAGCCGGTAAGTGCGCTCCCGCCCCTCGGTCCGGTCGAAGATCCAGTACAGGACGAGCCCCATCTGGGCGAGCCACATCAACTCGGGGAGGATGTCCCGCAACTCCTCAGGCACCTTGGTCTTCGTGGCCCCCGCCAGCACCTGCCGGTGGACGCTGATGGCCTCCACGCGCGCGTGCTCCGACTCGGTCGAGAACGGACTGAGCGGACTGTCCGGATCGGCGGCGTTCTTGAAGAACTGCACCGCGAACTCGTGGTACGGCGCGGCGATGTCCAGCCACACCTTCAGCACCCCCGCGAGCCGCGCCTCCAGATCCGTCTCCCGGGCCAGCACCTCCCGGACCGCCACCTGGTGCTCGGCGGCGATCCGGTCGTAGAAGCCCTGGATCAGGTGCTCCTTGCCGGCGAAGTAGTAGTACGCGTTGCCGACGGAGACCCCGGCCTCCTGGGCGATGGCCCGCATGGTCGTCTTGTCGTAGCCCCGCTCCTGGAACAGCCGCATCGCCGTCTCCAGGATCAGCGCACGGGTCTGCTCGGACTTGCTCGGGGTACCGCCCTGGTCGGGGCCGTCATGGTTCGCAGGCACGGGAAGAGAGCCTAACGAGTGGGGCAGGCGCCGCTGCCACAGCCGGGTGGGTTGGAGCTCCAGCCCAGGGCCGGGTCGTACGTCCACCCGTCCGCCCGGCGGTACACGGCCCCGCCCCACCGGCCACCGCCGCTCCCCTGGCCGCCCCCCTTGTTCCCCGTGTTCCACTGGGCCCCGCGCCACTTGGCGGCGGCGAGCACCGCGCCCCTGGCGAGCCGGGCCCCGGCCGGGGTGCTCAGCCGGTGGGCGAGCGGCCGGTGTTCCCGCAGCGCCCACAGGGTGACGACCCAGGCGGCGGAGTCGCGGTAGACCTGCCCCGCGTCGCCCACGACGGTGACCTCGTCGAGGGTGGCGCGGTGGTCGAGGCCGGGAAACCGCCGCCGGGCCTCCTCGGACCCCGCGGGCACCAGCTCCAGCGGCACCAGCTGCGGCTGCCGTACGAGCCAGTCGCGCAGGAAGGTGCACAGGGAGCACTCGGCGTCGTACAGAACGGTGAGCCGGCGGACCGGGACGCGCGCGGCGGCCCGGTCCTCGGTGGTCGGCACGGTGCTCACGCCCCCTGCGTCCCGACCCAGCCCTGCGGCGCGACCGGCGGCACCTGCTCCCGCTCCATCACGCCCCTCCGCCGTATCCGGTTGAGCACGTACACGTTGCCCAGGTGCATGACGCCGAGCACCAGCAGCACCACGCCGAGCTTGGTCGACACGGCCTCGAACACCCCGCGGGCGTCCTCGATGGTGTCGTCCCCGCTCAGGTAGAGGGCGATGAACCCGAGGTTGACGAGGTAGAAGCCGACCACCAGGAGATGGTTGACGGCGTCGGCGAGCTTCTCGTTGCCCTGCAGTACGTCGGCGAGAAAGACCCGCCCGTTCCGGCTGAGCGTCCGGGCCACCCAGATGGTCAGCGCGATGCTGACGACCAGGTAGATGACGTAGGCGACGACGGTGCGGTCCATGGCCCCACCCCTTCTTGAACGCGTTCAAAACGCTGACAGGAGAGACTCTAGACCTGTTTTTGAACACGTTCAACGCACTGGTGTGGGACGTGCGTCACGAAGGCGTATGTCACGGGGCGCGCGCCGCGACGGAGGCGCGCGCCGCGATCGGCGGGGCCGCTGTGTGCTCCTGCCCCTCCCGCGGGCTCACCCCCTGCGCGCGAGCTCCGGCCGCTTGCTGTAATCGGTGAACCCGAGGACGTTCCCCCAAGGGTCGGCGACCTCGACGGTCCACCCGGTCGCCACGGAGAACGGCGCGTCGAGCAGCGCGATCCCGGCGCGGGCCAACTCCCGCGCGGCCGCCCGGGCGTCGGGCACCTCCAGCCACACCCGGGGAGTGGGCCAGGCCGGCGGCCGCGGCCCGAGCCCTTCCTCGTGCCGCAACAGAATCCCGGGCGTCTCGGTCCCGGCCTTCAGCAACGCGATCCCGCCCTCGTCGAAACGGAACCCCACCACGAACCCGGCCCGCTCGTAGAAACGGACGGCCTCGGCGAGGTCCCCGACGGGGAGCAGGATGTTGTCGAAACCGAGCAGTTCGTACGACTCGTCATCTGACATGACGTCAGGTTAGGTGTGGGAGCGGCACACCCCGGGCGGGCTGACCGCGGGGTCACTCATTGGGCCGAGGAACGGCCGCTTCCGCCGCTCCCGGCGGCGGCGTCGACGTCGATGCGTACGGCGGACGCCCGGGCGAGGCGGCGGCCCGGAGGGTGAGCGGACGCCCCTGCCCGGCGGGCGTTGTCAGTGGTGCCTCGTACTGTCGGCGGCATGGGAATCGTGACGTTCGTCGACGAGACGACAAGCGGGAGCCGCAGCGACGGCTGGGGTCTGGAGATCGCCGAGGAGCGGCTCACCGTGCGCGAGTTGATCAGGCGCCGGGTCTTCCAGGAGGTCGCCGAGTACAACGCGCGTACGCCGGGCGTGTTCCAGGGACTCGTCCAGCCCGAGGACACCGAGCGGGTGCTGAACGGGTACGCGCTGCGCAAGCCCCGCCGGATAGACCCCGAGACGCAGTCCGAGCTGGCGCTGAAGGCCTTCGCGGGCAATGGCTTCCTGGTGCTGGTGGGGGACCGTCAGGTCACCGACCCCGCCGAGGAGATCGAGCTCGGGCTCGGTACCGAGGTCACGTTCCTGAAGCTCGTACCGCTGGTGGGGGGATGACGGTGGCGTACATCCAGACGTACAAGGAGCTGATCGGGCAGCGGGTCGCCGAGGGCGACCCGGACACGCTGGCCGTCGACATGCTCAAGGCCGCGGCCGCCCACAAGGGCAACTTCACCGGCCGCTGGAGCGAGGTGCTGGACCGCCTGCGCGAGCTGCCCCCGGACACCCGGAAGGCGCTCTGCGACGCCCTCGTGGACCAGTACCACGCCGACCAGGCCGGGCCGGTCGCCCGGGACAACGCCCTGACCCTGCTGGGGATCGTGTCCCGGGGCCTCTCCGACGACTACCTCGCCGCCGAACGGCTGAAGAAACTCGACGAGCTCTCCCGTCGGCAGTCCGTCTGGCACGGCTCCCGCCACGAGGCCGTCGCCGAGGCCGAACTGGCCGCGGGCCGCCCGCTCGCGCCCGCCGTGGTGGCCGTCTTCCGCCGCGCGGGCATGGAGACGTACGGCTCGAAGCCCCTGGCGGAACTGGCGGCCAAGCTCACCGACCCGGTCCTCAACGTCGGTGAGGAATGGGCCGAGCGGGCCATGCGGGACGCCACCGATCCCGACTGGCAGGCCCTGCTCGCCCACGCCACGACCGCCACCGCCGCCAAACCCTCCGCGAAGTGGGACCGGCGGGCCGTGGCCCTCGTCGCCGTCCTGGGCGCCGATCGGGTCCGAGAGACGGTGCTGCCCTGGTTCGCGCTCGTCGGCCGTCCCCGCACCTTCCCGCTGGAACGCCACACGTACGAGCCGGACGTCAACAACGCCTACGACCCCTACAACGCCAACGCCCTGCGCGGCCTCACCTGGCTGCTCTCTCTCCTGCCACCACACCCCGACACCACGCGTGCGCTCGGCGCCCTCGTCGAGTGCTCTCTCAAGAAGGTCGCGGGCCTCGGTCCGCGCAGCCCGAAGGTCGCCAACGCCGGCGTCGTCGCCCTGGCCCGCGTCGACAGCGAGGCCGCCCTCGCCGAACTCGCCCGGCTCGTCACCCGGGTGACGTACAAGAACACCGCCAAGCTCCTCGACACGGCCCTGGAGGCCCGGGCCGGCGCACTCGGACTCAGCCGCGAGGAGATCGAGGAACTCGCCGTACCCGCCTACGGGCTGACGGACATCGGACGCGTGGAGCACCGGCTCGGTGAGGCCACGGCCACCGTCGAAGTGCACGGCGCCAAGACCCTGTTGAGCTGGCGCAACGCGGCCGGCAAGACGGTCAGGAGCGTGCCCGCCTCCGTACGGCGCGACCACGCCGACGAGCTCAAGGAGCTGAAGGCGGCGGCCAAGGACATCGACAAGATGCTCTCGGCCCAGAGCGAGCGCCTGGACCGCCAGTTCCTGGCCCGCCGCACCTGGTCCTACACCACCTGGCGCGAGCGCTACCTCGACCACCCCCTGGTCGGTACCCTGGCCCGCCGCCTCCTGTGGACGGTCGACGGTACGACGGCCGGATACGCCGACGGCGCACTGCGCACCCTGTCCGACACACCGGTGACCGGCGGGGGCGAGGTCCGCCTGTGGCACCCGGTGGGCCACGAATCCGCCGAGATCGTCGCCTGGCGCGACTGGCTGGAACGGCACCAGATCACCCAGCCGTTCAAACAGGCCCACCGTGAGGTGTACCTGCTCACGGACGCCGAGCGCGCCACGGCCACCTACTCCAACCGCTTTGCCGCCCATGTCCTGCGCCAGCACCAGTTCCACTCGCTTGCCGCCATCCGCGGCTGGCGCAACAAACTCCGCCTGTCCGTCGACGACGTGGCACCCCCCGCCACCCGCGCACTCCCGCAGTGGGGCCTGCGCGCCGAGTACTGGATCGAGGGCGACGGCGAGGAGTACGGCGTCGACACCACCGACTCCGGCAGCTACCTGCGCCTGCGCACCGACCAGGTCCGCTTCTACCCCGTCGACGCCCCGGAGAACTCGGCACACTGCTATGGCGGCGAATACAGCATGTGGCTGCGCGACGGGGCGGACCCCGTCGACCCCCTCCCTCTGGAAACCATCCCGCCCCTGGTCCTGTCCGAAGTCCTTCGCGACGTCGACCTGTTCGTCGGCGTGGCGAGCGTCGGCAACGACCCCACCTGGCAGGACGGCGGCCCGGGCGGCCGCTTCCAGGAGTACTGGACGTCGTACGGCTTCGGCGAGCTCAACCAGAGCGCCGAGACCCGCCGCGCCCTGCTGGAACGCCTCATACCGAGGCTGGCCATCGCCGACCGCTGCACCCTGCGGGGCCGCTTCCTGCACGTGCAGGGCGAGCGCCACACGTACAAGATCCACCTGGGCTCGGGCAACATCCTCATGACCCCGAACGACCAGTACCTGTGCATCGTCCCGAAGTCCAACCCGTCCGCTGCGCAGGCCGGGTACCTGCCGTACGAGGGGGACCGGATGCTGGCGGTCATCCTCAGCAAGGCGCTGATGCTGGCCGAGGACACGCAGATCACGGATCCTTCGATCCTGAGCCAACTGTGAGGCGCCGGGGACCGTGGCCGCGCAGTGCCTGACCAGCGGAGGGTGAATGGCTGGTCGATCAGGCGGCCAACCTCGACGATCGATGGGAACGGGCCGAGTACGTGGCGAAGGCGCTGGCCCTGAAGACGACCTCGGATGGTCGTGTGGCTGCAAATAGTATTCGGGGATCATCGAAAGCCAGGACGCCTTCCAGCCGCTGGTTGGTCTCGGTGAACTCGTTCGTCCGTGGCACGTCGGCCTGGCCCCGGTGTTCGAAGGTCTCCCGGCTCTGATTCCCCCGCTGCCCAGCCTGGCGAAGATGGCAGGAACGCTCGCCCCGTGCTTCGCCCTCCAGGTGGGAGTGCCGCGGATGATGCAGGAGGTCCTGCGCCCTCCCGACGATGGCGGACCTCATCGGTGGCCATATGGCCGACCTCTTCGGCGGAGTCCGGTCTGTCGCCGACTGGGCGAAGCGGCTGAAGCCGTCCGTCCTTGCCGAAGCCCGCTACGCCTACGACGCGTAATAAGAAGGGCGACACGGAGCCGATGAAGGACTTCCTGCGCCGTTGCCTGCGTCTGTGGCCGGTGCTGGAGGACCACTGTCAGGCCCTGGCTGTGGCGATGGTCGAGCGCGCATGGGAGCAGGAGGCCGACCTCACCGACGACCAGTCGGTGCGCAGGGTCCTGGTCCGGTACGCCCGCCAGGGCTGCGGCTCCGAGCGCGATCACCAGATCCGCGGTGCCTCGATCGGTTACATCCCGGAGGGTTGGGAGCAGCGGGACACTGCGCCCGGGCCGGAGGATCTGGTGATCCCCCGTCTCGTTCCCTGGGCCCAGCAGTTCGAGACCGCTCCGGCGCGCTACGTGGCAGGACAGCTCAACGAGCAGGAACAGGCCCTGGTCCGTGCCTGGCCGGAAAACCACCCCATGACGTGGCCCAAAGCGTCGGACCTGGTGCAGCAGAATGAGGCGCAAGGAGAGCGGGCCCGACGCAAACTGAACCGCCTCGGCAAGGAGTGGCGCAGGCGCGAGAACAACCGCCAGGAGCTTCCGTGAGTGCGCCGTCCGACCGATCGCAGGAGCCGCTGATGACGGTGCGTGCCGCGGTCATCTTGATGCTGGGCGCGCAGATCGCCGTGGCCGCCGGCGTGCTGACCGTGCTGGCAGGGAACGCATGGGCTGTCGCGGTACTGGCTGCCGGGGGGGCCTTCGCCGGCACTGTCGCCTTCGCCCGGTCCGTGATCGGCTGAACCGGCCCGGGCGAACAGGACGCCGCCGACGCCGTGCCCGTGACGCTATGCGACAGAGCCTCCTACGGTTCGCACCATGACAAAAGTGATCTTGATGCACGGCCCGGCGCACGGGCGGACTCTCACCACTGAAGCAGCAGAAGGAGAGGTGCTGCGTGAGGCCGGTTGGAGCTACCAGCTGACCGACGACCATGACGATCATGGAAGACGCATCGCCGAGGCGTACATGGACTGATAGATCATCCAGGTCGGGGCAGCGCCTTCCTCGATGGCACTGCCCCGGCAGTTCTACCAGCGGTAGAATCCTCGGCATGAGCAAGCCGACGAGCATCAAGACCAGCGAGGAAGTGCGCAACCGGCTGCGTATCCTCGCCGACGAGCGCGGCACCACCATCACCGAGCTGCTGGAGGAGCTGGCCACGCGCGAGCTCACGGAAGCCGAGCGGGAGCAGCGTGCTGTTGCGGCCGCCCGCGAACTCGGCATTGAGTACACCGAGCAGGTTCAGCAGGTGGGACAGGATGCCTGGGCGAAGATCCGCGCCCACCAGGGCGGCGCCGCCGCATGAACCTGACGGCCGTCCTGGACCACACGGCTCTGGCCGCCCTGTACCGCGCGGACTCCTTCTTCACAGGCCTCTACATCGAGGCCTCGCGCGGCACCGGTCGTGTCATCATCCCCTCCCTCTCCGTGCTCGCTGCCGAGCGGCAGGTTGCGGGGGCAGGCAAGCATGCGGCATCCCTGCGTTTCGCGGAGAACGTTCCGTTCACCGCAGCGCACGCAGTGGATGCACTGGACTGGAGAAACGTGGACTGGCCGGTGGCTCACGCTGCTGCGATCGCCTGGCACGCAGTGAAGGCGGGAGAGTCGCTGACGGTCCTGTCGCTGGAACCTGAGTTGTACGCGGGTACCGGCATCACTCCGCTGAACCCCACTTGACCCGCGCCGTCTTGGACGAAGGGGGGCCGTTTCCCGCTGGGAAACGGCCCCCCTTCTTTGGTCAGCGCCGAGCGTGCGGGTGCGCCTGGCGGACGGTGACCAGGCCTCGCCATCGCCGCCGCGTGTGCTGTGCGCCGTCGATCCAGCGTGTCGGTGAGGCTTCATCGAGGGGGAGGCCGGCCATGAAGGCGACGATGTCTTTGTAGTAGGCGAAGTCGCCGCCGCGGGTGTTCTCGCGCAGCCGGGCGATCGTCGCGGCCACCTGATCCTGGTCGTTGCGGACGGCGTGGTGGAAGGCGAGGGCGAGGTCCAGGGCGAGCTCGGCGTACGTCACGCCCGCTGTATGGATCTCGGCGCGCAGCACCTGGGCGCGGTCGTCGACGTCGGCATCGGTGCGGCCGGCGTCGCGGGCGAGCGCCGCGATATGGGTGATCAGGGTGGTGGCGCGCAGATCCACGCCGGCCAGGAGCTGCTGGGCGAGGGTAAGTTCGTCGTCGGCGACGGCCGGGTCGGTGAAGGCCAGGGCGAAGGCGCGGTGTGCCTGGCTGTTGCCGCGCTCGCCGGTGACGCCGTGGTGTTCGGCTTCGTCGCGTGCGGCGGCGTACGCGGCGGCGGCGCGGTCCATGTCGCCGTGGGGCCACCAGATGTCGCCTTCGACGCGGTGGTGGCGGCCTTCCCAGCCCAGGGTGTGGGCGGTGGCCAGGGCGGTGGGGAAGTCGCCGGCCATACGGGCGAGGTGGACAAGTCCGCGGCGGGCGGCGGGGGCGAGGCGGCCTTGGCCGTCGGCGACGGCCTGCATGCCGGCGCGGGAGGCCGGGCTGTCCCCGAGGTCGCGGTGGGCCTTGGCACGGTAGTACAGGGCCATGTGGTGCAGGTCGTCGGGGAGCAGGCGGCTGTCGATGACTGTGGTGAGGCGGGCGACGGTGTGCGAGCGGTGCTGGTGCTGGCGGCGGGCGAGCGCGCTGAGGAGTTCGACCAGGGCGTCGGCGGCCGTGTCCAGTCCGCTGCTGTTGGTGTCGGGTGGGGCGAGGGGTTCCCACACGGAGTCGCTGACGTAGGTCCAGGCGGCGGGCGTGAGCCAGTCGAGGTTTAGTCGGTGGTCCCGGGCGAGGCGCAGGCCTTGGCGCAGGAAGGCGATCAGCAGGAGTCGGTCCGGTCCGGGTGCGGCCTGGTGCTGTTCGCCCAGGGCGGTGAAGGCTCGCTGGGCGGCCTGCTGCCAGTCGTGTTCGGTCCAGCGGTCGTCGGTGGTGTCTTCGGCGTTGCGTACGGCGGAGCGGATCAGGCCGTGGAGGTGGAAGGGCCACAGGCCGAAGGGATTGTCACGGACGAAGGGCCGCTCGGTGAGCCGCTGGGCGGGGCCTTCGTGGTTGAGGCCGGCGGCTTGGGTGGCGAGGGGGACGTCGAAGGCGTCCAGCAGGCTCACCGAGCGCAGGACGTGGCGTTCGTCGGGGGTGAGGTCGGTCAGGGTGCGGGCGATCAGGGCAGGGAAGTCGTGGTCGAAGTCGGCCGGCTGCGGCGTGCGGCGGTTGCGGCTGAGTTCCAGGAACCGGGCGACGGACAGATCGAGGTAGAGGGGCAGGCCGTGCGAGCGGGCGGTGATGACCTGCCGGATGGACTCGCTGATGAGGGGTTGTCCGTCGCGGGTGAGGCGGCGGGCGAGGTAGTCGTCGCAGTCCTCGGGGGAGAAGTCGCCGATCAGCACCTGCCGTGCGGTGCCGGCCTGGGTGCGGGCGGTGGGCACGGCCGTGTGGGCGAGTCCGGGCCAGGCGGTGGGGCCGGTGTAGTCGAGCTGGCCCTGCAGTGCTGGGTCGGCCCACTGCAGGCGGGAGCGGCCGGTGATCACCCAGAAGGCGTTCGGTAGGAGCCACACTGTGCGCTGGACGAGGCGCTCCAGGTCGCGGCGGGTGCGATCGCCGATGTCCTCGAACGTGTCGAGCAGGATCACCGGCACGATCTTCTTGCCGTCGGGGAGGCGGGCGAGTTCCCAGGCCAGCAGGTGCGGGTAGAAGGACAGGGCGTCCAGGTCGGGTTCGGTCTCCAGCAGGTCCGCCAGCCGGGCGCAGCCCGCCAGGGCCCGTACCCTCTGGCGGCGTTCGCGCAGCGCGCTGACGAGGGCGCCGGTGACCTGGCCGACGACCGAGCCGACAGTGCCGGGCAGCATGAGCGCCTGGGCGACGTCGGCGAGTGCGGACTGCATCTGCTGGGGCAGGGCCTGCCCGAATCGGGAGCCGAGCCCGCCGCGACGCAGGTACTCCTCCAGCGGTTCGCCGGGGTGGTTGGCCTCCCAGTAGCGGCGCAGCGCCAGGTCGAAGGCGGGCAGGGGCCGCCCGATCCGGGTGAGGGAGGCCCGGATAGTCAGCACGACCTGCTCGAAGTCGGTGCCGGCGGAGCGGGCCAGATCGATGCGTACGGGCAGGATCCGGTCGGCCGGCCATCCCGGCTCGCCCCACTGGGGCGGGCGCCGTCCGGCGTCGGTGAGGGCAGCTTCCAGCGTCCTCGACAAGGTGGTCTTCCCGATCCCGCCCACGCCGTGGAAGACGAGTACGTGTCTGCGGGGAGCCTCGAGGTCTTCCGCGTCGAAGCTGGTGGCGCTGATGTGCTGGAGGTGCTCGGTGAGCGCGGCCGCGGCCGTCTCCCACTGCGAGGACCGGTTCGTGAACGCTTCCGCTGCCTGCACGCTGCGGTCGTTCATGCTGAACAGCGCTTTCAGATCCCGGCCACCGGTCACGCGCACCCCCGAAAAAATGATCACCTGCGGGCTCCAACTTATGCCCGCAGCCCGCTGCTTGGGCAGCCCGCCCCGCGTCGAAGCGGGCATACGGCATCCTTCAGCGATGAAGTCCGATCCCGAGCCCTGGTACAGCACTAGCCTCAACCTCTGGCAACTGGCGGGAGTGCTGGTCGCCGGCTGGACTCTCACCAAAACGCTGACCGAGGGATGGCACCGTACCGTCGGCCGCCGGCGCTATGTCACCACCCGCCTCCGCAAGATCGCCCCGGGTGTCCGGCACGACTACGTCGAGTCCCTGCTCGGTGAACCGACCTGGCAGTCGACGATGCAGTGCACGCGGTACGGTCCGACCGAGTCCGAGGAGGGCGACGGCGAGGGGCAGCGGGCTGAGCTCGCTGTCCGGACCTGGCTCCTGTCGAGCTCTGCTACCTGGTCACCTGGTGTGAGGACGACGTCGTAGTCATGTACGGGATCACCACGACCAGCTGGTGGTTCCGGCCCTGGGTGCGGATCCACGAGACGAGGATCCGCTTGGGGAAGAGCACCTTCGGGGTTCTCGCCGACAGTGCCGCCATGCATCGGGCCTGGCTCGGCAACCGCCGGTTCGGGTACTTCGAGGAGCACTACTTCGGCAACGTCGGCGGCTACCGCTCGTGGTACGTCGGAGTCAACGACTTCGGCTACGACGCCTTCCCTGTTTCCGACGACTGGTTCGACCCCGCGGACTGCTCCCACACCCAGCTCCTGCCCGACCGGCGCGAGACGTACCATGCAAGCACGCCGATCAACACGATCGTCGTGAGCGGGATCGCCCTCTACGAGGAGATCCGGGACGGCACCTTCTTCGGTATCTCCCTGGGCGCCGACCAGGACCTGGTCCGTCTGGCCGACCCCGAGTACCACGTGCTCGACAGCCGGATCGGTCGCGCCCACCGGCGCATGCGCGCATGGCGCGGCGATCGGAAACACCGCCGCTGGGAGAAGCGACAGCAGAGCCGGAAGATCAAGTGGCCGTTTCGTCGTCTGCGGCGTGGGGGTTGCTGAAGGTGCGTGCGGAGGGCAGGTGTGCCCGGGAGGTGGCACGTCACCGGCGCCCTCGTGCAGCGCCCGCTGTTCGAGGCGAACAGCGACCCGAGGTCCCGTCCTGCCGCGGCACTCCCGAAGACCCTCTGAAACCTGTCCGCATGCCGGTCCGGCAGAGGAAACGGTCCTGCGCCCAGCGCAGGCAGCGACCGACCTTCCTTGATGTGCCGGTGAAGAGACTAGAGAATGACGCCTGATCGTTTTCGAATCGCAAGGTGGCCCCCGTGTCCGACCCGCAAGACCCACAACCCGGGCCCGTGCCGCCTCCGGCCGGATCTGAGGAGGATGGCGGCGAGGTCGGGTACGCGGTGGCCGCAGAGCACGTGCGCCGCGTCATGAGCTGGTACAGCGAGCAGATCAGTGCCGAACTACGCTCCACCGATCCTGATCAGCAGCGGCTGCGACAGCTCGCCGCCGAACGCCTGGCGTGCCAAGACACACTGCGTGCCCTCGATCACGCAGAACCCGAGGAGCTGGCCCGGATCGCGACCGAGTACGAGGAACGCTTTATTCAGCTGCACCGGCCCCGGCCGTAGCTTCCGGCTCCGCACGGTACCGGGCGGGCAGCGCGGCCGGCGCGCTCGGCCCGGCCAGCCCGAGCGGCTGGAGATGCTCAGGCATCAAAGGCCAGGCCACTTGGGTGATCTGTGTGATCTCGGTCCGGTACTGCGGCAGCGCCGCGCTCAACTTCCGCTGGACCGTTCGGAACCGGGCGGCCTCGGCCTCGGTGTATGGCCGCTGCTGCTCGCCACTCAGGGCCTGCACGGCGACGGCTGGATACACCCACACCCCGTCGGCGTCCCGGACGTTGCGGTAGACGGCGGCTGCATCGCGCCGCACGACCATCATCGAGTCCACCCATGGCGCGTGCTCAGCCGCCAACACCGCGTCCGCGACCGCCGTGAAACACACGTCGTGCCCCGATGCGCTGGTGAACCGGGCCGGAAGGCCTTTTCGGGCGGCCTCTTCGTAACGCGTCATAGTGCCCTGCCTGCTGTCCGCGGCCCGGACGCCCAGGACGACAACCTCCACCCGGTATCCGGCCTGGTGATAGCGGACGGCACTGGTCAGGAACTGCTGGGCGCTGCCGGGCGCAATCTCGATCACCACGTCGCCGCGCCGTTCGCGTACGTACGCTTCGCCTTCCGCCTGCCAGGCCTGGTAGTCGGCGCGGATCTTGGCACTGGCTGTCCGCGGGTTCTCCTCCAGCAGCTTCAGGAAGTCGGGGTGGGCGGTCTTGAAGTCGTCGCCCACGATCGCCGTCGGTCGCCGATGGCGCATGGCCCGCCGGATGGTGCGGGCCAGCTCGGACTTGCCCGCGCCGGGCTGACCCATCACGTACACCGCGACCGGGTCGTCGTGATCGGTGATCTCACCGAACCCCGGGGCGATCACATTGCGGAAGATCCACCGGTGCTCCGCGGCCGACAGACGGTGGTAGTCGACACCGGGCGGACCGATCAACGGCTGCGCGATGCGGCGCACCGGCTCGGACAGGGCGAAGGCCCGTTCGAGTCCACCGCTCACCATCAGGCGCTGCACGGATGAGACCCGCGGGTCAGACAGCCGTTGCCCGATGGCGGACAACTCCTGGCGGAATCGCCAGGACCGCCGGGTGCTCCACGGCCTTGCCCACTCCGCCCGAACGGCCCGCGCCGCGGCGGCCGGCCGCCTCCACCTTCCCGCGGCCAGTTCGTTGCGGTAGAGGACCTCCATGTCGCGCCGGAACACCGTGATGCGGTCGGCCATGCACTCGTCCTCGACGGCCTTGAGCGTGGCGAGCAGGCCGCGCACGCACGTGTCGTGATTTTCCCACGACACGTACCGGCCCGTAGACAGGTCATGGACCTGCCGCACGTAGCGGTCCAGCACACCCAGCTGGCTCAGTGCCTCCGGCGTGGCCAGGACCGCGATCTCGACGCGGTAGCCGGCCATCCGGAAGGCGTGTGCCGTCGCCCGGAACTCGTCCGGGTCGCAGAGCGCCGTCTCGATCACCGCGTCCGCTGTGCGGGCCCGGACCGCGTCCTCGACTTCGGCCTGCCACCGGCGCGTGTCCGGCCGGACCTTCAGACCCGCCGTCCGCTCGTCCTCGCCGAGCAGCTCGGCATACGACGGGTGGAGCGTCTTGTAGAGATCACCGGCAACGCGGACTGCGCCGCCGCGGCGGTTCAGCGACTCCTGCAGCACGTCCGCGAGGAACGACTTGCCGCTGCCCGGCGGACCGGCGGCGAAGAACGTGAGGGGCGCTCGTTGGGTGGGGGCACCGTGAACCCAGGTCGGCAGGATGGACTTCGCGAGGATGTCGGCATGCTCCTGCTCGGACAGCACGACCGGCGAGACTTCTCGTTCCCTCACCACTCCTCCTCGGACCTTCCTGGGCTACTCGAGGCCACCGGGGATCTGCTCCATCTTGGAGACGAACGTCGACAGGCCGGTCTCGCTCTTGGAGATCAGCAGGGCCGGGATGCTGGTGTTGCCGGTGAGCATCGCTTCACCGAATAGCTTGTGCAGTGCGTCCCTGGACAGACTGCGGTGATTGAGGCCGGCGGCGTGGACGAACAGTCCGGCCGTGGAGGCCACGAAGGCCGCGGCGGCACCCCACACGTGTGAGGGGACGTGCAGGATGTGGGGCATCGCGCCGATCAGGACCCAGTCGACGACCGCCGTGGCCGTGGAGTCAGCCCACTTGATCATGCCCGGACCGAAGATTTTCTGTATGGCGCTCGCGGTGGCCTCCGGGAAGCCGGTGGGCATCACGACGAGGTTCTCGCGGGGCGGCAGGTTGTTGCTGGACTCATCGAGGACGTGCCAGATCGGTCCGCTGCCGGTGTGATGCCCGCATGCCGTCTCGTGGTTCGCCATGACCAGGTTGTCGCAGGTGGCCACGGCGGCGGAGATGCTGCGGTGGCCCATGGCGATGGTGACCGAGGACGCCAGCGCGTTGCTGGAGCCGGAGATGAACTCCACGATGTTGTCCTTGTCGCCTGCCGGGTCCAGGCAGATGATGTTCTGGCCCTTGAGGCTGGCCTCCTGCAAGTAGTGGGCGCGCTGGCGTCGGCTGAGACCGTCGCCGGAGCCGACGACGAGCGCCTTGGAGTCCCAAGCGAGCGCCGCCTCCCTGCCGTTGCGGAAGCACCGGCGCAGGACGACCTCGGGATAGTTGTTCCAGAACATGGCGTGGGCGGCGGCGCCCGCCCCCGGATAGACCCCGGTGGGGTTGAGGTCGTCGTCGCCCTCGAAGGCCTCGAGACAGCCGAGATCGTCGTCGTACGGGGGGTGCTGGCGGTCCCGGCGGGCGGCGCACAGGAAGGTCCGCATGGCATCAGCGATGTGGCCGGCTGCCTTCACTTGGTCAGGAGCCGGAGCTGCCTCCACCGGAGCTGCCTCCATCGGTAACACCTCCGAGCTTCGGGCAGGACTCACTGCGTGTCTCCATAGGGTTGAGGAGACAGTACAGCGTTACGGCACTACCTCGTTACGCGGGGGGTGTAGTTCTGTAGTTCTCAAGATCCGTAGCGCTGCAACTATTTGATGCAGTGTCGGATCGATGCAGACTACGCAATGTGCAAGGTAGTGTAGGCGCGTTAGGCTCGGCCCCTGAGCCTGATGGGCAACGGCAGGGTGCTGCGCCGGTGGCGAGCAAGCGTCTCGGCGTGGTAGCTCCGCCGACCTACCACGAGGAGGACTTGTGTCGCGAAACCCCAATGGCCCCAAGCAAGTTGTGGTCTCTGTCCGGTTCGACACGGACATGTTCACGCTGATCCAGAACTTTGCGTCGGTCTTCAACTCCACGCCCAACGCGGTGATCCGCTCGGCAGTGAAGGAGTATCTGGCCAATCACGTGAACACCCCGGAGTTCCAAGAGGCCTCCCAGGTCCACGTCGAACGGGCACGCTCGGCGGTCAGCGCCCTGTCCGATCTTGCCTCCTCCATCACGCAGGAGAACGGCGGGATGGAGCACGGCCCGCTCCCTTACAGCGCCCCGAGCCGCGCCCTTGAGTCGGATGCCACGGTCAACCAGCGCTCTGCTATCGGGTAGGTAACAGGACCGACACCCCCGCACACGTCCGCGATCATGAACACACCCGCATCCGATGATCGGCATAGGCACCTCTCGGCGCCGACCGGACGAGGAACAGCGAGACACAAAGAGGTCTGACAAGACGCGTCAGGCCTCTTTGTCTTCACCGGATGTCATTACCGCTCACGCCAGGAGGGATACGAGCCCAACGGGCACGGCACTCGATTCCCACTCCCCCCGCGCCGGGGGTTCACCGTCCAATCCCATTGTGACTTCGGACCGTATCTGGCCAGCGGCGCGCGAATTCGCCCAGGCCGGCGCACCGTGACGATTCGCAGTAGGCCCCTTTGCCGGCCGACAGTTGGCCAGCGGCTGCCCGAAGCTCTCGTTGGGCTGGCATGTGGGCAGCCAAGTGTCGGCTTGGCTCAACGGCTGCCGCGCGTATCGTCCACTGTCAGTTCCGTGCGCGGGTCGTCCTCCCGCGCAGCGCCGCTTCGACTCGGCCCGGCATGTCACAGGGGGCGCCTCTCAGTCGTTCGCTGTCAGGCCGGTGCGGACGACGGCCTGGTCGCCGTGGGGGCCGAACAGGTGCAGGATTTCCACCGCTTCGGCGTCGGCGGGGCCGAACCAGTGGGGTTCACTGGTGTCGAACTCGGCCACCTCGCCCGGCCGGAGAGTGATCTCGCGCTCCCCGAGGATGAGGCGGAGCTCGCCGGCGAGCACGTAGAGCCATTCGTAGCCGGAGTGGGTTACCAGTCTCGGTTCGCGGTGCGCGAGCACCTGCTTGAAGACCTGGACCCGGCCCGGGTACTGCGTCAGCGGGACGAGGACGCTTCCGCGCTCCCGGCTCCACGGCTTCAGATGGACCCGCGGATCACCGGTGGCCGGAGCCGTCACCAGCTGGTCCAGCGCGAAGCGGTGGGCGCGGGCGAGCGGAATGAGAAGGTCGAGCGTCGGACGCCGCAGGCCCGACTCCATGCGCGACAGCGTGCTCACGGAGATTCCGGTGTCCTCCGCGAGGGTTTCGAGGGTGAGGCCGCGGTCGCGCCGCAGGGCGCGCAGTCGTGGCCCGATGCTGTCGAGGAGTTCCGCGAGTTCGGCGTCCATGCGGCCATTTGCAGTCTTCGCAAAGTTCCTGGGCCTGGGCCCTGCCCCGAACTGAGCCTGGGCGGCAGTCGATCCCGTAGAAGGGGGACCTCCCGTGCTCACGACATCCCTGGCCGCTCCACCCTCCCCGATGAGTGCGCGCCGGCGCTGGACGGTGCTGGCAGTCTGCGCGCTCAGCATGTTCCTGGTGGGTGTGGACACCACCATCGTCAACGTGGGCCTGCCCGAGAAGAAGGCGGCGACCACGGACGGCCTGGTCGTCTCCACCCGGGCCCGCTTCGGGTCCACCGCGGCGCCGGGCACGACCGACGACGCCCGGATCCGCGACATCACCCAGGCCCTGCCGCCCGTCTTCGCGGACCGGCTGTTCACCGCCCGGGAGCGGGGCGCGACCGAGCAGCAGCTCCAGCAGATCGCGGCCGAGGGCCTCGCGCAGATGTACTTCCGCGCCAACAACTCCCGCGCGCACGGCCTGGGCGTGGAGTTCACCGACGTGGAGCACATCGAGATCGAGCTGTAGCCCACAAGCGCCTCGTCCCCGGCATTGAAGCGACACCGTTGGCGAATCAGGCAGTTGTGTCCACGGGATCGGCGGGGGCATGAGGAAGGCTGTGTCGGTTCAGCACTCGTCGGCAAAGGGGGCCAGCTTGCGTAGCCTGTTGGCCCGGTGGTCCTCGGGTGCGAGTACGCGGTTGTTCTGGGCCGATAAGTGCAGTGGTGGTGTGTCAACGAGGGCGGGAGGTTCGGGCCTTGTTCGAGGGCTTTGAGACCAGGTGGGTTCAGGTCGATGAAGCATCGATTCTCCTTCGCTACGGCGGGGAAGGGCCGCCAGTGGTGCTGCTGCACGGCCACCCCCGGACATCTGCGACCTGGTATCGCGTCGCCCCGCTCCTCGTCCGACGCGGTTTCACCGTGGTCTGTCCCGATCTCCGGGGGTACGGCCGGTCCACCGGTCCGGCGCCGACCGCAGACCACGCGGGATACTCCAAGCGGGCCGTCGCTGGTGACGTGGTCGAGGTGATGCGCTCCCTCGGCCATGCCCGGTTCGCGCTCGCCGGGCACGACCGCGGAGGCAGCGTCGCGCTGCGTCTTGCACTCGATCATCCCGACGCGATCTCGCGGGTGGCGCTGATCGACTGTCTGCCCCTCACCGAGCACCTGTCCCGCATCACGACCGAGTTCGCTACGCAGTGGTGGCACTGGTTCTTCTTTGCCCAGCCGGATATTCCCGAGCGGGTCATCAGCGCCGATCCGGACAGCTGGTACCGCGGTGACCCCCAGAGCATGGGGCAGGAGAACTATGACGAGTGGCGCGCGGCCACGAGAAACCCCGACGTGGTGCGGGCGATGCTGGAGGACTACCGGGCCGGTCTCACCATCGACCGGCGGCACGAGGAGGGCGACCGCGCGGCCGGGACACAGATCCAGTGCCCGGCGCTGATCCTCTGGTCGCTCCGGGACGACCTCGAGGACCTGTACGGGGACCCGGTGAAGATCTGGCGTCAGTGGGCACCGGACGTACGCGGCCACGGCATCGACTCCGGGCATCACGTAGCCGAAGAGGCTCCAGAAGCGCTCGCATCTTCCCTTGCGGCCTTCTTCGCCGGACGACCTGAGTGAGAAATCTCTGGACCGCCTCCCGCAGAGCAACGAAGGGAAGTGCTCAGCGCACGAGTTCTACCCAGCCGGCCGCAGGGCTGCCAGATGGGAAGTGCGGGTGCAGGCCCTTGGGGTGCCGGTCCACCAGGCGTTGAGGCGGTGGAAGTTCATAGCGGTGGCGGTGAGCTGATGTTGTAGCCGGGCCTTGGCCAGGCCGCGATACCGGCATTGCCGCAGACCGAAGGCTCGAACGCCCTGAGAGGTCGTTTTATCCCGGTGCTTTATCCCGGAATTCGCTGTTTGGTCTGCGGTGTCGGGTCGCGCCAAGAGATGGTGTTCTCTCCGGTGAGGCGGCGGGCCATGAGGTCGGTCATGGCAATGTGGATCACGGCTTCGGAGCGGGTAGGCAGGGCCTCGTAATCGCGGGCCAGTCGACGGTGCAGCATGAGCCACCCAAAGGTCCGTTCGACCGCCCACCGCTTAGGGATCGGGGCGAAACCCCTTGTCCCGGGCTTGCGGGCGGTGATTTCCATGTCGATGCCGAGAACGGCGGCATGCTCGACGAGGTGCTGACGGTAGCCGCCGTCGACCCACACCTTGCGGATACCGGGATGGTCAGCGGCGACCTGGTCCAAGAGCCGGGCGCCGGCGGCGGAGTCCTGCACACTTGCCGCGGTGACCAGCACGGCAAGCAGGAGCCCGAGCGTGTCGGTGACGATGTTCCGCTTCCTGCCCACGATCTTCTTCCCGGCGTCGATGCCCTGGCCGGCGGCGGGGACGCTGATGGAGGTCTTGACGCTCTGGGCGTCGATCACGCAGGCCGACGGCTCGGCATCCCGCCTTTCTTTCTCCCGCAGGAACTGGCGGAGCAAGCCGTTGAGCTGGGCGAACACGCCCTCGTCCGCCCACTTGGCGAAGTAGCCGTAGACCGTGTTCCAGTGCGGGAAGTCGTGCGGCAGGTAGCGCCACTGAACGCCGGTCCGGTCCACGTACAAGATCGCGTCCATGATGTCGCGCAGATCGTGCTCGGGCGGTCGGCCGAAGTCCAGGGCCCTGCCGCGGCGCTCGAACCGCCAAGCCGCCAGCACCGGCTCGATCAACTCCCAGCGGGCATTGGACAGATCACTTGGATAAGGACGTCGAGTTGGCATGCTTCCGGCGTACCGCCGCCCAACGAGTGCGCCCAGGCGCACAGCGATGACGACGGAAGCACGCAGCCTGGGAAGCCGGGCATTCTGGGATGAGACAGGAACGAGCAGCACCCCGGCCCAACCGTCACACCTCACGAGCCGTCGACCATAGCCACACCGGCTACCTCTATTGCAACGCAGCTCCACCCATCGAGAATCAGTCCATAAACAGTTAAGACAGATGAAAACGACCTCTCAGTGAGGGGAGTGGATATTCGATGGAAGACCGAGTCTCCCGGCTGTCAGGCTTCGACCATGAGTCTCCAGCCGATCGACCTACCCAATCCCTCCTGGCTGGGCAAGCCGATCGACGCTCGCCCCCTGTTCGGGCCAGAGCTCGCATCGCTCCTCGACCTGCTGCGCGGTCTGCGGCGCAGTGAGTGGAGCAGGACCGCGGTCCCGGGCTGGACCGTGCACGATCTCGCCGCCCACATTCTCGGCGACTGCCACGGCCGCCTCGGTTGGAGCACAGAGCGCCACCAGCGCGCCATGGCGGCCGGCGAGGCGCTGGAAGAGTTCATCCACCGGGTCAACCAGGAATGGATCGACCTCCACGCCGATCACAGCTCAACCGAGCTCATAGAGGCCCTGGAACTGGCCGGGACCCAGGTCGCCCGTCGATTCGAGGGCACCCACCTCGGCTCAACGGGCCTTGGTGTGTCCTGGGCAGGGGTCGACCCCGCGCCCAACTGGCTCGATATCGCCCGGGAGTTCACCGAGTACTGGACCCACCGCCAACAGATCCGCCACGCCACCGGCCGCGACACCGACCCGGAGCGCAACGCCCTGTCCACCGTCCTGGACACCTTCATGCGGGCCTTGCCCCACACCCTGCGTCACACGCCCGCACCAGCCGGGACACAACTCCAGGTGGTCATCGATGAGCCGGCCGTCGGCACCTGGACCGTGACCGCCACCGCGGACCGCTGGTCACTGGCCGAAGCACCGGGCGGCAGCCCGGCCGCATCAGTGCGGCTGGACTCAGAGACCGCTTGGCGACTGTGCACCCGCGGCATCGATCCTGGCACCGCCCTCGCCCGAGCCCGCATCAGCGGAGACCGCCAAATCGCCGAAGCCGTCTGCCAGATCGTGTCCATCGTCTACTGATGGAGGGGAGGCTCGGGCTGGTGCGGGCGGGGAGTTTCTCAGGCGGAGTGACTGGGGTGTCGTATGGACGCAGCGGCCGCGGGAGGTGCTCGGGGTGGTCGCGACGGTGGTCCTCGGCCTCTCGGAGGTAGCGCAGTGTGCCCCTACGGTCGCCGGTGCGGCGGTGTCTGCCTGGCGGCCGGGCCGCTGATCTTCGTCCGGCCGTCCGCCGGTTCCGCGGTGGACCTGTCACCAGGTGGTGTACGGCTGCGTCGGCTGCTGCGGGGGAAAGTCGGTGCCCCCGCCGTACGGTGCGGGCGCGGCCCGGTCCGAGTCGTCGTCGCCGAGCATCATGTCCGGGTCGAACATGACGATCACGGCGGCGATCAGCAGGACGGCGAACGGCGCGGCGAGCATGACCAGGAGGAACGACAGGAGGGTGATGGACGACTGAGCGGATGCCGCTTCGCCGGTGAGGTGGACGGAGACCGCGGCCATGCCGGTGTAGTGCATGCCGGTCACGGCCACACCCATGACCAGGCTCGCGCCGAAGCTGGACCACAGCCCGTGGATGGAGACCGCCGCCCACAGCGCCGCCGTGGCGGCCGCGACGGCGATGACGACCGACAGCACCACTGTCCACGCGTCGTAGTGGAGGCCTCCGTTGGTGGTGATGGCGGCCATGCCGATGTAGTGCATGGCCGCGACCCCGAGCCCGGTGACCAGGCCGGCGATGCCCAGGTTCACCGTTGAGCCGCCGCGGTAGCCGACGAGAAAGACGCCCATGGCCACGACGGCGACCGCGACGACGAGGCTGAGGAGTGTCTTCGTCACGTCGTAGCTCACCAGTGCGCCCTGGACGCTGAAGCCGATCATGGCGATGAAGTGCATGGTCCAGATGCCGCTGCCGATCGATATGGCACCCAACGCCAGCCAGCGGACTCTGTGCTGCGGGCGCCGCAGCGAGCGGGTCGTGCACCGCAGCCCCAGTCCCGCACCGACGCAGGCCATGAGATAGGCCGCTACGGGTGTCACGGCACCGTAGTAGAAGTTGGAGACGGTGGCGGTCATCAAGGTCCCTTCGCAGGCGTCACGGCAGGGCAGTCGGCACCGCGGACGGTGTGCCGACACGGTGATGCGGCGCGCACGAACCTGCCGGACCAGGGAAGGACTCAGGCGGGCGAGTGGTGCGAGCGTCCTCCGGCCGCAAGGATCCAGAGGACGTATCGGGGTGCAGAAGGCAGTGGTGAGTGAGCGACAACAATCCCCACCGCGTATGCGGCCGGGCTCGGCCCGGGGACCATGATCGGAGCGCGCGGCCGCCCTGCCAGCAGAAACAGGACATGGGGGAGTCGAGCGATCAGGTCAAGCCAACTGGCCGAATTACCCATGATTCAAGCACACGACGCATACACTTCCCACACATCGCGGGTAATCATTCGCCTGATCGATACATCGCTCCTCTTCGTCACACAGCCAGTCCGGCGCACGGCGAACCCGCCACAAACGCCTGAGGGCCCTGTTTCCGGTCACGCCGGAAAACAGGGCCCTCGGCCATCACGCGAAGAAGATCAGAAGCGGCGCGTGATCAGCGCCCTCTTCACTTCCTGGATCGCCTTGGTGACCTCGATACCTCGCGGGCACGCGTCCGTGCAGTTGAAGGTGGTGCGGCAGCGCCAGACGCCGTCGCGGTCGTTGAGGATCTCCAGGCGCTGCTCGGCCGCCTCGTCGCGCGAGTCGAAGATGAAGCGGTGGGCGTTGACGATGGCCGCCGGGCCGAAGTACTGGCCGTCGTTCCAGAAGACCGGGCACGAGGAGGTGCAGGCCGCGCAGAGGATGCACTTCGTCGTGTCGTCGAAGCGCTCGCGGTCCTCCGCCGACTGGAGACGCTCACGCGTCGGCTCGTTCGTGTCCTTCGTGATGAGGAAGGGCATGACGTCGCGGTACGCCTGGAAGAACGGGTCCATGTCGACGACCAGGTCCTTGAGGACCGTCAGGCCCTTTATGGCCTCGACCGTGATCGGCTTCTCGGGGTTGATGTCCTTGATCAGGGTCTTGCAGGCCAGGCGGTTCTTGCCGTTGATCCGCATCGCGTCCGAGCCGCAGATGCCGTGCGCGCACGAGCGGCGGAAGGTCAGCGTGCCGTCCTGCTCCCACTTGATCTTGTGGAGGGCGTCGAGGACACGCTCCTTCGGGTCGATCTCCAGCTGGAAGTCTTCCCAGACCGCTTCCGCCGAGACCTCGGAGTTGAAGCGGCGGATGCGGAAGGTGGCCGTGATGTACGGAGAGTCGGCGAAGCCGGGCTCGGGCGTGCCGGCCGCGTCCGCCTTGTCCAGGGTCGGGGTTGCCATCAGTACTTACGCTCCATCGGCTGGTAGCGGGTCTGGACGACCGGCTTGTAGTCGAGACGGATGGACTCGGTGCCGTCGTCGCCCACCTCGCGGTACGCCATGGTGTGGCGCATGAAGTTGACGTCGTCGCGGTTCGGGTAGTCCTCGCGGTAGTGACCGCCGCGGGACTCCTTGCGGGCCAGCGCCGACACCGCCATCACCTCGGCCAGGTCGAGCAGGTTGCCCAGCTCGATGGCCTCCAGCAGGTCGGTGTTGAACCGCTTGCCCTTGTCCTGGATCGAGACGTTCAGGTAGCGCTCGCGCAGTTCGGCGATCTTCTCGACCGCCGTCTTGATCGTCTGCTCGGTGCGGAACACCATGACGTTGGCGTCCATGGTCTCCTGCAGCTCGCGGCGCAGGACCGAGACCCGCTCGGTGCCGGTGGCGTCGCGCAGCCGCTCGACCTGGTCGAGCACCAGGCGCGCCGGGTCCTCGGGCAGCTCGACGAAGTCGGCCTTCTGGGAGTAGTCGGCCGCCGCGATACCGGCCCGCTTGCCGAACACGTTGATGTCCAGCAGCGAGTTGGTGCCGAGGCGGTTGGCGCCGTGCACGGACACGCAGGCGACCTCGCCGGCCGCGTACAGACCCGGGACCACCGTGGTGTTGTCCGCCAGGACCTCACCCTCGACGTTCGTCGGGATGCCGCCCATCGCGTAGTGCGCGGTGGGCTGGATCGGGATCGGGTCCGTGTACGGCTCGATGCCCAGGTAGGTGCGCGCGAACTCGGTGATGTCCGGGAGCTTGGCGTCGAGCTGCTCCGGCGGGAGGTGCGTGAGGTCCAGGTAGACGTGGTCGCCCTCGGGACCGCAGCCGCGGCCCTCTCGGATCTCCGTGTAGATGGAGCGGGAGACGACGTCACGGGACGCGAGGTCCTTCATGACCGGCGCGTACTTCTCCATGAAGCGCTCGCCGTCCTTGTTGCGGAGGATGCCGCCCTCACCGCGGGCGCCCTCCGTCAGCAGGATGCCCATGCGCCAGATGCCGGTCGGGTGGAACTGGAAGAACTCCATGTCCTCCAGCGGGATGCCCCGGCGGTACACGGCGGCCTGGCCGTCGCCCGTCAGCGTGTGCGCGTTCGACGTCACCTTGAAGAACTTGCCGCAGCCGCCGGACGCGTAGATCACGGCCTTCGCCTGGAAGACGTGGATCTCGCCGGTCGCGAGCTCGTACGCCACGACACCGGCCGAGCGCTTGACGCCGTCGACCTCGGTGATCAGCTGGTCCAGGACGTAGAACTCGTTGAAGAACTCCACGCCCTCCTTGACGCAGTTCTGGTACAGCGTCTGGAGGATCATGTGGCCGGTGCGGTCGGCCGCGTAGCAGGAGCGGCGGACCGGGGCCTCGCCGTGGTTGCGGCTGTGACCGCCGAAGCGGCGCTGGTCGATGGTGCCGTTCGGGGTGCGGTTGAACGGCAGGCCCATCTTCTCCAGGTCGAGGACCGAGTCGATGGCCTCCTTCGCCAGGATCTCGGCGGCGTCCTGGTCGACCAGGTAGTCACCGCCCTTGACCGTGTCGAAGGTGTGCCACTCCCAGTTGTCCTCCTCCACGTTGGCCAGCGCGGCGGCCATGCCGCCCTGCGCGGCGCCCGTGTGGGAGCGGGTGGGGTAGAGCTTGGTCAGGACCGCGGTGCGGCTGCGCTTCGTCGACTCGATGGCCGCGCGCATGCCCGCGCCACCGGCGCCGACGATGACGGTGTCGTACTTGTGGATCTTCATGATTCTCGCAGCCCCGTGCCTAGCGGATGTTCGGGTCGAAGGTGAAGATCACCAGCGTGCCGAGCAGGATGGTGAACACCGTGGCGGTGTAGAGCAGGCCCTTGAGCCACAGCCGGGTGTTCGGCCGCTCCGCGTAGTCGTTGATGATCGTGCGCAGGCCGTTGGCGCCGTGCAGCATCGCGAGCCACAGCATCAGCAGGTCCCAGACCTGCCAGAACGGGGACGCCCAGCGGCCCGCCACGAAGGCGAAACCGATCTTGGAGACGCCGCCGTCGAGCACGAGCTGGATCAGCAGGTGGCCGATGACCAGGACGACCAGCACGATGCCGGACAGGCGCATGAACAGCCAGGCGGCCATCTCGAAGTTGCCCCGCGTGGACTTGGGGGACTTCTTGGTGCGCTTGCGCGGGGCCTCGATCAGCGGGGCCGGGTTGTCCACGGAGTAGACCGACGGGCCCTCGACGGGGCCGATCCCGGACGCGGACTTTTCGGTGATGGACATGTGCGTCAGCTCCCGAACAGTTCGCGGTAGGCGTGGCCGAGGACGGGGTAGATCGCCCCGAGCATCAGTACGACCCACACGCCGGCGACGGCCCAGAACATCTGCTTCTGGTAGCGCGGGCCCTTCGACCAGAAGTCGACGGCGATGACGCGCAGGCCGTTGAGCGCGTGGAACAGGATGGCGGCGACGAGGCCGTACTCCAGGCACGCGACGAGCGGGGTCTTGTAGGTGGCTACGACCTTGTCGTAGTCCTCGGGGGAGACACGGACGAGCGCGGTGTCCAGCACATGAACGAACAGGAAGAAGAAGATGAGGACGCCGGTGACTCGATGAGCCACCCAGGACCACATTCCTTCCCGGCCGCGGTACAGCGTTCCAGCCGGCACGGAAGATCCTCCGGGAGCGGGGATTGGGGGGCCGGCCGGCTTCGGTGTCGGACGGGCCCGGCCGGGTACGGTCCACCGGCCCCCAGCATCGTAGCGACGCGCTGCCGCTGGGCTGAGCCGGGGTGTCACGGTGTGATCAAAGTGGCATGCGATTGGGGGACCCTCGGTGGGGTCTGGGGTGGTTTGGCCTGTTAACTGCCGTCTGCGGGCGCGTGGGGGGTGTTCGCGCCCCGCGGCGGAGTCGCATGACGCGCCCCAGCCCCGGCGCGCCCGGATGTCACAGCCCCGCGCCCCCGAGGTGGGTCACCAAGCGCCCCCTTGCGAGGCGGCGAAGTTCGTCCGCCGTGACCGCCCGCTCCTCCTCCGGATCGTTTGCCAATCGTGACCGGATGGCTGCCAGGAGGTGGTCTGGGAGTTCGGGGACGGGGACTCCGTCCAGGCAGATGGCGAACGTGTGTCCGAAGCGGGCCTCGTAGGCGGCGTGGGCCGCGCTCAGTGCGGTGCGGGCGGCCGCGTAGGCGTCGGCGGGCAGAGCCGGGAGGGATTCACCGGAAAGGGCCTCGGCGAGATCGGCCGCCGTGAGGTCGTACGCGGCCTCGTCCGACGCGGCCAGGAGGGCGTCGACGGTGGGGTACGGGCGGTGGGCGGTGAGGCGGTGGGCCCAGCGGGGGCTGCGGAGGCAGGTGAGGAGGAGGGGCTCCACGTCGTCGGCCGGGGCGGTGTTGAAGTGCTCCAGTGGGGAAGACGGGGCGGGTGCGTCCCGCGTCTGCTCGGGCAACGAGGGCAGCGACGGCAGCGCCGGTATGGCGACTCGGCCAGGAAGGTGTGTGGGCGTCACGAGTTTTTCGGCAGGGGGTGGCGTGAGAGATGTGGCTTCACGCTATCGAGTGTGGACATGACGTGTCCGTCGAATGCCCGAATTTCATCCGAACGGGAGAGTTTCAGAACGTGTGGTGGACACATGCAGCTGTCCGGACAGCTTAGGTTGGCGCCGTGAGTCAGCACAGGCGCCGGACACCGGCGAAGAGCGCGCTGAAGCAGACGTGGGTGCTGGTCGTCGCGGTGGTTGTCGTGACGGTCGCGGCCGGGGTGAGCCTGGGGGTGTGGGCCACCGGCGGCGACCGGGACGACAGCGGGCCCGTGGCGTCGGCGCAGCGGCAGCCGTCCCCTGACCGTTCCGGCGCTTCCCGGGACTCGTCGGCCGCCGCGCCCAGGGCCCCGAGTCCCACGCCCACCCGCCACTACCCGCTCTCCGAGGCACCCCGCACCATTCCCGCGGTCCGGGCCCACACCTCGGCGCGCGGTCCCGGCTGGAAGCCGCAGAAGGGGCTGCGGGTCGTCGTGAACGACGCCGACCTGGCCGACGAGGGGCGGCTGGTCGCCGGTGAGCTGGGGCTGTCGTACGCGGGCGAGAAGGACGACGTACGCGCCGGGGACGTGCGCCTGTCGCTGAACGACGACGAGGGTGCGGACCCGGAGTCGTACACCATGACCGTGCGCGGCGGGCGCGTGAACATCAGCGGGCCGGGGGAGGCCGGGGTGTTCTACGGGACCCGCACACTCAAGCAGGAGGTGCACGGCGGCGGTACGGCGCCGGAGGGTGTCGTACGGGACGAGCCGGCGAAGCCGGTGCGCGGGCTGATGCTGGACATCGCCCGCAAGCACTTCACCGCCGGCTGGATCGAGGACCGGGTCCGCGAGCTGGGCGATCTCAAGTTCAACCAGCTCGGGCTGCACTTCTCCGACGACCAGGGGTTCCGGATCGAGTCCTCCTCGCATCCGGAGATCGTGTCCAAGGAGCATCTGACCAAGGCGCAGGTGAAGCGGATCGTCGCCCTCGCGGCCGCCCGTCACATCACCGTCGTGCCGGAGATCGACTCGCCCGGGCACCTGGGCGCCGTGATTGCCGCCCACCCGGACCTCCAGCTGCGCAACACGCGGGGTGTGCCGACACGGGGGGCGGTGGACATCTCCAAGCCGGCGGCCGGTGAGATCGTCGACGACCTGCTGGGCGAGTACGCCGGTCTCTTCCCCGGCAGCCAGTGGCACCTCGGCGGCGACGAGTACCAGGCGCTGACCGTGTCCGACCCCGAGGCGTCCTACCCGCAGCTCGCCGCCGCCGCCAGGGAGGCCCACGGGTCCGGCGGGACCGTCGCCGACCTCACCACCGACTGGCTCAACGACCGGGGCGACACGGTCCGGGCCCGCGACAAGACCCCCCGCGCCTGGAACGACGGCTTCTTCCGGGATACGTCCGTACAGCCCGACAAGGACATCCAGGCCGCGTACTGGACGGGCAAGGAGATCGGGGCGCGGCAGCCGGTGGCGTACCTGAGCGCCGGGCGCAAGGTCATCAACTACAACGACGAGTTCCTGTACTACGTCCTCGGACAGCCGCAGACCTTCGTCTATCCGACCGGACAGCGGATCTACGAGCAGTGGACCCCGAGGGTCCTGCGCGACACCGAGGCGGTCCCCTCGAAGTACGACGACCAGATCCTCGGCGGGTCCTTCGCGGTCTGGTGCGACTACCCGAACGCCCAGACCCAGACGCAGGTCGCGGCCGGGATCCGGATGCCGCTCAGGGCGACCGTGCAGAAGCTGTGGGACCCGGGGAAGCCTGAGCTGTCCTGGGCGGAGTTCCAGGCACGCGCGGACCGGCTGGACGGGTAGGGATCAGACGAGGGCCGGACCGGCAGGGCTGAGGGGGGCGGATTGTTCCGTCCGGCTGCGAACGGCCGTACGACTGTGGTGTATTCGGCCGAAGCTGCACCGAGCCGCACGAGCAGCCGGGGGGACCGGACATGGGGTACTGGGGTTATTTCGTCGTGGGCCGCGCCGAGCGGCCGCTCGCGGAGCTGGCCGCGCCGGCGGACGCCGAGGGCGTCACCCTGCGGGCGTCGGCGCCGGGCGGGTGGCAGGTCTGGGAGTACCCGAGCAGGGACGGCGACGTCGGCAGCATGAACGCGCTCGCCGCCGAGACCGGGGCGCCGGCACTCTTCGGATACGTCATGGACAGCGCGTCGGTGGTCGTGGAGGCGGCCGGGCCGGAGAGCGGGGCCTGGACGGCGTGCCTGGGACGGGCGGCGATGGCGGCACGACTCGGCATCCGTGAGGGCGACGAGGACCTCGGGGACGACGAGAACGCGGTGGGGGAGGACGACGCCGACGCGCCGGTGCTGGAGGACTACTTCCTCGAACCCCGGGACGCGGCCGAGCGGGCCGTCGCCTGGGCCGCCGAGGCCGGGCACGGAGTGGCGGTGGAGCCGCTGCTCGACGTGCTGCGCGCCGAGCCCGACCCCACCGCGGACGAGCTGGCCGAAAACCTCTTCTTCCGGTTGCTCGACCGGCTCGGCGTCCTGCCTCTGTGACACTCCCGGCCCGTCGCGCGCAGTAAGGGGAAGTGCGGGCTCCGTCAGGGACGACCGCCCGGCGAGGGAGGCGTGGGATGAGCCTGGTGGGACTGATCGCTCAGGCCGACGAACGCGGACTGGCCGCCAGCGGGTTGGCTTGTTTGGATCGGTGCCTGCCCCTGCTGGGCGGGGACGACGAGCTCCTGCGGCCCCTGTGGGCCGGTCTCGCCGACGGTGAGGACGGCGCCGCCTGGGGCGAGCGGCTGGAGCAGGCCCGCCGCAAGCTCGGCGACGCGGGCCTGGAGGAACCGGTGGAGGGTGAGACGGGCGACGTGCCGGGCGGCGGACCGGGTGCCGAGTCGGCCGCCGGCGACGAGGCCGTGCGGCTCGCCCGTCGGATGCTCGCCGCCGCCCCGCCCGAGCCCGCGGCCGCCGAGTTGCGGTTGTGGGCCGACGCCTGCTCGGTCGCCTCGCTCCGGATCCACGCTCTCCTCGGCGGTGCGGCACCCGACGAGAGCGACGCCGCCCTGTCCGGCGCCCGCCAGGAGGGCCGTACGGAGGGCATGTCGCCGCTCGTCACCGCCGAACTGCGCCGCCAGGTCGTCGTGCTGGAGCTGCTCGCGGAGCACGGCGCGGGCGGGCTGCGGCGGGCGCTCGAGGTGTCGACGGAAGGGCGGCGCGTGCTGCGCGCGGTGGTGTCGCGCCGGGCGCGCGTGAAGCGGGGCTGAGCGGTCACCGGATAGGGCGTCCTGCCGTCCAGGCGGCCGTAAACCTCGCTGGTGGGCGAGTCCTGTGACCGTCGTGCGGTAGCGGTGGGGCGGTCCTGCACCGGTCCCGGGCAGCCCCCGGATCCGGGTGACGAATCGCTGAGCCGCGGCGCTTTCCGGGATGTGACGACACACCAGGAAACCAGGCCCTCGGCCGCGGCGAAGCCCGTGCGGTGGGCGGCGGACGCGGTGGCGGCGATGCGTGAGGGGGCGCGGTTGCGGCTCGACTACTCGGCGCAGAGTCTGTGGCGCGTCGACCGGATGATCGAAGGGATACGCCGGGAGGGAACGCCGCACGCCGCCGTCGAGAACGCGCTGCGCGGTTTCGGTGCGTACGCCGGTGAGGTGATCGTCCGTCAGACCGGCGCCGAGTGGTGGGCGACCGGCGGCGACCACTGGGTCCGCACCCCGGACGGCAAGCTGTGGGATCCGATCGAGGAGGCCCACCGCTGCTTCGCCGGGGACGGGTCGCTGCGGCTGCTGTGCAGGGACGCGACGCGAGCCGCCGCCGGGTAGGGCCGGGCAGAAGCCCAGGGCCCTTCTGATGGATCTCCGCGGCGTCGCGACCCACGGAGATCCATCAGAAGGGCCCTGGCGGCCGGGGTCCCAGCGGTGGGGGCCCCGGCCGTCGTACGACGTCGGCCTGTCCGGTCAGGACCGCTACGGCGTCAGCGTCCGGCCCAGGTGGGCGTCTGTCGGGGTGCCCAGGGTCGTCTTGCTGAGGATGACCGTCTGGCTGTAGCCGAGGCCCGTGCTGTTGCTCGGGAGATACATGAGGATGCCGTCGCCGCCGTCCTCGTTCTCCACGCCGAAGGTGAGGTCGGCGCGGCCGTAGCCGGAGAGGTCGGACAGGGAGACCGCCGAGCCGAAGTGGTCGGCGGTCTCGGTGGCGCCGGGGACGCCGGAGGTGTCCTGCGAGACGCCGATCGAACCGGAGCCGGTGAGACCGGTGGAGGTGCCCTTGAGGAGGACCGCGTCGCCGGCGTCGGCGCGGTTGCCGCCGTCCCGGGAGAGGTCCTCGTACGGGGCGCCGACGACGACGTCGGCGTATCCGTCCGCGTTGGAGTCACCGACGGAGACGGAGGCGCCGAAGGCGTCGTCGAGTTCGTTGCCGCCGGGGACGTAGGCCGTGTCCTGGTGGATGACGCTCATGCCGGTCGTGGTGAACCCGGTCGAGGTGCCCGGGAGCATCGTCACCTGGCCGCCGGACTTGCCGCCCGACTCGGAGGCGTACGGCTGGCCGATCACGATGTCGTCGTAGCCGTTGCCGTTCACGTCGCCCGCGGCGATCGAGCGGCCTCCCTTGACCGAGATCACGCCCACCTTCGTCAGGCCCGACGCCGAGCCCGCGAAGCGGACCACGCGGCCGATGCCGCCGGTGTCGCGGTAGTTGAGGGCCACGTCGGCGTAGCCGTCCCGGTTGAAGTCGCCGGTCGCGGCGTCGAGGTAGGCGACCGAGCCGGTGGCCGAGGTGAGCGTGCCGTACAGGTACTTGGTGCCGCTGAGCCGGACGTTCCAGTTGCCGCCCCTGCCGGTGCCGGCCGAGAAGACGTCCGCCTTGCCGTCGCCGTTGAAGTCGCCGACGGCGACCGTCGTGCCGAGCTTGGCGCCGGCCGCCGTGACCCCCGAAGTGCTGTACGAGAAGCCGGTGTCGAGCGCCGGGCCGTACATCACCGTGACCGAGCCGCGGTCCGCGTTGCCGCTGGTGTCGTCCTCGCCGGGAGCGCCGATCGCGAGGTCGGCGTAACCGTCGCCGTTGACGTCGCCCCACGCGGTGGACGCGCCGAAGTTGTCACCCGTCTCGGTGGAGCCGGGCACACCCGGGCTGCTCTGCGTCAGCGACACCTTCGCCGCCGGGACCGGGCCGTCGACGCCGCCCGGGACCACCTTCACGGCGTTGGCCCGCGGCACACCCGCTGCCAGGTCCGTCACGCCGTCCCGGTTGACGTCGGAGGTGGCCAGGGCGTGCGAGATGCCCGGGGTCTTCGCGAGGGAGGCGATCTGCGCCAGTTTCGGATAGAGGTTCTTGCCGGGGCAGGCCGTCGCGTTGGTGTCCCGGTGGCCGAAGACACGCGGCAGCGTGATCGACGTGCCCTGCTCGACCAGGTTGCCGTCCTGGCCCTTGGGGCTGCCGGAGGTCAGTGTGACCTTGCCGGTCGGGTCGATGCCGTACATCCCGAACTTCCACGCCACGATCCGCGCGATCGCGTCGAGCGCGGCGCGGCTGGGCTTGGCGGTCTCGAAGTTGCCGATGTACGAGATGCCGACGGTGTTGGTGTTGAAGCCGATGTCGTGGGCGCCGATCACCGGCAGGTCCGTCCCGCCGCTGCGGCCTTCGAAGATCTGGCCGCACCTGTCGACGACGAAGTTGTAGCCGATGTCGTAGTAGCCGCGGGCGAAGTGCTCCTGCTGGATGGAACGCATCCGGGCCCGGGACTCGGCGCAGGACAGCGTGTTGTCGCTGTCCGTGCCGGTGTGGTGGATGACGGCGGCCTTGATCTCGGTGCCGTAGGCGGGTGTGCCGTCGTAGTCCGTGGAGGCGCCCCACTCGGCCTGCGTGATGATCGGGGGCTTCACGACCGTGGAGGGACGGGGGGCGGGAACGGTG
>JODI01000041.1 GCA_000720805.1 Streptomyces violaceoruber
ATCGCCACCGGCACCAGCCACAGCGTCCGCGACTTCGCCGAACACTGCTTCGCCCACCTCGGCCTCGACTACCGCGACCACATCCGCTTCGACGAACGCTACCTGCGCCCCTCCGAGGTCGACGACCTCGTCGGGGACGCCTCCAAGGCCGAACAGGTCCTGGGCTGGAAAGCCGCCACCCACGCCCCCGAACTGGCCCGCCTCATGGTCGACGCCGAACTCGACTCGATCCTGCGTCCCTCCATCCCCGGGACGCCGCACCGGGCATCGGTGGCCGTCGGCGACAAGGTGACCACATGACCGCCTCGTGCGGGATCTGCGGCGGCACCACGCGCGTCACCCACCGTGGCACGGTGCTCGGACGCCACGAGGCCACGTACCGCATGTGAGACGCGTGCCCCTAGGTTCGTCGACGCGCCGCACTGGCTGGACGAGGCCTACTCGGAGGCCGCGGCGGCCATCAACACCGGTGTCGTACAGCGCAACCTGCACCTGTATCCGCGGCTGCCTCGGTGCTGGTCCGCATGTTCGGCGCCGACGGCCTGTACGTCCACTACGGTGCCGGATACGGACTGTTCGTCCGGTTGCTGCGAGCGCCTGGGCATGAACTACCACGCGGTCGGCACATTGCATTTGCTGACGAAGCGGGATTTCCGTCCAGGGGCTTTCGCGCGTTCCGTACGACTGCACCGTCTGTGCTATCCGTTGCTCAGGCGCCGCTTCGCTCGCGTGCATGACGGACCACCGGCTTGTCGCCGGTCGGCCTGCCGCACCGTTGGACAGGCCGCAGGCCTGACACCGCGTCATGTGCCGGGTCGGGCCTGGCCGCTGATCACCCCTGGGGTCAATGCACCCACAGGTGCCAACCCAGGAGTCGCTCGCCGGCCAGGCCGTGAACCCGGTTGTCGGTCATCCTCGGATACCGCACGAGACCGTGCCGACGAGCATCAGTCACGTCGTCCTCCAGAAGCGGGGGAGACCCGCGCAGCAGTCCCGCCCGGACCAGGTGGTCGCTGTGGCGCAACGCCGCGCGCCATGGATACCGCGTGTCCCGGCTGGGCGCCGAGCAGTCGGTGGTGGAGAAAACGGCACGCATCGTCGCCGACCAGGGCGTGGAGATCGTCGGCTACCGGAACGGTACGGGAACGAGCTGCAGGAGCCACCGGTGGTGGCCACCGTCCGTGAGGCGCGGCCGGACATTCTCGTTCTGGCCGTTCCGAGCCAGCACAAGGAATACTTCCTGGCCCGGTGCCTGGGAGACCTCCGTGCACCAGGACGGCAGCGTTGGGAGGGCAGCTTCGTCGCCGAGCTGACCGGGCTGAATACCCGTGAGGCCGGCCGGAGGGCATGCGGCTGATCGTGCCCCGGGCCCGTCCGCCCCGGCGGCAAGACCGCCAGCACTCCTGGCCCGTGGCACCCGGCGTACCCGCAGCGTCATGCGACGGCCCGCCTCGGACGACCCGAGGACATTACGGGCCAACTGCCGAGCAGGTCACCCGCCGAATCCTGCTGACGAATCGAGGTTCAGCCTCTCGCCACCAGGGACTTCGGAAGTCCGGCGAAGCGCTCGAACCAGATCTGCGAGTGGGGGAAATACGTTCGCATCTCCGTCGCCGAGAGAGTTCCACTTCGGCGGCCTTCGCCGCGGCCTCCGTCACAGTCGGCGGCCGACGGTGCTGGCGGGACGTTCCGTGCGGCCAGTGCCGAACCACCGCCACTTTGGCCCGGAAAGGGAGCCACTGCATACCAGGGAAGAGCCAGTGGGGTTCGACGGGGAAGTAGCGGTAGGGAGTCTGTACCCAGTGGAGATCTCCGCCGGTGTACACGGTTTCAGCGAAGCGCTGCCGTCAGCTGTGCCCGCCCACACGCTCCATTAGTGAATTCGAGTACACAAGATCGAAACGCTCGTTCCGCAGAGCGTCAGGCAAGTCACAGGCATCGCCCACCAACCCGGTCACCCTGCCCTCGCGGCACTCGTGATGAGAATCGAGATTTACGCACACGACCTGAGCGGGAGTGACCGGTGCGTGAGTCCAGGACTGCGGCGTGCCTGTGAGTTCGGATTCGAATAGTCCACGAGCATCGACTTGAGCATGGTCACCTTTCGCGGTACGGCGCCAGCAAGAATATCTGCGATGCGTCGATGTACAGCATGAGGCGCGCGTTACCGCACGGGAGGGATCCCCACGGCGGTCGCGACCCCGTCCCGAAAGCGCTGCACCTGCCTGACGCTTACCGGCGAAAGGCCGGCGAAGTAGGCGTGTACCGCCTCTTCCGCCTGCGACCGGACAAGGCCGAGCCGACGAGCGAGTTCGGAGACCAACCCCCGAGGGTGGGTCAGTTCCCGGGTCACGGTCGGCACGTCGGTCCACCGGAGAATCGCGCCTGTCTGTACCACGTAATGGATCAGATCCCGCAGGGGCTGGTCCGCGAATGTCGCCGTCTCCCAGTCGATGACGCCGATGCCCTCGGGGGTCCTCAGGATGTTCCACGGCGCCAGATCACCATGGACGAGAGATCCGCTGCCGGGCCCTGCTGTGGCGAGAACTTCGGTGATTCCCAGAAGCTCGTTCCGTGTCAGCATCCCCGCGAATTGCGCGCGCCGCCAAGCGTGAGTCGCCACCACGTAGTGCTCACCCACGACATCCGCGTACGTCAGGTCCGGGACCCGGAAAGAAAGCGCCATCCCGGCTGTCCTTTTGAGGAACTCCGCTTCGTTGCGGAGCGGATGATCGTCAGCCTGTCCGATCTTGAGGACGTACCGCGGACTTCCTCCGGCGACCAGAGCCGCGATCGACCGCCCAGGCATGGACGAGTGCATGCAGGCGGCGCCGTCCGCCTCGTCCAGAAACCTCCGCAACTGCGGCTCCACTGCCGCCAGCGGATCATCGGCCCGGGGGCCGATGTCCATGCGCACAACGAGCTGATCGAGGAAGGACGCCACACGACCCATCAGCCGTGACGGCCGGTCGATGACGCGGGCCGCCGCCGCACCGTTGCGGCCGCCCGTCGTCCGCAGCCCCACGCGCCGCCCCAGCGGGCCGGCGCGCAGAAGTCCGCACCGCCACTCATGGGCAGCACTCATCACGGCTCCCCCACGGCTCGGGCGACGTACAACTGCTCGCTCATCACCCTTTGGGGGATCCGTCGCAGGCGGGGTGAAGCGGCCGCGGCATCGGCTCTGCGCAGGACGGGAGCAGGCAGATGACGGTGAAGGACCGGCGGAAACAGGGAGAAGCCATACCGCCGCTCGATCCGGAAACCGGAGTCACTCAGGAGTTGGGCGATGTCCCGGTGCCGGAGTTCGTTGGGATGCTGCGGCCTGGGTTTCGGCACGCGAACGGCGAGCGAACGCAGGCTCGGGCAGTGGCCGTGGTTGTTGAACACCAGTAGGGCGTCCCGTTCCATGTGCTCTCTGATTTTGCGCAGCACCGGGAGCCTCAACTTCTGGGGCGCGTTCAAGAAGAAGCGGAAGATGGTGACTGCGTCGTAAGGCCCGGACAACAACTCCTCGCTCAGCACGCAGCCGACCTTGATATCCGCTTTAGGGCTCGAACGAGCGGCGTGCCGTGCCATCTCGGCCGAGATGTCCACGCCCGTGAGTTCGTCCGCCACCTCATCCACCGCGGCCAGGGTGCGGCCGGTACCACAGGCGAAGTCCAGCAACCGCAGGCGGCCTCGCTGGTGGCGTTCCTGCCTCAGCAGATCGACGACAGTTGGGCGCTCAAGGGACCAGACGTATTCGTCGTAAGTACCTTCGCCATACAGGCGTGCGTACGTTTCCACGCTCTCCTCGTCGGCGAACCGTGTTCCGTAGTCACTCCAGCCCGAACGCATCATGCGAGAATTTCCATTCTTTTCGATCAGGGCACAGTATGCCCACCGTCAACACGGTGTGCCCGCATCACCCTAGGGGGACTGAACCGCCGGTTATGGAAAGCAGGCAAGGAGTTCACCTGCATGGCTGTCGAATCCCTCCCTTGACTTGCGCTCTTACGGGAATTACCGGGGGGCACCGAAAGCGCTGTCGCCCATTCGGTGCCGACCGCACGTGCCGTGGGTGATTCCGTCGTCGCCGGGAGGATGGAACACTGACGGATTCATCCGCCGCCTCGCTCGGTTCCTATCCGCTGCCTCCCCGCCCAGGCGCACCGATCTGCACCGATGCGGGTTGCCCGAAAGGCCGCGTGGGGTATCCGGGCTGACGGCGGGGGCCGCGGCGATCGGTGGTGTGCCGGGAGCCAGGGACATCAGCGGTGCGCAGGGTGCCGGGAACCCCGCCTGCCGCCCGACGGTGTGCGTACCCGCCGGGGCGCCGCAGGCCGTACACCGGAACCCTGAGCAGTCCCAGCACGACCGCCAGGGTCACGCCGGCCACCCACAGCGTGCCCGTCCGCGTGCCCCAGCCGACGTGCACGAGCACGCCGACGGCCACCGCGGAGAAGGCGGCGGCACCGATCACGACGGTCACGCCCGGTGGCGTGAGCCCGAGCCGCCGCAACCGGTGGGCGAGATGGTCCGGGCCGCCCCGCAGCGGGGGCCGCCCCGCCAGCCGCCGCGACAGCAGCACGAGGAGTACGTCCGCCGCGGCGACCGCTGTCAGCGCGAACAACACCTCCGCGCTGGCGACCAGTCCGTACCCGGTACGGGCGAAGGTGGCCACCGCGGCGAGCAGGAACCCGGTGAACAAGGAGCCGCAGGAACCCAGCCCCACACGGGCGGGAGGCCAGTTGTGCATCAGGAACCCGGTCAGCGCGGCGGCCAGCACGCTCAGCAGCACGGCCGGCCCGTCCATCACCTCGGCCGCCGCCACCACGCCCACCCCGAAGGCGGTCACCACACCCACGGTCCCGGCCAGCGCGTCCGCGTGGTCGAGCGTGCGGAACCCCAGGGCCACGAAGACGATCCACCCCGCGGCCAACACCCCGCCGCCCAGCCCGAGTTCGCCGTACGGCACCACACAGGCCGCCGCCACGGCCGTACCGCAGACGAGGAACCGCGCCTTGACCCGCCGCACGTCGGCGACCAGCCCGAGCGCGGCGACGGCGGCCCCGGCCACGAGCAGTTCCCGGATCCCGTCCCCGAGCGGCGCGGCGCCGGCCCACTCCCAGGCCGCCACGACCACACAGGTGGTGAGCACGACCGCCACGCCGCCGCACAGCGGCACGACTCGCTGCCGCCGCCGGTCGACCACCCCGAGGCGCCGGGCCGGAACCCGGAGCAGGGCGGCGAGCGCGGCGGCGAGGAGCAGGGCGGCGATGGCGGCGAGAATCCCGTAGAGCACAGGTCCAAATTAAGCCGGATGTAATGATTTGCCGTGAATAACATGAACGACTCGGCGTGCCGCCGCCGTACGGCCACTGAGGTCTGCCTCAGTAGCACAGATCACCGCACCTCTGACTACAGTGCGGCACAGGATGCGGGTAGTCTCAGAGGACTGCATAAGTTACCGCTTAGTAATCTCGGGGAACCCCTTCAGGGAGAGACCCCCGACAAAACCCCTCGCAGGCCCGAGGAGCCCCGAAATGCAACTCGCCGCGATCATCGTGTCGCTGGTTCTGACCGTGGTCGGCGTCGCGCTGCTCGCACGCGCGATCGGCCAGTTCGTCCGGCACTTCAAGCTCGGCCAGCCCCTGCCCGCCGGCGCCCGGACCGACAACCCCTACCAGCGCAGCGTGACGCTGGTGAAGGAGTTCCTCGGTCACACCCGGATGAACCGGTGGGGCATCGTCGGCTTCGCCCACTGGTTCGTGGCGATCGGCTTCCTGACGCTGCCGCCGACCATCATCACCGCCTACGGCCAGCTCTTCCAGGCCGACTGGACGCTCCCGGTGATCGGCGGCTTCCTGCCGTACGAGCTGTACATCGAGTTCATCGCGGCGATGACGACCGTGGGCATCGCGGTCCTGATGGTCATCCGCCTGCTGAACCTGCCCTCCCGGCCCGGCCGCAAGTCCCGCTTCGCGGGCTCCAAGATGGGCCAGGCGTACTTCGTCGAGTACGTCATCCTCACCATCGGCCTCGCCATCTACGTGCTGCGCGGCCTGGAGGGCGCGATCCACCACGTGGAGCACTACGAGGCCGCGTACTTCGCCTCGTACCCGCTGGTCCTGGCCTTCAAGGGCCTGAGCGTCGGCACCCTGCAGACCCTGGTCTACCTGACCGCCATGATCAAGCTGGGCACCACCATGATCTGGATGATCACGGTGTCCCTGAACACCAACATGGGTGTGGCCTGGCACCGCTTCCTGGCGTTCCCGAACATCTGGTTCAAGCGGGAGAGCGACGGCGGTACGGCGCTGGGTGCCCTGCAGCCGATGACGTCCGGCGGCAAGCCGATCGACTTCACCGACCCCGGCGACGACGACGTCTTCGGCGTCTCCCAGGTCGAGCAGTTCTCCTGGAAGGGCCTGCTGGACTTCTCCACCTGCACCGAGTGCGGTCGCTGCCAGTCGCAGTGCCCGGCCTGGAACACCGGCAAGCCCCTCTCCCCGAAGCTCCTGATCATGTCGCTGCGCGACCACGCGCACGCCAAGGCCCCCTACCTGCTGGCCGGCGGCGGCAAGACCATGGAGGGCGAGGAGAAGGCGTCCGCGGAGCAGCTGAAGGACGTCCCGGCCGCCGCTCTCGCCGAAGCCGAGCGCCCGCTGATCGGCACGCTGGAGGACAACGGCGTCATCGACCCCGACGTCCTGTGGTCCTGCACCACCTGCGGCGCCTGCGTCGAGCAGTGCCCCGTCGACATCGAGCACGTCGACCACATCGTCGACATGCGCCGCTACCAGGTGATGATCGAGTCCAGCTTCCCCTCGGAGGCGGGCACGATGCTCAAGAACCTGGAGAAGAAGGGCAACCCCTGGGGGCTGGCCAAGAAGCAGCGCCTGGAGTGGACGAAGGAAGTCGACTTCGAGATCCCGGTCGTCGGCCGCGACATCGAGGACCTGTCCGAGGTCGAGTACCTGTACTGGGTCGGCTGCGCCGGCGCCCTGGAGGACCGCGCCAAGAAGACCACCAAGGCGTTCGCGGAACTCCTGCACATCGCGGGCGTCAAGTTCGCGATCATGGGCGGCGACGAGAAGTGCACGGGTGACTCGGCCCGGCGCCTCGGCAACGAGCCCCTGTTCCAGGAGCTCGGCATGGAGAACGTCATGGCGCTGAACATGGCGTTCGGCGAGGAGACGGACGACGAGGGCAAGGTGACCGAGGAGTCACGCAAGCCCAAGTCGGCGAAGAAGATCGTCGCCACCTGCCCGCACTGCCTCAACACGATCGGCAACGAGTACCCGCAGCTCGGCGGCGACTACGAGGTCATCCACCACACCCAGCTGCTCCAGCACCTCGTCGACGAGGGCAAGCTGGTCCCGGTGACCCCGGTCGAGGGCATCATCACGTACCACGACCCGTGCTACCTGGGCCGCCACAACAAGATCTACACGCCGCCGCGCGAGATCATCGCGGGCGTCCCGGGCCTGCGCAACGAGGAGATGCACCGCCACAAGGAGCGCGGCTTCTGCTGCGGCGCCGGTGGCGCGCGGATGTGGATGGAGGAGCGGATCGGCAAGCGCATCAACAACGAGCGAGTCGACGAGGCCCTCGCCCTCAACCCGGACATCGTCTCGACGGCCTGCCCGTTCTGCCTGGTCATGCTCACGGACTCCGTGAACGGCAAGAAGAACGACGGCAAGGCGAAGGAGTCCATCCAGGTCGTCGACGTGGCCCAGCTGCTCCTGGAGTCGGTCAGGACCCCGGTGGACGACGAGCCCCCGGCGGGCACGTCGGAGTCGGAGAGCGAGCCGGAGCCGCAGCCGGTGAAGTAGCCGGTGGGGGTAGCCGGCCGTACGTGAGGTTGTACGTGCGGTCATGTGCCCGCACGACGTATCCCGCAGCCGACGCCCCCGTGTCCTTCCGACGCGGGGGCGTCGCGCGCGGCATGACCGTGAGCGGGCGCTTTCAGGGTTACGAGGGGCCGTGAGCGGGCGCTCTTAGGGTTAGGGGGGGCCGTGAGCGGGCGCTCCTTAGGGTTACGGGGAGGCCGTGAGCGGGCGCTCCTTAGGGTTACGGGGAGGCCGTGAGCGGGCGCTCCTTAGGGTTACGGGGAGGCCGTGAGCGGGCGCTCTTAGGGTTGCGGGGGGCCGTGAGCGGGCCCCTTACGGCATTCCCCTGACCAACCCCCCACCCCCTGCCGTCAGTTCCCCCGCCAGCCCCTTAGGGGATGTCACAGCTCGGCAGCAAAGCCGGTCCCGATCGGGCCGGCCCGGCACGTCATCCGCGCGGACCAGGTACGTTCGAAGACGTGGCTGGATTCAGGATCGGACGCGGCGGCCGGGACAACCGGACCCCCCAAGCGCGACCGCAACAACCCCCGTACGGACAGCAGACGCCCCAGGGACCGTCGTACGGCTACCCGCCGGCGCCGCAGCCCCACCCGCGACAGCAGCCCTACGGCCGCGGCGGCAACGGCGGCGGCAGCCCGTGGCCGCAGACGAACGGCGGCCCGGCAGGCCCGGGCGCCCCCGGAAGCTACGGCGGCCCCGGTGGTTACGGCGGACAGGGCGAGCCGGAGTACTTCGGTGACGGTGTCGGTGACGGCAACGACCCGTACGCCCCCCAGGGCGGCCCGGACCCGTACGCGGCCAACCAACCCGGCCACACCCAGGCCTTCTCGGTCGGCGAGGACCCGTACAACCAGGGCGACACCTACCGCGCGGGCTCGGCCCCGGCCGGCCCGATCGGCCCCCGCCTGCACTGGAAGGACCTGCTGCGGGGGATCTTCCTGTCCCCCAACCAGACGTTCCTGCAGATGCGCGACTACACGATGTGGGGCCCCGCCCTCATCGTGACCTTCCTCTACGGCCTGCTCGCGGTCTTCGGCTTCGACGGCGCCCGCCAGGACGCGATCAACGCGACGCTCTCGAACGCGGTCCCCATCGTCCTGGTCACGGCGGTGGCGATGGTGGTGTCCTCCTTCATCCTGGGCGTGGTCACCCACACCCTGGCCCGCCAGCTCGGCGGCGACGGCGCCTGGCAGCCGACGGTCGGCCTCTCTGTGCTGATCATGTCCCTCACGGACGCGCCCCGCCTGGTCGTCGCGATGTTCCTCGGCGGCGACGCCCCCTTCGTGCAGATCCTGGGCTGGGCCACCTGGCTCGTGGCCGGCACCCTGCTGACCCTGATGGTCTCCAAGTCCCACGACCTGCCGTGGCCGAAGGCGCTGGGCGCGTCGGCGATCCAGCTGATCGCCCTGCTGTCGATCGTGAAGCTGGGCACGTTCTAGGAACGCAGCCGTACGCAGGCCGTACGTATGCCGTACGACGACGATGGGCTCCCGGTCGTGACCGGGAGCCCATCGTCGTAGCCGCCTGCGAGAATGCCCCTCAGGCGTCGAGGATCTGCCCCTTGCGACGGACCACGGGCGGCTGGACGGACCACGGGAAGTTGATCCACTGATCGGTGCGCTTCCACACGTACTCGCACTTCACCAGCGACTGCGACTTCTCGTAGATCACGGCGCTGCGGACCTCGGCGACGGCGTCGAGGCAGAAATCGCGCACCAGCTTGAGTGTCTTGCCGGTGTCGGCGACGTCGTCGGTGATCAGCACCTTCTTCTGGGAGAAGTCGATGACGTTGGGCACGGGCGCGAGCATGACGGGCATCTCGAGGGTGGTTCCGACGCCCGTGTAGAACTCGACGTTGACGAGGTGGATGTTCTTGCAGTCGAGGGCGTAGGCGAGCCCGCCGGCGACGAACACCCCGCCTCGGGCGATGGTGAGCACGATGTCCGGCTCGTACCCGTCGTCGGCGATGGTCTGCGCGAGCTCGCGGACGGCGGTGCCGAACGCCTCGTAGCTCAGGTTCTCCCGTATCTCGCTCATATCTCCGCCGCCTGGCCCGTCACACCTGGGTCCGATGGAAGTTGAGGAAGGAGCGGGAGGCCGTGGGCCCCCGCTGCCCCTGGTACCGCGACCCGTACCGCTCGCTCCCGTACGGGAACTCCGCGGGCGAGCTGAGCCGGAACATGCACAGCTGGCCGATCTTCATGCCTGGCCAGAGCTTGATGGGAAGCGTGGCGAGGTTGGACAGCTCCAGGGTGACATGCCCGGAGAAGCCGGGGTCGATGAACCCGGCGGTGGAGTGGGTGACGAGCCCGAGCCGCCCGAGGGAACTCTTGCCTTCGAGCCGCGAGGCGAGATCGTCGGGGAGGGTGATGACCTCGTAGGTGGAGGCGAGGACGAACTCCCCGGGGTGGAGGATGAACGGCTCGTTCCCCTCCGGCTCCACCATTCGCGTCAGATCGACCTGCTCGACGGAGGGGTCGATGTGCGGGTACCGGTGGTTCTCGAACACCCGGAAGTACCGATCAAGCCGCACATCGACACTGGACGGCTGCACCATCGATTCGTCGTAGGGATCGATCCGTACCCGTCCGGCGTCGATCTCGGCCCGGATGTCCTTGTCTGAGAGAAGCACGTCCCGAGGATACGCAAGGCGCGCGGACCGACCACAATCGGACGGCCCGCGCGCCTGGACGTTCCCTGTTGTCAGCGGTGCTGGTCCTTCGGTGCTACCGCTTCAATGCCACCGCTGTAGTGCCTCGGTGCTTGATGCTTCAGTGCTGATGCTTCAGTGCTGATGCTTCTCCAAGGCGACCGGCACCACGCTGCGGAGCCGGGCACACCGTGGACACCGGAGGAGCCGACCGGGGCCGAGCCGCTCGGCCTGCTGCATCGGGAACGTTGCGGTACTGAACACGTGCCCATCGGCACATCGGACGACGGTGCGCTCCATCAAGTCCCAGAGTCCCTTCCCCAAGAGCCGCGTCCGGCTACTGCTCGCCTGACGACAAAAGCCACATTACGGGATGGACGGGACGGCCCTCCAGGCGGCACCCCAGTCCCGCCCGGACCCTCTCCCACCCCTCCACCGTACGCCCCAACTCCCGCCCCCCGCAGTCCCGTCCCGCCCCTGAAACGCACTCAGGCCCCACGGCTTCAGCACCGGGGGCCGGACATGAGGTAAAGTGACGTTGCGTTCCGACACCGGTCCTGACCGGCGTCTTACGCGGGTGTAGTTTAATGGTAGAACATCAGCTTCCCAAGCTGAGAGCGCGAGTTCGATTCTCGTCACCCGCTCCATGCGAAACCCCCAGGTCAATGACCCGGGGGTTCTTTGTTGTCCAGACCGGTGGGCGGGGCGCGCACCACATCCGCACCATAAGGATTCGGCTAGCTTCCAGCGCGCTTCTCTTTGTGGTGCGCGGGACTGTCCTTGTGGTGCTTCGCACGCTCGGTACGGACCATGTCGTCGAGCCCGGCCGCAAGATCACGCTGCCGCTTCTCGTCGGAGTGCTGATAGATCAGCGCGGCCTTCTCGGAGGACTGGCCAGCCCGGACCATCGTGTCCTTGAGTGTGGCGCCCGAACGGGTCGAGAGCGTGTGTCCGGTGTGACGAAGGTCGTAGAAGCGGAAGTCTTCCGGCAGGCCGACGACTGCGCGGGCGCGCCTCCATTTACGGCCGAAAGAGGTGCGCCGGAAGGGCGCGCCCTTCTCGCCGACGAAGACCAGGCCGTCAGGCTCCTTCTCGGCGAACCAGGCGAGGTGCTGCTTCGCCTCCTTCTGAAGAAAGGCCGGGAGGACGACCGCGCGGACACCCGCGTCGGACTTCGTCTCACCGGGAGCACGCTTGCCGTTGGTTCGCTCAGGCTCGGCGACGCGGACACGGATCACGAGGTTGTCGAGGTCGACGTCCCGGCGGCGAAGGCCTGCCAGCTCTTCGGGGCGCATCGGGCCGTACGCGCCTGGGTAGACCATGAGCCGCCAGCGGATACCGATCGCGTCGGCGAGGGCGTCGACCTGGGCGACGGTGGCGATGCGCCGTTCAGCAGCCGACTCTGCCCGCGCCCTTGATGCGACACGGGTTGCGGCTGATCAGGTCGTCATCGACGGCCGTCTCAAGGATTCCCTTGAGGAGGCGGTACGCCTTGGCGACGGTGGTCTTCGCTTTTGTGGTGCGGAGGCGCTCAGCACGCCACTCACGGACGCGGGGAGCGGTGATCTCGTCCAGGTCGAGGGCGCCGAAGGTGGGGAGGATGTGGAGTCGGAGCAGGTGCTTGTACAGGTCCTCGGTGCGAACGGCCAACTCCCGTTCTCGACCCACTTCTCGGCGTAGACACGGAAGTTGACCGCCCCGGCGTCGGGAGCGCGCCAGTCCCCGCGGCTGAGGTCTGCCTCAACCTGGGACAGCCAGATCTCCGCGTCCTTCTTGGTCTCGAAGGTCTCGTCCGCACGGATGCGCTCGTTGTCGGGCCCGAGATACGAAGCGGTCCAGCGGCCGGACCGGTACTGCCGTACGGCTCCAAAGCGCCTGCGCCTGCCCTTCCTGTTGGCCATCAGGCAGCCCTCCGGAGTCCCGCGCGCCGGAGTCGGATCGGCTCTACCGTTCGCGCCGCGAGGAACTCCTCGACCGCGCTCTCGGGGATACGGACGTGCCGGCCGACCTTGACGTACCGGATGCGCCGCTCCTCGATGAGCCGGCCGAGGGAAGCGGGCGGTCGTACCGAGCAGCTCGGCGACCTGGTCGATGGACAGGTAGCGGTCGTTCATGTGGTCGGTTCCCCTTCCGTTCCGGCGGCGGGTTCGAGAGATGCGGCCAGCCACTGCTCACCGGCGCTGAGACCAGTTCCGGCGAACCGGCCGGGCAGTGGCGTGCGCGGAGAGCTCCCATCCCGTCTGCCGTCGCCCCAGGCAGAGCCGAGCAGACGCGCTCCCTGGCGTCCAGGTCGTTCGTACAGTGGCGCGCTCCACCTGGAAGCCAGGGACCACGCCCGCTCCACGGTATGTGGGCCGACGGCAGACGGGATGGGAGCTGGGGAGGGCGTGGTGAAGGTGATCTGCCAGGAACTTGCAGGTGCCGGGAAGATCACTCAAGTCAGCGTCTCGGGAGGTTAGGCCGAAGGGGCCCCGGAAACAACCGGGGCCCCTTGGAGCTGCCGGTGCACGGCAGTGGCACCTGATCAGACGGTAACGGTCAGGATCTGGGAGCCGGTGAGTTGGTGGGTGGCGTTCTCAGCGTAGATCTTGACGTATAGGGGATCGGTGTTGGGCGCCTTCGTGAAGGAGAAGGAGTTGCCCAGGATGACCTGGGACGAAGAGAAGCAGGGATATTGCGGCGTCGGTCCGCAGAAACCCGGGCGGTAGTTGCGGGTGACGGTGTCCGCCGGATCCTTGGGGTCCCAGGTAACCGTCACGGTTTGGGTGGCGGCGTCGTAGGTGTAGGTGAGTCCCGTTGGCGCGGGGGCTGCCGTGGCCTGCACTTTGACTGCCACCGTGGGCCGCTGCGGCTGTGCCATTGCCGGTGCTGCTACCGCACCCAGCGTCAGAGCCGCCCCCACGCTCACCGCGGCGATGCGGATCGTTCGCATTCTGGACCCCATAAGCCCTCCCCATTAGTGCGACGTCGACCGATTCAGCTCTAGTCGATCATCGCTGTCAAATTCCGACAGATCTTAGCCATCGGCATATGACCCATACAGGTCTAGCAGGTGATCACATGGCAAACATCACCTTGCTTCGGAGCCGATGCCGGGGCTGGTCGGGCCGGGCTGACTGGAGCGCTTCCGAAAGCGCCAGGTCGATCTGTAGGCGGCTCCGCCACGATGCAGGAGTGCTTCAGACAGAGGAACCCCCTACATCTCAGCCTGGCAAGCGTCAAGTGCGCACTTGGTGTCTGACACCAACGTCTGACACCAACAACGACGGACGATCGCGGATTGGTGCGAACTCTAGCGGCCACCACAATGCCGCAGGCAGCGAGTGCCCCGGCTCCGACGGTCCGTAGTGATCGACCTGATAAGGATGAGGCCAGAGTTCAAAGCCTGCATTCGGGGCGGGGCACGGTCGGCAAGGCATGAACGATGCCCCACCAGCCGGCCTCCAGCCAGACTCCACTGGCTGCGGGCCAACGGGGCCCCATATCAGAGGCTTTCACGCATTACGGCCTGGAGGTCCTTGCGTGCTTGGTGGAACCGATCAAGAGCTTCGATGTATTCCGCCGAGGCCAGGGAGAGGTCCGGCCTCGCATCGAGCAGATCTCGCCACTGACGCAAGAGGCGGTACGCGCGATCCGACTTCTCTTTGACTGCTGGCGGTGCCTGCAGGTTGATCTCATAGCGCCGCGTAAGCACCGCGGAGTCTCGAAAGGCATCCAAGGCAGCCTGGTAGTGAGCAGTTGGGTAAGCCTCCGGCAGGATGATCAGTCGTAGGGAAGACGAACTCTCGGTCAGGGCCGTGAGGTACCTGGTGTAGAGATCTCGTCGTACATCCTGAACACGGCTCGCATGATCACGGCGGTACCGCACGCGATCGACGACAGGCAACCTCCCGGAGCCGCTAACAGTCCAGTCACCAGGCCAGGAGACCTCAGCGACCCTCGGACCCATAGTTCGCATCGAGGGGCATGTGGAAGCACGACCGTCGTGGCGGTGTCAGTCCTACCGTGCACAATGCCGTCCATGAGTGAGCGCTACGAGGTCGTCCTTTCCTGCTACTTACGCGACGACACCCCCGAATGGGTCATGGCCGCCCTGCGGTGGCACTTGGGCATGGACGCCGAGTTCCCCGAAGGTCTCGACGACCAAGACGAGTATCTGTACCCACTGCTCGTCCCCGACAACTACAACAACCGCCGGATGCCCGGTGGAGACGTCGTGTCCCTGCGTCGCGAGGTGCAAGAGTTCACGAGTTCCGGGGAGAGGTACGAGTGGGAACTTTTCGCACGCAACCACTGGATCGACGACTCCATGCTTTACCTCCGGGGCCTGTTGGACCTGCTCGCCCCACACATCGCGCAGCCCGGCTATGGGGGCCACTTCCGACACATATCCGACACCGAAGTGGCTGTCTTCGACTTCCGCGATGGAGCGTACGAGCCCATCAAGATATGGGGTGTCGACCCGCGGTGACAGGACGGCAAAGGGTTCGCGCCCCGCCTGCCCCATCGGAGGCAGTCAGCGGAGAAACACGGGCCGGCCGCTCCAGGACGAAGAGCGGTCGTGCCACATCCGTACCAGAACGGGCGGGGAGTCACGGGGAATCGGGGTACACCGAGGCGCGTGCCGCCGAACTCTGCTCAAGGCGGGGAACCCGCAAGTCACAACACAAGTCGCCCCACCTCGCTCCTAAAGTGGTGGTCCAACCCGCTCACCGAGTCCACACCTGCCGGAACTCTTCGGCGGAGATGGTTTCCAGTGGATCCTCTTCAGGGTCGATCGCCTGGTCCGTCAGGCCGCCATGCTCGTCCTCCAAGCACTCCCAGCCGTACCGGTAGAGCTGGCCGGCCGGAGTCAGCTCGGCTTGCTTGATGACAATCAACTCACCGCGGTCGGGTACGGCTTCGATGTACCACAGACCGCCCTCCTCGTCAGCGTGACGGAAGTGGTGCCGCAGGGTGGCGTTCTCATCGAGTGCTCGGAAGTACGCCACGGTCTCTGCTCTGATGCGCTCCAGGTCGACCACGGGACCATCGTGCCAGTGAGCGAGCGCGGGTTGCCCGTTCTGACATCCACCAATGACATCAACGACGCCGGACGCCAGCACTCCTGAGCGGTCCGACACGGTCAGTGTGGCCGGGTGGTACCCCGGCAGTGCCGAGCAGCGATCGAACTCCTAAAGCGGATGTCGAACAGGACGCGGACGGCGAGAAATTGCCTACCAACGGGGTTGGGCATCGGTATGATCCCACTTGGCAGCTGCGCCGCCTGAGCCACTACGTCGTGCCCACACCACTTCGTACACCCTGGCCAAGGTCCTCAGTGGATCGCGCAACACTGGTTGACGCTCAGTGCAGGCAGGGTGTGGGCAACTGCCGGTTCGGAAACTGATGGTCAAGCATTCAACCAGAAAGCGTGCCGCGCGGCGTCGTCAGGCGACGGAGAACGTGCCGTACTCCGTTGCTCGCAGGACAAGCGAACCCTCGCTCGTCACTGGGGCACGAGACTCGCTCCACCACCCCTACATCGGCTCCGTGGCCAACCATTGGGCCAACTCTGGCATGCCCGTCATTGGTTGGCGGGCCGGCGGGTCGGGCGTGGACCGTTGGGGCGGGATCTGGTTCGACGAGGACTTCCGCGACGACCACGGCTGTGTGTTCCACCAGTTGTACTGGAGCCCCCGTGTCTACTCGCCGTCTGACCGCAGCGGCTGGGAGATGCATCTGATCCCCGCCGGACGCGAACAGAAAGAACCTAAGTACCACCTACCCAATCGTTTCGACCTCGCTCGGCGTGTCTTCGTCCCCTCCCCGCAACAACTCTTGTCGGACCTGATGGTCTTCATCAACGGCGCCGACACATCGCCCCGCACGTCCCGGACTCTCATCGAGACAGCCTCGTACCGGCTCGACGAAAACGGCCTCATCCCGCAGCTGGAGAAGTACGTCAGCAAGGTGGAACAACGGACGGGCGTAGCCCAGTGCTGCCTGGCAGGGATGTGCGATGCGGAAGGACCGGTGCTCTACAGTGCCATCGGCTGAAAGGCGCACACGGTGCATCGACGGGTCCACCGCACTGGGCTGGATCACGGCGCTCACGGGGCTCATTGCTGTAATCACCGCAGCACTGCTCGCGTGGAATGGTGCCGCTGGGGCTGCTGCAACGGTCGCTGCAATCGGCAGTGGGTCGTCCCTGGTGGGCAGCATCCACGTCAGGGTTACCGTTCGGAGAGGACTTCCGCGCGGCAATCAACCGAGCACTTATGACGCCATTGACCGATCCCTGTAGACCTTTGGCTCCGGTGGTCGCCGCACCTCAAGACTCCTGCCTACGTGCCATAGCCGTGCCATAAAACAGGGGTCAGCAGCGGTCAATGATGGTGGCTAGCAGACGCGTTCGCGCCTGCTAGCTCAGCCAACGAGGCCGCAGGTCACCGACCAGGCGCCCCAGCCGCTCCTAAAGTGGTTCTCACTCTCTGCACCGCTCAGAACGAGGGCGTGAAGCTGGCGGACTGGTCGAGGTGGAACGCGGAACCCGGAGCCGTCGGGGTCCACCCATCACTCAGGGCAAGTCGAACAGCTGCGGCCACACGAGACGGCAGTACAGGCTCAGCCTCACGACCGATCCAGTTGCTCGGATGCGGCTGGTCGGTGGTGACCACGAGCGTCGCCCCCGGAGTGTCCGCATGCTCGACCGTAGCGGCCTTGCCGGCCGATCACGCACAGAGAGCTCTCAGCCTGCCGCGCGAGCGATGCTGACGACCGCACGGGCATCCACGTCCCTCTCGCCCAGCCCCTACTGCTTGTGCCTGCGCGAGTCGATGTCCGCGGGCTTCCGCCAAGGTGGATCCGCTGCGAACCGGTCTGGAGGGAGTCGCCTGGGTCCCTCTCCTGGCGCGCCCGGCGTGGCGCAGACACCCCCCGCCCGCAGCTACCGCGTCCGGCGCCACTGCCCGCAGCGACACATCCCCCGGCAGCACACCGCCCCTCACAGCCAACTGGATCCAAACGACAAGGCCGAGGCTGTCGGCGATCTCTCCTCCGGTGGTCTCGCAACGGCTGCCTTCTGGCCAACGCTCGCTTCCGCTGCTCAGCCGCCCGTCAGCCACCGAGAGGCCCCCTCCACTCCTCTGACGCGACGGCGTGCCCATGGCTTGCCCATAGGGCCGGTGAACGTCGCTCGACAACCCTGCGATCCTGCGCTCCCGGGCGCCGCACCAGAGTACGTACGCCCAGGTCAGCAGGCATCCGTCAGAGTCCGACAGTTCATGGCGACGTATCACCGGACCATGCCCCATCAGGCAAGATCATTTGACGATAAGCCCTAGGCGGACGCCGGCACGAAGACCGTCTGCGATGTCGCCGACTGGAAGTTGTCGTCAGCGTCGAAGACGGCCCGGTAGTAGCCGGCACCGCTCTCGTCGAGGTCCGCGGCGAAATCGTTGCCGCTGCCGCCCCAAGAAGCCTCGACAGTGGTGAGCGTCGACCAGTTCACGCCGTCGGGCGAGGACTGGATGTGGACGTTGATCCGGCCGGGCGTCCATCCGTCGGGAAAGTCGATCAGCCCCTCGGCGTGGACCTGCCCCGTGTCGGAGCGGGCGGCCGTGAAGGCTGTGAACTTCGACGCCCGGTGCACGTGGACGACGTCGCTCGTACCGGTACCGGCCTGGAGGAACGGGTCGTCCGAGGTGTCCAGCGCGAGCTGGAAGTAGCCGCCCCGCCATGGCGTGTAGTCCATCGTGAAGGTGCCGTCGTCGGCGGTGGTGAAGCGACCCACGAGGTCGGTCTGCGCGTCGTCGGGGCCGAACAGGACGCCCCCGGAGTGCCCGGCCAGCGGCACCCAGCCGTCCGCAGTCCTTTGTTCGACCTTGACGCTCACCGTGACCGGCTGACCGAAGTCGACGTCGGTCGAACTCACCGTGGACGTGAACCGGGTGGGAATCTGGTCGACACCGATCTGCACCGGCTCGGACTCCCCGTACAGAACCGTCGGCGTGCCACCGTCCATGGCGAACACGGCCTGGACGGGCGCGGCGGTGTCGAGCCGCACCGAGGCGGTGAAGTGGCCCCGGGCGTCGGTGGTCACAGTGGTCTGCGTCCAGTAGTCGACATTGATCTCGACCTGGCGTGCCGCGAGGGGCTTCACCTGACGGGTCGGCCAACGCCCGTACAGCGTCCCCTCGACCTGCACGTCACGGTGTTCCCTATCGATGGCGGTGCGGTCGGCGGTGAGCGCACCGAACTGCGCCACGACGTAGTAGGCGAAGTCCCCCGCGGACTGCTGCAGCACGTGGCCGCCGTCGGCGTCCGTCACCTCCACGTTGATGCGGTAAGAGCCGAACTCGGGCAGCTTCAACGGCTTCTTGGTGCGCCAGCTGCCGTCCTGAAGGGTGCCGGAGAAGAGTCGGAAGTCCTTTGTCCCGATCTCGGCGACTTCGGTCTGCGAGCCGTACGAGACCAGGTGCGCCGTGATGCTCTTGATGTCGGCCGCGGATCGGGCATTGATCTGCAGGATCCCGAGGTCGTCCGACACGCTCCCCGCGTACGTGACCTCCGGCTGGTCCGCGGCGTGCGCGGCTGTCACGCCTCCCATGCCGAGTGCGGCAGCCGCGACGGCCACCGTGACCCATCTGCGTACTCTCCACAACAACACTGTCGATCCCCACCCCTGACGCGTTCGGAGGCGGCGGGAGCCCTCTCCGAACCGCCCGCCCGCCCGTCCGTCTTTATACCGACCGCTCAGCACGGACGTACAGCAATTACGCAGGAACGGGCGCGGTGCCTCAGCGGAACCAAGTGCGCCCGGGCTGTGAGGACTTGGCTCTTCCCTGCGGTCTGCCCGGTCCGGACGCGGGTGTCCGTCTGCGGGCTGTCCCCAGCAGCCGAGCTGCTGGCGGCCGTCGATGTCCTGGTGCCGCTCCAAGCCTCGGCGCGAATCGAACCGCTGCTTGCCAGACCGCGGACCTCGCGGCCGGTCGGCCGGCACCGCGGAGCTGCGTGAAAGGTCGTCTCTCCCGGCTGACGGCCGCCGTCAACGTCGCCTCAGTGGCAGCTGTAGGTGAACGAGGCGGACTTGGACCGGACGTCGGCGTTCGTGATGCTCAGCTTGACCGAGTATGTCGACGCGGCGGCGTACGTCGTCGCGGCAAGGTCCCGGGCGTCTTCGGTGCGCGCCGTCGAGCGGAGCCTCGCGGTCGGGCGGTCCACAGCGGACTTCCCGGTCGGCCGCACGGACACCGGTAGGCGCCGCCGACGCGACACGCTACTCCGTCGCGTCGTTGGACGGCACGGCCATGGCCACCTGGGCCCTGGCAAGCCCCCGGGTCACCGCGTGACCGTGGGAGCGGTGTTACCGGATCGAGGATCCGATGGAGATACCGCCGTCCACGTCGAGAACGATGCCGGTGTTCCCGGTGGGGATCGGAGTCGCATCACCGTCGAGGCTTTCTGTGGTCTTCAGGGCTCGGGCGCAGAAGCGGCCAGCCATCCATGTACACGCGCAACGGCTCCGCGCAGTCGGCGCCGCGAACACACAACGGGTCACAGCGGTCCTTCGGACGGCGCGTCAGACGCACTGATGAGAGCCAACGGCAAGCGGGATCGGCGAAGGCTGCCTGATCAAGGCCATGCGCCAGCCCATCCCCTTCTGGGAGAATTTCAGCACCGCACCCATTGAAGATGACAAAGGTGGTTGACCTCATGAGATCGACTCGCGTGATCCTTGCTGTGGCCGCAGGCGCTCTTGCCCCGGCGCTGTTACTCGCAACGCCGTCCATGGCCGCCTCCATCGCCCCCGCGGTCACCGTCGCGACGGCCGACTCGCCCTACGACGGGATGAGTGCGGACGACCTGCGGGTGGCGATATCCCGCATCCTCGCCGACCCCGACAGCGGCAAGCGCGTGATCCGGGAGGCGAACGCGCTCCTCGACAGCGGTACCGTGGAGGAGATGCGCGCTTGGCTGGAGACGGGCTACCCCCTCGCCCAGGCCGAGGACGACCGGGTCGCGCTCGCCAGGATTCTCGCCGACCCGGACAGCGGCAAGCGCGTCCTCGCGGAAGTCAACCAGCTTCTCGACACCAACAATCCCCAGCAGACACGCGCTTGGCTGGAGACGGGCTACCCCCTCGCCCAGGCCGAGGACGACCGGGTCGCCATTTCCCGGCTCCTCGCCGACCCTGACATCAGCGACGCCCTGCGCGCAGCGGCCGGCGCCGCCCTCGACGACAACACCCCGGAAGCGCTGCGCCACTTCCTGGAGGTCGGCCAGTACGAGGTCGGCTAGGGCCTTACTGATGGATCACGTCTCGAGCGTGGGGCACCGTCCGCGAGAGCCTGACCACCCGCCCCGGCACTGCTAGGAGTTGGCGGCCTCCGCCAGGACGTGGGCGAGCTCGCGGGGGCGGGTGGCCATCGGCCAGTGACCCGAATCGAGGTCCACGTACTCGAGGTGGGTGGCGCGGGCGAGCTCAGGACTCTCCCCGGCGGCGATCCACTCCTCGGCCTGGGCCGGAGTGAACTCAGGGCAGACAACCACAACGGGGACGTCGAAGCGGCGCTCGTCGGTCAGGTGTACGACTCCCCTTGCTACCGCCTCGGGGACAGGAACAGCAGCGGACGCGACGCGGTCCCGGGTCTCCTGGTCCAGGTCGGCGGCGTCCGCGCCCTCGAAGGGGCCCCAGCCCGGGAAGGGCATGGCGCCGCCCTCGATCGCGAAGTGATCGGCGTAGGCCCGCCCGTCGGTGGCGGGGAAGCCGCCGATCAAGGCGACCTTGGCCACCTTCTCCGGTCGCGCGTCGGCGGCCAGCCAGGCCAGGCTCGACGCGGCGGAGTGCCCTACCACCAAGGGCTTTCCGGGCGCCGCGTCAACCGCAGCGAGCACTGTTCCCAGCTGGTCGTCAAGTGTCGCGGAGGCGGTGCCGTCGCCCTGGCCCGGGAGGGTGAGCGGCACGGGACGGTGGCCGAGCGCAGTGAGTTCGGGGACAACGTCGTCCCAGGCGGACCCGTCGAGCCACAGGCCGGCAATGAGCAGGATGTCCACGGTAGTTCTCCCGAAGAGGAGTCGGATCTGGCTGCCGGCACGCTATCGGGAGGCTCTGACAACAGGCTTAGGAGAAGGCGTGATCTTTGATCTCGGCCTGACCCCGCCCGGCAAGCGTTTCCGGCCACAGCACTAGGGTCACTGACAATCCAGCCGCGTGGCCGCTCACCCAGGGCAGCGGCGGAATCGGCCCCACGTGCCCGCTGCTTCCCAGGCTGAGAGCGCGAGTTCGATTCTCGTCCCCTGTTCCTTCGAAGTCCCAGGCAAGCCGCCGGGGACTTGTGCACGGGTGAGCTGTGCACGGGTGAGCTGTGGCGGAGTTTTGCCGATGGCCCTGCCCCCGATCCCGAAGATCGGGCCCGCGGAGGCCACGAGTGCCTTACGGGTGCGGCCCGCTCGCGTTCGCCCGGCCCGGCCCCTCACCTTTCCGCACGGGTTTCCGCACGGGCGGCAAGGGACAGTGCCGTCGGCGCCCGGTGGCAGCCGGGCCCCCGGCGCGGCTGACCGTGGGCCGGGAGCAGGGCTGCGGGCTCCGCACGAGTGGCTGTCTGTGAACGGGCTGACCTCAATCAACCGCCACCTCCCGGTCGCAGACGGCCGCCGCACAGAGGTCGGCTACGACTCGGAGGCGGCTCGTCCGCTGGAGAACCGGCGACGTGCCCTGGCACTTACCCGCCTGCGGGCGGCGGCGGCAGAGGAGGCCTTTGACCTGGACGTGCTCAAGGACCAGGGAAAGACCGTCGGTGAACGGCCGCGCAGTTCCCGCACCACCTGATCCGGGCGATGCGGCTGCCCGGGCGGGAAACCCGCCCGGGCAGCCGCGGGCTCGGCGGGCGAGTCAGCCCCACGCCTTGTTGAGCTGGCCGGAGTACCCCGCCAGGTAGCCCGTCAGGTTCGGGTGGAAGACCTCGGACGCGTTGTTCAGGTCGTTGATCCATGAGTCGGCGCCGCACGCCCCGTGGCCCTTGAACGTGTCGCGCACGTCGACGAACGTGACCGACTGCTGCGCTGCCGCGGCCTTGGTGCCCTGGGCCAGCGCGTCGGCGAAACCGTTCATGTAGGTGCGCTTGGCCGCGCTGAGGTCGATCACCGGGCAGGTCCCCGTCGAGGAGAGCGCCTGCGGGTAGCCGAGTACGATGATCCTGGCCTGCGGCGCCCGGGCCTTGACGTCCTTGTACAGACCGGCGAGCTCGGTCACCATCTGGTTCGTCGCGTAGGACGACATCCACATCGTCGCCGTCTTGCAGTAGCTGTCCGTCTGCAGCAGGCAGTCCTGGACCACGGTGGTGAACTGGGCGTCATTGCCGCCCACCGTGAGGGTGACGATGTCGGTGCCGCTGTTCACGGCTGACAGCTGGTTGGCGCGCACATCAGCGATGGTCGCGCCGCTGCAGGAGACGTCCTTCAGCGTGTACTCCGAGTGCGCGGCCTGCGACAGGGCCGGGTAGCCGAGCGTGCTGCGCTTGCAGTCACCGCTGGCCGTGTCGTAGTGACCCGCGCCGACCCCGGATGCGTACGAGTCCCCCAGAGCCACGTACTCCAGATCTCCCGCGGCCTGGGCGGGAGCGCCGGCCATCGCCGTCAGCCCGGCGAATGCCATCACGGCGCTGACAGCGATCGACGTCAATTTACGCATGAGTTCCTTCTGGCGTGCGGAGTCCGAATCGGTGATCGGAGTGTGGAACGGGATCCTACAGCGAGCCGCCTCTCGCACAACTCCTGGCTACTTAAGGGGAGTTGCCTGCCTGTTGCTGCCCGGGACCGCTTGCGCCCGCGCCCCATGCGTGCCGCGGTGGCGTCGGAACGGGTGGAGCGGGTGCGTGAAGCTGGTCAGCCTCGCATCCGCTGCCGGATCCAGACGCCGACGGGCGTGAGCACACTGGTGCCGGCGAACCGGCCGCGCGCGCAGGTGCCCTTCTTGAAGACGCCGCCGGTGTCGCCGTCACCGATGCTCCAGTTCACCCAGCTGATCTTCCTTCTGGCCATCAGGTTGAGATACCTCTGCGACATGACGAAGTCGTTGCCGGATCCGTCCCACGACTGTGTGCCCCATTCCGTGACGAAAACGGGGAGCTTGGAGGAGGCACGATCAAGGGTCTTCAGGAAACGCTCCCGGTGCGCCGCCGCGTAGAAGTGGTAGGTGTACATGATGTTGGAGGCGCGTACCGGGTGGGCGACAACCTCCTTTTCGGTGGCGTACTCGGACGCACCGAGCGTGGACCAGCCGCGAGTTCCGACAAGGATCACGCTGTCGGGATCCCGGGCTCGGATCACGGGGATGACCTTCTCGGCATATCTCTTGATCGCCCACCAATTCGCTTGGAATACCTCGTTGACGATCTCGTACATCACATTGGTCCTGTGCCGATTGCGTGCGGCGATCTCCTTGAAGAAGGCCGTCGCATTGCGGAGGCCGTTGTTCGGGTCGCCCGGGTCGACCCAGTGCCAGTCGACAATCACGTACATACCGCGGGCACTCGCCCTGGCGATCAACCGGTTCGCCAGATCTGTGAACTTCTTCGGATTTCCCGCGTACCCCTCCTTGTTCGCATACGTCGCGATGCGCAGGACGCTCGCGCCCCAGTCCTCGGCGAGCACATCCACCACGCCGTCGACCAGGCAATTCGCAAACCATTGAGTGCCACTCGTGCTCATGCCCCGCAGTTGGACCGGCCTCCCGGACCCGTCGCACAGATGCGTGCCGCAGACGCGGAGGTTGCCGTGCTTCTCGACCGGAGTCATCGGCCTCACCCCGGCCTCCGCCTTCCCCCCGGCTTCCGCCTTCTTCCTGACCCCGGCCGGAATTCCGGCTTCGGTCACGACCCCGGCGACCTGGTCCCCCGTCAAGTTCACGGCAAGTAGACTGAACTCGACGGCCATGACAATGACCAGTCCGGCAGCCTTGGACAGAAGAAAGCGCGGCACAAGAAAGCGAATCACATTGCGTTATGCATGAAAAATTACGCAATGTCAACGCGCTTCGCGGAAGTGACGAGGGGTTCACTCCCATGGAGGCGGCGCGGGACCCGACGGCACCCTGGGGGAACGATGAACACCGGCACGACCGCGGCGACCGCGGCACTCACCGCCGCCCTGCTGCTCACCGCCTGCGGCGGCCCGCCCGACACCGCCGCGACGAGCGCGTCCCGGTCTCCCGGTCCGGCGGGCGAATTCAAGATCGGCGAGGAAGCCCACAACGGCGGCACGGTCGTCAAGATCAACAAAGTGCATGAGGTCGACGGGATCCTCATGGACTCAGGCACCAAGAGCGCCGGCGCCGAAGCGAAGTACGTGGCCCTGGAGGCCGTCGTCCTCAACGGAACGAAGTCCGGTATGGACCTCACGTGCTCGGCGCCCGTCGTCAGCAGCCTGATCGACGACCAGGGCCACCGCTACGGCGTCATCGACGGCCTGGACAAGATCCCGGGTAACCCGGAGTGCGACGAGCGGCTTCAGCCCGGCTCCAAGGATCAGATGGTGTTCGCCTACCGGGTGCCGAAGAGCGCGAGAATCACGGCTTGGGAGTTTTCCGAGTCCGACCGGGAGCCGTCCACCGTCGACCTCGGCGGAACTCCCGGCGCGAGCTGACCGATCAACTCCGGCGTAGCCCACAGCCTGCCTGCAGGAGAGCACGAGCTCCCGCGCCAGAAGGACCTCAGCCGCGCCAAGACGCGCACGCGCCCCTGTGACGCAAGGCGGCGCGTCGACGAACCGCCGTACACAGCGGATGTGTTGCTGTGTCACGGCTGCGCCACGGCGGTGTCCTGAAGGGAAGACAGGCGTGACCTGCGGACTCCGGGTGCCCTCATAGTGATCACAGAGCGGGAGACGGCGGAAGCGCCGCCGGCTCCTTGCTACTCCACACCTCGAAGGGAAGCTCCCGTGAAGAACCGCCACCTGCGCAAGGCCGTCCTCACCGCCGCCGCGGTCACCGCCGCACTGCTGATGACGGCTTGCCAGAACGGCACCGCCGACAGCTCGTCCGGCAAGAGCCAGGCGGACAAGGCAAGCCCGGTGGCGGTCGCGGAGAAGGCGTCGGACAACAAGGACTCCAAGGGCTCCAAGGGCTCCAAGGGCTCCGAGAACCTCAAGGACTCCAAGGGCGTCAGCGGTTCGTTCAAGAACGGCAAGGTCACCTACCTCGCCCCGGGCAAGTACATCGTGTCCGTACCGGGCAAGGCGGACCAGCAGTTCTGGGTCGCCGACGACACCGAGGTGTACGGCGCGGGCAGGATATGCGGCGAGGCGGGGTCCAAGGTGGACGCGCCGTGCACGGTGGACCAGCTGGAGTCGGCCCTCAAGAAGGGTGCCGTGAACGCCGACGTGGAGATGAAGAACGGCGTCGCGACCCTGGTGACCGAGCGACGCGCCGCCCCGCAGGACTCCGCGTCCGGCTCCGGCAGTGGTTCCGACTCCCGCGAGACCGTCGTCGAGGGCATCGACGAGGGCAAGGGCGTCAACGGAACCTGGTTCGGCAACGTCTCCTACCTGGCGCCGGGCAAGTACACCGTCTCCGACATGAAGGGCACCGAGCAGCAGTTCCTCGTCGCCGATGACACCAAGATCATGGGTTACGACGACATCTGCGACGCCGTGAACACCGGGCCGGGTGGCGAGGGCGGCCGTGAGTGCACCGAGGCGGAACTGGAGACGGCCGCCAAGAAGGGCTTCTCCGCCGAGGTGGAGATCAGCAACGGCATCGCGACCACCATCACCGACGACCACTGAGAGCGCGAGTTCGACTGTCGTCACCCGCTCCGTGTGAACCCCCCGGGTCATCGACCCGGGGGTTCGTTGTCATTCGGCACCGGCCTCGCCGCGATCACCTGCGACGACGGGGCATCCGGCACACGATCCCGGAGAAGACCGACAGCCGGTCCTCCCGCCCGGACACTAGGCGATGTTGTTGAACTTGGTGCCCTCGCCCGCGTAGAGGTTGGTCGTCAGCCGGCTGAACGGGGCCGTCGTCGAGCCGGTCGAGCGGTAGACGTACGTGCCGTTCGGGCCGTAGGCGATCAGATCGGGGCGGCCGTCGGCGGTGACGTCGCCCGCGCCGACGAGGTGGGAGAAGGCTTTCCAGCCGGAGCCGATCCTGACGCGGGCGGTGAACTTGCCCGTGCCGTTGCCCTGGTACAGCCACAGGACGCCCGAGGCGTCGCGGGCGACGAGGTCGCCGGCGGCGGTGCCCGCGATGTTGCCGACGGCGGTGATCTGGTTGTAGATCTGCCAGCCGGTGGCGACCTTGACGCGGGTGGCGAAGGGGGCGGACGAGCGGCCGGTGCCCTTGTGGAGCCACAGGACTCCGGAGGCGTCGGTGGCGAGGAGGTCGGACCGGCCGTCTCCGGTGAGGTCGCTGCCACCGGTGATCTTCTTGTAGATCTGCCAGCCGGTGCCGACCTTGACGCGGGTCGCGAAGGTGCCGTCGCCCTTGCCCTGGTACAGCCACAGGACGCCCGAGGTGTCGCGGGCGACGAGGTCGCCCGTCGAGGTGCCGGCGAGGTTCCCCGCGGCCTCGATCTGGTTGTAGACCTGCCAACCGGTACCCATCTTCGTCCGCTTGGCCGTGGTCACCTGGCTGCCCGACGGCCAGTCGAAGAGGTCGTTCCGCCACAGCGCGCCCGAGGCGTCCCGCGCGAGGACGTCCGTCGAGCCGTTGTCGGTGAAGTCGTGCGGGTTGGCCAGGCGCGAGATCTGCAAGCTCCCCCGGGCGGTCGCCGGGGCGCCGACGCCGTCGGTCGGAGTGGCGGTGATCTGCCACGTGTAGGCGCCGTTCGGGGCGCTGATGCCCTCCAGGACGCCGTTCCAGCCGAAGGCGAAACGGCTGTCGGAGACCGGCTGGGACAGGCGTGCGGTGAGCTTCTTGCCGGTGGCCGTGTGCGTGAGCGTGAGGTCCACGGTGGCGTTCGCGCGGGACAGGGTCCATTCCATCGGGACCGTGGTGCCCGGCTTCTCCAGGCTCACCGCGGTGGGGACCTTCGACCCGGTCACCTCGACGGCCTTGAGCCGGCCGGTGTCCGCCACGAGCGTGGCGCTCGGGAGGCCGTCGTTCCCCTCCCAGATCCGGAACAGCCCGTCGGTGTCGGCCGTGGCGCCGCGCACGAGCAGGCCGCCGTCCGGCGCGTGGGCCACGCTGGAGAAGTGCTCCAGGAGTTTGTACGGCGCGGCGGCGGAGTCGGTGACGCTGCGGGCGTACAGCGGGCTCAGTGCCCCGTCGGCCACCGCCTTGCCCGGGACCCCGTAGAGCAGCGTGTCCCTGGTGATACCGGCGATGACGGCGCCGCTCATGGAGGCGTCCATGGCGAACCTCTTGTGGACGTACGTCCCGTCCACGACGAGTTCGGTGACCCCGCCCCGGTACTCGACCGACGCCTCGTAGTCGGCGGTGTAGGCGCCCGTCGAGGCCTGGGTCCACGGGGCGGTGTTCTCCCTGCTGCCCGACTCGATCACCGCGTCGCTGTTGACTGTCGTGCGTGTCTTCCAGTACTCGGTCCGGCTCGTCGAGCCCGAGGAGACCCGGTTGCTGCTCAGGACGAGCAGGACGTCGCTCGTCGAGGCGACGACCTTGAAGTCCGTGCTGTAGGAGTTGGACGAGCGCTTCGTCTTCTTGGCGACCCCGTCGGCCTGGGAGAGCTGCCACAGCTCGTGGTAGCTCCCGCTGCCTGCCGGAACCTTCACGAAGAGGTTGTCGCCGACCACGCCGACAAGCTGCGCGCCGGGCTTGAACTCGGACGCGAGGTCGTAGGAAGCGGACCAGGTGGCGCCTTCCCTCATGTCCCGCAGGAAGACCATGCTGCCGCCATCGCTGGTCACGACGATGTCGGAGGCGCTGTCGTGGCCCAGGGTGCCGGTGCTGATCGGCAGCACCGAGCCGTCGGCGTACTTGTGCCACTCCAGAACCTTGTTGCCGGAGCCGTCCGTCCGGGACGTGAGGTATCCGGTGTCGCCGGTGCTGACGATGTCGGCGTCGAGGGGCAGGTTCGCCTCGCCGGTGGTGGCGGTGGTGGCCCCGGTCATGGCGGCGGGAGCGGCCACGGCTCCCGGCGAGGCCAGGACGCCGGCACCGACCGTCACGGCGAGAACGGCGGCGACGGAGGCGCCGAGACGGCGTCGGGTGGTGCGTGTGGAAGCCAAGGAAGTCCTTCCCTATGAGCGGAGCTGAACGCACATCCGTGCGTACCGCTCGATCGGACCCGCGAAGAGGGAAGGTGGTTGTACGAGTTGCTCTTGTTTCTCCGAGACAGGTCCCAGGACACCGTGGGACGGGCTGCCCGCCGTCGAGTGCGTCTTGTGGCGAGGTTCCATTGAAACCGTTCAATCGCCTCGGCCCCCCTGCGCCCCCCGGCCCGGCCGGGGGCGATCGCGGAACGAGCACGCCACGAAATGGACTGCACGACGATTGACCACCGCCTCGCTCGGCTCTTACGTTACCCACGCCTCTCAGTTCTGAATCGATTCATCCATTGTGCGTGAGTGAGGAGTCGTAGTGATCAGCAGGAGGAACATCCTCGCGGGCGCGACCGCCACGGTCGTGGCGGCAACCGCCGGCTCCGTACCGGCGGCAGCCGCGCCGGCGTCAAGACAGGTACCGGCGCGGACGCGGGGCAGCGGGCTGCGTGTCGCGGCGCCGACGGTGGAGTACGTCCAGCACCCCCTGGGCCTCGACGCGCAACGCCCCCGGCTGTCCTGGCCGTTGGTCTCCGAGCAGGTGAGCGTACGTCAGAGCGCCTACCAGGTCCGGGTGGCGACGAGCCCCTCGGGTCTCACCCGCCCGGACGTCTGGGACAGCGGGAAGGTCATGTCCGGCGAGTCCGTCCTCGTGCCGTACGGGGGCCCCGCGCTCAAACCCCGGACGCGCTACCACTGGTCCGTGCGCGTGTGGGACGGCGACGGGCACGTCTCCGGTTGGAGCGCGCCCTCATGGTGGGAGACCGGGCTCATGGAGGCCGGGCGGTGGACCGCCGACTGGATCTCGGCACCCGCCGGCCTCACGGACGCTCCGTCCTTCGAGGGCGGTTCCTGGATCTGGTTCCCCGAGGGTGATCCGACGAGCAGCGTTCCGGCGGCCACGCGCTGGTTCCGCGCCACCGCCGAACTGCCCGACGGGATCACCTCGGCGACGCTCGCCCTCACCGCGGACAACGTGTACGCCGTCTCCGTGAACGGCGTCGAGGTGGCCCGCACCGATCTCGAGACGGACAACGACGGCTGGCGCCGCCCGGCCGTGATCGACGTACTGGACCGAGTACGGGGCGGTGACAACGTTATCGCCGTCTCCGCCACCAACGCGACCGAGGGCCCGGCGGGGCTCATCGCCGTCCTCGTGGTCCATACCGCCTCCGGTGAGCGCAAGGTGGTCACCGACGCCTCCTGGAAGGCCACGGACGAGGAACCCCCCGCCGACTGGCGCGAGTTCGGCTTCGACGACGGGGACTGGCCGGCGGCCAGGGTGGCGGCCGCCTGGGGCGGTGGCCCGTGGGGAAGGGTCGTCCCGGTGTCGTACGCCGTCACCCAGGTCCGGCACGAATTCCGGCTCCCGCGCAGGAAGGTGTCACGCGCACGCCTGTACGCCACGGCGCTCGGCCTGTACGAGGCCCACCTCAACGGCAGCCGCGTGGGCCGCGACCACCTCGCTCCCGGCTGGACCGACTACCGTACGCGCGTCCAGTACCAGACGTACGACGTCACGACGCTCCTGCGGCCCGGCGCCAACGCCATCGGGGCGTACCTGGCACCCGGCTGGTACGCGGGCAACGTCGGCATGTTCGGGCCCGGACAGTACGGTCAACACCCGGCGTTACTCGCCCAGTTGGAGGTGGAGTACGCGGACGGGACGAGCGAGCGCATCACGTCGGGAACCGACTGGCGGGCCGCCGCCGGGCCGATCGTCGCCGCCGACCTCCTGAACGGCGAGACGTACGACGCGCGCAAGGAGACCCCCGGCTGGACCTCACCCGGCTTCGACGACGGGAGCTGGCTCGGCGTACGCGGTGCCGGCGACGTCGGTCCCGACCTGATCGTCGCGCAGGTGGACGGCCCGGTGCGCGTGGAGCGGGAACTGACCCCGAAGAAGGTGACCCAACCCAAGCCCGGTGTCCACGTGTTCGACCTCGGTCAGAACATGGTCGGCTCGGTACGGCTGCGGGTGTCGGGCGACGCCGGAACGACCGTCCGGCTCAGGCACGCCGAGGTGCTCAACCCCGACGGCACGGTCTACACCGCGAACCTGCGCAGCGCGGCGGCGACCGACACGTACACCCTCAAGGGCCAGGGGGAGGAGGTCTACGAGCCGCGCTTCACCGTCCACGGGTTCCGCTACGTCGAGGTGACCGGTTTCCCCGGCACCCCCACGGCGAAGGCCGTCACCGGGCGCGTCATGCATACGTCCGCCCCCTTCACCCTCGACTTCGAGACCGACGTGCCGATGCTCAACCAGCTGCACCACAACATCACGTGGGGGCAGCGCGGCAACTTCCTCAGTGTGCCGACCGATACTCCCGCGCGCGACGAGCGCCTGGGATGGACGGGAGACATCAACGTCTTCGCCCCCACCGCCGCCTACACGATGGAGTCGGCCCGCTTCCTGTCCAAGTGGCTCGTCGACCTCCGCGACTCGCGGACCCCGGCCGGCGCGTTCACGGACGTGGCACCGGTGGTCGGCACGCTCGGCAACGGCACCGCCGGCTGGGGTGACGCGGGCGTCACGGTCCCCTGGGCCCTCTACCGGACCTACGGTGACCGCCGGGTCCTCGAGGACGCCTGGCCGTCCGTCCAGGCGTGGCTGAGGTACCTGGAGACGAACAGCGACCGTCTGCTGCGCCCCGCCGAGGGCTACGGCGACTGGCTGAACGTCGAGGACGAGACCCCCAAGGACGTCATCGCCACCGCGTACTTCGCGCACAGCGCCGACCTCGCCGCCCGGATGGCCGAGGAGCTCGGCGAGGACGCCGCCCCGTATCGCGATCTCTTCGAACGGATACGGGCGGCGTTCCGGGACGCCTACGTCACCTCCGAGGGCAGGGTGAAGGGCGATACGCAGACGGCCTATGTCCTGGCGCTGTCGATGAACCTGCTGCCGGACGCCTCACGCGAGGCCGCCGCCGACCGGCTCGTCGCGCTGATCGAGGCCAGGGACTGGCACCTGTCGACGGGTTTCCTCGGCACGCCCCGGCTGCTGCCCGTCCTGACCGACACCGGGCACACCGACGTCGCCTACCGCCTGTTGCAGCAGCGCTCCTTCCCCGGCTGGGGCTACCAGATCGACAGGGGCGCCACCACGATGTGGGAACGCTGGGACTCCATCCGGCCCGACGGCGGCTTCCAGGACACGGCCATGAACTCCTTCAACCACTACGCCTACGGCTCGGTGGGGGAATGGATGTACACGAACATCGCCGGCATCTCGGCGGGCCGGCCCGGCTACCGGGAGATCGTCATCCGCCCCCGTCCGGGCGGAGCCGTCACCTCCGCCCGCGCCACGTTCACCTCGGTCTACGGCCCCGTCTCCACCCGGTGGCTCCAGCGGGGCGGCCGCTTCACCCTGACCTGCGCGGTGCCGCCCAACACGACCGCCGAGGTGTGGATCCCCACGTCCGCTCCGAAGGCCGTCACGCACACGCACGGGACGTTCCTGCGCCAGGAGGACGGCTACGCGGTCTACCAGGTCGGCTCCGGCACACACCGGTTCACCGCCTGACGATCGTCCGGATTCGCCGCCGGTCAGGGCACCAGTGGGTCCGCCCGGCGGCGGACGCCGCCACACGTTCCGGCCGGTCGCCGATTCGGCGAACTGGTCGGTGTCGAAGCGTTCGTCGATGTGGCCGCCGAGCTCGGACCAGTGCTGTCGGGAGAGTTCGGCGGCCGCGCGGGCGTCGCCGCCGGCGCAGACGGCGCGCACCCGGCGCCTCGGCCCGTCAGCCGTACTCGGGCTGCCACATGGCGTCCTGGATCTGCTGGATCACGTCGTCGAGGCGGGCCCGGGCCACGCCCTCCTCGGCCGCGCGGCGGACGACGGCCGCCGCGACCACGGCCGAGGAGGTGCGCAGGTTCTCCACCTCCGGCAGCAGGGCGGCGCCGGGCTCCGACAGGTCGGCGAGGCCGGCGACGGCTTCCGCCGCGGCCTGGAGCATGCCGTCGGTGATCCGCTCGGCACCGGCCACCACGGCGCCCAGCCCGAGGCCGGGGTACAGGAGGGCGTTGTTGGCCTGGCCGATGACGTACGTGGTGCCGTCCAGCTCCACCGGAGCAACCGGGATGCCGACGGCGACCAGGGCCTTGCCGCCGGTCCACCGCAGGACGTCCGCCGGCATGGCCTCGATCTTCTCCGTGGGGTTGGACAGCGGCAGGACGACCGGCCGGTCCACGTCGCGGGCCATGGAACGCACCACGTCCTCGGTGAAGGCCCCCTGCTGGGTGGAGGTTCCCACCAGCACGGTCGGGTGCACGTGGTCCACCACACCGGACAGGTCCGCCGGCCGGTCGTCGGGCCAGTCGTCGTCGGGACGCGCGTACGGCTGCTGGTAGTCGCGCAGGTGCTCGGTGGACTGCCGCAGCAGGCCCTGGCGGTCCACGCACCAGATACGGCGGGTGGCCTCCTCGCGGTCCAGTCCGTCGCGGACCATGGCGTCGCGCAGCTGGTCGGCGATGCCCACGCCCGCCGTCCCGGCGCCGAAGACCACGACCCGCTGGTCCCGCATGGGCGTGCCGGTGACCCGCACCGCGTTCATCACGCAGGCCAGCGTGATCGCGCCGGTGCCCTGCATGTCGTCGTTGAAGGTGAGGATCCTCTCGCCGTACCGCTCGAGGATGCGGCGGCCGTTGCCCGGTCCGAAGTCCTCCCAGTGCAGCAGTGCGCGCGGGAACAGCTCGGTGACCGCCTCCACGAAGGCGGCGACGAACGCGTCGTACGCCTCGCCGCGCACCCTGTTGTGCTGGTTGCCGACGTACAGCGGATCGTTGAGCAGCGCCTGGTTCCCGGTGCCGACGTCGAGCATCACCGGAACGGAGCGCCCCGGGTGGATGCCCGCGGCGGCGGTGTAGACGGCCAGCTTGCCGACCGAGATCTGCATGCCGCCTACGCCCCAGTCGCCGATGCCGAGGAGTTGCTCCGCGTCGGTCGCCACCACCAGGTCGACGTCGTCGGGGCCGAGGCCGAGCGCCTGGAAGGCGGGCCGGATGTCCTGGGGCCGGTCGACGGAGAGATAGACCCCGCGCGGTCGCCGGTACTCGTGGCTGTACCGCTTGATCGCCTCCCCCACGGTCGGGTCGTACACGATCGGCAGCAGCTCGGTGAGGTGGTCGGTGAGCAGCCGGAAGTAGAGGACCTCGTTGCGGTCGTGGAGCTGCTCCAGGTACACGTTCTTCGCCAGGTCGTCCGGCTGCGCCCGCAGTTGCTCCCAGGCGCGGCGGGCCTGGAGTTCCGGGGACAGCACCGCGGGCGGCAGCATCCCGACCAGGCCGTGCCGTTCCCGCTCCTCCTGGGTGAAGGCGACGCCCTTGTCGGTCAGCGGGTCCGTGAGCAGTGTGCGCCCGCCCGGTTTCGCGCGGCCGGTGTGGCCCTTCCCCCTCCCCCGGTGGTCGTCCTGTGCACGGTTCCGGGGCGGGGTCATCGGCTCTCCTTGTGTCGCGCGACTGCCGTAGGGGCTCGTTTCCTGCCGGCCGCGCCGGGTACCCCGGTCGGCACGACAGGCGCACCGGCGCCCAAGCCTTTGCCGCTCTTTGGCGTGGCCTTCGTTCGGTACGGCGGCCCTACCGTCTCCCAGCCGGTGCGGTGATCCCCGCGATGAGAGAAAGAGGGGGATTCCCCATGCACGACCCCGCCCAGCAGCAACAGCCTCCGGGTACCGAGGCGGACCTGCGGCCCCGGGCCGACCACGGTGAGCAGAGCTACCGCGGATCGGGCCGGCTGGCCGGGAAGGCAGCCGTGATCACCGGTGGTGACAGCGGCATCGGCAAGGCCGTCGCGATCGCCTACGCCCGCGAGGGCGCCGATGTCCTCCTCTCGCACCTGGACGAGGAGGAGGACGACGCCCGCGACACGGCGCACTGGGTGGAGGAGGCCGGCCGCAAGGCGGTTCTGGTGCCCGGCGACCTGAGCGATCCCGCCCACTGCCGCAAGGTGGTGGCGCGGGCCGTCGAGGAGTTCGGCCGCATCGACGTCCTGGTCAGCAACGCGGCGTTCCAGATGTTCCGCGAGTCGATCGAGGAGGTCCCGGACGAGGAGTGGGACCACACGCTGGCGACCAACCTCAGCGCCATGTTCCACCTCTGCAAGGCGGCGGTGCCGCACATGAAGCCGGGGGCGTCGATCATCGCGTCCAGCTCGGTGAACTCCGACACGCCGCCGCCGGGCCTGCTGGCGTACAACGCGACGAAGGCGGGCCTGGCCAACATGGTCGGCTCGCTGTCCCAGTCGCTCGCCGAGCGGGGCATCCGGGTCAACAGCGTCGCCCCGGGGCCCATCTGGACGCCGCTGATCCCGGCCACGATGCCGCCCGAACAGGTCGAGGACTTCGGCAGCCAGACCCCGCTGGGACGGGCCGGGCAGCCGGCCGAACTCGGCCCCGTGTACGTCATGCTCGCCTCCGACGAGGCCGCGTACGTCTCGGGTGCGCGCATCGCCGTCACCGGCGGCCAGCCGATCCTCTGACACCCCGTCTCCCCTGACACCCCGCCAGACAGCACGTCGGCAGAACCAGGAGCGACCGTGGACTGGTATCCCCTGCGGCTGACCACCCCGGTCAAGCAGCACGTCTTCGGCGGCCGGGCTCTCGCCGAACGACTGGGCCGTACCGGCCTGCCCGACGGTCCGGTCGCCGAGACCTGGGAGGTCAGCGATGTGGACGGCGAGGGAGCACGGGTCACGAACGGTTCGCTGGGCGGCCATCCGCTGCGCCGGCTGGTCGAGGACCACCCCGACGATGTCGTGGGACGCGGCCGGCGCGGCCCTCACTTCCCGGTGCTGACCAAGTTCATCGACGGCACCGGCGCCCTCCCGGTCCATCTGCACGCCGACGACGAGACCGCACGCCGGCTGGAGGGCGAGCCCCACGGCAAGACCGAGGCGTGGCACGTCCTCGACGCGGCACCGGGAGCCACCGCCCTGGTGGGGGTGAAGGCCGGTGTGGACCGGGACACGCTGCACCGGGCCCTGCTCGCCCAGGACTTCGACGCGGTCATGCGCCGGCTTCCGGTACGGGCCGGGCAGACCGTCTACGTACCCGGTGGCACCCCGCACAGTTTCGGCCCCGGCACCCTGGTCTACGAGATCGAGCAGACCTCCGACATCCAGCAGCACGCCATGCGCCGGCGCATGGAGGACGGCTCGGAACTGGACGACGAGGAGTGGCACACCAACCTCGGGCGGCTCCTCGACGAGTGGCGTCCCGGTCCACGCCCCGAGTTCCACTCCGGCCTGAGCGTCCAGGTCGACGACGCGGTGGAGCGGACCGTGCTGTGCGCCGGCCCGTACTTCGCCCTGGAGCGGTGGCGGGCGGGCAGCACGGCCCCACTGGTGCACTACTTCTCCACCGCACTGGTCGTCAGCAACGCCGGTGCGCCGGTCACCGTGGAGTCCGGTGGCCGGTTCGAGCGGCTCGGGCGCGCCCGGAGCCTGCTGCTGCCGGCCGCGCTGGGCCGCGTACGGATCCAGGGGCCCGCCGACGTCCTCCTCGGCTACCTGCCCGACCTGGAGCAGGACATCCGCACACCGCTGCTCGCGGCGGGGCACGGGGCCGCCGCCGTGGCCGCGCTCGGTTAGGGCCTCACCGGCCCACTCACGTAGAAGGAGATCCATGAGCACCGTCACCACCAGCGACGGCGTCACCATCCACTACGAGGAGAAGGGCACCGGCCCGCCCCTCGTCCTGCTCCACGGCTGGGGCTTCAGCGGCCGCTTCTTCACCCGCAACGTGGACGCCCTCGCCGAACACGCCCGCGTCATCACCGTCGATCTGCGCGGTCACGGCGACTCCGGCACCCCCCGCCACGGCTACCGGGTGCCGAGGCTGGCCAAGGACCTGTTCGACCTCCTCGAAGAACTCGACCTGCGTGAGGTCACCGTCCTGGGCTGGTCACTGGGATGCCCGGTCATCTGGAGCTATCTGGAACTGTTCGGCGGCCACCGCCTGGCCCGCGCGATCCACGTCCAGCAGTCCCCCCGCCAGTACTACGCACCGGACTGGAAGCACGCACACGCCACCTGCTACGACGAACCCTCCCTGGCCGCCCTGCAGACCCAGCTCACCTGCGACCCCCCGGCCTTCGACGAGGACCAGATCCGTACCATCCTCGCCACCGAACCCACCGCGGCCGAGCGGGAGTTGCTGCTGGCCGAGATGGCCAAGTCGCCCCCGTACGCACGCAACGCGCTGATGGCCGACCACACCCGCCACGACTGGCGCGACCTGCTGCCCACGATCCGGCTGCCCAGCCTGGTCCTGGTGGCACGTCAGGACAGCGTGTTCCCCTGGCAGGGCCCGGCATGGGTCGGCCAGGCGCTCCCGGATGCCCGGACCGTCTTCTTCGAGCACAGCGGCCACGCACTGTTCTTCGACGAGCCGGAGAAGTTCCACCGGACGGTCACGGGCTTCCTGACCGACAGGGTGAACGACACGGAAGTACTGGTGTGACTCGCATGAGCAGCCCGGCGCCGCCGAGCTTCCCCTTCCCCTACGGCGTCAACCAGTTCACCACCATGCCCTGGTCCTTCGAGGAGGACCTGGCGCACTACTCCCGCCTCGGCGTCGAAGCGATCGAGCTGTGCGAGACGAAACTCGACCAGGACCCCGACCGCGCCAAGGCGCAGCTCGCCTCGGTCGCCGAGGCGGCACTGCCGATCAGCTCGGTCCAGCCCGCCGTACGGACCGTGTTCCCCAGCGAGACCCAGCCCGAGCCCGCCGACCGGCGTGACCGCCTGGACCGGTTTCGCCGCAGCGTGGAGCGGATCGCGCCGTTCGCCCCGGGCGCGGTCTTCGTCACCAACACGGGGCCGGCGCCCGACGGAAATCTGCACGAGGCGATCCGCCAGGTCGTCGCCCATCACCGCGAACTGGCGGACATCGCCGCCGACCACGGCGTACGCATCTCGCTGGAACCGCTCCATCCCGTCCTGCTCAACGCGGAGACCGCCATCTGGACCCACCGGCAGGCGCTCGACATCGTCCAGGAGGTCGATCGCGAGAACGTGGGCGTCTGCCTCGATCTGTGGAACGTATGGCAGGACCCGGATCTCGTCCCTCGCCTCGCCGACGCTCCCGACCGTCTGTTCCTGCTCCAGGTCAGCGACTGGCGCACACCCCGCTCGCGGATGGACCGGCGAAGCGTCGGCACCGGTGACATCCCGGTCGGCCAACTGCTGCACGCCGCCCACAGCGCCGGCTACCGCGGCCCTTGTGTCCTGGAGATCTTCTCCGACAACGTGCCGGACTCGCTCTACGAGACGGACCTGGACGATCTCCTGCGTGCCAACCGGGCGGCCGTGGAGTCGGCGTGGCGAACCGGCTGAGCGTGGGCGGGAGCGGGCGACCGTGTCGTCGGCCCAGCCTCGGACAAAGGCGCTGTGGCGCAGCTGCCGCCGTGCGGTCACCGGACCGGAGGAGCAGGCGCCCGTCGCCCGTCGGGGCGACGGGCGACGGGATCCTGAGCGGTTCCCCGCCGCGTCCACGGCGATGGTCCGGTAGCAGGAGGGCACTCCGGCCGGTGCGCCGGTGTCGGTCCAGTCCGGGGACGTCGGCGCGCGGATGTCGGCGGTCTTGATGTACACGGCGTCCGTCTCGGTGCGGCGCCAGACCTCGTAGCGGGCCGCGGCGGGGTCGTTGACCGACCAGGTCAGCCGGATGCCGTCGGTGGTGCCCGCCGCGGACGGCATCCCGGGCGCCTGCGGGGCGGGGCCAGGCCCCTCGTTCCAGTCGGGCACGCCGATCCAGATCGGGTCGCTGTAGTTGCCAGCGGCGGTCACCGGCCACAGCAACCGGCCCACCGGCCGGACCCGGGACCTGCGGTCAGCCGGCTCTCCGCCGCTCCCCGAACCGGGCGGCGGCCGCCGCGAGATCCACGATCGGGGCGGGGTAGTCCAGCCCCGCGCGGGTGGCTTCGTCGAGGTGCGGGACACGGTGGACCGTCGTGGCGTCGAGGTGCCGCAGCTCGGGGAGCCAGCGGCGTACGTACTCCCCGTGGGGGTCGAACCGGCGTGCCTGGACGAGTGGGTTGAGGATCCGGTTCGGGCGGGTGTCCGTGCCGGTCCCGGCGACCCACTGCCAGTTGAGCTGGTTGTTCGCGACATCGCCGTCGACGAGGAGGTCCAGGAAGTGGCGGGCTCCCACCCGCCAGTCCACGTACAGCGTCTTGGTGAGAAAGCTTGCCGCGAGCAGGCGGGCCCGGCCCGGCATCCAGCCCTCGTGGCGGAGCTGACGCAGGGCCGCGTCGACAACGGTGTAGCCGGTGCGCCCCTCCTTCCAGGCTTCGATCTCCTTCGTGGCGCGGCGCCAGCGGTCGTGCCGGGTGCGGTAGTCGTGGTCGGCCGCGTCGGGGCGGGCCGCCAGGACCTGGTGGTGGAAGTCCCGCCAGGCGAGTTGGCGGACGAAGGCCCGCGCCCCGGGGTTGTCCTGGGCGCGGGCCCGGTGCAGCAGTTCGGTGACGGAGAGGCAGCCGAAGTGCAGGTAGGGGGAGAGCCGGGAGGTCGCGTCGGCGGCCAGGTCGTCGTGCCGGTCGTCGTAGGCGGACAGCGGGCCGGACAGCCAGGAGCGCAGCCTGCGGCGGGCCTCGGATTCACCGCCGGCGGGCAGGCCCGGCGACATCGGGCCCGCCGACGTCGCGCCCGACGCGAGGGACTCCGTACGAGGAAGGCCGGCCGAGCGTACGTCCGGTACCCGTACGGCGTCCGGTGCCGGCAGGACACCGCGTACGGGGAAGCTCTCCCATCGGCGGAAGTACGGGGTGAAGACCGCGAAGTGGTCCTTGCCGGCAGGCCTCAGCACCCCCGGCGGTACGGCCGTCAACGAGGTGTCGTGGACGCGTAGTTCGCATCGGTCACCGGCCAGCTCCGCGCGCAGCCGGTCCTCGCGCCGTGCCGCGTAACGGCTCACACCGCCCGCGATGTGCACCGCGGCGGCCCCGGTCTGAGCCGCCACCCGGCAGGTCTCCTCGACCACGTCACCGACGCGCACCACCAGCCGGCCTCCCCGGGCCCGCAGGGCCGCGTCGAGGTCGGCCAGGCTGTCGGCGAGGAACGCCGCGCGGTTGGGCACGGCGAAGCCGGCGCGGCGGATGCCGGTGTCGACGACGAAGAGCGGGACCACCCGTTCCGCGTCCCGCACAGCGGCCTGGAGGACCGGATTGTCGTACACCCGCAGGTCCGCGGTGAACAGGGCGATGGAGACGGAGAGGGGGACGGAGGCGGAGGCACGCATGGTTCTCTGATCCCCTCAGCGCGTACGGGTCGGTTCGTCGGCGCCCGATTCGGCGGCGGTGGCGATGTTGCGGACCATGCCGCCGAAGACCGCGGCGTGGAAGGGGGCCACGCCCCACCAGTAGGCGTGCCCGGCCAGGCCGTGCGGATGGAACAGCGCCCGCTGCCGGTACACCGTGCGCCCCTGCGGATCCCGGTCGACGGCCATCTCCAGCCAGGCGAGGCCCGGCAGCCGCATCTCCGCGCGCAGCCGGAGCAGCCGGCCCGGCTCGATCTCCTCCACCCGCCAGAAGTCCAAGCTGTCGCCGACCCGCAGCCGGGTCGCGTCCCGGCGGCCCCTGCGCAGGCCGACACCGCCCACCAGGGTGTCCAGCCAGCCGCGCAATGACCAGGCCAGCGGCGAGGAGTACCAGCCGTTCTCGCCCCCGATCGCCTCCACCACCCGCCACAGCGCCTGCGGCGACGCCGCGACCGTACGCTCGCGGTCATCCGTGTAGAGGCTCCCGCCCGCCCAGTCGGGATCGGTCGGCAGCGGATCGCTGGGGGCGCGGGGAGTCGAGGCCGAGGACCACCTGGTGGCCACGTCCGCGTCCTGCACCCGCCGCAGCGCCAGCCTGATCGCGCCGTCGAGGGTGACCGGTCCCTCCGGCGGGTCGGGCACGTACCGGACGATGTCCCGCTCGGCGCACACCACCTCGTGCTTCAGCGACTCGACCAGCGGACGCGCGAGAGCGCCCGGCACCGGAGTGACCAGACCGACCCAGAGGCTGGACAACCGGGGGGTGAGCAGCGGAACGGGAACGATGACCCGTTTCGGCAGCCCGGCGACGACGGCGTACCGCCGCATCATCTCCTCGTATGTGACCACATCCGGCCCGCCGATGTCGAAGGCCCGGTTCACCTCGTACGGCAGCCGCGCGCATCCCACGAGGAGGCGGAGCACGTCGCGGACGGCGATCGGCTGGATTCGGGTGCGCACCCAGCTCGGGGTCACCATCACGGGGAGCCGCTCGGTCAGATGGCGCAGCATCTCGAACGAGGCCGAACCCGACCCGATGATCACGGCTGCCCGCAGTACGGCCGTCGGCACGCCCGAGGCCAGGAGGATGCGGCCCACTTCGGTGCGGGACCGCAGATGGGGCGACAGCGCGCGCTCGGGTACTCCGGAAGGGCTCAGCCCGCCGAGATACACGATCCGCCGGACCCCTGCGGCACGCGCCCGCTCCCCGAAGATCCTGGCCGCGCGCCGGTCGGTCTCCTCGAAACCCCGCCCGGTGCCCAGCGCGTGCACCAGGTAGTACGCGACGTCGATTCCCTCCATGGCCGCACGCACGGACTCCTCGTCCGTCACGTCCCCGCGCACGACCTCCGCCATCCCCGCCCACGGATGGTCCCGCAACGCGCCGGGCGAACGGGCCAGACAGCGCACCGAGTGCCCGGCGGCCAGCAACTCGGGCACGAGGCGGCCGCCCAGGTAGCCGGTGGCGCCGGTTACCAGGGTGCGTGGGGGGTGGGGGCGGGCGTCGGTCATGTCGGTCGATGCTGGGGTGCCGGGTGAGTGCGGGGCGGTCGCACGCATGCCGGTCGGGTGCGCCTTGTCCGGCGACGGTCGGCGGACAGGGCTGCAAGAAACGTCATGGCTCTCATGTCCTCCTGGGACGTGCCCATCCGAGGGGCTCTGTGGCTGTTCCCCTGAGCCCATGCTTCGGGCCGGGGGCGAGCGCCGCAACCTCGGCGAGGGAGGACGTCGCCGACCAGGACCTCAGCCCCGGCCATCACCTTCCGTGACGTTCGCGCCGCTCTGGGCCCCCTCGCCGTCACGTCCGTCGGTGGCGGGTTCACCCCAGGCCCGGCAACCCGCGCAGTTCCGTGATCCGCAGGAGCCGCGCGAAGAGCAGGTACAGCAGGATCATCGCGAGGCCGCCCGCTGCCAGGGACAGTGCCGGCGTCCAGGTGGCTGAGGTCAGGCTCTGGCCGCAGGCGCGGGCGATGAGCCATCCGGCGAGCCCAGCGGCGGTGGCGGCCGTGATCAGTTGGGCGTAGGTGCGGCAGATCCGTCGGCCGTCCAGCAGACCCCCGGTGCGTTGCCGCAGTCGCCGGGCCGTCAGCAGCAGGCCGATCGCGTAGGAGAGGGCGTAGGCGGCGGCCATTCCCGTGACCGACCAGCGGGGGGACAGCAGGAAGTGGCAGGCGACGGCGAGAGCGATGTTGATGCCGCTGATCCACAGTGCCATCCGGAACGGCGTGCGGGTGTCCTCGAAGGCGTAGAAGCCGCGCAGCATGAGGTACTGGGCGGAGAACGGGATCAGTCCCAGGCCGAAGGCCTGCAGCATGTGACCGAGGGGAACGGTGGCGGCGGCGTCGGCGGTGCCGTGGGCGAAGAGCAGCTGGGCGATCCGCGGTCCGAAGGCGAGGAAGAAGAAGGCGGCCGGGACGATGACGACGCCGCTGATCCGCAGTACGCGGGACAGGTCGGCGCGCAGGTCGTCGAGGCGGTGCTCGGTCACTGCCCGGCTCATGCGCGGGAGCAGGGCCGTCACCAGGGAGACGGTGACGATCGACTGGGGCAGCATCCAGATCTGCTGTGCGTAGCTGTAGGCGGTGTAGCCGACGCCGTCGCGAGGCAAAGCGGCGTCGGCGTCGGAGGCCAGGCGGGTGACCACCGTGCTCGCCACGAGGTTGGCCAGCACGAACAGCAGGGTCCAGCGGGCCGCGTTCACGCTCTTGCGCAGGCCGGTGCCTCGCCAGTCGAAGCGCGGGCGGAACCGGAAACCGGCCGCGCGGGCGTAGGGGATCAGGGCGAGTGCCTGGAGGGCCAGGGCGCATGTGGTCCCGATCCCCAGCAGCCGGACCTGGGCGTCGGTGATGTCCGAGACCTGTTCGGGGGCGGTCATCAGGCCGAGGTACAGGCCGAACATGGCGATCAGGACGAGGTTGTTGAGGACGGGGGTCCACATCATCGCGCCGAACCGGTTCCGGGCGTTGAGGACTTGACCGAAGATGCTGAACACGCCGTAGAAGAAGATCTGCGGGAGCAGGAAACGGGCGAAGACCACGGTCAGCTCGAACGCGTCGTGCGTGGCGGGTGTGTCGTGCTGGTAGATGCTGATGATCTCAGGGGCGGCCCATGTGGCCAGCGCGGTCCCCATGCCGAGGACGCACAACACCAGGGTGACCAGGCGTTGTTCGAAGGCGGCGCCGCCGTCGGGGTCTTCCGCGCGGGCCCGGACCAGTTGGGGGACCAGGACGGAGTTCAGCGCGCCGCCGATCAGCAGGAAGTACAGACTGGTCGGCACCGTGTTGGCCTGGTTGTAGGTGGTGGCCAGCAGCCCGGTGCCCAGCGCGGCGGCCTGCAGCACCTGCCGTATCAGTCCGGTGGCGCGTGAGACGACCGTTCCCGCGGCCATCAGCGCCGACGAACGCAGCAGTCCGCCACCGCCTTTCTCCTGTTTCGGAGCGGCGTGCCTTTGTCGTGTGTCCGACCGCTCCGACCGCTCCGACCGCTCGGGTGACGCATCCTCGATCATGGGCTCAATCTACGATCCGGATCTCACCCTGAAGCAGCGGAGAACGAGTCACGACTTGACGTGCGAACCTCCGGGGAACTCCGGTGACTTCGGTCGGTCAGCCTGCTGTCGGGCTCTGCGGGACCTGCCCTCGCACGAACCCGTGGCTCCGCTCCACTTTCGCCACATGCAGCGTGTAGCTCTGGTACCACTCGGCTTGCCCGCGCTTCTGCGCCGCGCGGTGCTCGGCGTTGCGTCGCCACTGGGTGAGGGCTTCGGCGTCGCGGAAGTACCCGACGGTGATGCCCAGCCCGCCAGGAGTCTGCGCGTGGTCCATCCCCAGGAACCCGGGGACGTCCTTCACCAGCTCTTCCATGCGTGCGTTGGTCTCGCTGTAGCCGCTCTGGTCCTCGGTTCGCACCGTCGTGAAGACAGCCACGTAGTAGGGAGGTTCACAAGCCGCGACGGGCGCGACAGGCGCTTCCGAGTGATTGCTCATGGCGCCACCGTAAGGCGGGATGCGCCCGACGATCCAGCGGCTTATGGCTCAATGACACGAGAACTGTCAGGAAACCAGGGGGATGATCACAGGCATGCGCATCCGTATCGAAGCCGTCGACCTGCCCGGCCGTACCTGCTCGGTCCCCGTCGACGGTGGCGTCCGGGTGTACGGCGACATCCATGTCGCCGTACAGCGTCGGGACCGTCCGGCCGAGCTGCTGGAGCCGCAGCCCGGTGACGCCGCGTCCGCGACCTGGACCCTGGAGTGCGCCGCGGTCTCCTCGCCGACCGGTACGGACGTCACCGGGCCCTACGTACAGAACCGCCTGGGCCGCCGGTTCATCTATCTCTCGTGGGGCACGGTCGACGACTCGGGCGTCTTCACCATGTTCCGCCGGGCCAAGCTGATGCTCGACGAAGTGCCCGCCGACGTCCTCGCCGACGCCGCACGCGACGGGCTGCTGGTCGGGCGCCTCGGGCTGACCGACCCCTCCGGCGGCCCCGTGTGCGCGCGGGTCGTACCACCGCACATCACCTGGACCGCCGAACCCGCCCGGTAGCGAGTTCGGTTTCGGGGCCGGAGTCGGTGACGTATGAAGAACTGCCCCTGCCCGGCCGGTCAGGGGCAGTCGTACGTGAAGTGGGCGGTCACCGTACGAGGAGTGGGCGACAGGAGACGCAGTTCGGCCCGCGCCGTGTAGTGGCCCTTGCCCTGGAAGGTCCACAGCAGGTGCAGGCGTGCGTGTCTCTGGCCCCGGACCATCACTTCGCGCAGGGCGCCCGAGGCGGTGCCGTCGCTTCGGGTCCAGCGGTAGGAGAGCGTGCCCGGCCGGCCGTTCGAGGTGACCAGGGCGACGATGTCCGCTGTGTCGTCGCAGGCCAGAACCGTCGGCCGGGCCGTGACCGCCACGGTGCGTACCGCGACGGACGGCCCGAGGCGCTGCCAGGCGAGGAAGGCGATGACGCAGATCAGCACGAACGCGGGCAGAGCGTGTCGTCGCAGGCGTCGACGCGCGGGGGCCGGCGGCGGCACCGCGGGCAGCGCACCGTGGGTACGGTGCGCGACGGCGGCGGTCACCCCCGGGCCGAAACGCAGCACCGTGCCTTCGGCGCGGTCGGGCAGCGTGGGAGGGGACGGCGTCGGCGTCGGCGGGATCCGCGTGGAGGGCGGCGGCCCGGCGAGGGTGGTGTCCGGTTCGGGTCCGCGGATCCAGTGGCTGGCCAGCACCGTGGCGCTGTACTCGGCGTCGGCGGGGTCGAGCACCCGGGTGGGCTCACCGTCCTCGGCGGGCGCGGGAGTGCGGTCGCCCTCAGGAGTCATCGGGGTCATCGGGGTCATCGGAGGCCACATCCCCTGGTCAGGAGCTGCTGCGAGGCGCCGCCGTCGGCGGACGCCGGGGTGGTCGTGGCCTGCACCGTCCAGTAGCAGCCGGTGCCCTGGAAGGTGTGGTCGACGGTGAGCGTGTACTGGGTGGCGCCGCTGCGGTCGAACGTCTGGGACGAGCCGTCAGGGGTGGTGCCGAGCTGCAGCCCGGTGTCGCCCGTGGACCACGAGACGGTGACGGAGATCGGTCCGGTGCCGTCCGTGGTGATGTCGATCGTGGCCGAGGCGGTCGTCGGACCCGTCTGCTGGAAGCTCGACACCGCGACGTCCTTCACGGCGGGCGGGGCCGGCGAGGTGGGTGGGGCGGTCGTCGGTGTCGCCTCGGTGGCCGTCGCGGTGGGGGTCGTCGTCTCCGGGGCCGGAGCCGTGGTGGTGGCGGCGGACGTCGCTGACTCGCCGGTGCCCGCGGTCGCCGTGTCCGAGGGCGACAGGCCGGCTGACACGGTGGACGTCGGGGACGGCGTGGACGAGTGGACCGGCGCGGTCGCGGCCGTGGGCCCTCCCGGCCGGGCGCCGGGCCGGGCGCTGGTGGTGGCCAGGGCCTGTGCCGCCTGCTGCGGATCCGCGCCCAGGGGGTGCTGGATGCCGTAGGACAGGATCGCGGCCAGAAGCAGGGCCGCACCGGCCACCAGCATTCCTGGCCGGCCCGGACGCCAGGACCGGGCCCAGCCGAGGCCCGGTTCGCCGCTCAGGACCGTGCGTGCCGTGTCCGTCGTGCTGTGCGGGGCGCCGCGGGACGACGGCAGCAGCAGCAGGGCCACCAGTGCGGCGAGCCTGCCGCGGCCGCGTTCCTCCCAGTCGGGACCGTAGGCGGTGCCGGCCACGGCCTCCAGTTCCGTGACGAACGCCTGGGCGTGCCGGGGCCGTTCCCGCGGGTCCTTGGCCAGACCGCGCCGCACCAGCTCCCGCACCGCCTCGGGGACCTCCTCGGCGGGGACGGGCGCGTCGACGTGCTGCAGCGCGAGTTCGGCGAGATTGTCACCCGGGTACGGCTTGTGGCCCGTCAGGCACTCGAAGAACGTGGCCGTGGCCGCGTACACGTCGGCGGCGGGAGAGGCGGGCGCGCCGGTCCACTGCTCCGGCGCCATGTACGCGGGGGTCCCCGCCACGCCGACGCTGGTGCCGGCGTCCACCGCGATGCCGAAGTCGACCAGCTTGGACGTTCCGTCCGGTACGACCAGGACGTTCGCCGGTTTGTAGTCGCGGTGGACGACACCGATGCGGTGCGCGTCGTCCAGACCGAGCAGTGATCCCTTGAGGAGCACGAGTGCGGCCTCGGCTTCGAGCGGGCCCTGCCTGGCCAGCAGGGTCCGCAGCGAGACACCGTCCACCAGCTCCATTACGATGGCGGCGCCGTCCGGGCTCTCGACGTACTCGTACAACCCGGTGACGTACGGGCTCTCGAGGCCGCCGAGCAGCCGCGCCTCCGCCCTGAACTCGCGTACGAAGCCCGGTCGGGTGCGCAGTGACTCGCTGAGGTACTTCACCGCGACCGGGACGCCGGTCTCCTCGTGCACGGCCAGCACGACCCGCCCGCTCGCTCCTGATCCGAGCTCCAGCGACTCGGCGTATCCGGGCACTGCCCAAGTGTTCACTTCAGCCCCCAAGGCCGGCCGCGTGTGCTGCTGGGAACTCACCGGCCCCGCAGCTTCGGCCACGCGTCCAAGGACACATTTTCAGCCACTTCGGTTGCGGTGCGACCTCTTTGGCTCTTTTTGCCGCCGATTCGACGTCGCGGTGCTGTTCCGGGGTGGCTGAAAAAGAGGTCCTGGGTCTGCTTGAGGGCGGGAGCGGAGGGCGCCCACGCGTTGAGGGCGCCCCCGTGTCGAGGGCGCCCCGTGCGCGGCGTGCGTCAGGCCGGTGTCCTGACGGTCGCGGCCGCCCGGGCCGGTTCCCGTACGACGCGGCGGCGTCGGGTCGGGATGCCGAGGGTCGGGTTGGCCACGGCCCAGGCGGCGCCCTTGCAGATCACTTCCTTGTAGACGGCGGCGAGCCGGCCGGTCAGGGCCGCCCGGACGGCGCGGTCGTCGGCGGTGACGTACTGGATGAGGCCTTCCCTGCGGCCCAGCGAGATGCACTGGTTGAAGTAGCGGAGCGGCACGTTCGGCAGCTTCCCGCCGGTCAGGCGGGCCGCGATGGCGTCGGCGGCCTGCCACGCCATGGGAGTGCCGGAGGCGCACGACATCCGCAGCGGCTTGTCGCCGGGGCCCATCGCCATGCCCGCGTCGCCGATGGCGTACACGTCCGGGTGCGAGAGCGAGCGCATGGTCGCGTCGACCACGATCTGGCCTGTACCGGTGACCTCCAGGGTGGTGGCCCGCGCGATCGGGTGGACGGCGAAGCCGGTGGTCCACACCGTGACGGCGGCCGGCACGGACGTGCCGTCGGCGATGGTGACGCGGTCGGCCGCGACCTTCGTGACGGCGGCGTGCTCGTGCACGGTGATGCCGAGACGCTCGAAGACCCGCCGCAGGTGCCGGCGGCCCTTGGGCGAGAGCCAGTCACCCAGGCCGCCGTGGGCGGCGAGGGCGACGTCGAGGTCCGGTCGGGCCTCGGCGATCTCGGTCGCGGCCTCCACGCCGGTGAGGCCGCCGCCGACCACGACCACCGGCGCTCCGGCGTCCAGTCGGGCCAGGCGCTCGCGCAGCCGGAGCGCTCCGGGGCGGCTGGCGATCTCGTGGGCGTACTCGGTGGTGCCGGGGACGCCCTGGCTGTTCCAGCCGCTGCCGAGGGCGTACACGAGGGTGTCGTACGACAGTTCCTCCTCCCGTTCCTCCGCGCCGTTCGCCGCGACGGCGGTGACGGTGACGGTCTTGCGGTCCACGTCGACACCGGTGACCTTCGCGAGCTTCACTTCGACACCGGTGCCCGCGAACATCTCGCTGAACGGCCGGGACTTGAGGTTCTGGCCGACCGCGAGCTGGTGCATCCGGACGCGTTCGACGAAGTCGGGCTCGGCGTTGACGAGGGTGATGGCGGCATCTTCGGGGCGCAGTCGCCTGGCGAGGCGCCCGGCGGCGGCGGCTCCGGTGTATCCGGCTCCCAGGACGACGATGCGGTGCTGCATTTCCGTACTCCTGTCTCGAGCGGGTTCGCCACCTGAACCGGGCGGCCCGCCGTTTCCTGACAGGAACACGATGTGAAGCACCTCACATCAGGGGGAGAAGAGGGTGACCAGGGGTTCGCCCTGGTCGGCGGCCGCCCACCGCTCGGTCGCGCGTTCGAGCTTGTCGGGGTTGACCTGGTTGCGGAACGCGGCGATGCCCTCCGGGGTGATCTCCAGGCACATGACACCGATGACCCGGCCGTCGACGACCGCCACCAGCGCGGGCTCCCCGTTGGCGGTCGTGGCGTAGAGCTCGGCCGAACCGCCGGCCAGGTCGCGCTTGGCCTTGCTGGGTTTGAACAGGCCCCGCATGAACTTGGCGACCGCGAGGGCGCCCTCGAACGCCTTGGCACGGGCCGGGATCTTCCCGCCGCCGTCGCCGATCGCGACGGCGTCCTGGGTGAGCAGCCGTATCAGTGGCTCGGTCCGGCCGGTGGTGGCGGCCGCGAGGAACTCGTCGATGACCCGCCGGGCGGCGGCCTCGTCGATCTCGGTACGGGCCTTGCCGTCCGCGACGTGCTTCTTGGCGCGGTGGAGGATCTGCTGGCTGGCGGCCTCGGTGATGTCGAGGATCTCCGCGATCTCCCGGTGCGGGTAGTCGAACGCCTCCCGTAGCACGTACACCGCCCGCTCGTTCGGGGAGAGGCGCTCCAGCAGGGCGAGGACCGCGTACGACACCGATTCTCGCTGCTCGGCGGTGTCGGCCGGGCCGAGCATCGGGTCACCGTCGAGCAGCGGCTCGGGCAGCCACTGGCCCACATAGGTCTCGCGCCGGGCACGGGCGGAGGTGAGCTGGTTGAGGCACAGGTTGGTGAGCACCTTCGTCAGCCATGCCTCGGGGACCTCGATACGGCCGACATCGGTGCCCTGCCAGCGCAGGAACGTCTCCTGCACGGCGTCCTCGGCCTCGCTCGCGGAGCCGAGGAGGCGGTAGGCGATCGCCTCCAGCCGGGGCCTGGCCGACTCGAACCGGTCAACGTCGTTCATGGTCAGGGCCATGGCCCGGATCCTAGCCCGCGTGGTGCGCGACGGCCGCCCCTAGTCCTCTCCCCTCGAGTTCCCTTGGGCCTCTTCCGTGCGGGGCGGCTGTTGCCCGTGTGGCCGGTCGGTGCCGGTGTCGATCAGGATCTGTTCCGCCTGCGTGAGGTCGCCGGTGCGGACCGCCTCGGCCATCGCGGCGCGTGCCGCGTCGGGTGCGGCGTGCGGCGGGATCACCAGGAGCGAGAACAGGTCCCCCTCGCCGCTCGTGATGAGGACGGTGTCGTCGCCGACCGGGAACGAGTCGATGTGCACGACACGGTCCTCGACGACCAGACGTGTCGGCAGCCCCTCCCAGGCTCCGGCGTCCAGACCGACCCGGGTGACCGGCCCGAGGCGCTCGGTGAGAGCGGCGACCAGGGCCGGGAGCTCGGCGCCGACGTCCCGGGACCGCGGCCACCACGCGCCGTCGAGAACCCCCTGTCCCTGCCGGTCGCGGCTCGTCTCCAGCCGTACGACGGCCGTACCGGGCCCGGCGTCGCGGTGCACGGCGTCCGGGTCCGCGTCGCTGGGCAGCAACCGGGTCACCCGGGAAAAGTCGGAGTGGGACATCGCACTCGCCTGCCTGCCTGCCCGCGGAAACGAGAGGAACCGTGCGGAAACGGAAAAGCCGTGCCCTGTGAGTTCACGGTACTCCTCGGCGTCGGCCGGTCAGACGAGACCGCCCGAGGCCCGCCAACGCCTACGGGTGGGCTTTCCCTCCGACCACCGGGCCCACCCCACCTCGACGAGATCGACCTCGAACAGCGCCAGGGCGTCCGACAGCCGCGCACCACCGCGCGCCCCGGCCACGGCAGCCTCGCGCGCGTCCTCGTCCTCGACTTCGCGGACGACGCCGCGCACCGAGAACTCCTCGTCGTCCGGGGGCAACACGGTGGAGTGCAGCGCGATGCGCGGTTCGGCGCGGACATCGGCCAGCTTCGGCGAGCGACGCGTCACGGCGACGTACAGCCCACGGTCACTCAGAACGGGGGCCACGGGATGAAGCCGGGGGCCACCGTCGGCACTCACGGTCGACAGATAGACGTAACCGTGCTCCTCGGCGAGCAACATCCGCCCCCGCAGGGCCAGTTCGGGCTCCTGCTCGGCAAACTGGGTCCACAGCACGGGCCCACCGTACTGTGCGCGCATACGCGACCGGGGGCCCTGGACCCCCGATGGGAAAAGCCCTGGCGGACTTGGCCCCCTCGGACGACCATGGGCCGCATGAATGACCAACCCGCACGATGGACCCGCGCCACCGTCTACCCCGACATGTGGACCGACCCGGACGAGGACCCCCGCAACAGCGAAGGCGTCAGTCCGGACGGAGAGCTTCCGACACTGCGGGACTACCTGACCAGCTACCGTATGACCCTGCGGATGAAGTGCGAGGGCCTGGACGCGGAGCAACTGGCCCGTCGGTCGGTTCCGCCGTCGACGATGTCGCTGCTCGGCCTGATTCGGCATCTCGCCAGTGCGGAGCGGGACTGGCGCGACTGGATCACCGAGGGTGCTCCACTGCCGAAGCTGTACGGCGAGAGGGACGCGGACTTCGACGGAGCCGTCGCCGAGCAGGCCGTGGTCGACGCCGCGTACGCCGACCTGGAGCGCGAGCAGGCCGCGACCGACGCCGCGCTGGCCGAGCACCCGGATCTGGGCGAGCGGCTGGGGAAGGACCAGATCGCGGTCCGGGAGCTGCTGGTGCACAGGATCGAGGAGTACGCCCGGCACTGCGGGCACGCCGACCTGTTGCGCGAGTGCGTCGACGGGAGGGTGGGCCAGTAACGCCATTTCTGCCCCTCCTGCCCCTCCTGCCCCCCCCTGCCCCTCCTGCCTCTCCCGCAGTGACAGTGCGCGTCAGCCTTGCCGCCGGCGCCGCCGCAGAACACCGACGGTGCCGCTGAGGGCCACAAACAGGGAGCCGCCCACCAGCCAGGGGAGGTTCGAGGTGACGGATGGCGTTACCGCGCACCCGCCACGATCACCTGCGCGTCCGGTCATCCGACGGTGAAGTCGGCCGCCTTGGTGTCCAGCGTCGTGTCGCCGTCCTTGGCGGTGGCCAGGACGGCGACGTGCCACAGACCGCGCGGGGACTCGTCGGCTTCGGCACGGGTGACGGTGGCGGTGTAGGCGCAGCGCACGGTGTCCGCACCGGACGGCTTGCAGACGGCCGACTCGACGGCGGCCATGTCCTTCTCGGTCAGCCCCTGCTTGGCGAAGGACGAGTTCGCCGGCCAGGCCAGGACCTTCACGTTCTTGACGCCGGAGGACGCCGTCACGTCGGTGGTGAAGGTCAACGAGCCGCCGCGGCCGCCCTCGGGGGCGACGTAGCGGGCAGCGCTGTGCGCCACGGAAGGCGGCTGGTCACCGGCGTAGGCAACGGCGAACGCTCCGGCACCCGCGAGAACGGCGACACCGGCGGTCACGGAGAAAACGATACGTCGCGACATGAGAAATACCCCCGACAGGTTCAGTTGGATCAGATCGGCGCTCTCGGCGGCGCCGGTGCACCCATACTTGCCGCGCGGCGGGCGGCGGAGATGAGCGCACGTACTCAACTCACGTCTGAGTAGGGCCAGTCCGGGTCGCGGAGTGTCAACGCAGCAGGATCATTCCGCTGGGCCGGCCGATTCAGCCGGCCCCCTCCGGCTGGCAGTGCGGGCACCACAGCGTGGTGCGGCTGGAGAGGCGGGCGTGGCGCAGGGGGCTGTGGCAGCGGGGGCAGGCGGGGGTGGGGTCGTCACGGTGGCCGGTGAGCCAGGAGGGGCGTGGGGGAACGCGGCCGGCGGTGACCGCGGAGCGCAGGGTGCGGCGCATGTGGGTGTAGAGGCGGTGGCGTTCGCGCTCGGTGAGGTCGTTCGCGTGGCAGGTGGGGTTCAGGCGGGCACGCCACAGGATCTCGTCGGCGAGCAGGTTGCCGAGGCCGGCCAGGACGGACTGGTCGGTGAGGACGGTCTTGACGCGGCCTCGGTGGGCCGAGAGCGCTGCCTCGAACTCCTTGCGGTCCACGGTCAGCGCGTCGGGGCCCTGCCGGTCCAGCAGCCGTGCGACGGCCGCGTCGTCCTCGGCCAGCCAGAGACCGCGCAGCTTGCGCTGGTCGCGGTAGCGGAGCTGACGGTCCTCGCCCACGGTGAACAGGACGCGGTCGTGGGGGTCGAGTTCGTCGTCGGGACGGCCGCAGACCAGTCGACCGGTCATGCCGAAGTGGAGGAGGACCGTCGGGCACGCGGGGCCGTCGTCGGCGGGGCCGTCGTCGGTGCGGGCGTCCTCGGTGCGGGCGAGCAGCCACTTCCCGAGCCGTTCAGGGCTGCCGAACCGCCGGCCCTCCAGCGTCGCGCGCAACCGCCGGGCGCTCACCCCGTGCAGGACACCGGTGTCGCGTACGTCCACGCGCCGGATGACCTCGCCCTTTGCACAGGACGCGAACACCTTCCGGAATTCCTCGACGTCCGGCAGCTCGGGCATGGTGCTCCTCCCTCTGTTCCTCCTCTTTTCCCCCTCTGTTCCTCCCTCTGATTCTCCTTCCCCAGCCCCTCAGATACATGGTCGCTCCCCGCGCACCCGGGCGCAGCTCCCTCGCTGCCCCCCGGCCGCCGCCCGCCGTCTCACTGGGCCCGGACCGCCTCGGCGGGAGGCATCCGCAGGGCCTGCCGAGTGGGCAGTTCGATGGTGAGGAACGCCGTGACGGTGACCGTGAGGGCGAGGGCCGGCAGGAGCCAGGGCGGGCCGTCGGGCCAGGGGCGGCCGAGGAAGCCCTGGCCGAGGAGGGCGAGGGGGAGCGCGGACAGGAGGAGAGCCGTGACGAGGGCGGTCGCCGCGGTGACCGCCGCCTCGCGGCGCATCATCGCGCGGATCTGTCGGGGTGTGGTGCCGTTGAGGCGGAGGGCGGCCATCTCGATCCTGCGCTGGGCGGTGGCGGCGACGAGCTTGTTGGCGATGCTCAGCAGCAGGTAGACCAGCAGGACCACGACGGTCGCCAGGTTGATCCACACCTCGGGCGGGGCGTCCTTCAGGCCGTCGGCGTATGCCGGGTTCGCCTCCGCGAGGTCCAGGCCGGGGCGGGACGCGGCGAGGGCGGCCAGGGCCCGGTCGGCCGCCGCCGTGCCGTCCGTGCGGATCAGGATGCTCTGGTCGAGTCCCGTGGTGGTGTGTCCGGCCGCCAGGTCGTGGGAGAGGACCACCGGGCCGAAGCCGAGGCCGCGGTCGTACACGGCGACCACCCTGGCGTCGACGCGGGCGCCGTCGCCGAGGACGAGCGAGATGTGGCGGCCCACTCCGGCGGAGCGCGTGCGGGCGACGTCGCCGCTCACGGCGACGGTGGCGCCGGTGAGGCCGTTCAGGCCGCCGTCCCGTACGTCGAGGTCGAGGACGCCCCGCGCGTCCGGCGTGAGGATCATCGCGGAGTCGGCCTCCGACACGGGATCGCCGAACTGCTCGTAGGTCCACACGACCGTCGTGCTGCCCACGGGGGCCGCCGACCGTACGCCCGGGGTGTTCCGTACGGCGGTCAGGGTGCCGTCGGGCAGTCCGCCCAGGGCGGGTGCGCTCAGGCGCTGCTGGGCGAGGGTGCCGGTGCGGGTGTCCTGGGTGGTGGCGGCCAGGACGGTGGTCTGGGTGAGGGTGTACGTCAGCACGAACACGACCGCCATGGCCAGCGTGCTGACGATGCCCGCGTTGCGCAGGGCGTAGGCACGGACGTTGGACATCGCCAGCCAGGTCGGCGCGGAGGCGGAGCGAGTGTGCCGGGACGCGGCGGCGCCGATGGACCGTACGAGGGCGGGGCCGACGAGGGCCAGGCCGATCGCGCCGATGATGCCGGCCATGGAGGTGGCGGTGGCGCCGAGCACGGTACGGGAGAAGAGCGGGACGACCGACATCGTGGTGGCGGCGGCGATGACCACGACGCCGGACCGCGTACGGGCCTTCGACGGATCGCGGGGTTCGCTGCGCGACTCGGCGACGGCCTCCGTCGCCGGCATGCGCGAGGTCCGCCAGGCCGCGCCCCGCGCCGAGAGCTGCACGGCCCCGGCGGTGAGCAGGAGTGTCGCGACGGCGGGCAACGGGCTGATGGTGAGGGGGAGTTCGAGCGGTACGACACCCCGGTCAGCCAGCAGCCGGCGGAACTGTCCGGCCAGCAGGTACCCCACGCCCACGCCGGGCAGGAGTGCCACGGCCGCGATGACGGTGGCCTGGGTCGCGGCGAGCCGTCGAATCTGCCGGGGGGTCGCGCCGACCGCCCGCATCAGCGCCAGGTCGCGGCGCTGCCCGCCGATCGCCACGGCCAGCGCGCTCGCCATGACAAAGCCGGTGATCAGCAGGATCACCCCGGCGAGGGAGCCGGCGAGCAGGATCAGGAGGGAGCGGCTCGCGCCGGCGCCGGGCGAGACGAGGTCGCCTCGGTCCGCACCGGTGACCGTCTCCAGTCCGGTGCCCCTCAGCTTCGTACGGACCTCGGCGGCGACCTTCTCGTCGGCGCCGCGTGCGGTGCGCAGGCCGATCAGGTCGACGGTTCCGGCGCGTGCTCCGGCATGGGTTCCGGCACGCGCCGCGATGTCGCGGCCGGACAGTCGTACGGCCGTCTCGTCGGCGAACAGCACACCGGCGCCCGGCGCGTCGACCACCGCCGAGACGCGGTATCCGGCGGCGGGCCGGCCGGCCGCGACGACCTGGACCCGGTCGCCCACCGTCGCCCCCGCCGCGGCGGCGGTGGCACGGTCCACGGCGATCTCGCCCGGACCGGTGGGTGCGCCGCCCTCGACCTTCGGGTCTTCCAGCAGGCCGGTCGAGGACCAGCCGTGCCCGGCGGACGCGGGGTCGGCGGCCGGTACGACCCTGCCCCGGGCGTCGACGAGGGCGGCGGGGAAGCCGATGTCGCCGACCGTTGCCTCGACGCCCGGCAGCGCGGCCAGCTCCGTGACCAGACGGGCCGGGACGGTACGGCGCTCCGGGAGAGCTATCGGCAGGTCGCCGCTGGGGTGGAACTCCTGGTCGGCGGCGACCACGACGTCCGCGCCGGCGAGCCGGCCGGGCGGCAGGTGGGAGCGCAGACCGGACTCGGCCAGGACGCCGGTGCCGGTGATCAGGGCGGCACCGCCGAGGACCGCGCAGGCCACGGCGATCAGCGCGGTGATCCGGTGCCCGGCCATACGTATCGCGAGATGCAGCATGATCTGCTACCTCTTTCCCAACGCGACGAGACGGTCGGCCAGTTGGGGCGCCGTCGGGGCGTCCAGCGCGTCGACCACCCGCCCGTCGGCCATCACCAGCACCCGGTGCGCCCGGGCCGCGGCGGCCGGGTCGTGGGTGACCATCACCACCGTCTGGTGCAGGTCGCCCACGAGGTCCCGCAGCAGGTCCAGGACCTCGTGGGCGCTGCGCAGGTCCAGCGCGCCGGTCGGCTCGTCGGCGAACACGACGGCCGGTCTGGCCACCAACGCCCGCACCACGGCGGCCCGTTGCTGCTGGCCGCCGGAGAGTTCGGCGGGGCGGTGGGTGAGCCGGTCGGCCAGCCCGACCCGCTGGACGAGCGTGCGCAGCCAGTCGTGGTCCGGGGCGCGGCCGGCCAGGCGCAGCGGCAGCGTGATGTTGTCCTCGATGCTGAGGGAGGGGATCAGGTTGTACGCCTGGAAGACGAACCCGACGCGTTCCCGGCGCAGTTCGGTACGGCGGGTCTCGTTCAGGCCGCCGATCTCCTGGCCGCCGATGCGGATGCTCCCGGACGTCGGGGAGTCCAGCCCGGCGGCACAGTGCATCAGCGTGCTCTTGCCGGAGCCCGACGGGCCCATCACGGCCAGGAACGTGCCGCGTTCCACGGTCAGCGACACGTCGTCGAGGGCGCGTACGCCCGCCGCGTACTCCTTGCTGACCCGGCTGAGGGTGATCGCGGCGGTCATCGACGGCCCCGCAGGGCGCGCACCGCGAGGGTTCCGCCGCACAGCACGGTGACCATGCCGCAGACCAGGTGCACCCAGGTGTCGGCGCCGGAGTAGGAGGCGGCCATGTTCGCGACCGCGCTGATGACGACCACGGACCAGAGCAGGGTGCGGGCCACTTCTCCTCGGGTGAGGCGGTCGGGGGCGGCGGATGTGCTGGTGCTCGGGGTCAGGTTCGTGTTCATGTCCGTGTGCGGCATGGGCTTCTCCCGTGGTCCGGTGCCGTTCGCGCTGTCGTCACCGACGCTATGGATCAGCACCCCCTCGGGCCGATCCCGCAGCCCGCCCGGTTCGAGGTACAGCAGGCTGTACTTCCCGGTCCCGGCGCCCTCCGTGAACCGCCGTTCGGCATAAGGTCGTTCGCGACCGAGGGAGGGTGGGATGGCAACTCACCAGGACACCGCCGCCGCTGAGGGGGCCGGCCTCAAGGACGTCGTCGTGCACACCCTGAGCGCCGCGGGCACCGCGATCCGACAGCTCGCCTCCGGACTCGGTACGGCCCTGCTCGCGCTGCTGGTACTGCTGTGGGCGGCCGTCACCTTCGTGACGAGCCCGGTCGGGGTGGGGCTGCTCATGGCGCCCGCCCTGCTGCGCGCCCTGCACGCCCTGGCGGGGAAGGAACGTGCCCGGCTCGACCGTTGGGGTCCGGAGGTCGTCTCCCCGGACCCTCCGCCGACCCGGCTGCGGCTCGCCCTCGTCGACCCCGCCACCCGACGGGAACTGCGCTGGCTGGTCCGGCACGCGACCCTCGGGCTGCTCCTGGGGCTGCTCGGTGTCCTGCTGCCGCTCCTCGCCGTCCGTGACACCACGTTCCCGCTGTACTGGCAGCTCGCCCCCAAGGACGCGACCGCCACGTCACTCGGCTTCGGCAGCGCGCACTCCTGGCCCGACGCCCTCGCCGTGTCCCTGCTGGGCCTGGGCTGGATCGTCATCATCCTCGGGCTGGGCCCCGGTATGGCCCGGCTCCAGATGCGGCCCGGACGGCATCTCCTGGCGGCCGGTCCGGACGTCGATCTCTCCCTGCGTGTCGCGGAGCTGACGGCCACGCGGGCCGCCGCACTGGACGCCCACGCGGTCGAACTGCGCCGCATCGAGCGGTCGTTGCACGACGGCACGCAGAACCGGATCGTCAGTGTCACCGTCCTGCTCGGCGCGGCCCGCCGTATGGTCGCCCGTGACCCGGCCGGCGCCGACGAACTCCTCGAACGCGCCCAGTCCGCCGCCGAACAGGCCCTCGCCGAGCTGCGCGCCGTCTCCCGGAGCATCCTGCCGCCGGTCCTGGACGACCGGGGGCTGGCCGGCGCGCTCTCGGGGCTGGCGGCTCAGAGCGCGGTGCCCTGCACGATCGACGTCGACGTACCCGAACGCTGCGCCGCCGCCGTGGAGGCGACCGCCTACTTCGTCGTCGCCGAGGCGCTGACCAACATCGCCAAGCACAGCGGGGCCCACAACGCCGCCGTCACGGCCCGCGGCCGGGGCGGCCGGCTGCGGCTGCGCGTCGAGGACGACGGCCGGGGCGGCGCCGACGAGGACGGCGGCTCCGGCCTCACCGGCATCCGCCGCCGGATCGCGGCGCTCGACGGTAATCTCACCCTGGCCAGCCCGCCCGGCGGCCCGACAACCCTCGAGGTGGACCTCCCCTGTGGATCGTGACCAGCGGATGAACGGCGACCAGCGGACGGACCGCGCCCCGAGGACGAACGGTGACCAGCGGACGGACCCCACCGCGACGACCGACGGTGACCTGCGGATCGTCATAGCCGAGGACGACCCCCTGCTGCGCGAGGGCCTCGCCCTGCTGCTGCGCGCCGAGGGCCTCGACGTCGTGGCCACCGCCGGTACCCCGGACGGGGTGCTGGACGCCATCGACGCCCACGCACCGGACGTCGCCATCCTCGACGTCCGGATGCCGCCGACGCACACCGACGAGGGGATCGTCGCGGCGGTCGAGGCGCGGCGCCGGCGACCCGACCTCGCCGTCCTGGTCCTGTCCGCCTACGTCGAGCAGAGCTTCGCCACCGAACTGCTCGGCGGCGGCGTGAGCGGCCTCGGCTATCTGCTGAAGGAACGCGTCGGACGGGTCGAGGAGTTCCTCGACGCCCTGCGCCGGGTGGCGGACGGTGGCACCGCCATCGACCCCGAGGTCGTGGCCCAGTTGTTCACCCGCTCCCGCCAGGACCCCCGCCTGGAACGGCTCAGTCCCCGCGAACGGGACGTACTCGCCCTGATGGCGGAGGGGTTGGGCAACTCCGCCATCGCCGGCCGGCTCGTCGTCACCGAGGGCGCCGTCCACAAGCACATCCGCAGCATCTTCGCCAAGCTCGACCTGTCCCCCGCCGACCAGGTGGACCGGCGGGTGGCCGCGGTCCTGCGGTACCTGGAGGACGTACGCCGCCTCGCCTGAGCCGCCAGGGCCCTTCTGATGGATCTCCGCGGCGTCGCGACGCCCGGCACGCACGCTCACCGCACGGCGCGAAGGGCCCTGGGACGACGCGCGAGGTAGGGCAGGCTGTACGTCGGACCGGCCAGCTGGCGTCATGGTGAGGCGGGCTGCCTCCTCCTAGGTTGGTGATCACACCGAGGACGCGACGCGGTGCACCGACCACCAGGGAGAAAGCCCATGATGACGTTCCGTCAGCTCGCCTCCACCGCCGCGCTGGCCGCGCTCGGCCTCGGCCTCATGGCGCCCGCCGCGAGCGCCGCGGAGCCGAAGCGGACCACGCTCCAGGCGAGTGTGGACGCCATCCGGAAGACCGGCACCGTCGGCGTCCTCGCCCAGTCGACGGGCCCGCGGGGCAAGCGGTACGCGACCGCCGGGGTGGCCGACCGGAGCACTAGGGAAGCGGTGGACGTCCGCGACCGGTTCCGGATCGCCAGCGCCACCAAGACGTTCGTCGCCACGGTGATGCTGCAACTCGTCGGTGAGGGACGGGTGTCGCTGGACGACACCGTCGAGAAGTGGCTGCCGGGAGTGGTGTCCGGCCACGGCAACGACGGCGGCAGGATCACCGTGCGGCAGCTGCTGAACCACACCAGCGGGCTGTACAACTACACCGAGGACTTCCCCGAGATCGCCAGTGTGGCCGGGTTCCAGGCCGACCGGTACACCACCTGGACCGACGAGCAGCTGGTCGCCGTCGCGACGCGGCACGCGCCGGACTTCGCGCCCGGCGCCAAGTGGGCGTACTCCAACACCAACTACATCCTGGCCGGAATGATCATCGAGAAGGCCACGGGCAGGAGCTGGCAGCAGGAGGTGACCCGGCGCATCGTCCGTCCGCTGGGCCTGCGCGACACCCTCGCCCCCGGCACCTCCTCCCGCATCCCCGGCCCGCACCTGCGCGGCTACTCCAGCTTCGGCGAATCCCGCCCGGCGATCGACGTCACCGACTTCAACCCGTCGGCGGGAGATGCGGCCGGTGCCATGATCAGCACCACCGGCGACCTGAGCCGCTTCTTCTCGGCCCTCCTGGGCGGCCGGCTGCTGCGCCCGGCCCAACTGGCCGAGATGAAGACGACCGTACGGGCCGCCGACATGGACGTCGTCTGGCCCGGTGCCCGCTACGGCCTCGGCCTGATGGAGATCCCCCTGTCCTGCGGCGGGGTCTACTACAGCCACGGCGGAGACCTGCCCGGCTACACCACCCGGGACGGCGTCAGCCCGGACGGCCGCCGCGTCGTCGTCACCGAGGCGACCGGCGACGGGGCACCCGACCTCTCCACGGAGAAGGCGCAGAGCGACCTGATCGAGGGCGAACTGTGCGCCCCCGGCTGGAAGTAGCGGCGTCGGACGGGCGGCCTCGGACGCGGCGCTCGCCGAACGGGCCCGCCGGGGACCTGGGGGACCGGCCGCCGTCAGCCGGGATCCCCGCCGTCCGCCGCCCCCTCGATGACCTGTTCCGCCCAGATCGTCTTGCCCTTGGGGGTGGGGCGGGTGCCCCAGCGATCGGTGAGGTGGGCGACCAGGAGAAGGCCGCGGCCGCCCTCGTCGTAGGTGCGGGCGCGGCGCATGCGGGGGGCCGTGTCGCTGGCGTCGGAGACCTCGCAGATGAGGTTCCGGTCGTGGATGAGGCGCAGCTGGATGGGGGGCTCGGCGTGCCGGATGGCGTTGGTGACCAGTTCGCTGACGATCAGTTCGGTGACGAAGGCGTTGTCGGTCAGGCCCCAGGTGGCGAGCTGGTCGACCGCGTTCTTGCGGGTCTCGGCGACGGCGGCGGGGTCGGGGGGAATGGTCCAGGTGGCGACCCGGTCCGTGTCGAGGGCCCGGGTGCGGGCGAGGAGCAGTGCCACGTCGTCCACGGGCCGTCCGGGCAGCGTGGACGCGAGCACCGCGTCGCACAGGTTCTCAAGGGAGGCGGCGGGCCGGGTGAGGGCCTGGCGCAGCCGGGCGACGCCGGCGTCGATGTCGGTGTCGCGGGACTCGACCAGGCCGTCGGTGTAGAGGGCGAGCAGACTGCCCTCCGTAAGTTCCGTCTCGACCGACTCGAAGGGCAGTCCACCGAGCCCCAGTGGTGGGCCCGCGGGCAGGTCGAGCAGTTCCACGGTGCCGTCCGGGCTCACCACCATCGGCAGCGGATGCCCCGCCCGGGCGACCACGCACAGGCGGGACACGGGGTCGTAGACGGCGTACAGACAGGTCGCGCCGACGTCTCCTGCGCTCTCCCCGTCCCGGGCGGGGGCGGCACCCTGGTCCGGTCCCTCCGCCTCGGCGGCCAGGCGGCCCACCAGGTCGTCGAGGTGGGTGAGCAGTTCGTCGGGCGGCAGGTCTATGTCGGCGAGGGTACGGACGGCGGTCCGCAGCCGTCCCATGGTCGCGGAGGCGTGGATGCCGTGGCCCACCACGTCACCAACGACCAGCGCCACCCTGGCCCCGGACAGCGGGATCACGTCGAACCAGTCGCCGCCCACCCCGGCCCGGGCACCGGCGGGCAGGTAGCGGGTGGCGACCTCCACCGCGGCCTGCTCGGGCAGCCGCTGCGGCAGCAGGCTGCGTTGCAGGGTGACCGCGGTGCCGCGTTCGCGGGTGTAGCGGCGGGCGTTGTCGATGCAGACGGCCGCCCTGGACGCCAGCTCCTCGGCCAGTACCAGATCGTCCTCCTGGAACCCGTCGGCGTGCCGGTGTCGCATGAAGACGGCGACTCCCAGGGTGGTGCCGCGGGCCGACAGGGGCACGGTCATCATCGAGTGGATACCGAAGGCGCGGACCCGGGCGGCCCGCGGCGGGTCCTGTGCCACCCAGCGGGCCATCATGGGCTCGTTCACCTGGTACAGCGCGGCACGCCCCGCCCGCAGGCTCCGCACATGCGGCGAGTTTCCGGGGTACTCGTCCACCTCGCCCGGGGCGATGACAGCCTCGGGGACGCCCGGCAGCACGGACTGGTGGGCGGCGCGCCGCAGGGCCAGGGGAGGCCCCTGCGTCCGCGCTTCCGGGTACTGCTCCCCCGCCGCCACCACGGGACCGGCGCCCTCCTCGTCCGGCGAGGTCAGCAGGTCGACGCTGATGAAGTCGGCGAGTTCCGGGACCGCGACGTCCGCGAGCTCCTGCGCGGTCCGGGTGACGTCGAGTGTGCTGCCGATCCGCCGGCCGGACTCGGCGATCAGCTGGAGGCGTTTGCGGGCCCAGTGCTGCTCGGTGATGTCGTGCGCGGACAGACAGACACCGCGGGTGCGGCCGGCCCCGTCCCGCAGCGGGGACATCACGACCGACCAGGCGTGCTCACGGGCCTCTCCGGGAACCCGCAGGTAGTTCTCGCGATACTGCCTCTCACCGCTCTCCAGCACCCGCAGCATGTCGTGCTCGGCCAGCTCGCCCGCCTCGTTGTCCACGATCTCCGGCACCCGCAGTCCGCGCATGTCCTCCTCGGTGAGGTCCAACGACCGCTCCATGTCCGCGTTGGCCCGCCGCAGCCGGAGGGTGGTGTCGTACAGGGCGAGCGCACAGCACGGCGACTGCGCGAAACCCCACGCCACCAGGTCCTCGTCGAGCGCCCGGTACTCCTGCCCGGCCAGCGCGGACAACACCAGCCACGCACCGCCGCCCTCACCTCCGCCGTCCGGCGCCGGGTGGTGGTGTGCCAGCACGCGGGCGTCCACACGGTGCCCGTCCCGGTGCCTGAGAGCGAGCGTTCCGTGCCATCTCGGCAGCCGGGCGAAGGGCGGGAGCTCCGCCGTCGCGGGCTCCTCGGCAAGCAGTACGGTGGCCGGGCGGCCCAGGATCCGCGCGGCCGTGTACCCGAGCAGCCGTCGGGCACCGTCACTCCAGGCGGTCACCCGGCCGCGCTCGTCGACAGTGGCCCGCGCGGTGAGCGCCTCCTGGACGACGTCCTCGACGGCACTCACTGCCTGGCCGCCGACCCCGCCGCCGCGTCGCTCCATGGTCGCTCATCTCGCTCTCGCCGCGTACTCTCCCGCGTTCACTTCGCATGCCATGACATTCGTCCTATTTTTTTCCAGTATTCCGCAGGAAACGGTGATCCTGTACCGAATACCGGGAAAAGCCGAGTTCCGGGTCACAGGGAACGAGAGAGCTGTTCGCGCACCCACGCGTGATCGGGATTGACGTGCGGCCGCCCCGCCACGAAGACGGTCGGCACGGTCTCGTTGCCCCCGTTGACCGCCCGCACCGCTGCGGCGCCGGCCGGGTCACGCCAGATGTCGACCCAGTGGGCTCGGCGAGCGCCCCGGCCCAGCCGGATGCGCAGTCGCAGGCAGTACGTGCACCCTGCCCGCCAGAACACGACCGGCCGGCCGTCGACCGCGCTGCGGCGCTGCGCCTCCAGCGCACCGATCGACCTCGGGAACATCAGCGGCGAGTTCACGCCGGCGAGCAGCACGAACACCACCAGGAGCACTCCGGCTCCGACGGGGCTCCCCTCGAGGACCAGCCCCGTCGCACCGACCGAGCCGCTGAGCACGAACAGCGTCGGCAGGATCCAGGCGCGCATCATGACGACACAGGTTACCGCCGAGCCGCATCGGCACGGCCCGGCGCGGGACACACCATGACGCCCCCACCGTGGTCCGCTCAGCCGGTTCAGGGCTGTCAGGACGGTGAGGGCGTACGACGGCTGCCGTGCCGCTCAGCCGTAGAGGGCCACCCGGGGGTGCAGCGTGCCCTGGGCGGACGGGTTCAGGACGGTGACCCGGTACCGCTCGGTGAGGGTCTCGCCCGGCGACAGGGTGCGCTGCGTGGTCGTGAGGTCGGTGAACAGCGTGCCGGTCTGCCCGTGGGGGGGAGAGAGACGGAGGGGGCGTGACACACACGCGGACCGGACGGTCGTCGGTGCCCGTCGGATCGGCCGAACGACCGAGGCGGACGGCCCCTGTTGACGGCCCGACGGCTGAACGGCCGAAGCGTGCGACAGGCGGACAACAAGCGGACGACGCCCCTGCTGCCACCGTTTCAGAGTTCCATCGCACTGCTCGTGGATATTTCGTGGATACCCCTCGGTAGACCGCCTGGTGATCGCTTTGCAGCCATACCGGACTGCTAACTTCCGCTTCACCGGCCGGGGGAACCATCGAAGCCGGTACCAGAACATGACAAGTGAATCTGGACGGAATGCCTTGCGTACTTCTCGTAAAGACCGACCGGGAAGGCACCGCTGGCGGGTGCCCAAGAGCCGACGCGGCCGTGCAGCCGGAGCCGGCGCGATAGCCGTGCTCGCCCTGGCCCTCGTCGCACCACTGGCGTCGGCCGCACTGACCGACCCCTCCGACCCGCCCTCCACGGCACTGCCGGACCGGGTCACCGACACCTCCCGACTGCCGTCCGGCTGGCGGCAGTCCGACGACCGTATCGTCACGTACGACGGTGACGGCACCGGACTGCACGTCCTGGTCGCCGACGCCGCGCACGCCTACGCCTGGCACACCGCGGCCACCCTGTCGGAGCCGGGGATCGACACCGACCAGTGGATCGGGCAGAGCTGTGTGACCGCGTCGGGCGACCGGGCCGTCGTGGTCTACGCGCCCCGGCAGGCAGTCAACGACCAACGGGGTTTCCAGCAGGGCGGCTTCGCGGCCGTGGTCGATCTGGTGCACGGCACGGTGACCAAACTGCCCGAGCTGGTCTCCCTCGCGTACTTCAACCCCGGCTGCGGTGACGGCGAACAGGCCGTGCTGTCCCGGCCGCAGGGCGACGGCACGCGCCTGATGACCGTGGACACGCGGCAGGGAAAGGTGACCCGGCAGCAGACCGTTCCGGGGCAGTTGACCTCCGCCGTGCCCCTCGGGGCCGGTATCGCGGCGGCCACCGGACAGTCGGTGGTCTCGGTGGACCGCCGGGGAGACGTCCACACCCTGGCCCGTACCGCCGAGACGCCGTTCCGGCTGGTGCCGGACGCGCACGGCGGGCTCGCCTACCAGGTGCCCGACGCCGGCAAGAACGTACAGGTGCGCCGGGTCGCGCAGGACGGCTCCGACCGGCTGCTCGGTTCCGGTGCCCTCGGCTCGCTCGCGGTGCGCGGCACCGGCGGCCGGGTCTTCGTCACCGGCAAGGACGCCCAGGAGGACATCCCGGACTCCGCCCTGCCGAAGAGCTGGAAGCTCCTCGACGTACCCGCCTCGGCCGAGGTCTCCACCACCGGCGCCCTCGCCCTGACCGGTGTCGGCACCGGTGACGAGGCGGCCGGCCGCAGGACCGGCGACGTGGTTCCCGCTCCCGGGACCGCCCCCGACACCGCGCAGCCCGTCGGCATCGCCGCCGTGGCCCCGGGAACCGGCGCCACCTTCGACTTCCGGGTGAAGCCCGAAGCACCCGAGGCGGGAAAGGCCGCCCGGGGCGCCGAGCAGTCCCCCGCCCTGGCCGGGGCCAGAACCGCGGGCGCTCACGACCAGTCCACCGGGATGAAGCTGGACAGCGTCGGCGACGACCCGGCGCACACCACCACCGACCCCGACCGTGCCTGTGCCGTCTCCCGCAACGACCCCGCACTCCAGGCGCTCCAGCCCTCACCGGCCCAGGTCGAGTGGGCGACGGACCTCGCCGTCCAGGGCAAGCTCGACGTCCGCCGCCGGGCCGGATGGAACGGCACCGACCTCGCGTCGTACACCCCGCAGGGGCTGTTCCCGCCCGTCGCGCTCAAGGGCGGCGGCCGGGTGCCCGCGCAGATCATGCTCGGGGTGCTGTCGCAGGAGAGCAATCTGATCCAGGCCAGCTCCCGGGCGACCGCCGGGGAGGGCGGCAACTTCATCCAGGGCGGCTACTACGGCAACGCCGGCAGCGTCCACACCGTCAACTGGTCCGCCGCCGACTGCGGTTACGGCGTCGGCCAGGTGACCAGTGGAATGGCCCGCTCGGACACCACCTACACCGCCGAGCAGCAGCAGGCGATCACTGTGGACTACGCGGCCAACATCGCCGCCAGTGCGCAGATCCTCCAGGACAAGTGGAACCAGCTGTACGGGCACGGCATCCTGGCCAACGGCGGCGACGCCCGGTACCTGGAGAACTGGTGGTTCGCGCTGTGGGCGTACAACAGCGGCTTCAACGAGCCGGCCGCCTCCGACACCGCCGCCCCCTGGGGACTGGGCTGGTTCAACAACCCGGCCAACGGGCTGTACCCGGCCGACCGGAAGATGTTCCTGTCGTCCGGCCCGGACGACGCCCGCAACCCCAACCTGTGGACGTACCCGGAGCGGGTCCTGGGCTGGGCGGCGTACTCCCAGCAGAAGACCGACCCGGCGACCGGCGCGTCCAAGCCGGCGTTCGCTGTGGGCAGTTGGCCCACCGGCAAGGCTCCTGACGCCCAGCCGCCGCACGACGCCTTCTGCTCGCCCACGCGGAACGAGTGCGACACCTCCAAGCCCCGCAAGGTCGAGGGGTCGAGCCAGCCCGAAGGGCCCTGCCAGCGGGACGACTTCAAGTGCTGGTGGCACCAGTCGTCCACCTGGACGGACTGCGCCGCCACCTGCGGCACCGAGGTGCTCACCTACGGGGTGAACGACCCCGAGCCGGCCGTCACCGCGTCGCACCCGGCGGCCTGCGCCTCCAGCCTGCCCCCGGACGCGCTGATCGTGGACGACGTACCGAACACGGTGAAGTTCCGGGTGGGCGGCGCCAGTCCGTGCGCCGGCGAGAAGAACTGGACCAGCCGGGGCACGCTGACGTTCACCTTCGGCTCGGCGCAGCAGAACGGCGCCACCGTCTACCCGTCGAAGATCGACTTCCATCAGCTGGGCGCGGGCTTCGGCGGCCACTTCTGGTTCACCCACACCCGGGTGCCGAGTTTCACCGACTCGGTCGTCACCGGCACCTGGACGCCGGACCGGTCGATCAGGGGCTGGGCGCGGGTCATGGTCCACCTGCCCGACCACGAGGCGAACACCGCGCAGGCGGCCTACCGCATCGACCTCGGTGACGGCACCGTCGTGAGCAGGACGATCTCCCAGGACACCGGCGGCAAGAACACCTGGGTCTCCCTGGGGTCCTACGAGTTCCACGGCACCCCGAGCGTCTCGCTGAGCTCGGACACCGCGGACGGCACCGGCGACGCCTCGATCGCCTGGGACGCCCTGGCCTTCGAGCCCCAGTCCGGCAAGCCCTCGGACGCGGTCACCGCGTCACCGTCCCCGTCCCCCTCCCCGTCCCCGTCCTCGGCCCCGTCTCCGTCTCCGGATCCGGCTTCGGCTTCGGCTTCGGCGGGGTGAGCGGGCGGCGGGACTCCTGAGCCGCCGGCCCCACCGCGTGTCCCGCGCGGTGGGGCCGTCTCCGTTTCGGACCGCGCCGTTCGGCCACCCGTCTTCTGACACCGTCCGGGCCCACGCCGGTGCCGGACGGGTGCCGCAGTCCTACGATGACCAGTGGGCCGCAGACAGGGAGCAGGACATGATCCGTCCAGCCGACATCCGCGAGTGGCGCAACCATGACGTGGTCGACCTCCAGGGCCACAAGATCGGAACGCTGGAGGCGGTCTACGTGGACACGGCGACGGACGAACCCGCCGTGGCCACCGTCCGCATCGGGCTGCCCACCCGGCAGCGACTGGTCTTCGTACCGCTGGACGACGCCGTCCTCGGCCCCGGCTATGTGCGGGTCTCCCACGACCGGGCAGACGTGAAGAAGGCCCCTTCCATCGGCACGGACGACATCCTGCCCGCCGAGCAGGAGGAGCCGATCTTCCAGCACTACGGCATGGAGTACCGGCAGGGCGTCGGCGGCGAACGCCGGCTCGCCCGCCGCTGAGCCCGGCACCGCGGCACCCGGAGGTGGTTCGCAATGATGGTGGCCTTCCTGCTGATCGTCCTGGTCGCGGTAGCGCTGGGCATCATCGGCGTGGCGGCGCACGGTCTGGGCTATCTGCTGGCCATCGGCATCGTGCTGTTCCTCGCCGATGTGGCCTTCATCACGGTACGAGGAGGTCGGCGCCTGCGCCGGAAACCCCTCCGCTGACCGCTGACCAGGCAGACGGCACCCGGCCCGCGGACGCTGAGGTCCGGGCGAGGCAATATCTGTGCCGTCGACATGAGAAATCGACGCGACGCGCGATGAGTATTCCCGGAACGGTCGCCGGATCGGAAATTGCCGAACCGACGCGGCCGATCACCCCGTGCTACTGTCGATCTCAGTTGCAGTGTGGTGGCCAGAAGGTTTTTTCCGACGGGCTGATCATCGCGGCGACCGGGGTGCGCACACGGCGAACTCCGAAACCGTACCGAAGGAGATTGACATGGCTACTGGAACCGTGAAGTGGTTCAACGCTGAAAAGGGCTTCGGCTTCATCGAGCAGGACGGCGGCGGCGCCGACGTCTTCGCCCACTACTCGAACATCTCCGCCTCTGGCTTCCGCGAGCTGCTGGAGGGCCAGAAGGTGAGCTTCGACATCGCTCAGGGCCAGAAGGGCCCGACGGCCGAGAACATCGTTCCCGCCTGATCCGGCCACTGACGCCTGATTCGCAGCTGGGGCCCGCACCTTGGGGTGCGGGCCCCAGCTCGCTGCATTCCAGAAAAACCCGGAGAACCTCCGCGGATCCACGCGATTCTCCGAGCATATCCGGGCGATTCTTTACCCGATATTCACCGCTCTCGGCGTTTGAAACGCCAGAGTCACGGCTCGTTCTTGCGATTCCCTGCGCCGCTCATTCACCGCGGGAATTCCTTGATACGTGCCATATCAAGGAAGGTTCCGCATGAACCGCGTACGAACGAACGACCGATACGCCCGTAAGCGCACCGGGTCCCAGGGTTCCGGCTCCGGCTTCGGCTCCGGCTCCGGCTCCGGAAAGGGCGGCGGCTACTCCGGCGCCCCGCGCCGCTCCAGGGGCCAGGGTGGCCGGCCGGTGGCGCTCCAGGGGGAGTTCGCCCCGCCGAAGACCATCACGCCCGCCCTGCCCGCCGTCGAAGCGTTCGCCGAACTCGACATGCCGGAGCGGCTGCTGGCCGCGCTCGGCCACGAGGGCGTCACCGTGCCGTTCCCGATCCAGGCGGCGACCCTGCCGAACTCCCTGGCCGGGCGCGACGTACTCGGCCGTGGCCGCACCGGCTCCGGCAAGACCCTCGCCTTCGGCCTCGCGATGCTGGCCCGCACGGTCGGCCGGCGTGCCGAGCCGCGTCAGCCGCTGGCTCTCGTCCTCGTCCCCACCCGCGAGCTGGCCCAGCAGGTCACCGACGCGCTGACCCCGTACGCCCGTTCCGTGGGCCTGCGCATGGCCACCGTCGTCGGCGGCATGTCGATCGGCCGGCAGGCCGGGGCGCTGCGGGCAGGCGCGGAGGTCGTCGTGGCGACGCCGGGACGGCTCAAGGACCTCATCGACCGCGGCGACTGCCGCCTGGACGACGTCACCATCACCGTCCTCGACGAGGCCGACCAGATGGCCGACATGGGCTTCATGCCCCAGGTGACCGCCCTGCTCGACCAGGTGCGCACGGGGGGCCAGCGGATGCTCTTCTCCGCCACCCTCGACCGCAACGTGGACCTGCTGGTCCGCCGCTACCTGACCGACCCGGTGGTGCACTCCGTCGACCCGTCCGCCGGCGCGGTCACCACGATGGACCACCACGTGCTCCACGTGCACGGCACCGACAAGCAGCGCACCACCACCGAGATCGCCGCCCGCGACGGCCGGGTGATCATGTTCCTGGACACCAAGCACGCGGTGGACAAGCTGACCAAGCACCTGCTGAGCAACGGCGTCCGCGCGGCCGGCCTGCACGGCGGCAAGTCCCAGCCGCAGCGCACCCGGACCCTGGCCCAGTTCAAGGACGGCCATGTGACCGTGCTGGTGGCGACCAACGTCGCGGCCCGCGGCATCCACGTCGACAACCTCGACCTGGTCGTCAACGTGGACCCGCCGACCGACCCCAAGGACTACCTGCACCGCGGCGGCCGTACGGCCCGGGCCGGCGAGTCCGGCACCGTGGTCACCCTGGTGACGCCCGAGCAGCGCCGCGACATGAGCCGGCTGATGATGTCCGCCGGTGTCACCGCGGTGACCACCCAGGTCCGTTCGGGCGAGGCCGAGTTGAGCCGCATCACGGGCGCCCAGGCACCGTCCGGTGTCCCGGTCGTCATCCAGGCACCGGTGGTCGCGAGCGAACGTTCGCGCCGCGGCACGCGCTCCTCGTCGCGGGGACGCCGCCGTACCCAGGACGGCGGTACGGGCGAGGCCGGACGCCGATCCGGCTCCGCGGGCGAGGCCGGGCGTCGCAGCGGCGGCGCCGGTGAAGGCGGCCGCCGAGGCGGCTCCACGAACGAGACCGCGCGGCGCGGTGCCGCCGCGAGCGAGGCCGGGCGTCGGAGCGCGGCACGGCGTAGGTCCAGCTTCGACTCGGCCGCCTGAGCGGGCAGCCTCCCTCTCAGCGCGTCGTCCGCCGCTCCCCGCTCCCCTCTCCCCTCCCCCTGTGAGGCACTATGCGTTGCGTCATCGCCCGGTACCCGTTCGAACTCACCAAGAACGGAGTGCTGGCCTCGATGAAGGGCGTCCGGCCGGAGCTCGTCACGGGTGACTCCGTGACCATCGGCCGCCGCCGCTACCCCGTCAAGCAGGTGGGCCGGGTTCTCACCGGCCAGGACCCGCGCGACTTCACCGGCGGCGAGGTCACCCGGGCCATGGCCCGCCTCGGCTTCACCTGCCACGAGGCCCAGGCGGCCGTGCCCGTCCCCGTGCTGAGTCCGCTTCAGACGGCGTCGGCACTGCTCGGCACCCCGGAAGCCTCCGAGGTCCGGTAGCCGGACAGCCGCACCCAACCCCCGTGAGGGCCCTGCCGACGCGCGTCGGCAGGGCCCTCACGGCGTTTCACCGGTCGGATCAGGGGTTGGACAGGAGTCGGATCATTGGCCGGTTCAAGGGCCGGTTCACGGGCCCGTTCAGTCGTCGGTTCAGTGGTCGGAATAGCTGAAGTCGCCCACGGTCCAGGCGCTGACGTCCGCGATCGCGACCCGGTACATGCCGCCCGTCTCGGGGATCGCCATGGTTCCCTGCAGGATCCGGGCGAGATGGAAGTGCAGATGCGTGGGCGGCTCTCCGGTGTCGGGCCCGCGCTCGGTCGCTTCGGTGGTGAAGACGTCGGAGAACGGGCCGAGACGGTCCGAGTCCTTGAGGACCTCCGACACACGCTCCCGCCACACGGCTTCGGGGGCGAGTCGACCGGTGATCACGGCGCCGCCGACGACCACGGTCAGCGACATCTGGTTGCTGTGCTCTGACTCCACCATGGTGGAGATGGCGACGAGCAGCTCGTCAGGGTTCGGCATGAGAGCCGATTCTATTCGGCAGCCCCTCCGGACCCTAGAGATCGCGCCCCCATCGCGCCCCCAGCACACCGCAAGCCCTGCGGGCCGCAGAAATCCTCGCCCACATGCGAATCGAAATCTGTGTTTGTCGGAGTAGACATTGGTCGGCACGGCAGGTAGCGTTTCTCTCGTAGACACGGTCTGAAGAGACCCGGCAGACACGAACTGGCGGGTAGCTGAACAAGAAGTTCGCAGGTCAACCCAGTAAGAACCAGTAGGAACCCAGGTAAGAACGGAGGAGCAAACGCCATCAGGATCGCCCGGACCGAGCTGTTGGGCCCGGGTACCGCAAGACCCCGGATTGGAAGGTGGTCCCCGGTCACGCAGCCGCGATCCCCGCACCCCCGCCCCACCCCCGGGCCGGGCAGCGGAAACAGAAGGTCGGCCGAGCAGTAGGGCCGGCAGATGGTGTTCAATTTCCTCGGGGCCCTGGTGCCGTACGGTGCCAGGGCCCCTCGACGCGTTGCTCAACGAGGTGACATGACAGCAGATACTCCGCTCAGCGGTCGTCTGGACGACGACGACTACCCCGCCTACACGATGGGCCGGGCCGCCGAGATGCTCGGCACCACCCCCGGGTTCCTCCGGGCCATCGGGGAGGCCCGCCTGATCACTCCGCTGCGTTCGGAGGGCGGCCACCGCCGCTACTCCCGCTACCAACTGCGGATCGCCGCGCGTGCCCGCGAACTCGTCGACAAGGGCACCCCGATCGAGGCCGCCTGCCGCATCGTCATCCTCGAGGACCAACTCGAGGAAGCCCAGCGCATCAACGCCGAGTACCGCCGGGCCGCCCAGAGGGCCTCGGGCTCGGCCGACGCCGGCGCCACCGCGGGCTGACCTCGCCCTGTCCGCCGGCCGGTCCAGGGCCCGCCTGTCCGTCGGCGGCGCGCGGCGCGCGCCGCGATCAGGACCGCGCCCGGGCCCCGCGTACGCACGCCGTGCTCAGAGGCCGGGTCCTTGACGCCCCGGCCCCGCTCCGCCCCGCTGGAGACATCGACGCCCCAGGTCCGGCCGACGGCCGGCCGGACCGGTCCCAGGCGATACCGGAGCCGTGGAGAAGACGACGGAGCGGACGGCCGACGATCGGCTGACCCCGCACCGCCTGAAGCGCGGCATCACCCGGGCGGTCGTGGGTCCACAGCCGTGTTCAGGCGCTGGACCTCTGCCTCGGCGACCGCGCACCGTTCGGCTTCCTCGACCTCTTCAACGGCGTCACCCAGCGCCAGGACGCGGCTCAGGCCCGGCCCTGAGCCGCAGGGCCGGGCCGGTCCCCGGAGGCATCACCGACGGCCTGCCGCACACCGTGCCGAAGGCCGGTCCCCGGAGGCATCACCGACTGCCTGCCGCACACCGTGCCGCTGCCACCGTGCCGCCGCTCACTTGAGTCCGATCGCCGCGCAGTCCGCCGCGTACTTCGGGGTGCAGATGTCCTTGACGGTGTAGACGCCGTCCTGGATCACGGTCGCCTTGATGTTGTCCCGGGTGAGCGCGACGACCTGCACCAGCTGCGAGGGGATGCGCTTCTGCGTCGGGCTGTCGACCGTGTCGGGGGTCAGCGCCTCGAACTCGAGTGAGCGGCCCTGGATCTTGGCCACCGCCATCTGCGCGGCGTTGTCCGCCTCCAGCAGGAACGACTTGTAGACGGTCATGTACTGCTCGCCCGAGACGATCCGCTGCACGGCCGCGAGATCCGCGTCCTGCCCGGTCACCGGCGGGATCTTCGTCGCGCCGGCTTCCTTCAGCGCATCGATGACGGCGCCGGCCATGCCGTCGTTGGCCGAGTAGACGGCGGCGATGCTGTTCAGTCCGATGGACTGGATCGCCTTCGTCATGTTGGCCTTGGCGACCTCAGGCAGCCACTCCCTGGTGTCGTACTGCTTGGCTATGATCACGCGCCCCTGCAGCTCGCTGAGCGCGCCCGTCTTGAAGCGTGCGGTGTTGGGGTCGGCGACCGAGCCGTTCATCATGACGATCTTGCTGGTCGCGGCCTTGTCGCCGAGGGCGTCCACGATCGCGCGGCCCTGCACCTCGCCGACGAGTTCGTTGTCGTGCGAGACGTAGGCGTCGATCGGGCCCTGGGCGAGCCTGTCGTACGCGATGACGGGGATACCGGCGTCCTTGGCCTTCTCGACTGCCGGGGCGATGGCCTTGGCGTCCACCGCGTCCACCAGGATCACGTCCACCTTCTTGTCGACCATCTGGTCCATCTGGACGCTCTGCTTGGACTCGCTCGCCTCGGCGTTGGCGTACAGGACCTTGCCCTTGCCGGCGGTGAGGGAGGCGACCCGCTTTCTGATGAGGGGGTAGTCGAACTTCTCGAAGCGTTTCGTCTCCTTGTCGGGGAGGAGGAGGCCCACCGTGATGTCGTTGCCCTTCTTCGGGGCCGAGGAGCTGCTGCTCCCACCGATGCCGTCGACCACACCGCACGCGGTGAGCACAAGAGCCGAGGTGGAGGCGGTCAGAACCATCGTGAAACGACGGGCAACGGGACGATGGGCGGGGGAAACGTTCACAGCAGGTGCCTTCCGGGGCGAGAGAGCAGCCTGGCGACCAGGTGGCTGAAAGCCAACGCGGTAGCGGGACGACCGTCAAGGGCTCAGCTCGACGAGATCGCAACGAGCCCCAACAGACGGTCTCATCCGGCTCGTTCGAGGTCACATCGCGGGGAGAACGTGAAATTTCCGTGGTGGGGTTGTGGCGCCGCCGTAGCGCGAGCTGGCATGACCTGATCAAGTGTCCGCATGCTTGGTCCGGTCGTCCGCGCCCTCCCGTTCCGGGCCGGTGGTCACGGTGTCGGGAACACCGCCCGCACCTCCCAGCCCTGTTCCTCGGCCCTCGGTCCCGCGTCCAGTCGGCCGCCGAGCGCCGTCACCCGCTCACTCAGGCCGACGAGGCCGAAGCCGCCGCCGTGTGCCTCGGCCGGCAGCAAGGTGCCACCGCGGCCGTCGTCGGTGACCGTCACCTCCAGACGGTGACCGTCGTGCCGTAGCACCACGGCGATCTCGGTGGCGTCGGCCGCGTGCCGTCGTACGTTCGTCAGCGCCTCCTGCACCACCCGGAAGGCGGCCGCCTGCACCTCGTGCGGAAGGTCGTCCGGTACGGCCCGGTCGCGGCACAGTACGACCTTCTGGGCCGGGCCGGCGAAGCCCTCGGTCAGGTCGGTGAGGGCGGCCAGGTCGCCGACGGGGCGTCGGTCGGAGGCCTCTGTCGCGGTGTCACGCAGCACGCCGACCGTGCGGCGCATCGAGGCGAGGGCCTCCGTGGCGGCGTGTTCGATGCCCGCGAGGACCGGGTCGAGGTCCTGTCGAGCGGTGGCCGTCATCATGCGGGCCATCTGGGTCTGCACGAGGATGCCGGTGACATGGTGGGCGACGAAGTCGTGCAGATCGGCGGCGATCGCCAGCCGCTCCTCGCGCCGGATGTCGGCGACCGCGACGGTCCGGCGGTAGTCCTGCGCGCGCAGGGAGGCCGCCAGTGCGGCGACGATCCCGACCAGGATTAGGCCGACCAGGACGTAGCCCTGCGCCTCGTCGGAGGACAGCGACCCGAAGTACCGGGCCGGGGAAGCGAGCAGCGCGCCCGCGTCCAGCACGCCGCACAACACCGCCCGACGCGGCGGGCAGTGGCGTACGGCGACGAACAACAAAGAGAGCAGGATCGCGAGTTCGCCCGGGCCGAACGGGGCGTGGCGGTGCTGCGCGATCGACGCCGCCGTGTACAGGAGCGAGAGGCCCGCGGGCACGGCGGTCCGCAGTTGCGGCGTCAGCCAGTCGGGCCGCCGCGCGGCCGGCCACAGTACGGCGGCCAGGCCCACCGCCAGGACGGCCGCGGGAGGCCACACGTCGTAGCCGACGTCCAGCGTGATCTGCAGGTCGAGGACCGACGCCGCGAGCAGGGCGCCGACGCCGGTACCTCGGGCACAGCCCCGGGCGGAAGCGGTTCTCATGCGGATCACGGTAGGCCGCGCCACCGCCCGCGGGATCGGCCGAACGGCCGAGGCCGCCGGTACCTTCCGGCCGCTGCGGGCACCCACCGGGCTCTGGCGCCCGGTGTACCCGCGTCACCCGGTCGTTCGAACCTCAGGCGGCGCGGCGCCCGAAGGAACGGGACGCGTCAGCCGAGGGTCGGGAAGGACGCCGAGCGGGTGGCGGGGGACTCCGGCGGCGTGGCGTGGCAGGTGAAGCCGAGTCGGGTGAGGGCCCGGGTCACCTCGAAGGCGGTGAAGTCGCGGCGGTCCTGGCGGGTGATGATCTCGCCCACCTGCTTGACGGGGAACACCTTGCGTCCGATGACCACGCAGGCCCCGGTGGTGGGCTCCGGCCGGACGCCCTCCATCTGTGTCTCCACCTCGGACTTGACCAGGTCGAAGGGGTAACGGGCGATCACGCAGCGCATGGGTGCCTCACCAAGGGTGTAGTGGACGGCAGAAATGCCTTCGGGGCCGGTGTCGGTCAGCGCCGGCCGGGACGGTGCCCGGCCGTGACCGTGGTCCGCTGACGATGGTCGGCGGGGTTGTGCTCGGCGGAGCGGGGTCCGCGGGTGCTGTTCGGAACGGCCGGCGCGTCTCCGCGGGCGTCGTTCACGCGGGGCACGCCCGGCATCCGGTCGCGCATGGCGGTGTCGGCGGGGGAAACACGCGTAAACAAACGGGGCCCGCACCCAAGGTGCGGGCCCCGTTTCGCCGAAGCGCGCGAGCGAATCGCGGAAAATCAGGCAGGGACGATGTTCTCGGCCTGCGGGCCCTTCTGGCCCTGCGTGACGTCGAACGTCACCTTCTGACCTTCCTGCAGCTCACGGAAGCCCTGGGTGGCGATGTTCGAGTAGTGGGCGAAGACGTCGGCGCCGCCGCCGTCCTGCTCGATGAAGCCGAAGCCCTTTTCCGCGTTGAACCACTTCACGGTACCGGTGGCCATGTCATATCTCCTGAAGGCAGTGCTGGGGACCCACACTGCGTGGGCCCTCCTCATCGCTGCGATGATCACCTGCCCGGTAAAACCAGAAGCAAAATGGCAACCACAACTGCAACTGATGTCGAGCCTAGCACGAGACCTCGCGAATCAAATCGGAGGCGAGATGGCGACGCGCCGGGCGACTCCGCGAAGGAATGGGGACGCGGGAATTGCCGTAAAACCCTGCCGGGATTCATCAAGGAATTCTTTTCCACCGCTGCCCGCAATTCTGCTCCGGCGGTGTCAGGTTTTCACTCCCCGCGCCGGGCGGCTGAGGGCCCCTGGGCCGGGTGGCGCAGCTCCTCGTTGTCCCGCAGGGCGTCCTCCAGCCGGTCCTCCAGGCCGATGATCCGACAGGCGGCCTCGACCGGCGTGCCCTGGTCGACCAGCTCACGGGCCCGGGCGGCCAGCCGCAACTGGTGGCGCGAGTAGCGGCGGTGCCCGCCGTCCGACCTGGTGGGAGCGATCAACTGGGCCTCGCCGAGGGCCCGCAGAAAGCCGGGCGTGGCACCGATCAGCTCGGCGGCCCGGCCCATGGTGTACGCCGGATAGTGGTCGTCGTCGAGCCGGTCGCCACCGTACGGCTGCTCTTGTGAGGGCATGTGCGCCTTCCCGCGGGTCGCCGGAGCGCGGCCCGCCACAGGGTCTGGTTCCCGCACGAGAACTCTAGTCGCCCCGATGGAATCTCTGTCGCGGCGAGCACAGATGTTCAGCTGCTGTACGCGCCCCGCTCGGCGCCCGCCGACCGGCCCGCCGCTGTACTGTCCGTCCGTCAGGCGCCCGGAGGTACGGTGGACGCACCGGGGGCATGCGGCAGTACGCGGAGATGGGTGACCGTCATGCAGTTGAGGCCCGACAGCTCCGGCAGCACGGACAGCGCCGAGAGAGCCGACAGCACGGACGGCACCGGGGGTGCGCCCGACCTCCCGCCCCTCTCCCCACCTGTATCGACACCTGTATCGACCCTCGTGTCCACGCCGGTGCGGACGGAAGCGGACGCCCATGTCGCGGCGGACGACATGTCCGCGCCCGAGGACGAGGGGCTGGCCGAGGTCCGCATCATCGCGGCGGACCCGGACGTCGCCCAACGGGTCGCCCTGCTGCTCCGTGCGGGTTTCCACTGCGACGAACCGCGCAGCTACCCCGCCGGTCCGGACGGGCACGGCACGCTCCTCCACCTGACGGTGGACACCACCCGTGGCCCCGACGAGCTCCCTTCCGCCTCCCCCTGGCTGATCAGCAGCCGGTCCCAGGGCTCCCGCGCCCACACGGACGAGCCGGGCTGAGCCGTTCTTCCCCGGCTACTCGCCCGGGTGGCCGAGTTCGATGTCGTGACCGTCCACACCCTGACCGTTGACGGTCAGTGCGGTGGCGACCGGCGGGTAGCCGGTGGCGATGACGGTGTACTCGCCGCTGTCGAGGTCGGTGAAGGCGTACGCCCCGTCCGTGCCGGTGGTGGCGGTGCCGATGACGTT
>JODI01000042.1 GCA_000720805.1 Streptomyces violaceoruber
GTGCGGGGGGGGTGGGTCAGTGGGGATGTGGGCCGGTGCGGCCTCGGGGTCGGTGCGCGCCCGGGGTCGGCACGGAACGCAACCGGTGCGGAACGCAGCCGGTCAGTGGCTGCTTCGGTGGGCGTGTGCCTCGGCCAGGAGGAGGTAGGCGGCGGCGGTCCAGGTGTAGGCGCGGTCGCGCAGACCCGTCCCGGCCATGGCGTCGAAGTTCTCGGCGAAGCCGTGGGTCTCGCACAGGGCGCGGAAGCGGGCGCTGATCTCGTCCGCCAGGCGGTCGTGTCCGGCGCGGCGCAGACCGTCCTCGACGAGGACCGTGGCGGGGGCCCAGATCGGGCCGCGCCAGTAGCCGTCGGAGAGGTAGTGCGGTGAGGTCGGCAGCTCGGTGGCCAGGCCGTACGAGGTCAGGTGGGCCTCGATGCGGCCGGCCAGCACGTCGCTGACGTCGTCCGGCAGATGCTCGCCCAGAGCGATGGGCATCAGGTCGAGGAGGCTGGAGCTGTCCCAGGTGTCCCCGCTCTCGACGCCCCGGGTGACGAACCGGTCACCGGTCCAGAGCTGCTCGAGCATCGCCGCCTGGGTCTCCGCGGCCGTGCGCGTCCACCGGAGCGACTTCTCCGGCCACCCCAACTCCGCCGCCAAGTCGGCAAGTTGATGCAGCTGGAGAACGAGGAAGGCGGCCAGGTCCGCGGTGACGACCACGCGTTCGGGGTCGAAGGTGGTGGCGTTGTCCCAGCCGCTGTCGTTGCCGTGCTGGTAGTGGGGCAGCGCGGCGCCGGGGGCGCGTCGTGCGGTGAGCCAGAAGCCGGTCCAGCGTTCCAGCCTGTCGTACGTCTCGGCCAGTTCGGCCTGTCCGGGGGGCGTGCCCAGCCGGCGGCGGAGGTGGCCGAACGTCCAGCCGTGGATGGGGGGTTTGACGAAGTTGTGGAGCACCTCGGAGTGGGTGACCGAGTCGGGCAGCGCGCCGGTCTCGTCCTGGTGGTCGAAGGGCAGGTGGAACTGGTCCCAGGCCAGTTCGGGGCAACCGGGGGCCAGCGCGAGGGCGTTGAAGCAGTGGTCCCAGCTCCAGACCTTGTCCATCCAGTGCTTGGACATGAGGACGGCCGGACGGGTGACCAGACCCGCCGGGCGTACGGTCGCGGACCACAGGACGTAGGCGGCGAGTTCCGCGGCCGGGGTGGCGGACGAGCGCCAGGGAGCCACCGTGTCGACGAAGTCCGCGAAGGAGTTCCGCGCGGCTTCGACGATCTTGTCGAAAGTCACCGTCGACGTGTACGGCGGGCGGGCCGTGTCGAGTTCCTCGACGGCGATCTCCCAGGGACCGTCCGCGGCGGCGACGGTGAGGCCGCGGGTGGCGCTGCCGAGGGCCTGACTGCCCGATGTGTCGGTCACCACGCCGGAGAGCACGGTCACGCGGTAGCGGCGCCCGGTCTCGTACGACGTGAACACATACGCGCCGGCGGCCGCGTCGTGGAAGAAGTAGGTGCCGCTGAACGGGGTCAGCGTCCCGGCCGCCGCCGAAACGCGCAGCGGCAGTCCCGCGCCGCGCAGGCGTACGGTGTCCGGCGACTCGTAGGCGAGGTCGGTGCGGCCGGTCGCGCCGATCCAGCTGAGCAGACCCGGTCTCGCCTCCACGCGGGTCTCGGCCCGCTCCCCCGTCGCGCTGTCGAGCGGCACCAGGCGCAGGACGGCGTGCATGCCGTTCTGGTGCGAGACGAGGTGGAGGTCCTCGGCGTACGTCTTCTCCGCCACCACGGGCGAGATGTCGAACCAGGATCCGTGCGCGCTGAAAGGGATTTCATAGACGGAGAAGGCGGAGAAGGCGGAGAAGGCGGAGAAGGCCGGGCCGGATCGGTCGGCGGTCATGAAGCGTCACTCGTTTCTCGGGCAGGGGCGGGCGGCCGTCCGGCGTGTGGACGGTGGGCCGTGACGATGTGGGGGAACCGGTCAGTCCTTGACCGCGCCGGCGGTCACCCCGGCGGCGACGTAACGCTGGGCGAGGACGAGGATGACCGCGGCCGGCAGCGAGGCCACGACGGCGGTGGCCATGATGGCGTTCCACTCCTGGTTGTTGTTGCCGATGTAGTGGTAGATGCCGAGGGTGATCGGCTCGTGGGCGCCGCCGTTGACCAGGGTGCTGGCGAAGACGAAGTCGGACCAGGACCACAGGAACGCGAACAGGGACACCGTGACGACGGCGTTGCGGCTCATCGGCAGCACGATCGACCGGAAGGTGCGCAGGGGCCCGGCACCGTCCGTCTTCGCCGCCTGGAGCAGTTCGCCGGGGATGCCGGACATGAACGCGGTGAAGATGAGGACGGCGAACGGGACGGCCAGGGTCGAGTCGGCGATGATCAGGCCGGGGACGGACTGGAGCATGCCGAGGCTGAGGTAGATGGCGTAGAAGCCCATCGCCATGATGATGCCGGGGATCATCTGGGCGGCCAGCAGGACGAAGGAGAGGATGCCGCCGCCCCGCGGGCGCAGCTTGGCCAGCGCGTAGCCGGCGGGGGCGGCCAGGGCCACGGTCAGGGCGACGGTGCCCAGACCGACGACGAGGCTGGTGCCGAGGTAGGGCAACTGCTGGTCCAGGACGGCCCGGTAGCCCTCCAGGGTGCCGTGGACCGGGAAGAGACCCGGGGGCGACTTGCGCATGTCCTGGTCGCGGGTGAAGGACACGTTGAGCATCCAGTAGACCGGGAAGAGCATGACCCCGGTCAGCAGGAGGCCGATGGCCGTCTTCCACCACGTACGGCTGCGTCGGTTCATGGCGATTCCTGTCATGACAGCGCCTGCTTTCGCTGGACCCTCATGTAGATCAGGCCGAAGACCAGCGCGGCGACGACCAGCAGGTTGCCGACGGCGGCGCCGGGGCCGAAGGCGGGCAGCAGGTTGCCGAAGCCGAGTTGGTAGGACCAGGTGGCGAAGGTGGTGGACGAGTCCGCCGGGCCGCCCTTGGTCATGATCCAGATGATGTCGAAGACCTTGAGCGTGTAGACCAGCCCGAGGAGCAGGGTGATCGCGGACACCGGGCGCAGCAGCGGGAAGGTGATGCTCCAGAACCGCCGCCAGGGACCCGCCCCGTCCAGGGCGGCGGCCTCGTACAGGCCGGCCGGGATGGACTGCAGGCCGCTGTAGAGCACGACCAGGTTGAACGGGACGCCGATCCAGATGTTCGCGATGATCACCGAGGTCAGCGACCAGGACGGCGAGGTCAGCCAGTTCACCGGGCCGATGCCGACGGCGTGCAGGGCGGCGTTGACGACGCCCGACTCACTGTTGAGCATCCACGACCAGGTGGAGGCCGACACGATGAGCGGCAGCAGCCACGGCACCAGGAACAGGGCCCGCAGGGTGGCCGAGAGCCGGAAGTTCTGGTTGAAGAAGACCGCGAGCGCCAGGCCGATGGCGTACTGGAAGACCAGGCACACGGCGGTGAACACCACGGTGTGGAGCAGGGCGGGGGCGAAGGTCGGGTCGTCGAAGACGGTCCGGTAGTTCTTCAGGCCCGTGAACGGCGCGTCGCCCCGGACGAAGGAGCGCACGGTGTAGTTGCGCAGGCTCAGGTCGATGTTGCGGTAGAGCGGATAGGCGTAGAAGAGGACGAGGTAGAGGACGACCGGGGCGAGGAACGCCCAGGCGGCCAACTGCTGGGAGCCGGGGCGGCGCCGGGCCCGGGGCGGGGCGGCGGGCACCGTCCCGGGGCGGTTCCCCGCCGGTCGCAGGTGCGGCACTTGTGTGGTGTGGCTCATCAACGGGCCCTGGGTCCTCGTTACTTGGCGGCGGACTGGGCTGCGGTCAGCGCGTCCTTCGGGGATGTCGAGCCGCTGAGGGCGGACTGCACGGCCTTCCACATCTGCTCGGAGATCTTGGGGTACTTGGTGCCCAGGTCGTCGCTGGTGCGGCCCTTGGCCGCCTTCACCGCGTCCACCCAGGGCTTGAGCTTCGCGTCGGCCGCCACCTGCTTGTCCTGGACCTCGGCGGTGGGGGCGACGTAGGACAGGGTGGTGTCGGTCTCGAGCAGGTTCTGGGCGTTGGTCAGGCAGGACACGAGCTTCTGCGTGGTGGCGTAGCGGCCGGTCTGGTCCTGCACCGGGATGGTGACGAACTCACCGCCCGTCGGTGCCGCGGCGCTGCCTCCTGAGGCGCCGGGGACCGGAATGACCCCGTAGCCGAAGCCGGCCTTCTCGGCGTTGGCCAGCTGCCAGGTGCCGTTCTCCGCGAAGGCGTAGTCGCCCGTCGCGAACTCCTGCCAGCTGGTGGTCTGGGTGTTGTTGAGCACTGAGTTGGGGGCGTACTTCTTCTTGACCCAGTCGCTCCACAGAGACAGGGCCGACACACCCTGGGCGGAGTCCAGCTCGGTCAGCTTCGCGCCGGATCCCCAGAACCACGGCAGGAACTGGAAGCTGCCCTCCTCGGTCCCGATGGCCGAGAACGTGATGCCCTTCTTGCCGGCCGCCTTGACCTTCGCCAGCGCCGCGGTCAGCGACTTCCAGTCCTTGACCGAGGCTATGTCCACCCCGGCCTTCTTCAGCACCGCCTTGTTGTAGTAGAGCGCCAGGGTGTTCGCGCCGATCGGCGTGCCGTACGTCTTCCCGCCCGACTGACCCGCCGCGAGCAGGTTGGGGTCCACGGCCGAGGTGTCCAGCTTGTTGTCGGAGGTCGTGGTGAGTACCCCCGCCTCCGCCAGGGTCGACACGACGGGGTTGTCGACGATGAGCACGTCCGCGGAGTTGCCCTGCTGCGCCGCCAGCAGCGCCTTGTTGGCCAGGTCGCTGGTGTCGAACGCCGTCCGCTTGATCTTCACGCCGGCCTCGGTGCCACAGCCGTCGATCAGCTTCGCCCACGCCGAGCTGTTGTCGAACTGCGGGTAGGGGTCCCAGACGGTGTAGGTACCGCTGCCGGCCGCCTCGTCGGCGGCGTCCCCCGAGCCGGAGCCGCATGCGGTGGCGGTGGTGGCGACAGCCAGGGCGGTCAGGGCCGCGGCGGTCAGGCGGCGCCTTCTGGAGGAGCTGTTCATCATGGGTTCCTTTGTTTTGGCATGCAGGTGCCGAGGCGAGGGGTTTCGGGAGGAGGCGGGCACGCCGAACGGCGGTGAGGGGCACGTCGACCGGCGGAGAGGGCACATCGAACGGCGGTGATGGGGATTCGAGCGTCCGGTGAGGAAGGAGGCGGAGGCGATGAGGAAAGGCGGAAGGAGGAAGGAGGAAGGGAATCGGCTGAGGGTCAGGCCGTCGTGGCGGGCCCGGCGTCCGCGGCGGGTGTGGATCCCGCCGGGCCGGTGCTGGCCCGCAGGGAGATGGGCGGGGTGAGGAGATGGTGCCGGGGCGGCGCGTCGGGATGGTCGAGTCGCTCCACCAGCAGGTCGACGGCGAGACGGCCCATCTCGGCCGCCGGTACGTCCGCCGCGGTGAGCTGCGGGGTCACCGTCTCCGCCCACCGTGCGGCCACGACCCCGGTGACGGAGAAGTCGCGCGGCACATGGCGGCCGGCCTCGGCCAGCCCCCGGTAGAGGCCGCCCAGGGCGGCCTCGTTCAGTGTGACGAGGGCCGTGGTGGCCGGGTCGTCGTGCAGGATCCGTTCCACACAGGTCTGGCCCGAGGCGGCGTCGTCACCGCAGCAGTACGTCCGGACCGTCAGTCCGCGTTCGGCCGCCGCCTTCGTGAAACCCTCCAGACCCCGGTGCGCGGACTCGTACCCGGACTGAAGCAGTTGCTCGGGACGGTTGACGAAGGCGACCCGGCGGTGGCCGAGATCCGCCAGGTGGTGGACACAGCGCTCGACCAGCGCGGTGTGGTCCAGACCCACCCACCAGCCGCCTTCGGGGCGAGCGGTACGGCCGATGGCGACGGACGGGAAGTCGAGGGTGGCCAGGTGCTCCACCCGGTCGTCCTCCAGCCTGATCTCCATCAGGATCGCACCGTCGACCCGCCGCTCCCCCAGCAGCCGCTGGAAGGACCGGTCGCTGTCCGCGCCGCTGGGTGACAGCAGCACGTCGTAGTCGTAGGCCGCGGCGGCCTCCACCACGCTGCCGATGAAATCCAGCTGCATCCCGGTGTAATGGCTCCCAGCGGGAGGAAAGACGAGGCCCAGGGTGCTGGTTCGCCCGTTGGCCAGGGCGCGGGCGCTGGCGCTGGGCTGGTAGCCCAACTCGTCGACGACCTGTTGGATCTTCCGGCGGGTGTCCTCCGACACCGGGCGCTTGCCGCTCAGCGCGTAGGACACGGTGCTCCGCGAGACACCGGCCCGCCGGGCGATCTCACCGATGTTCACGGCAACTCCTTGCTCGAACCGGTTCGACACCTCGGAGAGGAGACCGTTGACCGGCCGCGTGGGGTTGAGGGGGAAGAGAGGCGACTGCCGGTTGTCGAACCGGTTCGCGTGAAGTGAAGGTAGGAACAAGCCGGGCGCCTGTCAACACTTCGGACCACGCTTTTCGTAAAGTCCCCGCGATCCCGCGGACACGGCGGAGGTTCTGTGTGTCGGGGGGATTGCTGGCCGGTTTCCTCAATGCTAGCTTCGCCGAACCGGTTCGACTGGTCTCACCTCCACCATGCGACACAACCCGAACCGCCGGACGCCGGTCCGGCAGGCCGGGCGGGAAGAGACGGCCGGCCGCCGGTCGGCCGACGTGGGTCAACCGGAAACGCTCCCCCAAGGATCCGGAACAGCTCCCCCCAAGGATGAGGACGTAATCCATGCCATCCGCTGACAGATCCGCCAGGCGCCGAGCCGCGGCCGCCGTGGCCCTGACGCTCGGCGCGGGCCTGCTGGCCGCACCGGCGGTCGCCGCGCAGGCGGCCGACGCTCCCCAGCCCGTCGCCCGTTACACCTTCGACGAGGACGACCTCGCCTCGGGCACGATCGCCGACAGCTCCGGCAACGGCCTGACGGCGAGCCTGGTGAACGGCGACACCGCCCGGTCCGTCACGGGCACCGACGGAGGCAAGGCACTCGCGCTGCCCGGCGGGGCACCCACCTCGAACGGCGCGTATGTCCGACTGCCGCGCGAAGTGCTCGGCGACGCGACGGACTTGACGGTCTCGGCCCGCGTGAAGTGGGGCGACGACGCGTCGGCCTGGCAGCGGATCTTCGACCTGGGGACCGACAACACGAAGTACCTCTTCACCACCCCGTCCAACAACGGCGGGCTGCTGCAGACCTCCGTGACCACCGGCGGGGGCGGCGCGGAGGCACAGGTCCGCGGTTACGCGAAGCTTCCCGCGGACCAGTGGCGGACCGTCACCGTCACCCTCGACAGCGCGGCCGGCCGGCTCACCACCTACCTCGACGGCGTGGCGGTCTCCTCCACCGCGACCGACGTCAAGGCGAACGAGCTGCTGAACAGTTCGGCGACGTCAGCCGGTTACATAGGCAAGTCCTTCTACCCCGACCCATTGCTCAAGGGCGCGATCGACGACTTCACCGTGTGGCACACGGCGCTCAGCGCCGACCAGGTGGCCGGCACGGTCGGGAGCCTTCCCACCCTCCAGGAGATCTCGCGGACGTCCTTCGAGGTCCGTACGACGACGGGAACCGCCCCGTCCCTCCCGGCCGCCGTCCGCGCCTCCTTCTCCGACGGCTACGACCGTGACACGCCGGTCACCTGGGACGCGGTACCGTCCGACGAGTACGCCCAGCCGGGCACGTTCACGGTGGCCGGCACCGCGTCCGGTCGCGCGGTGAAGGCGACCGTCACCGTGGTCCGCGAGGGGCAGCTCACCGTCGACCTCGGCTCGGACACCGGCGCGTTCCACGGCGGCGCCTCCGGCACCCTGTACGGGGTGTACGGACCGGACGTCCCCACCAACAACCTCATCGAGGGCATGGGCCTGCGCACCGTCTCCACGAAGGCGCAGGACGGCCCGCAGCACCCCGGTGCCGACGCGCTGGACGTGGTCAAACCGCTGGCCGACTCCACCGACGGTGACGTGTACATCTACATGACGGACATCCACCGCGGCTTCCCGTACCAGTGGCCGGGCGACACTCCCGAGGAGAAGCTGAAGCTCTACAAGGAGAAGGTCGCCAAGCAGGTCGACCAGGTCCTGCGGTTGCCGAAGGAGTACCAGGACAACATCGTCTTCGTGCCGTTCAACGAGCCCGAGGGCAACATGTTCGGCACCGGTGAGTGGAGCTACGACAAGGTCAGCTGGCTCACCGACCCGGACGACTACTTCGCCGCCTGGGACGACGCGTACAAGCTGATCAAGGGCAAGATGCCGAGCGCCCGCATCGCAGGCCCCAACACCAGCGTCCTGTACGACCAGGTCAAGGGCTTCCTCACGCACGCCCTGGCCGCCAACACCCTCCCGGACGTCATCACCTGGCACGAGCTGAGCCACCCGGAGGCGGTGCGCGAGAGCGTCGCCAAGTACCGGGTGTGGGAGAAGGAGCTGTTCAAGGGCACCTCCCGGGAGGGCACGCAGCTCCCGGTCAACATCAACGAGTACGCCTTCAACTACCACACCTCGGTCCCCGGTCAGATGATCCAGTGGGTGTCGGCGATCGAGGAGTCCAAGGTGGACGCCGACATCGCGTACTGGAACATCGACGGCAACCTCTCCGACTCCGCAGTGCAGTCCAACCGCGGCAACGGCCAGTGGTGGCTGCTGAACTCGTACGCCTCGATGAGCGGGCACACCGTGAAGGTGACCCCGCCGTTCCCCGGCGAGAACTACACCATGCAGGGCGTCGGCACGCTGGACGCCAAGAAGAAGCAGGCCCGGCTGATCTTCGGCGGCTCCGCCGGCAAGGGTCACATCACCTTCGACAACGTCTCCAAGAAGCTCTTCGGGGATCGCGTGCACGCCTGGGTGCGGGAGATCGAGTGGACCGGGCAGGTGGGCGACTCGCCCGGCCCGAAGCTGCTCACCGAGCAGAACCTGAAGGTCGCTGACGACGGCACGGTGGTCGTCGACTTCGGCGACGGCGCGCTGCCGAAGCTGAAGGAGTCCTCGGCCTACGAGATCGTCCTCAGCCCGGCCGGGAAGGCGCGGGGCACGCAGTCCCCGCCCGTGCGCTGGCAGGGTTCGTACGAGGCGGAGGACGCCGCGCACACCGGGTCCGGCTACTCCAAGAACGGCCCGGAGGGCTCGACCCGTGACGTGTCGAAGTTCTACACCTCCGGCGGCTACGACGTGGGCGGTCTGCGCACCGGCTCGGACGTCACCCTCGACACCACCGTGGACGTCCCCGAGGACGGCACCTACGACCTGAGCGTCTTCGCCAACTCGCTCAACACCTTCGACAAGGTGAAGGAGCAGGGTCCTACCAACGTCTTCCTGCGCGTGGACGGCAAGGCGGACAGCGAGCAGGAGCTGTTCCTGCCGCTGGGCTACAAGTGGGTGGTCTGGGACCACGCCGACACCAAGGTCAAGCTGACCAAGGGCAAGCACACCCTCACGCTCGCCGCGAAGAGTGCCGACGGCAAGCGGACCACGAAGGGTGACGCCATCGTCGACCGCCTCACCCTCACCCTTCCCGCGGTGTCGGCCGGCACCCAGGTGTACGAGGGCGAGCTGGCCTGGCCGGCCGGCGGGGCGCAGCCCGTCTACGACCTGCCGAAGCAGACCGGGACCCCGGCCACCGGCTCGGGCGCGGTCCGGCTCAAGAAGGACCAGAGCGCCACGTTCTGGGTCTACTCCCCCGCCGACCGCGAGGCCACCCTCGACGTCGACACCCTCGGCGGCACGGGCGCCCGGCTCTCCGTCAACGGGCACGACGTCCTGCGCCTGGCCAAGGGCGGCAGCAGTGTGGCGGTCTCCCTCTCGGGCGGCGTCAACAAAGTGACGGTGACCGGGGGTTCGTCCACCACCCTCGTGGACCGCCTCACCGTCACCCCCACCGAGGGCACGCTGAAGACGCGTACGTACGAGGCGGGCGACGCCGAGCTCGCGGGCTCGGCAACGCTGACCCCGCTGTCCCTGGCCACCGCCGGCACGGCGATCACGGGCGTCGGCGGCGACCCCGGCAACGGCAACACCGCGACGTTCACGGTCGCCGCCGACCGGACCGGCCTGTACGCGCTGCGCATCCGCTACTCCAATCCCGAGCAGGCCGAGGCCACGCACTACAACCCGGACCCGCTCGCGCGCCACGCCGACATCAGCGTCAACGGCGGGGAGGTACGGCGCGTCAGCTTCCCGCACAGCTTCCACCAGAACAACTTCTGGGAGCTGACCGCCCCCGTCCAGTTGAAGAAGGGACAGAACACGATCGCCTTCCGCTCCGAGGAGCTGCCGAACTTCGACGGCACCACCTACGCCTCGGACACCTTCCCCGGCGTACTGCTGCGCTCGCGCTACGCGCCGGTGATCGACCGGATCGCGGTCGCGCCGTACGCACGGGAGGTGCGCGAGACGCGATGAGGTGAACGCCGTACGGCCGGGACGTCCATGTGACGCCCCGGCCGTACGTGTTCCACCGTTGCCCGGTATACCCCACCCCGGTATATTGGCGGGATGGACGTGGAGGGGTTCGCAGAAGAGGGATACGACGCGGTGCGCCGCGTCTTCCAACGGCTGGTGGACGACGGACTGGAGACCGGGGCGGGGCTGTCGGTCTGGCGGGAGGGACGCGAAGTCGTCCGGCTGAACGCGGGCTGGGCCGATGCCGGGCGCAGCCGCCCGTGGCGCGACGACACGCTGGTCATGCCCTACTCGCTGTCGAAGTCCTTCGTCACGCTCGCCGCCCTGGTGGCGGTACGCCAGGGCGCGCTGTCCCTGGACGAGCCGATCGCCCGGTACTGGCCCGTGTACGGGGTCCGGGGCAAGGACCGCACCACCCTCCGCCACGTGCTCACCCACCGCGCGGGCCAGCCGCGTTTCCCCGCCGACGCCGCGGACCTCGACCTGCTGGACGACGAGGGGCTGCGGGAGAGCCTGGCGCGGGCGGCCCCGGAGTACGTTCCCGGCACCCGGCTCGGGGAGCACGCCCTCACCTACGGCCACCTGGTCGACGGCGTTCTGCGCGCGGCGGCCGGCACGACAGTGGGCGAGACGTTCAACGACGTGGTCCGGCCCGCGCTGGGCCTCGACGCCTGGTTCGGCGTTCCCGGTCAGGAACTGCACCGCGTCGCCGACCTGGAGTACGCGGCCCCGGACTGGCCGCGCCGACTCCACGCGGCACCCTGGCTCCACACCCCCTCCGGCGCCCTGGACACCGCGCGCACCAACTCCCGCGTCTGGCGGCAGTCCGTCTTCGGCGCCGTCAACCTCCATACGACCGCGACCTCCATGGCCGCGTTCTTCTCGCGCCTCACCGGCGAGGACGGGCCGGTCCGCGCACTGCTGGGTGCGGAGCTGCACACCGCACTGCTGGAATCCCAGGTCACCGACCACGACGAGGTCTTCGGCACCCGGATCACCTGGACGCTGGGCTTCGTCAAGGACAAGGGAAAGATCGCCAAGGGCGGGATCGGCGGCTCCGCCGCATGGTGGTCGCTCAGGAACCAGCACGCCTGCGCGTATCTGACACGCCGACTGGACGACCACGCGCGGGCTGCCACGATCGCGACAGCGCTGGGTGACGACCTGACGGTGGTCGGCGAGGACTGATAAGGACGGTGTGGCCGACCGCACGCGCGGCCGGCCACACCGTGTCAGGCGAGCGGGACGCGTCAGTTCTTGCCGAGCATCTTGTTCATCTGCTGGATCTCGGCGGTCTGGGCCGAGATGACGTCGTCCGCGAGCTTCACGGCGGGACCGTACGCGCCCTTGGCCTTCTCGGTCTTCGCCATCTCGACGGCGCCCTCATGGTGCTGGACCATCATCTCGAGGAACATCTTGTCGAACTCGGCGCCGGACGCCTTGTCCAGCTTGCCCATGTCCTCGCCGCTCATCATGCCGGGCATGTCAGGCATGGAGGACGACATGTCGTGGTCCATGCCCGGCATGGACGACATGTCCTCGGGGACCTCCTCGCCCCACGAGGTGAGCCAGCCGGACATGGTCTTGATCTCCGGGTCCTGTGCGCTCTTGATCTTCGTGGCGAGGCCCTTGACCTCCTGGGACGAGGCGCGGTCGGCGGCCAGGTCGGCCATGGTGATGGCCTGACGGTGGTGCTGGATCATCTCGGTGGAGAAGTCGACGTCGGCGTCGTTGTGGGTGCCGGCCTTCGCCGCGGCGGAAGCGGAGGCGGATGGACCGGCCGACTCGGAGTTCATCGACCCCATGTCGTGACCGCCGCTGCCGCTGTCGCTGTCGCCGCCGCACGCGGCCAGTACGAGGGCGGCCACGCCGGTGGTGGCGGCGAGGGCGGCACGACGGATGAGCCTGCGCTGTGCAGTCATGGTTGAGCTCCTGCGTTCTGGTGTCTCGGATCTGCTGAAGGGCATGCCGAAGCACGGCGCCACGTCCGCATGGGCAGGTGGCGGCGTACGGGCCGCTCTAGATCCGCAGAAGCTGGAGCTCGGAGAGTGAGGGCGGTGCTCGACCACCGTCGGGACCACTGCCGTCCGGGAACGTCCGCACGTCCGGCGCCGACCCGGCGCAGGTCACCACGTCGGGCTCCAGCACCGGTACCACCGCGGGAGTCCCGGGAACGGAGGCGGACGCGCAGGTCGGGTCCGCATGCGTCATGTGACCCGGGCAACCGCCTTCACCGTGGTCGCACTCCCCCGGGGCCGACATCACCACACCTGTGTGTGCGCTCGCCACGATCCGGTCGGGCCCTGCCGGATCGTGGTTCGCCGGGACCGGCCCGAGGCCGTGCATGCCGAGCAGACCCAGCAGGAGGGCGGCCACGAGCAACCCGAACGACCGCACCGTACGGTGCGGTCGCGGGTGCTGGACGAGGCGGGTCACGGCCTCATCGTAAGCATGGATCATGGGCCCCTTGCATCCCGGACGCCGCCGAAGCGGCCACGGAGGTTCAATACCCGCCCAGGGTATACCAGCCCCGGCCGGACGGGCGTCTGAAGGTCAGACCTGGTAGGCGACGTTCGCCATCATCCCGGCCTCACCGTGGTAGGCGTTGTGGCAGTGCAGCATCCACTGTCCCGGGTTGTCGGCGTCGAAGAAGACGGACAGCTTCTGCTTCGGCAGCACGATCGCGGTGTCCTTGCGCGGCCCGGAGGCACCGAGCTGGTACGTGTGGCCGTGCAGGTGCATGGGGTGCCACATGTCGGTGTCGTTGACGAAGTCGAGCCGTACGCGCCGGCCCTCCTCGACGAGGATCGGGTGGGCCTGGGGATTCTTCATGTCGAACGGCGTGCCGTTGACGGCCCAGTTGTACTTGGCCATGCCGCCGGTCAGTTCGATCCGGTGCGTGATGTCGGTCTTCGCTGTCTTGAGGCGCACGTCGTCGGCGGCGAGAAGCTGCGACGCCGTCCTGATCACACCGTCGAGTTCCTTCGGACGGACTGTCGGCTTCGGCGTACTCCCCGAGCCCGTACGCACCAGGGCCAGGCCGTTCGCGTTCTTGCCTTCGGCCAGGGCGACCAAGGGGAAGACGCCGTCACCAAGGGTGACGAGGACGTCGTAGCGCTCACCCATGCCGACCAGCAGGGCGTCCACCTCCTGATGCCGGACCGGGAAGCCGTCGGTGTGCGTGATGGTCAGCTTGTGGTCGCCGAGGGCCACCCGGTACGCGGTGTCCCCGCCCGCGTTGATGATCCGCAGACGCACTTTCCTGCCGGGCTTGCCGGTGTAGACGTCCGGGGCAGTCGCCACTCGGCCGTTGATCAGGTGGTGCGGGTACTTCACGTCACCGGCGTCGCCGCCGAGCAGGTCGCTCTCAGCGCCCATGAGCATGAACCTCATCGACGAAGAGGACGGGGAATCTCCTCCCATGTCCATCCCGCCCATGTCCATCTCGCCCATGCCGTGCCTGAGTTCGGCGAAGACCTCGTCGGGGGTGCCGGTGACACCGTCGACCCAGTCGTCGAGGAGGACGACCCACTCGTCGTCGTAGGCGAGGACCTCTTTCGGGTCCTCGATGACCAGCGGGGCGTACAGGCCGCGGTCGAGCTGGACGCCGACGTGCGGGTGGAAGAAGTACGTGCCCGGGGCGTCGGCGGTGAAGCGGTAGGTGAAGGTGGATCCGGCCCGGACGGCGGTCTGCGTGGCCGGCGGCACTCCGTCCATGTCGTTGCGCAGCGCGATGCCGTGCCAGTGGATGGAGGTGGCGGTGCGGTCGGGGAGCTGGTTGGACAGTTCGGCGACGAGGGTGTCACCGACGGACAGCCGTACCTCCCTGCCGGGGGTACGTCCGTCGAAGGCCCAGGTCCGGGGCATGACGCCGCCACCCAGGTCGATCCTCGCGGGGGCGGCGGTCAGGGTGAGCTTCCGCTCTCGTCCTGTGCGCCCGCGCTTCTTCTCGGTGGCGGCGACAGCGGAGCCGGACGGGCTGGTGAGGGCGTCGGCGCCGCCGGAGCCGGAGTCGCCGCTGCAGGCGGCGAGCGCGCCGGCGCCCGCGATTCCGAGCCCGGCGATCAGGGCGGAGCGACGGTTGATGCTGTTCATTTCGTGGTGTCCTCTGCTGGAAACTGCCGATGCGGTCGCGGAGGGAGGGCACGTCGCGCGCCGTCCCGCGCTGCCTACACGCGCAGTCGGGAGAGGACGGACAGGTCCGGCGGGGCGCGGACGGCGACGGCCGCGCCGGGAGTGCGCCCCGCCGCGGTCTGCCGCAGGTTCAGCAGCGGGTCGAACGCGATCTGATCGGGTACCGCGAGCTGTACGGAGCCGACGTTCGCCGAGGCGCAGTGCTGCATGCCCGGCATGTCACAGGTGCCGTGTCCGGCGTAGTTCGCGGCAGTCCCCGAGACGCGTGCCTGGGTGGGGACCGAGGACGGCGGCGTCCCGTCCGGCATCACGTGAACGGCGTGGACCGGGTCCGGCATGGACGACATGGAGGAGACGTCCGTCGATGGCGTCTCGTGGTGGACGAGCACGGCCAGCGCGACGCAGAGGGTGACGAGCACCCCGTACGCCCAACGGGCGGCTGTTCCGCCACCCCGTGCCGACCGAATCGTCATGCGCTCCACCTGTGTACTGTCGTCGCTGGATTGGATCGTACCCCTAGGGGGTACCCGGGCGCTCGGCGGGGTCAAGATGGAAGCCTTCATGTGACCCGCGCCACAGATGACGGAATACCCCAGGGGGGTATAGTGTTCTCATCGGTCGGGTGAGGCAGGCAGTCACACCTCTCCCGTAAGGACCGTTCACGCACTCACACCCCGAGGGAAGAGCCATGACCACCGAGACGAACTCCGGCTCCTGCTGCGGCTCCGGTTCCTGCGGCTCCGGCGCCACGGTCGACGTCCAGGGCGTCGGCGTGACCACCGTGTACAAGGTGTCCGGGATGACCTGCGGCCACTGCGAGGGCGCGGTCTCCCAGGAGATCTCCGCGCTGGACGGCGTCACCGCGGTCAGCGCGGTCGCCAAGACCGGCGAGGTCACCGTGAGCTCCGCCGCCCCGCTCGACGAGGAGGCCGTCCGGGCCGCCGTCGACGAAGCCGGCTACGAGCTCGTCGGCCCCGCCTGACGACCCGGCGGGCCACCGCCCGCCCACGTGAACTCCCTCCCGCCGGGACGTACCGCACCGCTGATACGGTCGCCGTGCGTCCCGGCCTCCCCTGGAGACATGTCATGACCAGTACGGCTCCCGAAAAGGCCCTTTCCGGCGCCGCTCCCGCGCCCGCGCCCGGCCGGCAGGTCGAGCTCTCCATCGGCGGGATGACCTGCGCCTCGTGCGCCGCCCGCATCGAGAAGAAGCTCAACCGCATGGACGGCGTCACGGCGACCGTCAACTACGCCACCGAGAAGGCGAAGGTCTCCTACCCGGACGACACCGAGGTCGCCGACCTCATCGCCACGGTCGAGAAGACCGGCTACACCGCGCAGGAGCCACCCCCGCCCGCCCCCGTCACGGGCGAGGAGGGCGCGGCGCAGGCCGCCCCGGCGGCGGACGGCGAGCTGCTGTCCCTGCGGCAGCGTCTGTACGTGTCACTGGTGCTCACCGTGCCCGTCGTCCTGATGGCGATGGTTCCGGCCCTGCAGTTCGACAACTGGCAGTGGCTGTCGCTGACCCTGGCCGCTCCGGTCGTCGCCTGGGGCGCCTTCCCCTTCCACAAAGCCGCCTGGACGAACGCCCGGCACGGCGCCGCGACCATGGACACACTGGTGTCGATCGGTACGCTCGCCGCGCTCGGCTGGTCGGTGTGGGCCCTGTTCTGGGGGACCGCGGGGATGCCGGGGATGCGGCACGCCTTCGAGTTCACCGTCTCCCGTACGGACGGTTCCTCCTCCATCTATCTGGAGGCCGCGGCCGGGGTGACCACGTTCATCCTCGCCGGGCGCTATCTGGAGGCTCGCGCCAAGCGGAAGTCGGGTGCGGCGCTACGGGCCCTGCTCGAACTGGGCGCCAAGGACGTCTCCGTACTGCGTGCAGGCAAGGAAGTACGCATTCCGGTGGGCCAGTTGGCCGTCGGTGACCGTTTCGTCGTGCGGCCCGGGGAGAAGATCGCCACCGACGGCACCGTCGTCGAGGGTTCCTCCGCGGTGGACGCCGCCATGCTGACGGGCGAGTCGGTGCCCGTGGACGTCACCGTCGGCGACGCGGTGACCGGGGCGACGGTGAACGCCGGCGGCCGGCTCGTCGTCGAGGCCACCCGGGTCGGCTCGGACACCCAGCTCGCGCGGATGGCGACGCTCGTCGAGGACGCCCAGAACGGAAAGGCCGAGGTACAGCGGCTCGCCGACCGGATCTCCGGCGTCTTTGTACCGGCCGTCCTCTTCATCGCGGTCGCCACCTTCGGGGTGTGGCTCGGCGCGACGGGCGACACCGTGGCCGCCTTCACCGCCGCCATCGCCGTCCTGATCATCGCCTGCCCGTGCGCACTGGGCCTGGCGACGCCGACCGCGCTGATGGTCGGCACCGGCCGGGGCGCCCAGCTCGGCATCCTCATCAAGGGTCCCGAGGTGCTGGAGTCCACGCGGCGCGTCGACACCGTCGTCCTGGACAAGACCGGAACGGTGACCACGGGCCGGATGCAACTCCAGGACGTGTTCACCGCACCCCGTGTGGACGAGGGCGAACTGCTGCGGCTGGCGGGGGCGTTGGAACATGCCTCGGAGCACCCCATCGCCCAGGCGATCGCGGCCGGTGCCGTCGAGAGGGCAGGAAGCCTGCCCGTGCCGGAGAACTTCGAGAACGTCGCGGGTCTCGGCGTGCAGGGCGTCGTCGACGGGCACGCGGTGCTCGTCGGGCGCGAGAAGCTCCTGGCCGAGTGGGCGATCGAACTGCCCCGGGAACTGGCCGAGGCCAAGGCGGCGGCGGAGGCGGAAGGACGTACCGCGGTCGCCGTCGCCTGGGACGGCGAGGCGCGCGGTGTCCTCACCGTCGCCGACGCGATCAAGGAGACCAGCGCCGAAGCAGTCGCCGAACTGCGCCGGCTGGGCCTGAAGCCGGTCCTGCTGACCGGCGACAACCAGCTCGTCGCCGAGTCCGTGGCCAAGGCCGTCGGCATCGACGAGGTCATCGCCGAAGTCCTCCCGCAGGACAAGGTGGACGTCGTCAAGCGGCTGCAGGGCGAGGGCCGTACGGTCGCGATGGTCGGCGACGGCGTCAACGACGCGGCCGCCCTGGCCACCGCCGACCTGGGCCTGGCGATGGGTACCGGCACGGACGCGGCGATCGAGGCGGGGGACCTGACCCTCGTACGGGGCGATCTGCGGGTGGCCGCGGACGCGATCCGCCTCTCCCGCAGGACCCTGGCCACGATCAAGGGCAACCTGTTCTGGGCCTTCGGCTACAACGTCGCCGCCCTGCCGCTCGCCGCCTTCGGCATGCTGAACCCGATGATCGCCGGAGCGGCCATGGCGTTCTCGTCCGTGTTCGTGGTGACGAACAGCCTGCGGCTGCGGGCCTTCAAGTAGGGGCTGCGGGCTCCACGTATAGGCTGCGGGCCTCACGGAGAGGCTCGCAGCCGCCGCGCCGGCTCCTGCATCCTAAGCTGCTTAGAAGATCGAGGCCGCGGACTCTCAGGAAGGGGCCGAGTGGTGGGTTCTGACTGGCAACCGGTACTGGAGCTGCTGGTACTCGTCGTGGTGGCGATCGTCCTGCTGCACGCCGTCTCCGTCGCGTTGCGAGCGGTCCGCGAGCCGCTGCACACGGGTCCGTTCAGCGGCGGCCTCGAACCGCAGGAGCACGCGCTGTCCCGGTTCCACGTGCGCTGGTATCCCGTCACCATGATCTTCCTCGCCTTCGACATGGAGATGCTGTTCATGTATCCGTGGACGAAGGTGGTCTCGGAGGTCGGTGCCGCCGCGGTCGTCGAGATGTTCCTCTTCCTCGGCGTGCTGCTCGCCGGGGTCGGATACGCCTGGCGCGAGGGGGCGTTCCGGTGGAGCTGAAATCCCGGCTCGCACGCGCGGCCCTGTCCCGACCGGGGGTCCTGCTGGCGACGTACCCCGGAGCTACGCGAGAACGGCTCGCGGTGGAAGCGGAGTTGGCGCGCAGAGGGTGGCCGTCCGTGGCCACGCCGGCGGACGCCGATCTGCTGGTGATCGCGGGAGATTCCGGCAACGGGGGTGACAGAGGCAGGGCGAGCGGCGGGAGCGGCGACTGGGTCGCGAACGTCTGGGGCGCCATATCGGCTCCGAAGGCGTGGGTCCGCGTCACGGATGCGGTGCACGTCGCCGATGCGCTCGATCGCGGGCTGGCGGAACTCCGACGGGGAGGTTCGCCGTCGGGTCCGCGTCCGGCGAGCGGGCACGTGGGGCATGACGGTCAGGGAGAGCACGGGGACCACGGCGGGCACGGGGATCACCAAGATCACGGTCAGCACATGGACCACATGGACCACATGGACCATGGGGCCCACATGGATCACGGAGACCACGCAGATCATGCAGCCCACATAGATCACGGGGATCACAAGCACCACGAAGGCCACCAGGGCCACCAGGGCCACCAGGGCCACGGCGGGCACGATGCCCAGGACCGGCAGATGGAACACGGCGAGCACGGCGGCCACGAAGGCCACAGCGAACACGAGGGCCACGCCCGCCACAGCGAACACGACGACCACAGCGAACACGACGACCACAGCGAACACGACGACCACAGCGAACACGACGGCCACGGCGACCACAACGAGCACAGCGGCCACGGCGGCCACAGCGGCCACGGCGGCCACGGCGAGCACGGTGCGCATCAAGGCCATGCCGGGCACGGCGGGCATCAAGGCCATGCCGGGCACGACATGGGCGTCGTGGACGGGCTCCCCATGGCGGGTCGGGCCGACGACCGTGACGGGCTGCGGCTGGACCGCTTGCACGTCCCGCTGGGTCCGGTCCTGGCCGACTGGCCCTCCGGCCTGGTGCTCCGGCTGACCCTGCAGGGCGACATCGTCCAGGAGGCCGCCGTGGAAGTCGTGGAAGCCGTAGAAGCCGCAGGAATCGGGGAAACCGTAGACCAGGCCACCGCTCCTCCGGCGTCGCGACCGCCCTTCTGGAACGAGCCGTTCCTGCTCGCCGCCGAGGGCGTACGGGTTCCCCAAGGTGACGCGGCTCGGCGGTTGTGTGCGGCGCATCTGGACAGTCTGGGCAGGTACTTCGCCGTGGTGGGGTGGGGCGACCTGGCCGCGCGTGCCCGGCTCGCACGGGACCGCACACTCGCCGGTGCCTCGGCCGCCGAACTCACCGCTCTGGTGCGCCCGTTGATCCGTCGGGCCGCACGCTCGCGGACGGTGCGCCGGCTGACCGCCGGAGTGGGCGTGCTGCCTGCCGAGCACGCGCGGCACCACGGGGTCACGGGTCCGGCCCTGGTCGCGGACGGAGACGCCCACGCCCGCATGCTGGTGTGGCTCGAAGCCGTCGGCCGTAGCGCGGCGAGGGTCGGCGTGTCCGAGGCCCTGGACGCGGCGGAGGAGGCCGTCGGGCCCCGCGGGCGGATCGCCGGCGGGGCGACGCCCGCCTCGCAAGGGCTGTTGGACGTCCTGCCCGGCCTGCTGGCGGGTGCCGAGTTCGCGTGCGCGCGGATCATCGTGGCGAGCCTCGACCCGGATCTCGACGAGATCGGACACGTCACGACAGCGGGGATGCACCATGGCTGAGCGCGCCCCGCTGTGGGCGGTCTTCGTCCTGCCCGCCGTCCTGGTCGTGGTGGCCGTGGCAGTGGCCGGTCTCGACGCCGTGCTCGCGGCAGGGGCTCGCACCGGCCGTATCGGTTCGCCGCGTGCGGCAGCCCGCCATGCCGTCCGGCCCGGCCGCGAGGTGCTTCGGCATCTTGTGCAGCAGCCGCGGCGCACGCGTGCCGCCGATCTGCCGCTGACCCGCATCGGCGCGGCTCTGCTTCCCGTCGCGGCAGTTCTGGCCGCCGTCGTACTGCCGCTGGGCTTCCGGTCGGTGAGCGATCTGCCGGAAGGCATCGTCTGGTTCAACGCCATGGAGGCGCTGGCCTGGGCTGCGGTGTGGCTGGCCGGCTGGGGGCCGAACTCGGCGCTGTCGCTCATCGGCGGCTACCGGTTCCTCGCGCAGGGGCTGGCGTACGAGCTGCCGCACATGCTCGCCATCACCACGGCCGCGCTCGGGGCTCAGTCCCTGCGGGTGGGCGAAGTCGTGGACGGCCAGGCGGGGTTGTGGTTCGCCGTGTGGATGCCGGCGGCCTTCGGGATCTATCTGCTGAGCGCGATGGCGATGGCGTTCTGGGGGCCGTTCGACCAGCCCGCCGGAGTGGACGTGGCCGGCGGCGCGGCGGCTGAACTGTCGGGCGTGGACCGGGTGTTGTTCCTGGGCGGCCGGTGGCTGCTGCTGGTCGTGGCCGCGGCGTTCAGTGTGCCGCTCTTCCTGGGCGGCGGGCACGGGCCGCTGCTGCCCGGCTGGGCGTGGACCGTGCTCAAGACGGCGGCCGTGCTGGCCGTCCTGGTCTGGGCCCGGCGCAGGGTCCCCACGCTGCGCATGGAGAGGTACGTGGAGCTGGCGTGGGTCGTGCTGACTCCGCTGGCCGTCGTGCAGGCCCTGTTCGTGGCCGTCGTAGTGCTGAATCGATGACGAGAGCGAGGTGGGACGTCCATGGATGTCGCCGTCTTCTGGGTGCTGGCGGTCCTCGGGGTCGTCAGCGGCGCGATGGTGTTCCGCTTCGACTCCATGGCGCGCGCGACGTTCTCCCTGCTGGCCTCGCTGCTGTGCGTGGGCGGGCTCGTCGTGCTGCTGGGGCTCGACTATCTCGGCATCGTCATCGTGCTGATGATGACCATCGAGATGGCCATCATGGCCGTCTTCATGGTGATGTACATGATGAACCCGGCCGGGCTCATGCCGATGACGATGATGCACAACAAGAGGGGCGCGGCCGTGGTCTGCGGGCTGCTGTTCGCGCTGCTGGCCGCCGGGATCGTGCTCGCGCCCTGGCCCGGACGCCGGGGCGGCGCTCCGAAGGACCCGACGATGGATCTCGGCATGTCCCTCATGGGCCCGCAGATGCTCACCATGATGACGCTGGGCATGGCGCTGTTCGCGACGATCGTGGCCACGGTGGTGCTGGCCACCCGCCGGGGACGGTACGACCGGCTCGGCGACGACCTGCGGGCGCGGCGCGCGGACGATCCCGTACGGGGCGGTGTCGGCCGGTGAGTCTGGACCTGTTTCTGCTGCTGGCCGCCGCCCTGTTCTGCGTCGGGTTGTTCGGGGCGCTGACCCAGCAGTCGATCGTGATGCTGATGATGGGCCTCGAACTGATGCTGGGCGGGGTGATCCTGGCCGCGGCCGCCGTCTGGCACTACATCGCGCCGGCGACCTCCGAGGGCCAGGTGCTGATCGTCGTGGCGGTCACGGCGATGGCCCTGGAGATGGCGATCGGATTCGCCGTGGTCACCGCCCTGTTCCGGTCGCGGGAGATCGACATGACCGACATGGCGGCGGAGTTGAAGGAGTGAGCGCCCTGCTGTGGGCGCTGGTCGCCCTCCCCCTCGGTTCCGGTGTCCTGCTTCTGGCGGCGGGGCGCGGGGCAGACCGGGTCGCCCCCGCCCTGGCCCTCGCGGTCACGGCAGCCACGACTGGGCTCGCCGTCGCGGCCGCCTTCCAACACCCCACCGCGCAGGCTCCGTTCCTCGACGGGCTCCCGCTGCGGCTCGCCGTCGACGGCCTGTCCGGTCTGCTGGTGGTCACGGTCACCGGGGTCGCCCTCGCCGTCCTCCTCTTCAGCGTCGCCGAGTTCGGACCGGACGAGGCGCGTGCCCGCTTCTTCGGGCTGATGCTGCTGTTCGCCGGGAGCATGCTCGTCACCGTGACGGCCGCGACCCTGCCCGTCCTGTTGATGGGCTGGGAGGTCATGGGTGCCACGTCCTGGGCGCTCATCGGCTACTGGTGGCGGGAACCTCGGCGGACGGCGGCCGCGGACACCGCGTTTCTCACCACCCGGACCGCGGACCTCGGTCTGTATCTGGCGGCGGGTGCCGCGCTGGCGAGCGGCCGTGACTCGACGCTCTCGCTGGACGGGCTTGCCCGCGCCGACGATCCGTGGCTGTCCTTCATCACCGCGGGCATCGTCGTCGCGGCCCTCGGGAAGTCCGCCCAGCTGCCGTTCAGTTTCTGGCTGTCGAAGGCCATGCAGGGCCCGAGCCCGGTCTCCGCGCTGCTGCACTCGGCGACGATGGTGGTCGCGGGGGCGTATCTGCTGCTGCGGACCGGGCCCTTGCTGGTCGCCTCCGGCTGGGGCGACGACGTGGTGGCGTGGACGGGCGCGGCCACCGCGCTGTGCCTCGGCCTGGTCGCCGCCGCCCAGCGCGACCTCAAGCAGTTGCTCGCCGCCTCGAGTTGTGCGCAGATCGGCTTCATGGTGCTGGCGGCGGGGGTCGGAGCGACGTCCGGGGGCACGTTGCAGCTGATCGCCCATGCGGCCGCGAAGAGTCTGCTCTTCCTGGCGGCCGGCGCGTGGCTGACGGCGCTGGGCACGCAACAACTTCCCGAACTGCTCGGCGCGGCACGCCACCACGTGACGCTCGGCACCGCGTTCACCGTGGCCGCGCTGTCCCTGGCCGGGCTTCCGCCGCTCTCGCTGTGGGCCGCCAAGGACGTCCTGCTCGCCCAGGTCCTGGAGAGCAGCCCCTGGCTCTACGGCGTGGGGCTGGCCGCGGCCCTGCTGTCCGCGGTCTACAGCGCCAAGGCCCTGTGGTACGTGTGGCAGCCCGAGGTGCCCCGTCCCGATGCCGGAGTGCGGGGGAACGGCCGGCGGCCGCGGTCGTCCGCCCGCCGCATCCCGGCCGGGGCCGTGGCTCCCCTGGTTCCGCTGGCCCTGGCCTGCGTCGCCCTGACGCCCTTGGCCTTCCCGCCGCTGCGTGAGGCTGTCGGACGCGTGGTCGGCGGTCCCGGTCCCCTCGCCCCGGCCGCCTGGGAGTTCGCGCTGTCCGGGGGACTCGCCCTCGTGGCGGCCGCACTGGCCTGGTCCTGGAACACGCGCCCGCTGTCCCTGCCGGGTCGCGCCACGCGGGTGGTCGCGGACTGGCTGGGCCTGGAACGTGCTGCCCATGTCCTCCTCGTCGCGCCGGTGATGCGGCTCGCGCGCGTGGCCGCCGCGTTCGACGACCGGGGCCTGGACCGCGTGGTCGACGGCTCGGCCGCGGCTGCCGTACGGCTCGCGCGCTGGACGAACGGCGTCGTCGAACGGGCCCTGGACGGCACGGTGACGGCGGTCGCGTCCGGGACCCGCGCGCTCGGCCGCTGGGCCCGCCGCCCGCAGACCGGACAGCTGCACCAGTACCTCGCCCAGGCCGTCGCGGCCTTTACCGTCCTCGCCGTCGTGCTCGTCCTCGTGAGGTGACCCGGATGCTGACCGCCCTCGTCTTCGTGCCCACGGCCGTCGCGCTGTTGCTCTTCGTCCTGCCCCGGCGTACGGCCCCCGCGGTGTTCCGGGTCATCTGGGTGGCGGTGTCCGCCGTCGAACTCGCCCTCGTCGTCGCGCTGTGGGCCGGCTACGACAGCGACGGCGGAATGCAGTACGAGCAACGCACCCGCTGGATCCCCAGCGCGGGCGTGGGCTACCACGTCGGCGTGGACGGTCTGTCCCTGCCGCTGCTCGCCCTGACGTGCCTGCTGTTCCTGGCCTGCGCGGTGTACTCGCTGCGCGAGAACCGCCGTGTGCGTGAGTTCGCCGCCCTGTTCCTCTTCCTGGAGACCACCTGTCTGGGCCTGTTCGCGGCCCTCGACCTGATCCTGTTCTTCGTCTTCTTCGACCTGTCGATCGTGGCGATGTACTTCGTCATCGCCGGGTGGGGTCACCGGCAGGCTGCCCGCGCCGCGCTGAAGTTCTTCCTCTACACCTTCATCGGCTCGCTCGCCCTGCTGCTCGGCTTCATCGGGCTCTATCTCGCCGCGTCCCCGCACACCTTCGACATGGTCGAGCTGACCCGGCAGAACCCGCTCGCCGGACGGTCCGTCTACGGCGGCCTCGTCCTGCTGGCCGTCCTGGTGGGCCTGGCGGTGAAGACACCGACGGTGCCGTTCCACACCTGGCTGCCGCCGGCGCACGTCGAGGCGCCGGCCGCGGGTTCGGCGATCCTGGCCGGGGTGTTGCTGAAGATGGGCACCTACGGGTTCGTACGCATCGCCATGCCGATGCTGCCCGGGGCCTGGCGACGCTACGCCCTCGTGCTGGTCGTCGTCGGCGTCGTGTCCGTCCTGCACGGGGCCCTGGTCGCGCTCGCGCAGACCGACTTCAAGCGGATGATCGCCTACACCTCCGTGAACCACATGGGCTACATCGTCCTCGCGGTCGGCGCGGCCGCGGCGACGGCGGACAGTTCCGAGCAGGCCCGCTCCCTGGCCGTCACCGGGGCGGTGACGCAGATGGTCAGCCACGGCCTGCTCACCGGCGCGCTGTTCCTGCTCGCCGGGGTGATGTACGAGCGGGGACGGACGTACGACATGCCCTCCTACGGCGGAGTCGCGGGCGTGGCCCCCGTGTTCGCGGCGATGACCGGCGTCGCGGCCTTCGCCTCCCTCGGGCTGCCCGGGTTCTCCGGCTTCATCGCCGAGTTCCAGATCTTCACCGGAAGTCTCGGACCGCGGCCCGTGGCCACCGCGCTCTCCGTGCTCGGCATCCTCCTCACGGCCGGGCTGTTCCTGCGGGCGCTGCGGCAGATCCTGACGGGGCCGTTGCGTCTGCCCGACGCCCCGGGGACGCCGCGCCCGTTCACCGACCTGCGCACCCATGAGAACCTCGCCGTCATACCCCTGTTGGTGCCGGCCGTGGTGCTCGGAGTGGCACCGCGCTTCCTGCTCGACGTCATCGAGCCGGCCTCGCGCTCCGTGCTGGAGCTGCTCACCCGATGACCGAGATGAACGAGAACCCGCTCGACCTCCTGCCCGAGGTGCTGCTGGCCGCGTCGGCTGTGCTCGGCCTGCTGCTCGGCTCCTGGCTGCCGCGCGCCCGGCAGTGGGCGGTCGGGTTGCTGGCGGTCGTCGCGTGCGTGGCGGGGATCGTCGCGGCGTCCGTGGCCGCGGCGGAGCCCGCCACGACCGCCTTCGGTGAGGCGTTCGCCGTCGACCCGGTGACGAACACGTCAAGGATCGTGGTCCTCGCCGGCACGCTCCTCGTCCTCGGCGTCTCCTTCCGGCCACTGCGGGGCGACGCCCGGGAGAGCGAGTTCTACGTCCTGGTGCAACTGGCGTCCCTCGGCGCGCTGATGATGGCGGGCACGCAGGACCTGCTGCTGTTGGCCGCCGCCTACCTGCTGGCGAGCATCCCGGCCTACACGCTCGCCGGCTTCCGCAAGGACGGGCCCGGCACCGAGGCGGCCCTCAAGTACTACGTCGTCGGCGCCCTGTTGGGCGTTCTGATGCTGACCGGCATCACGATCCTGTACGCGGCCGGGCGGGCGACCGGCTATCCGATGCTCGGGGACGCGTTCCGCGACGCGCCCAGGGCGTTGCTCGCCACCGGCGCTGTCGGGCTGCTGACCGGCGTGCTGTTCAAGGCCGGAGGCGTGCCCGCGCACTTCTGGGTGCCCGACGCGGTGCAGGGCAGCAGCCCACCGGTGGCCGCGCTGCTCACCACCATCCCGAAGATCGGGGCGCTGGCGGCGCTCTTCCGCCTCGGGGACGTGGTCTTCGCGGACAGCACGCTGCCGTGGGCCGCGCTCGTCGCCGTACTGGCCGCCGCGTCGATGACCCTCGGCAACCTGGGGGCGTTCTTCCAGCAGGACGTCAAGCGGCTGCTGGCCTACTCGACGATCAGCCAGGTCGGATACCTGCTGATGCCGGTGGCCGTCGCGGGCCGCGCGGACCTCGCCCAGTCGGCGTTGCTGTACTACCTCGCGGCCTACACGGTCACCAACCTCGGCGCGTTCGCCGTGGTGTGCGCCCTTCCCCGAGCCGAGTCGCTGGACGACTACCGCGGTCTCGCGAAGGAGCGCCCGCTGCTGGCGGCGAGCCTGGTCGTCTGCCTGTTGGGGCTCGTCGGCACCCCGCCGACGGCGGTCTTCCTCGGCAAACTCGAGGTGTTCAGCGCCGCGTTCGACGGCGGCTACGCGTGGCTCGCGGTCCTCGCCGCCGTCAACACCGTGGCGTCGCTCTTCTACTACCTGCGCTGGATCGTGCCCGCGGCCTCCCGGACCGGGTCCGTGCCCCTGGCCGAGGGCGGCCGGCCGGCGCGCGTCGTCGCCTACGCCGCCGCGGCCGTGTCCCTCGGGCTGGGCATCGGCGGCGGACCGGTCCTGGACGTGCTGACCGGACCGATCAGCCACTGACGTCCGTGGCAGAGCGCCCACCGGCGCCCGGACCTCAGTCGCGTGGCCGGCGCACGAGCATGCCGCCGCGTTTCAGCGAGCTGAGGACGAGTGAGGTGTCCACGGACGCCACGGCCCGCAGCCAGGACGCCCGGGTGACGAAGTCATACAGGGCCGACTCACTGGGCAGCGCCGCCAGCACCAGGATCTGATGCTCTCCGGTGACGAAACTGGCGTACCGGACGTGGACGTTGTCCGCCAGCGCCGCTGCCACCGCCTCGGCATCCGTCGGAGCGGTGCGCACCCGGATCAGCGCCTCCACCGGCAGCCCGAGCAGTGCCGGCTCGATCACGGCGCGGATGCGCACCCCGCCTTCCCGCCGCAGCGCGGCGAGGCGCCGCCGCGCGGTGGCTTCCGAGACTCCCGCGACGCGGCCGAGTTCCTCGTAGGTGCACCGCCCGTCCTCGGCGAGCGCGTTCAGGAGCAACCGGTCCGACCGGGAGAGTTCGACGTCGGCGGGCGGCATCACATCTCCGTCGGCTGACGACGGCGCGGGCGCCTCGGAGGGGGCGGCCAGCACGGCGATCTCGTCGTCGGTGAGCAGACCGGAGTGCCACTCGCGGATCGTCCGGATGTGCCGCAGCACCGGGAGGGTGAACGTCTCCAACATGCCGGGCAGTCCCGGCAGTTCGTCCATCACCAGGCTCGCCAGGCGGTCCCGGGGGCAGAGCAGCTCCGCGACACAGTCCGGGGAGCCGGTCAGGACATGAGTGAAGACACAGTCGGGCCGGCCGGCCAGCGCGCTCGCGACCATCCGGGCCTGCCCCGGGGCGCAGCGCACACCGACCACCGTGCTGCCGCCGTGCTGGGCCATGGCACCGATCCGCACCAGCCCCGAGTCCAGCAGCCGGGTCCCCCGACGGACGACGGTGCGTTCGGCCTCGCCGAGCGCTGCCGCGATGCGGTGCCACGAGGCCCGGCCGTCGATCTGCAGTGCGCTGATGATGCGACGATCGAGCGAATCGGCCACAGGACCGGTCTGCTGTGCGTTCATCCCACCAAGCCTATGGCCGATTCCGTCACTTCGACCGGGATTCTTGTTCCGTTCCGTCATCGTGCCCGAACCTGCACTGCATGAGCCGCACGAACCAATGATCCCCGTCTCACGACGCACGGAGATGATCGACGTGACCGCGACGCAAGGAACGACCCAAGGAACTCCCCTTCGACAACCGGCGGTCGAGCCCGCGCAGGCCCCCGGCACCCGGCGCGGGCGACTGGCTCTGCTGGGCCCCGGCCTGGTCCTGGCGGCCGCGAGCGTGGGCGCCGGCGACATGGTGACGTCCCTCGCGGGCGCCTCCGGATACGGGATGGCCCTGCTGTGGGCGATCCTCATCGGCGTCGTCCTGAAATTCGTCCTCACCGAGGCTGTGGGGCGGCTCCAGATGGCGACCGGCCAGACCGTGATCGCCAGCCTGCGGTCGGTCGGACGCTGGCTGCCCCCGGCATTCTTCGTCTTCGTCCTGGTCATCGGGCTGCTGTACGGGGCCGCCCTGAGTTCGGTGGCCTCGCTGGCGCTGTCCACGCTGTTCCCCGCGCTCCCCCCGCGCCCGCTGGGCATCGCGATCGCGCTGGCGTCCGCGGCGCTGGTGTACGTCGGCCGGTACGCGCTCTTCGAGCGGGTGATGAGTGTCTTCATCCTCGTCAAGTTCCTCGGCATGGTCGTCCTGGCGGTGGCCATGCTCGCCACCGTCGACGATCTGCCGGGCCTCGTCTCCACCATGCGCCCGAGGCTGCCGGAGGGAGACGTGGTGACGGTGCTCGCCCTCATCGGCGGCGTGGGCGGCACGGCCGGAATCGCCTCGTACAGCTACTGGGTACGGGAGAAGCACTGGCAGCACCGGAGCTGGCTGCCGGTCATGCGGGCGGACTCGGCGGTCAGTTACGCCGTCACCTTCCTCTTCGTGCTGTGCACCACCATCGTGGGGACGGGCCTGCTGTACGGCACCGGCCGGACCATCAGCGGAAACGACGGCCTGGCCGCACTCGCCGACCCGCTCGGCGCGGACCTCGGGTCGGCGGCCCGCGTCCTGTTCCTGGCGACCTTCTTCTTCGTGACGCTGAGCGCCCTCGTCGGCGGGTTCAACGCCCTCTGCTATCTGCTGGCGGACTCCCTGCGGACCCTGCGCGGCGTCCCGGAGGCCGACGCCGAGCCCCATATGGCGCAGAACAGCCGGCCCTTCCGCGTCTTCGTGGTCTACTGCGCGGCCGCGTCGATCGCCGTCACGTTCATGGGCAAGCCGGTCGCCCTGGTGCTGACGTACGCCGCCTTCGGGTCCCTGATCCTGCCGCTCCTCTCCGGGGCGCTGCTGGTGCTGCTCAACCGCCGGGGCATCGAACCGCTGTACCGGAACAAGATCATGTCGAATGTGCTGCTGTCCGGCGCCTTCCTTCTCTTCGGTGTGCTGGCCGTCGTGCAGATCAAGGAAACGTTCTGAGAGGCGGGAATCCGTTCGTGAACCCCTTCGTGAACTCCATGAACTCAATGAACTCCATGAAATCGATGAACTATATGAACGCCGCAGCCGACGCGGACGAGCTCTGCTTCCGCAGCGCCACCGAGCTCGCCGCCGCGATCCGCCGCCGCGAGGTGTCCGCCCGGGAAGTCGTCACCGCCCACCTCGAACAGATCGAGCGCGTCAATCCGGCGGTGAACGCCGTCGTCACCCTGGTCGCCGACCAGGCGCTGGAAGAGGCGGCCAAGGCCGACGCACTGCTGATGACGGGCGCGGAGGTCGGCCCGCTGCACGGCCTGCCGGTCGCGCACAAGGACCTGCACGACACCGCGGGCATCCGGACGACGTACGGTTCGCCGATCTTCGCCGACCGGGTGCCCGACCGGGACCACCTGGTCGTCGAGCGTCTGAAGAACGCCGGGGCCATCACGCTCGGCAAGACCAACGTCCCGGAACTCGGCATGGGTTCGCACACCGTCAACAAGGTGTTCGGGCCCACCCGTAACCCGTACGACCTCTCCCGCAGCGCGGGCGGCAGCAGCGGCGGTGCGGGGGCCGCGCTCGCCTGCGGAATGCTGCCGGTCGCCGACGGCAGTGACACCGGCGGGTCGCTGCGCAACCCCGCCTCCTTCAACAACGTGGTGGGGCTGCGCCCGTCCCCCGGGCGGGTTCCGTCCTGGCCCGACAAGGCGCCGTGGGGGCAGCTGTCGGTGAAGGGGCCGATGGCCAGGACCGTGTCGGACGTGGCACTGGCCCTGTCCGTGCTCGCGGGCCCCGACCCGCGCAGCCCGCTCGCCCTTGAGACGCCGGGCTCCGCCTTCGCGGGGCCCCTGGACGGCGATGTGCGCGGCCTGCGGGTCGCCTGGTCGGCGGACCTCGGCGGGACCGTGCCCGTGGACGCCGAGGTGCGGGACGCGCTGCGTCCGGCCGTCGAGGCGTTCGCCTCACTGGGCTGCGAGGTCGAGGAGGCCTGTCCGGATCTGTCCGGCGCCGACGAGGTCTTCCTCGTCCAGCGGGCCTGGCAGATGGAACTCGCCTACGGCTCCCTGCTCGACGAGCACCGCCACGCGTTGGCCCCGGACGTGGTGTGGAACATCGAGGAGGGACGCCGGCTGACCGGCCCGGACCTCGGCCGGGCCCAGCTTCTGCAGACCGCCCTCTACCACCGCGTCCGGGAGTTCTTCGAGACGTACGACCTGCTGCTGCTGCCGGTCAGCCAAGTCGCCCCCTTCGACATCCGGCTCCCCTACCCCGCCTCCGTGGACGGCACTGCGATGGAGACCTACTTGGACTGGATGCGCTCGGCCTATCTGATCTCCGTCACCGGTTGTCCCGCGCTGTCGGTGCCGGCCGGTTTCACCCCTGAGGGACTGCCCGTCGGGCTTCAGGTGGTCGGCCCGCACCGGCAGGACCGGTCGGTGCTGCGGGCCGGGTACGCCATCGAGCGGGCGCTGCGGACCGGCGAGCGCAGGCCGCGCGTCGCCCTCAGGGACGGGAGCCGGTCATGAGCCCGCGTGACGCCGCCAGGATCCCGCGCAGCGCCCTCGTGATCGGCGCCGGCATGACCGGGCTCGCCACGGCCTGGTTCCTCCAGGAAGCCGGCGTCGAGGTCACCGTCGTCGACCGTCGGCATGTCGCGGCCGGCGCGTCCTGGGGAAACGCCGGTTGGCTCTCCCCCGCCCTCGCCGTCCCGCTGCCCGAGCCGGGCGCCCTGCGGCTGGGGCTGCGCACGCTGCTCTCACCGGCCTCGCCCCTCTACATCCCACCCCGCGCGGACCCGCGGCTGGCCCGGTTCCTGCTGTCGTTCAGCCGCAACTGCACTCCTCGGCGCTGGCGGGTCGCGATGAGCGCCCTCGCCCCGCTGAACCGGCAGGCACTGGCCGCGTACGACGAACTCGCCCGAGGCGGCGTCGCCGAACCGACCCGCCCGAGCGACCCGTGTCTCATCGCCTTCACCACCGAGGCCGCCCGCGCGCCGTTCGTCCACGAGCTGGAGGCGGTGCGCGCGTCCGGCCAGAGCGTGGACTACGACCTGCTCTCCGGCGCCGAGGCCCGCACCCAGGAGCCGGCACTGTCGGAACGGACGGGCGCCGCCGTACGGCTGCGCGGCCAGCGGTTCCTGAACCCGGGGGCCTACGCCGGGGCGCTCGCCGACGCGGTGCGCGAGCGGGGCGGCAAGGTCGTCGAAGGTCTGCGGGTCACCCGGGTACAGGATCACGGGAGCGAAGTCTCCGTGGTCGGGCCCGACGGTACGGACCTGCGTGCCGACGTGGCCGTGCTCGCCAACGGAGCCTGGCTGAACCGGCTGGCGGCCCCCTTCGGCGTTCGCGCCGCCGTCCAGTCCGGCCGCGGCTACAGTTTCACCCTGCCCTCCGACGGACTGCCCGCGGGGCCCACGTACTTCGCCGCCCAGCGAGTGGTCTGCACACCGCTCGGCGAGCGTGTACGGGTCGCCGGAATGATGGAGTTCACCGCCCCCGACCGCCCCGCGGACCCCCGCCGCGTCCAGGCCGTCATCGACGCGGCACGCCCCATGCTGCCCGGCGCGGACTTCAGCCGCCGAACCGACGAATGGGCGGGCCCCCGCCCCTGCACCGCGGACGGTCTGCCCCTCGTCGGCCCGACCCGCTCACCGCGTGTGTACGTCTGCGGCGGCCACGGGATGTGGGGCATCGCGCTGGGCCCACTGAGCGGCAGACTCCTCGCCGAGTCCATCGTGACCGGGCAGAGCGCCGCCGAGCTCACTCCCTTGCACCCGCTCCGCTGAACCGCTGGGAGGTGCCCGCCCGCCCGCCGGAACGGTGGTGAAGTCGCCCGGCGAAGCGGCCCGGGCCCGCGGTCCGGCTGAACCGCCGTACTCAGTGTTCGTGCGGTACGTCCCGGTGGACCGGGCCGTGGGCGTCCTCGCAGTGGGCGGCGGCATCCGTGGCAAGCAGGTCACGGTCGCCGGGCAGGGTGAGCTGCAACACCGGAGCCGCCGTGTGGTCGACCTGGAGGGTGGTGTGGGTGATGCCGTAGTCGCGGCGCAGCAGCTCTTCGAGGTCGCGGCGGACAGCATGGCAGTCGCCGCCGGGTTCGACCAGGATGTGCGCGGAGAGGGCGGCCTGACCGGAGGTGATCTGCCAGACGTGCAGGTCGTGGACCTCGACGACGGCGGGCTCGGCGACGAGCTGGTCACCGAGCGCGTCGGGGTCGACGTTCACGGGGGCGGCCTCCAGGAAGATCCGGCCGGACTCGCGCAGCAGCCCGTACCCCGCCTTGAACATGAGGGCCACGACCACGAGCGTGGCGATGCCGTCGGCGCGGGCGAAGCCGGTGAGGACGACGACCAGGCCGGCTACCGCGGTGCCGATGAAGGCGAACAGGTCGTTGAGGATGTGCTGGTAGGCGCCCTCGACGTTCAGGGACGTGCGGTTGGCCTTGGAGATGCACCAGGCCGCGGCCACGTTCACGGCGATACCGGCGAGTGCCGTGCCGAGCACCAGGCCGCCCTCGACCGCGGGCGGATCGATCAGACGGTGGACCGCCTCGTACGCCAGCCACGCCCCCAGCAGGAGCAGGCTCAGGCCGTTGGCCTGGGCGGAGAGGATCTCGGCGCGCTTGAGGCCGTAGGTGTAACCGCCACGGGCCGGACGCGCGGCCAGCCGCATGGCGATGAGTGCGAGGACGATGGAGACGGCGTCGGTGAGCATGTGCGCCGCGTCCGAGATCAGCGCCAGGGACTGGGCGACGACACCGATGACGACCTCGACCGCCATGAACGCGGCGATCAGCGACAGAGCGATCGCCAGCCAGCGACGGTCGGCGTCCACCGAGACACCGTGCGTGTGCCCGGCGTGACCGCCGCGCCCGGGTCCGTGCTCGTGTCCGCGCTCGTGCTCGTGCTCGTGCCCTGGTCCGTGCTCCTGACCCTGATGACGCATGCCTGTGCCTTCCCCCTCGTGACGGATGTCCTGACCGCAGTGAAACCCACCCGCGGGCGAATCACCAAAGGCTGCACCGGTGACCGTTGTCATGTCGGATAACAAGCCTCTGACCTGCGCGAATGTTCGCCACCCGAGGTGGATGCGACGGGGGATCCCCTCGGGACAAAAGGGACAGGGTGATCGGCGACGGTCGGTCTCCCCCGCGCCGGGACGCTTCCGTGCCGACCGCCGCAGACGGCGTCGTCACCCGGACCGCCTAATATCACTCGTCATGGGGAGCCGGACACAGGACACGACCCGCGAAGCGTGGGGCGCCACACGCATCGTGGCTCTCCGCCCCGCCTTGGCCGTGCTGCTCGCCGCACTGGTGGTGTGCCTGGGGTGCGTCCCGCACGGTCACCGTGCCCCCGCCGCCGCCCCAGCGACCCACCTGTCCGCCACGGCCGGCCTGACGGCCGTATCGGTCGATCATCCCGCGCCGAAGGTCACCCACCCGGCCGACTGCCCGTCCCGCGACGGATGCTGCGGCCCGGTCGGCGCCGGTGCGACGGCCGTACGCGTCGCCACCGCGCACCCGTTCCAGGCGACGCTGCCGCGCAGGCCGGACCTGCCCCGGCAGCCGGACGCGGCCGCGCGCGCCGTCGGGCCCTCGCCTGCCTGTCGGGCTCCCGACCTCCACGTCCTCCAGGTGCAACGGACCTAGGCGGACGCCGAGACGCCCGACGCCGTGCGCTGCCGCGTGCGGCTCGGCCACGTCCGTCCGTCCCCGTCCACCCCCGCACCCATCACGAGGATCACACAGGCATGAGCAAGACCAGCAAGAAGGCCGCCACCGAAGCACGACGGGCCAAGATAGAGGAGGCGCGTCGCGCCGAGAGAGCCCGCGAGCGCCGCAACCGGATCATCACCGTCACCGTCAGCGCCCTCATCGTCGCCGGCCTCGTCGGGTGGGGCGCGTACGCCATCAACGACGCCGACAAGAAGGAGGACCAGCAGGCCGCCGCCGCGAAGAAGCCGGTTCAGGGCGAGAAGAGCTGGGACGCCAAGAAGCTCGGCCGCAATCACGTTCAGCAGAAGGTCAAGTACCCGATGAACCCGCCCGTCGGCGGCGACCACAACCAGGCGTGGATGACCTGCGACGGCACCGTCTACACCAAGCCCGTCGCCAACGAGAACGCCGTGCACTCCCTGGAGCACGGCGCGGTCTGGGTGACGTACAACGACAAGGCCGCGGACGCGGAGGTCAAGACGCTCGCCGACAAGGTCTCCAAGACGCCCTACACGCTGATGAGCCCGGACAGGACCCAGTCGGGGGCGATCATGCTGTCGGCCTGGGGTCACCAGCTCAGCGTCGACAAGGCGTCCGACCCCAGGGTCGAGCAGTTCCTCACCAAGTACGTCCAGGGCGCGCAGACCCCGGAACCGGGCGCGGCCTGCACGAACGGCCTCACCGCTTCCTGAGGGCCGGCTGACGGGCCGTCTACTATGGCCTTACGTATTCGCTTGCGCATTCGGTGGTGAGAAGGAGTAAGTGTCATGCGACGGTTGGGGGATCTCGAGGCGGAGATCATGGACCGCCTCTGGACGTGGAACCGTCCGGCGACGGTGCGTGAGGTCGTCGACGACATCAACAAGATCCGTCCCGTCGCATACACGACGGTGATGACCGTCACCAACATCCTGTACACCAAGGGCTGGCTGCTGCGGGGCAAGCAGGGCCGCGCCTGGCTGTACTCGCCGGTCCGCAGCCGTGAGGCGTACGCCGCCGCGCTCATGGAGGACGGTCTGGGCGCGAGCAAGGACCGCCCGGCCGCCCTGGTCCACTTCGTCGAGAACATGTCCGAGGAAGAGGTGGCCTCCCTGCGCAAGGCCCTGCGGAACGTCGGTCGACAGGCGAATGCGTGAACGTGGCGCCCGTCCTGGCCGGTTACCCGACCGCGGTGGGTTTCGTCGCCGGACTCCGCTGACCGACGAGGCGTGAGACGCCTGCGCATCGGACCCGCTTGCGATACGGATCACGAAGCCGGACTTCCGTGGCGCACGCCCCGATGATCAGGTGGACGCCGGATCGGGCTCCGCCTCGGCGCGCACCGAATAGCGCTCGTCGTAACCGCGCAGCTTCCACAGGGCGACCGCGCCGATCCAGGTCGCCAGGAAGGTGACCACGATGACGATTCCGATCGTGTTGAGGTCGAGGGCGGCGAACCATGACCAGGGTGCGTCGTCGGCCGCGCCGAGCCGCTCCGCGAGCAGGGAGACCAGCTCCACCGTTCCGACCACGAACGCCACGAAGATCGACAGGCCGGTCATGGTGAGGTTGTAGTAGATCTTGCGAACGGGGTTCGAGAACGACCACTCGTACGCCTTGGCCATGAAGACCCCGTCGGTGGTGTCCATCAGGCTCATGCCGGCCGCGAAGATCAACGGCAGTGCGATGATCGCGAGCGGCGGCAACGTGCCGTCCGCGGCGGAGCCCGCCGCGAGGCCGAGGGCGCCGACCTGGGTGGCGGTGTCGAAGCCGAGGCCGAAGAGCAGGCCCACGAAGTAGAGCTGCCAGCCGTGGTCGATGAACTTGTTGTACCGGCCCTTGAAGACCCGGTTCATCAGCCCCCGGTCGGCCAGCAACTGCTCCAGCTCCTCCGGTTGGTGGCGGCCCTCCTTCGCCTCGCGCCAGGTCCTGACGATGCCGCGCAGCACGGCGAAGTTCAGGGCGGCGATGGCGTACAGGAACACACCCGAGACCAGCGTGCCGATGACGCCACCGATGTCGGCGAAGCCCGCCTGAAAGCGGTTGGCGGCCTGAGCGGCGAAGGCGATGCCCACGGAGAGCACGAAGACGACGGTCGAATGGCCGAGCGAGAAGGCCAGACCGACGCCGAGCGGCCGCTTGCCCTTCTGCAGCAGGTACCGGGTGCTGTCGTCGATGGCCGAGATGTGGTCCGCGTCGAAGGCGTGCCGCATGCCGAGCGTGTACGCCAGCCCGGCCGCACCCGCGTACAGCAGCTCGCCCTGACTGTTGGCGAGGTCGTGGTAGCGAGCGTTGTAGTAGGCGAAGAGCCCGAACCCGGCCACGTGCAGCGCCGCGATGAAGCCGTACATCGCCGCCAGGCGCCGGATCTCCCCGCGGTCGAACCGGCGGCGCCGCGAGGCGACGGGTGCGGTCTGCGTGGTCATGGGCGGCTCCCCCGGGGATCGGTCCTGCTGCTGACTGCTAATGCGATGGTTCACTATATGCAATCGATGTGCAACAGAGTCCGGCGCGGTCGGACCGGGTCCCGAGCCGGGGTTCGGCGCGGCTCGACACCCGTCGGATTCCCCGCCGCGCGGGTCACCCGTCACCGACGTCCCGGGCGGCACAACCAGCGCCCCACCGGGTCCGCCCCGGGCCCGCCCCGTCCATACTGCCTTCATGGATCATTTGCCGGACAACACACTGCCGGAGGTGGCGATGGCCGACCTCGTCCTGTTCCATCACGCCCTGGGGCTCACGTCGGGGATCACCGGTTTCGCCGACATGCTTCGCCGCGCCGGGCACACCGTGCACACGCCCGACCTCTTCGAGGGCCACACGTTCGACACCCTGGAGCAGGGCATGGGCTACGTCGAGCAGATCGGCTTCCGCGAGGTGATCGAACGCGGCGTCCGGTCCGTCGAGGACCTGCCCGTCGATCTGGTCTACGCCGGCTTCTCCGTGGGCGTGCTCCCGGCGCAGATGCTGGCACAGACCCGGCCCGGAGCGCGGGGAGCCCTGCTGTACTACGCGTGCGTTCCGGTCTCGGAGTTCGGTCCCGCCTGGCCGCACGGAGTACCGGTCCAGGTGCACGGCATGGATGCCGACCCGTTCTTCGCAGGTGAGGGCGACATCGACGCGGCACGGGCGCTCGTCGCGTCCGCCGACCAGGCCGAACTGTTCCTCTATCCCGGCGACCAGCACTACTTCGCCGACGACACGCTCACGTCCTACGTCCCCGAGGCGGCCGCCCTGCTGGTCGACCGCACGCTGACGTTTCTTCAGCGATGAGATCGGGGGTCCCGGTGACAGCCCTGGGGACAGGCTTGGCCGAGACCGGCGGCCTGACATCGCCCAGCTGGTCGAGAGGCACAACGGCGTATGGGGCGGCTGCTGGTGCATGAGCTTCCACGCCAGGGACCCGGGACGGACGAAGACCGCGAGGACCGTGGCGCGCAACCGGTCCGACAAGAAGGTCGCAGCCTGGTCAGCGTATGGACCAGGGGCAGAACCGACCCACGAGACACGGTCACCGGTCGGCTCCTGACGCGGAATCCGATCAGCCGCCTGAACACCGTTCGCCCCCGCCACGTACTAAGGGCACTAGGAGTACATGCCCACGCGGCGCCCCTGGGCGCTTCGCACGACGAGGTGGCGCGGTGAGCGTGGACCCGCCGTGCTCGGACGATCGGGAAGACGAACATGGGGACTCTGGCGCTCAGTTGGGCCGTGGCCGTGATCGCCGCCCTGGTGGCCGCCGTCAGCGCGGTCCGGGTGGCCACCACGAACGGTGAGGCCCGGTTGGCGGCGGGCGGCGACCTGCTGATGGGGCTGTGCATGACGGCGATGGCCCTGCCGGCAACGGTCGCCTGGTACGCGGGCCACGGCATGTGGTGGGCGGCGGCGTTCGGCCTGCTCGGGCTCGCGGGCGTGGCCATGGCGCTCCGCCACACGCGCACGGGCGGGTGGAAGCACGGCCGCCACTGGGTGCACCTCATCGTCGGCAGCGCCGGCATGGTGATCATGACCCTCGCCATGACGAGCACGTCGTCCGGACCGGTGCTGGCCCTGGGCGGCTCCTCCATGGCGCACATGCCGGGCATGGAGAACATGACGAGTCCGACCGGCACGAACGGGACAGCCGGCATGGAGTCCATGGAGGAGATGCAAGGGACGGAGGGGATGGAAGGGATGGGTTCGATGCCGGGGATGGACATGTCCGGCATGGCGAACTCCGCTGCCGACGCGGGTTCGTCCGCCGGCTCCGGTTCCCTGTGGCGGTTCGTGATCGCGGCACTCGCCGTGTACTTCCTGCTGTCCATCGGGGCGTCCCTGTGGGCCAGGGTCCGCGGCACCGGCGAGCGGGGACGGGCCGGCACGGCCTTCAACTGGGGCCGCTGGCTGCTCGCCATGCCGGACACGGTGCTCGTCTTCCTGGCGTCGCTGACGATCTCGGTGTGGGACAGGAGCAGGGTGGCCCAGCGGTCGGGGCGCGGCCGGCGCCGCAAGCTGGGAGCCGCTCCGGACGCGGCGCTGGCCGCCCATATCGGCATGGGCGGGACCATGTCCGCGATGCTGCTGATGATGGCCGCGTGACAGCGGGCCGTCACTGATCAGCGCACGTCACTTCCCGGTATCCGGCGGGGGCCGCGGGCCGTAGTACGCCAGGAACATGTCCACGCCGCTACCGATGAGGCGGTCGGTCAGGTCGTCGTCGATGTGGGTACCGTACGTACTGATGACCGTGCGGGGGAGGACCAGGAGCGCGTAGAGCTGGAAAATCGCGGCCTCCAGGTCGGGGATGACCAGTCGGCCCTGGTCGGCGAGCGTGCGCAGGGCGCCGGCGACGGCCGGATGGTGGCTCTCCGGACCGCGCTCCTGCCATGCCCGCCCGGGCTCGGGAAAGCGGTGCTGTTCGGCCCGCGACGAGGTTGCGCAGGGCCGTGACGTCCTTTCCGTCGGCCTCGGCGCGGTCTTCGTCACCGCAACGACCACCGCCCTCGGCATGGTGGAACCCGACGAGGCGGGACTCGCCTCCGGAGTCGTCAACACCTTCCACGAGGTGGGGGGTTCGATCGGCGTGGCGGTCGTCTCCACGGTCGCCGCCGGAATCGAGGCCGGGTCGGTCGGAGGCTTCACGGACGCCTTCACCGTCTGCGCCCTCGCGGCGGCGGTTGGCGCCGTCGTGGCCCTGGGACTCGTACCGCACGGCAAGCCACAGCCGACCGGTGGCCCGCACGTGCACCGACTCGCCGGCGGCCGGGCGGAAGGGCCCCGTCGAGCACGGGGCCAAAGTCGTGGACACATACCCCAGGGGGGTATAACGTTCTCAGTCGTGGGCCACAGAACGGCCCACTCGACGGGAAGGGGGATGAAGGTCATGGACCACACCACGCACGAGGCCGGCACTGCTCACGACCAGGGCACCCACGGGGACCACCACGGGCATGAGGGGCATGCCGGAGCGTCCTGGGGAACGGCCGCCAAGGCGACCCTGCACTGCCTGACCGGCTGTGCCATCGGCGAGATCCTCGGCATGGTGATCGGCACCGCCCTGATGTGGGGCAACGTGTCGACCATGATCCTGGCGATCACGCTCGCGTTCCTCTTCGGCTACTCCTTCACCCTGGTCGCGGTGCGCCGGGCCGGTCTGGACCTCAAGTCCGCGATCAAGGTGGCACTCGCCGCCGACACCGTCTCCATCGCCGTGATGGAACTGGTCGACAACGGCATCGTCGCCCTGGTCCCCGGCGCGATGGACGCCCACCTGTCCGATGCGGTGTTCTGGTCGGCCCTGCTCGGGGGCTTCGCCATCGCCTTCCTGATCACCACTCCGGTCAACAAGTGGATGATCGGCCGCGGCAAGGGCCACGCCGTCGTCCACGCACACCACTGACCACCACTGACCACCACTGACCACCGCTGGCCGCCAACCGCACCGAAGCAGCCCCGAGATGCCCGGGACAAGGGCCCCTCGGGGCTGCTCCCGTACCGTCGCCGCCTCGCTCCCGGGTCGGCGGCAGAGCACCTCAGGCCCAGGCGGTCACCGGCACGAACGAGCTGTCGGCCCGGAACAGGTCCGTGCCGTCCGTGCGGTCCACGCGGAGTTGGTAGTCGTAGTGGCGCAGGTAGAAGCCGGGATAGTTGTACGACTCGAAGCGCATCGATCCCGACACGCTGCCGGTGCGGGCGATGAACGTGGCGTCCTTGGCGAAGGTCGACGTGCCGTCGTCGGCGTCGAAGCGGGCGCGGAAGTCCCAGTGGCGCAGATACTTGCCGGAAGCGTCACGGAAGGAGTAGGCGTTCCCGTCGGCGAGGCCGGCCACGACCGTGAAGGTGGCGGCCTGCTTCTCGGCGGTGGTGCTGGAGCCGCTGACCACGGGGAGGTTGAGCAGCGAGGACTGCGACTGCCAGTAGCGGGTGGGGAAGTTTGCCGACCGGAACGAGCGGGTCACTCCCCTCGCCAGGCTCGGGCCGCCCGACACCGTCTCCCTGATCACGGTGAAGTGGCGTGCCGTACCGGAGACGACGGGCAGCGCGGTCGGTGCCGACCAGGTCGCGAAGGTGTCGTAGCTGTCGCTGTAGTAGTAGTTCCCGTCACTGTAGCCGTCGAAGAAGATCCGCCAGCCGCCGTTGTCGAGCTGGATCAGCGCCGGACCCTCTCGGTAGCTGCCCCAGCCGGCCCAGTCGCCCGTCCGGGAGATCGTGTAGGGGCCGGTCAGCCTGGACGCCGTCGCGTACTCGATGTACTTCGCCGTCTCGTTCTTGGTGAAGGCGTGGTAGGTCGAGCCGATCCTCACGATGTACGTGTCGATGTGGTTGGCCCCGATGCCGGACAGCGCCACCGGTGAACTCCACGCCGTGAGGGTGGAGTTGGTGGCCTTCAGGACGTACGGAGTGAAGTTCCACTCGTCGCTCGCGGTCGAGCAGGACACGATGACGTTCACGCTGCCGTCGCTGTCGACGAACCACTCCGGCGCCCAGGCACGGGACAGGTTGGCGATCGGGACCGTGTAGTCGTAGAGGAACGTCCAGGTGACCCGGTCGGAGCTGCGGGCGAAGCCGATCGTGGTGCTGGGGTCCTGCCAGGTGTGGGTCGTGTAGGTCAGGTAGTAGAAGCCGTCGGTGTGCTTGAAGATGCTCGCGTCGCGGATGCGGTTGCTCGGCGGCGTGTAGGCGGACGACTTGGCGAGCCGGAAGTCAGTGGCGTCGTCGGACTGGTAGACGTTCACCGTGCCGTCGTTGCTGTTGAGGAACGGCACGATCGTGTAGCGGGTGGCGGAGCCGCTCGGCGGGGCGGCGGCGAACGCCGTGCCGAGCAGTCCGGGGCCTTCGCCCAGCAGCACGGCCGACGCCGGCAGGGCGGCCAGGGCGCGCAGCAGGGTGCGCCGTGAGGGTGACGGGGCGGGGGGTTGTGTGGGGGTCACGGGCGGCTCTCTCCAGGACATTCTCAGGAACTCTCAGGGCACTGCCAGGCGCTACCGGGGCACCCTCAAGCGGCTCGATGTGCGATATGCCGAACGAAGTTCGGGAAGTCGATCAGAAGGTAGGGGTGAGGCAGGTGCCCGTCAATGGTTTGCGCAGGACCTGGTGCGGTCTGTGGAGGGTCTGTGGCAGCGGGCCGTTCGCGTTGTCGAACCGCCGCTGTCGCCAGGGTCGTTCCACCGCGTCCCCCGGCACGTTACCGTTCGGTAGACGACGCGCTCCCGGAGGTTCCCCGCATGACGCTCGACCGTTCCCCAGGCCTGGCGGAGTCCGCCCGTGCGCTGGCCGCCCGGGAGGTGACCGCCCGGGAGCTCGTGGAGCAGGCCCTGGCGCGGATCGAGGCCTCGCGGGAGTCCCTGAACGCCTTCCGGGTCGTACGGACCCGGGCGGCGCTCGCCGAGGCCGAGGCCGCGGACGAGGAGTTGGCCGCGGGGATCCGCAAGCCGCTGCTCGGGGTGCCGGTGGCCGTCAAGGACGACATGGACGTGGCGGGCGAGCCGACCGCGTTCGGCTGCCGGGGTGAGTTCCCGGCGGTCGCGCGGGACGGCGAGGCGGTACGGCGGTTGCGCGCGGCCGGGGCCGTGATCGTCGGCAAGACCAACACCTGCGAGTTCGGCCAGTGGCCGTTCACCGAGGGGCCCGCCTTCGGCGCGACCCGTAATCCGTGGAGCCCCGAGCACACGCCCGGCGGTTCGTCGGGCGGTTCGGCCGCGGCCGTCGCCGCGGGGCTGGTACCGGCCGCGCTCGGTTCGGACGGGGCCGGTTCGGTGCGGATCCCCGCCGCCTGGACCCATCTGATCGGCATCAAACCGCAGCGCGGCCGTGTCTCCACCTGGCCGCGCGGCGAGTCCTTCCAGGGGATCACGGTCAACGGCACGCTCGCCCGTACGGTCGCCGACGCGGCTCTGCTGCTGGACGCGGCGAGCGGCAATCACGACCTCGATCCGCACCGGCCACCCGCCGTCAACGCCTTCGCGGCCGTCGGCCGCGACCCCGGCCGGCTGCGCATCGCGCTCTCCCTGAAGCCGCCGTTCACCGCCGCGCCCGCCCGGCTCCAGCCGGAGGTGCGCGATCGGGTGGTCCAACTCGCCGAGCAGCTGAGCGGGTTGGGGCATCATGTGGAGGAGGCCGATCCGCCGTACGGTCAGATCGGGCTGACCTTCGTGCCCCGCGCCACCGCCGGCATCGCCGAACGCGTGCGCGAGGCGCCCTTCCCGGCACTCCTCGACCGGCGCACCCTGGGCGCCGCCCGGCTGGGCGGGCTGCTCGGCGGGGTACCGCTGCGGGCGGCCCGGCGGGCCGAGGCTGTGCTGCACCGTCGTATCGGACGGTTCTTCATGTCGTACGACGTGATCCTGGCGCCGACCACGGCCGCTCCCCCACCGCGCATCGGCGCCCTGGCGAACCTGGGGGGCCTGGCCACCGACCGCGCGATGATCGCGGCCTGTCCCTACGCCTGGCCGTGGAACGTGCTGGGCTGGCCCGGCGTCAATGTGCCCGCCGGCTTCGTCGCGGGCGGCCTGCCGGTGGGCGCCCAGTTGCTCGGACCGGCGAACAGCGAGCCGCTGCTGCTCTCGCTCGCCGCGCAACTGGAGGCGGAACTGCGCTGGCACGAGGCCTGGCCACCGCAGCCGGTCGCCTCGGAATCCGCGGCCGCGCCGGGGCATTAGGGCCCTAGGCCCGTACCCTGTGGCCATGGACGACGCGCCGATGGTCGGGCTCATGGGACGGGTCACCGGGACGATCGGGCCGGGGCTGGTCGGCGAGGTGATCGTCCGCGTGCGCGGCGGTGCCGAGCACTTCCTCGCCTACCCCGCCGCCGGCTCGGACCGCATCGAGCGGGGCACGGTGGTGATGGTGGTGGAGTACCTGCCGCCCAGGACGGTCTACGTCACGGCGGCGTACGACGCCTGAGCCCTTCCCCATACGTCAGTTGAGCCCACCGCGGCGCAGGTGAGAGCCTTCCGCGTCAAGGTTTCGACAAGGAAGCGCCGGCGTCTTCACCCGGGGCTCGCGCAGGCGCACACTCCCTTCGTTCGGTGCCGAAAGGGCACCATCCAAAGGGGGCGTATGCCGATGGTTGTCGGCGTCGTTGCGGGGGCGGCTGTACTCGCCGTACTCGCTCTGATCGGTCTGTTCAAGATGTGTTGGCGGGTCGCCGAACCCAACGAAGCTCTGGTCATCTCCGGTTCCAAGCACCGGACCGAGGGGCTCGAGGAGGGAATGGGCTTTCGTATCGTCACCGGGCGCGGCACGTTGGTGCTGCCCGGTGTGCAGGCGGTGCGCAAGATGTCGCTGGACCTGAACGAGACCGAACTGCACGTGGACTGCGCGACCCACCAGGGCATACCGCTCAAGGTGCGGGGCGTGGTCATCTTCAAGGTGGGCGACGACTTCGTGTCGATCGCCAACGCGGCCCGTCGTTTCCTCGACCAGCAGAAGCTGATGTCGGAGCGGGTGCACAACGTCTTCGCCGGTCATCTGCGGTCCATCGTGGGCGGTCTGACGGTCGAGGACATGATCCGTGACCGGGAGAAGCTCACCGGGCAGACCCGGGCGGCCTGCGGCACGGAGATGGAGAAACTGGGTCTGATCGTGGACTCGCTGCAGATCCACGAGATCGAGGACCCGACCGGGTACATCCAGAACCTGGCGATGCCGCACGCGGCGGCCGTGCAGCGGGACGCGCGGATCGCGCAGGCGGAGGCGAACCGGCTGGCGACCGAGGCCGAGCAGCAGTCGTACGCCCGGATGGCCGAGGCCACCCGGGACAGCGAGATCCTCCAGGCCGGCTACCAGGCCGAGCGTGACAAGGCCGCCGCCAAGGCCCGGCAGGCCGGCCCGCTGGCGGATGCCGCCGCGCGCCAGGAGGTCGTCGTCCAGGAGACGCGGGTGGCGGAGCTGGAAGCCCACCGGCGAGAGCAGCAGCTCCAGGCGGACGTCCGCAAGCCCGCGGACGCGCAGGCCTACGAGAAGCGGACGCTGGCCGAGGCGGAGCGCGACGCGCGGATCTCGGCGGCCCAGGCCAAGGCGAAGGAGACGGAGCTGGCGGCGGCCGCCGAGGCGACCCGGGTCAAGGCGGCCGCGGGCGCCGAGGCCGAGGCGACGAAGGCGCGCGGTACGGCCATGGCGGCGGCCACCCGGGCCACCGGTGAGGCCGAGGCGGCCTCGGCGCAGGCCAGGGGTCTCGCGGAGGCCGAGGCCACCAAGGCGCGGGGGCTCGCCGAGGCGGAGGCCATCAAGGCGCGGGCCGCCGCGCTCGCCGAGAACCAGGAGGCGGTCGTCGCCCAGCAACTCGCCGAGAACTGGCCGGAGATCGTGAAGGCGGGCGCGTCCGCGTTCTCCAGCGTCGACAACATGGTGGTGCTCAACGGCGCCGAAGGCATGGCGGACATGCTCGCCAAGGCGCTCACCATGGGCGGTACGGGGCTCGGTCTGGCCCGTCAGCTGCTGGCCTCGATGAACCAGAACGGGCCGCACACGAACGGGACGTCGGCTCTGAACGGATCCGCCCAGCGCGTGCCGGTGGACACCGACAAGGGGTGAGGGGGCGGCCTCCGGCCGGGGGCGAGGCGAACGGTCCGGGGCACAGGCTCTAACGTGACCCCGTGACTGCCTTCACCGATGAGAACGTCCCCGGCCGGTCCGGCCCCTCCGCCACCACCGAGGCCGACCCCCGCGAGGTGGGCCGGGTGCGCACGGAGTACTCGCCCGCGCACGACGGGGACCCGGATCCCGGCGAGATCGTCTGGACCTGGGTCCCCTTCGAGGAGAACGACGGCCGGGGCAAGGACCGCCCGGTGCTGGTCGTCGCCCGCGAGGCCGGCGGCACCTTCCTCGCCGTCCAGTTGTCGAGCAAGCGCCACGACGGCGACCGCGAGTGGGTGCCGATCGGCAGCGGCCCCTGGGACGGCTCGGGCCGGGACTCGTGGGTCGACGTGGACCGCGTCCTGCGCCTGCACGAGGCCGGCATGCGCCGCGAGGCCTGCGCCCTGGACCGCATGCGCTTCAACCTGGTCCGCCACCGCCTGCGGGAGCGCTACGGCTGGACCTGACCGAGCAGACACCCGGCACCGCCTGCCCCTGCCCCCTGCCTCGGGCCCCGATGCCCTTGCCCCCGTTCTCCGGCACCCCTGCCCCGGGCCCCGGGCCCCGGCGCCCTTGTCCCCGGCCGACCGGGCAGAGGCCGCCCTCACCGCCAGACGGGTCGGCTGCCCCTCTGCCCGCCAGACGAGTCGTCTGCCGCTCTGCCCGTCGGACGGGCTCGTGGCCGCTCTTCCGTCCGGCCCGGCCGGACGCCGTGACCGACGATGACGGATCGACGCCGCCCGCCACCCCGCCGCCCCGGCCGTGTTCGGGCCGCCGCTACGCCTGGGGCTGATCGAACGGGTAACGCCCGGCATCACTCTCCCGGCCCAACGGGGCGGATGCCGCAACCGGCGCCGACAGCGGCCCCATCCCCACGGCCCGGCCGCAACCGCCGGGCCCGGCCCGCCACTACCGATCGACGCCACCCGCCACCCCACCGCCCCGGCCGTGTTCCGGCCCCCTGCGGACCGGCGTCGACCGAGTCGGTGCCTCAGGCCGCCACCGCTCCCCGACGCGGCCGCAGGGGCCCGCGACCGGCGGTGACCGGCCTGGAACGACGGCACCGCCGCAGGTGGCATGCCCCCGTCACCGCTGGAGCTGACGCTCCGCAAACGCCCGTACGAAGGCCTCCCGGACCACGCTCCCCGCCGTGCGGTCCAGGATCCCGAAGACCACGTGCTCGAAGGCGCCGGCGAAGCGGCCGCCGGGGCCGAGGAGGGTGCGGAAGGCGGTCGCGACCTGCGTGGGGTCGTTCTGGAACACGCCGCAGCCCCAGGCCCCCAGGACCAGGCGCCGGTAACCGTGGGCGGCGGCGGTCTCCAGGACTCGCTCGGCCCGGGACGCAAGGGCCCGCGGCAGGTCGGCCGCCCGCTGCGGGGCCGTACGCAGGACCACGCCTGCGTTCGGTGCGGCCGAGGTGAGGAAACCGGCGGTGTACGGCTCGTCCAGGAGGCGGCCGCGGTCGTCGCGGAAGACGGGCACGGCCGGTGAGTGGATGACACGGTCGGAGTAGAACGGGTCGCGGTGGGCGCGGTGGTGGTCGTAGAACTCCCGGACCCCGACCAGGCAGGCGTACAGCGCCGAGGCCCGGCACAGGGCCTCCTCCTGGGCCTGGGCGCCGTTGAGGAAGCCGCCGCCGGGGTTGCGGGCCGAGGCGAAGTTCAGGACGGCCACCGGTCCGGCGATGCGGTGGGCCGCCTCCAGGCTGCTCTCGCCCGTGGCCTCGAACAGCGTGTCCGCCGACGGGACCGCCGGTACGCGGATGTCACGGACCGGGACCGGTCCGTACATCCGCGTACCGAGCCGGGCCGCTTCGACGGCGTCGGCGACGGACACCTCGTGCCCGGCCGGCGCGCGGTAGGTACCGGCCGCCACGATCTGCTGCGTCTCGCGCGCGATGCCCCGCAGGCGCGCGCTCATGGCGCCACCCCCGTGCGCGCCATGACCGTGTGCCGTGCGGCCACCCCCGTCGTGCTCATGCACGGATCCTGAGCCATTCTGGTCAGGTGCCGCAACACGTTTTCCTGGCCCCGGGACGCCCGGAAAACTCCACGAAAACACCACGGAAACGGAGATCACCGGCCCCCGACCGCGCCGATGTGCCCCCTTGTGTGGATCCGCAGGAGGGTCTTGGGTGGGACGGGTGATGCCGGCCCGGCCCATCAGAATCCGGGTCGGCGGCATGATGGAATCTCAGGAGGATCCCGACATGTCCGATTCGACAAGTGACTGTACGAAGCCTTACACGGCAGTCACAGAAGCCGAGGTGGAGGCCCTGGTCCGGGGCATCTGCTTCAAGACCGGTCCGCCCCGCAGACTCGGGGTGGAAGTGGAATGGATCGTCCAGGAGCTGCGCGCACCGCGGCTCCCCGTGACAACCCGCCGGCTCGAAGCGGCCTACGCCGCACTGCGGGCCGTGCCCCTGAGGTCGGCGCTCACCGTCGAGCCCGGCGGCCAGCTGGAGTTGAGCTCGCCGCCCGCCGCCTCCCTGATGGAGTGCATCGGTACCGTCTCCGCCGACCTGGACGCCGTCCGCGCGGTTCTGGCCAGAGACGATCTGGGCCTCGTCGGCGTCGGCCAGGATCCCTGGCATCCGCCCCGCCGGTTCCTGCGGGAACCGCGGTACGACGCCATGGAGACCTGTCTCGACCGCACCGGTCCGGCCGGCCGCGCCATGATGTGCACCTCCGCCTCCGTCCAGGTGTGTCTGGACGCCGGGCACGAGGAGCCCGGTCCGCTGGGGCTCGGGCGGCGCTGGTGGCTGGCGCACCAGCTGGGCCCGGTGCTGGTGGCCGCGTTCGCCAACTCCCCGCTGGCCGCGGCGGAGCCCACCGGCTGGCTCTCCACCCGGCAGTTGCTGTGGATGGAGATAGGCCCCGACCGGGCGGGCGCACCCCCGCTGGACATGGACCCACGTACCGCGTGGGCCGGGCACGTCCTGGACGCCCCGGTGATGTGCGTACGGCGGGACAGCGGCCCGTGGGACGTACCCGAGGGGCTGACGTTCCGGGATTGGACCCGCTCGCGGACGCCCAGGCCGCCGACCCGGGAGGATCTCGACTACCACGTCACCACGCTGTTCCCGCCGGTGAGACCACGCGGCCATCTGGAACTGCGCATGATCGACGCGCAGCCCGGCGACGACGGGTGGATCGTGCCGCTCGCCGTCACGGCGGCCCTCTTCGACGATCCGGAGGCCGCCGAGACCGCCTACCGGATCGTGAAGCCGCTGGCCGAACGGGGCCTGTCGCGGCCCGCGCCGCACAATCCGCTGTGGCTCGACGCTGCCCGGCAGGGGCTGGGCGACCCCGAACTGCACGAGACGGCCGTGGCCTGCTTCGCGGCGGCCCTGGACGCCCTGCCCCGGCTCGGTGCCACCACCGAGGTGACGGACGCCGTCCGCGGGTACCGGGACCGTTATGTCGTCCCGGGCCGCTGTCCCGCCGACGACCTGCTCGACCAGCTGCGCGCCACGGACGGCCGCGCTCATGGGAAGGACATCCGCACATGACCGACCCCGCCCTCGACACCGATCCCGCCGTCGACGACGCCGTCGATGCCGAGGCGTTCCGGGACCGGGCGCTCACCACCCTCGTCACCGCCCGGGAGCGCACCACGCTTCTCACCAGCTGTGTCGAGGAGCCCGACCTGACCGCGCAACACTCGCCCCTCATGTCGCCGCTGGTGTGGGACCTCGCCCACATAGGCAACCAGGAGGAACAGTGGCTGCTGCGGACCGTCGCCGGACAGGAGGCGATACGTCCCGAGATCGACAGCATCTACGACGCCTTCGAGCATCCGCGCTCCGAACGCCCCTCCCTGCCCCTGCTGGCCCCGCGTGAGGCCCGCTCGTACGCGGCGGACGTACGCGGCCGGGTGATGGACGTGCTGGAGCGGGCGGCGTTCCACGGGACGCGGCTCACGGAGGCGGGTTTCGCCTTCGGGATGATCGCGCAGCACGAACAGCAGCACGACGAGACGATGCTGATCACCCATCAACTCCGCAAGGGGCCGCAGGCCCTCACCGCCCCCGACCCGGACCCGGTTCCGCTGTTCACCGGACCGGCCGAAGTGCTCGTCCCCGGCGGCCCGTTCACCATGGGCACCTCCACCGAGCCGTGGGCGCTGGACAACGAACGACCGGCGCACCGGCGGGAGGTGGCGTCGTTCCACATCGACACGACACCGGTGACGAACGCCGCGTACCAGGCGTTCATCGAGGACGGCGGCTACGACGACGAACGCTGGTGGGAACCCGCGGGCTGGGCACACATCCGGCAGCATTCCATCCACGCGCCGCTGTTCTGGCGCCGGGACGGCAAGCAGTGGCTGCGGCGCCGCTTCGGCGTGACCGAGGTGGTGCCGCCCGACGAGCCGGTGCTGCACGTGTGCTGGTACGAGGCCGACGCGTACGCCCGCTGGGCCGGGCGCCGGCTGCCCACCGAGGCCGAGTGGGAGAAGGCGGCCCGCCACGACCCCGCCGGGGACCGGTCGACGCGCTACCCGTGGGGCGACGCGGACCCGGCGCCCGAGCACGCCAACCTGGGCCAGCGGCATCTGCGCCCGGCGCCCGCGGGGAGCTACCCGGAGGGTGAATCGCCGCTCGGAGTGCGGCAGTTGATCGGCGACGTGTGGGAGTGGACGGCGAGCGACTTCCTGCCGTACCCGGGCTTCAAGGCGTTCCCGTACAAGGAGTACTCGGAGGTCTTCTTCGGCCCCGACCACAAGGTGCTGCGCGGCGGTTCGTTCGCGGTGGACGCGGTGGCCTGCCGGGGCACGTTCCGCAACTGGGACTACCCGATCCGGCGGCAGATCTTCTCCGGGTTCCGCACGGCCCGCTCGGCGGCTGTCTGATGTGCCGCCACCTGGCATACGTGGGACCGCCGGAGCCCCTCGGCCGGATCCTCGTCGAGCCGCCGCACAGCCTCTACCGCCAGTCGTGGGCGCCCCGGCGGCAACGGCACGGCACCGTCAACGCCGACGGTTTCGGAGTGGGTTGGTACGCCGACGGTGATCCCGTGCCGGCCCGGTACCGCCGGGCCGGGCCCATCTGGGCCGACCAGTCCCTCGCCGACCTGGCCCGGGTCGTGCGCTCGCGGGCCGTGCTCGCCGCCGTACGGGACGCCACCCTCGCGGGGGCGGACGCGGAGGCGGCGGCGGCGCCGTTCGCCGCGGGCACCTGGCTGTTCAGCCACAACGGCGCGGTCCCGGGCTGGCCGGGATCGCTGTCCCACCTGGTGACGGGCCTGCCCGCCACCGACGTGCTGTCGCTGGAGGCCCGCAACGACTCGGCGCTGGTCTGGGCCCTCGTCCTCGCCCGGCTGAGGGGCGGCGACGAGGAAGGCCAGGCGCTGGCCGACACGGTCCTGGAGGTGGCCGCCGCGGCGCCGGCCGCCCGCCTCAACCTGCTCCTCTCCAACGGCGAGACCATCACCGCGACCGCCTGGGGCGACACCCTGTGGTACCTCTCGGAACCCGGCCGCCGCACGGTCGTGGCCTCCGAGCCCTACGACGACGATCCGCGCTGGCAGGAGGTCCCGGACCGCACCCTGCTCGCGGCGAGCCGCACCGACGTGCTGCTCACCCCGCTCAAGGACCCGAGCGACGCATTGGCATCCGCCCTCACACCCGACTCCGCTCGCGCGGCGGCACCCGTACCTTCGAAGGAGCCCAGCACGTGAGTCCGTTCCTTCTCACCCGCACCCTGCCCGAGGACGCCACGGAGGCCGCCCTGCGCGCCGACGTCCTCCGGGGCCTGACCCACACTCCCAAGACCCTCCCGCCGAAGTGGTTCTACGACGCCCACGGCAGCGACCTTTTCGAGCAGATCACCGAACTGCCCGAGTACTACCCGACGCGCGCCGAACGGGAGATCCTCATCGCCCGCTCCGGTGAGATCGCCGCGGCGACCGGCGCCCGCACCCTGGTCGAACTCGGCTCCGGCTCCTCGGAGAAGACCCGCCATCTGATCGAGGCGCTCACCGACCTGCACACGTACGTCCCCGTCGACGTCAGCGACAGCGCGCTCACCCAGGCGGGACAGGCGCTGATCGCCGAGCGGCCGGCGCTGGAGGTGCACGCGCTGATCGCCGACTTCACCGCACGGCTGACGCTGCCGGACACGCCCGGCCCCCGGCTGGTGGCCTTCCTCGGCGGCACGATCGGCAACCTGCTGCCGGTCGAGCGGGCCGCGTTCCTGGCCTCCGTCCGCGCCCTGCTCTCCCCGGGCGACGCGCTGCTGCTCGGCACGGACCTGGTCAAGGACGAGAAGGTCCTGGTCAGGGCGTACGACGACGCGGCCGGGGTGACGGCCGCCTTCAACAAGAACGTCCTGACGGTGGTCAACCGCGAGCTGGGCGCCGACTTCGATCCCGGCGCCTTCGACCACGTGGCGCTCTGGGACACCGAGAACGAGTGGATCGAGATGCGGCTGCGCTCCCGTACGGAGCAGAGCGTGAAGATCCCCGCGCTGGACCTCGCGGTCGACTTCGCGGCGGGCGAGGAACTGCGCACCGAGGTGTCCGCCAAGTTCCGCAAGGCGGGCATACGCGCGGAACTGTCCTCGGCGGGCCTCGACCTGACCCACTGGTGGACGGACGGTGAGGGCCGTTTCGCGCTCTCGCTGAGCGTGGCGCGGTGACGGCGGACGCCGGCCGTCTCGCGCTCCGCCACGGCTTGGGGCACGGTGGAGTGAGGCGCCCGGGCACGACCCGTCGCTTCGGACACGTTGAACATGCTGGACGCGTCGGATGCGTCGAACACAGGTGACATCGCCGTCACCGCGGAGAGGAGCCCCGCATGTCGAACCACACCTACCGGGTCACGGAGATCGTCGGCACGTCGCCCGAGAGCGTCGAACAGGCCGTCCGCAACGGTATCTCCCGCGCCTCCCAGACCCTGCGCAACCTCGACTGGTTCGAGGTCACCGAGGTGCGGGGCCAGATCGAGGACGGGCAGGTGGCGCACTGGCAGGTCGGTCTGAAGGTCGGTTTCCGGCTGGAGGAGTCGGACTGACGGCTCCGGCACACCGACGCGGACTCAGGTCCGCCCCTCCCGCTCCTGCGCCACCTTCAGCTCGGCGGACCGGGCCGCCCAGCGCGCCCGTACGACCGTGAAGCCGCCCCGTTCGGCGTCCTCGCACACCAACTCGTCGTCGTCCACCAGCATCCGGATCTCCCGGGTGCCGGCGAGCCGGCGGAGGATCTCCAGCTTGGTGCGCCGGGCGGGCCTGCGGTCGTGGGGGCGCCGCATGTACACGTGCCCCCGTGGAAGGCCCTGTGCGGCGAGCCAGTCCAACGTGTCGCGCCGGCAGCGCTCGGGCCGGCCGGTGAGGTAGACGACCTCGCACTCCCGCGCGCTCTCCAGCACCAGCGCGATGCCCTCGGCGATCGGCGGATCCTGCGGCGCGGCGGCGAAGAAGCCGTCCCAGTCGCGTGGCCTGCGCTCCAGGAACCGCTGCCGGTGGGCCGTGTCGGCAAGGGTGTTGTCCAGGTCGAACACGGCGAGCGGAAGGCTGTCGCTGTCAGTCACGCTTTCCACCCTAGGGCCCTTCTGATGGATCTCCGCGGCGTCGCGACGCCGCGGAGATCCATCAGAAGGGCCCTAGACACCCGGCAACCTCCACGCCCCCGGCGGCCACTGCTGTGCGGACAACGGACGACGGTCAGCGGACCACGGTCAGCGGACCACGACGGCCGACAGCACACATTGGCATGCACGGCGAAGCGGGAGGCTCCATGCGAGGCAGGCGTGACGCGTCGATCTGGACGGCGGCGGCAGTGGCGGGCGCGGCACTGGCGGCAGGATGGGGTGCGGCGGGCGAGGCGTCCGCGTCCGCCGCGGCGACGACCCTGGTCGTGGCCACCAACGGCAGCGACTCCGCCGCGGGCACGCTCGCCCAGCCCCTGCGCACCATCCAACGGGCGGTGGACCTGGCCGCGCCCGGCGACACCATCGCCGTACGGGGCGGCACGTACGCCCTCACCGACAACATCACCATCACCACCTCGGGCACCGCGTCCCAGCCCATCACTCTCGGCGCCTACCAGGGCGAGCGGGTCGTGGTCGACGGCGAGCGGCTGCCCGCGAGCCACACGCCCGTCGGCGGCAGCATCCCGCGCGCCGAGCGCGGGGCGATCCACCAGGAGGCCTCGTACTGGCGGATCTCGGACCTGGAGATCGTGAACGGACCGTACGGCGTGTACTGCGACGGCTGCAACGGGAACGTGTTCGCGCGGCTGAAGACCCACGACAACTACGAGTCGGGCTTTCAGCTCCAAGGTGCCTCCGCCAACAACCAGATCCTGAATTTGGACAGTTACGGCAACCGCGACCCGCGCAAGAACGGCGAGAGCGCGGACGGTCTCGCCGTCAAGGAGGGCAGCGGGACGGGCAACGTGGTGCGGGGCGCCCGGTTGTGGAACAACGTCGACGACGGTTTCGACGCCTGGAAGTTCACCTCGCCGGTCCTGATCGAGAACACGGTCGCGTACGGCAACGGCTTCAACCGCTGGGGTTTCCCCGACTTCGCGGGCGACGGCAACGGCTTCAAGCTCGGCGGCGGCAGCCCGGCACCCGCGGTGGCCCACACCGTCCGGGGCAGCGCCTCCTTCAAGAACGCGGCGCACGGCCTCACGGACAACGGCAACACGGGCGCCCTCGCCCTGTCCCGCAACTCGACGTACGCCAACGGCGGTACGGGTTTCGACGTCGACGTCTCCGGCGGCAAGGCGGTCCTCACCGCCAACCTGTCGGTGTCCGACGCGCGGGCCGCGGCCCTCGGCTCGGCGACCGTCTCCAGCGGCAACTCCTGGGATCTGGGCGGCACGTGGAACGCAGCCTCGGTCCTGAGCACGGACCCGGCCCCGCTCACGGGGGCTCGCGCGGCGGACGGTTCGCTGCCGCCGGCTCCGTCGTTCCTGGTCCCGAGGAACGGGGCGGGTATCGGGGCGCGGCTCTGACGCGAGGGCACCCCGGTGACGGCGGGTGCTCGGCCGAGGCCGCATGCTTCTCCCATGCCTTCGACGCCCCGTACGTCCCTGACCGGCTCCGGATCCTGCACGCTCGTCGTGTGCCGGGGCTGCTGCTGCGGCAACGCCCGCAAGCGGCCCGGCACCGACCCGGCCTGGCAACTGGAGCTGCTGCGGGCCGGTGCGGCCGAGCACGGCTTCCAGGTCCGTACGACCGACTGCCTGGGACCGTGCGACCAGGCCGACGTGATCGTCGTCCGTCCCTCGGCCGCCGGACGCCGGGCCGGGGGACGGGCCACGTGGATCGGGTTCGTGACGGACGACGACAGCACCGAGGAGGTCGTGCGGTGGGCGGCCGCCGGCGGTCCCGGCATCGCCGAGCCGCCGCTCACGCTGGAGCTGCAGTTCATCCGGCCGCCCCGCGACGCGCGCGTGCGGTCCCGCCGCTGATGGGCCGCCCGGTGGTCAACGGGTCTCCGCCCGGTAGAAGTGGCGGCGGACCCTGAGCAGCCACGCCTCCGCGGCCGCCTCGTCGGGCACCTCCGGCAGAACGGTTCGTGTCTCGTCGAAGGCGGTCTCGTAGCGGCGGAGCAGGGGCAGGGCGGCCGAGGCGTCGGCGGCGACGCGGTCGCCGAAGGAGTGGTACTCGTCGGGGTTCTCGACACGGATCTCGAGTCGGCCCGTGGCGTACAGGGCCAGGCCTTGGTGGCACAGCCGCTTCAGGTGCCGGGCGTGTTTCGCCGTGCGCTTGCGGGTGTCCGCCGAGAACGAGCCGTCGCCGCGGTTCTCGAGCCGGCGGAACTGCTGGGTGGCGTAGCCGAGATAGGCGTCCCGGACGCGCTTCGCGCACAGGAACGACCCACGGATGCCGATGAGTTCCTCGCCGAGCGGGGTGCGCGTCTCGTACAGCTCGTCCGGGAGCCACACCAGCTCCATGGCGGTCGGGTTGGCGCCGAGGGCGAGCCGGCACCATTTCGCCGCCTCGTGCAGGGTGCGGTCCGGTGCCGTGGTGACGTGGGACTCCTTCGGGCCGCGCAGGCCGTGCAGGTCGGTGGTGGGTGCGGCGAACAGGCCGAGGCGGTCGACGTCGGAGCCGGCGTGGGCGAGGCCGTACGCGGTGGACCCGACGATGCCGGAGAGCAGGATGTTCTGGACGGTCACGGTCGGCCGCCTTCCTTGGGTGGGGCGAGGTGGACGCGCGGCCGCCGCGGAGACGTCTCCATTGTGCTGACCTGCCGGATCGCGGTCACCCGGTTTTCCGGGCACGGTCCGGTCGGCGCCCGGCGGGAATGCCACCGCCCGCCACGCGTTGAAACGGACGTGAGTTCCGTGATCGCCGACACCCGCTTCTCCGTCCTCGACCGCTCCCGGACCCGCGAGGGCCACACGAACGCCGAGGCGCTGCGCGACACCGTGCGACTGGCGCGGGAACTGGAGAGGCTCGGCTACCACCGGTTCTGGGTGTCGGAGCACCACGGAGTGCCCGGGGTCGCGGGGTCGGCGCCGACCGTGCTGGCCGCCGCCGTGGCCTCCGCGACCGAGCGGATCCGGGTCGGCACCGGTGGTGTGATGCTGCCCAACCACCAACCGCTGGTCGTGGCCGAGCAGTTCGGTGTGCTGGAGTCGCTCTTCCCCGGGCGCGTCGACATGGGCCTGGGCCGGTCCGTCGGCTTCACGGACGGCGTCCGCAGGGCGCTCGGGCGCGACAAGGATGTCGCCGACGACTTCGCCGGCCAGCTCGACGAGCTGCTGGGCTGGTTCCTGGGCACCTCCCCGACCCGCGTGCACGCGCGGCCCGCCGAGGGGCTGACCGTGCCGCCGTTCGTCCTCGCGATGGGCGAGGGTGCCGCCATCGCCGCCCGGGCGGGCCTGCCCATGGTCATCGGCGATCTGCGCGGCCGCGAGAAGATGCAGCGCGGCATCGATCATTACCGCACCCACTTCCGGCCCTCCCCGTGGGCGCGGGAGCCGTACGTCGTCATCTCCGGCACGATCGCCGTCGCCGCCACACCCGACGAGGCGCGGCGGCTGTTGATTCCCGAGGCCTGGTCCATGGCGTACTCGCGCACCCACGGCACCTTCCCGCCCCTGCCGCCCGCCGAGCGCGTCGAGTCGCTGACGATGACCGCCAAGGAGCGCGGCTTCTACGAGGCCGGGCTCGCCGGCCACATCGCCGGCACCGAGGAGCAGGTCGCGCACGAACTGGAGGCGGTGCTGAAGGAGACGGGAGCCCAGGAGGTCCTGGTCACGACCAGCACGTACGACCGCGAGGCCCTGCTGGACTCCTACCGGGGGCTGGCGCGGATCACCTCCGCCTAGGCGCCCTTCTGCGTCGCCCTCGCGAGGTTCCGGTGGGGGGCGGTGGTGTTGTCGGACCTGGCCGGCGATCGGCCGGCGGCGTGGACGACGGCCACGGCCGAGAGGGCGATCGCCAGGCCGACGGCGGTCTGAGCGGTGAACGGTTCGCCGAACATGAGCGCGCCCCACACGGCCGTGACGGGAGCCATCAGAAACATCAGCGTGTTGACCCTGGTGACCCCGAAGCGCTGCAGCGCCAGCCAGTAGAGGCCGTATCCGCCGAACGTCGACAGCGTCACCAGCCACACGATCGCGATCCAGAACGAGGACGCCGCAGGTGGGGCGGCCGACCCGGTGGCGAGGGCGGCGCCGGTGAAGACGAGCGCGCTGGTGACGCAGTGGACGGTCAACGACACCGTGGGCGTGACCTGCGTATGGGAACGCTGTTCGAGGAACGTGGCCGCCACCAGTGAGAGCATCCCCGCGAACGGCACGAGATAGGTCCACCACGCGACACCGCCGCTCGCACCGGCGTCGGCCGAGGTCACCAGGGCGACGCCGACGAGGCCCAGGCACAGGCCGAGCCACTGCCTCCCCGAGACGTACTGCCGCAGCAGCGGTCCGGCCAGCGCTCCCGCGACGAGCGGCTGGGTGCCGTCGATCAGGGCGGTCGTGCCGCTCGACACGCCGAGCTGGATCGCCCAGTAGACGGTGAGCAGATAGCCGCTCTGGGAGAGCAGCCCGATCACGGCCTGCCGCCCGAGATCACTCGAGGTCAGCCCCTGCCACGCCGTTCTCCTCCGGACGGCGGCCGCCACGGCGAGGACGGCCGCCAGGGGCAGGAACCGCCACATCAGGATCGTCAGCGCGCCGGCGTCCTGCGTGCCCAGCTTGGCGCCCACGAAACCGGAGCTCCAGCACAGCACGAAGGCCGCGGAGAGGAAGAAGTTCACGGCTCATCACCCACCAGGGGTCAGGGTCATGGGGTCACTGAGTCCCAGGCCCACAGGCCCACAGGGCCACTGGACCTGGGTCACTAAACAGATCGGTATACCTTCCACCCCGCCCACTATACAGATCGGTATAGCATTGGGTCATGAGCACCAGGCGGATCACGATGACCCCGGGCGCGCGCCGCGTTCTCTCGGCCGCGTCACGGCTCTTCTACGAGCGCGGCATCCACGCGGTCGGCGTGGACCTGATCGCCTCCGAGGCCGGTGTCACGAAGAAGACGCTCTACGACCGGTTCGGCTCCAAGGAGCAGATCGTCGTCGAGTACCTGGCCGACCGTGACGAGCGCTGGCGGGCGTTCGTCACGGAGCTGCTCGAGCAGGCGGGGCGTGGGCCCGTCGACCGGGTCCTGGCGGTGTTCGACGCCTCGCAGGCGTGGATGACCGAGAGCAGTCCGAAGGGGTGCAGCATGGTCAACGCGCACGCCGAGATCAGCGATCCCTCCCATCCGGCCCATCCGATCATCACGGGCCAGAAGGAGTGGATGCTGGCGCTGTTCACGGACCTGGTCCGGGAGTCCGCCCCGGCCCGGGCCGAGGAGTCGGCCCGCACCCTCATGCTGCTCCACGAGGGGGCGATGGTCGCCCACGGCCTGCGCATCTTCCCGGACCCGATCGGGCACGCCCGTGACCGGGCGCGCGACCTGCTCGAAGGCGCCGCGACCGACGGGGGTCGCGGCGCCCGTTGAGCCGCTCGTCCGGCAGGACACTCGCCCTTCAGGACGCCGGACCCGCGTGGACCGGGGCCGGCGCCGGCTCGGGCAGCGCCTCCCGCTGCGCGGCCCGGGCCAGCGCACGGCGGTCGGGATGGCCGCCCGGTGCGACGGCTTCCCGTACGTCGGCCTCGGCCACCAGCCCCCGGGTCGACACCACCCGCCACACCGAGGCGAGCAGGGAGTCGTCGCCGACGAACGCGGGCGCGGTGCTGGCCGCTCCCCCGGCGAGCCGGTAGCGGATGCGCACCGGCTGCACCGGGACGCCGGCGTCGATGGCGGCCTGGAACACGGCCCGGCGGAAGTGCCCCTGGGCCCGCCCGCACCAGGTGCTGCCCTCGGGGAACACGGCGACGGCCCGGCCGTCCCGCAGGGCGTCCGCGATCCGGGCGACCGTGCCGGGCAGGGCGCGCAGCCGGTCCCGGTCGATGAACAGGACACCGCCGCGCGCGGCCACCGGCCCGGCGACCGGCCATCCCCGTATCTCCTCCTTCGCGAGCATCCGGGCCGGGCGGACGGCGGCGAGCAGGGGGATGTCCAGCCAGGAGATGTGGTTGGCGACCAGGAGCAGCCCTCCGGTGGGCGCGGCGGTGCCGGTGACGCGGACCCGGACGCCGGCGGCCCGTACGATCCACCGGCACCACCGCCTGACCAGAGGGGCGGGGATCCGCCCGCCGACCGGCGACAGCACGGCCCCGGCCAGTACCAGGACCGTGACCGCCGCCAGCCGCAGCACGGCCAGTGGTACGGCCGCGGCGGCCCCCGTCCGTTCCACGCACGCCCTCGGGGTGCAGGGCGCGGCGGGGAGCCAGACGCTCATCAGGCCGGGACGAGGGAGAGGAAGTGCCGCAGATAGCGCGGGTCGACCCGGCGCATCGACAGCAGCACGTACAGGTCGGCGACCCCGAACTGCGGGTCGTGCGCCGGCTCCGCGCACACCCAGGCGCCGAGTCGCAGATAGCCGCGCAGCAAAGCGGGGAGTTCGGTGCGGGCCGGGACGGTCACGTCCTGAGGCACCCAGGGCCGCAGCGGACGTACCCGGAAATCCGCCGGGGCCAGGTGCCTGTCCCGTACCCGGTCCCAGGTGCCGGCCGCGAGGGTGCCGCCGTCGGCGAGCGGGATCGAGCAGCAGCCGGCGAGCCACTCGTGGCCCCGGTCGACCATGTAGCGGGCGATGCCGGCCCATATGAGGCCGATGACCGCGCCGTCGCGGTGGTCGGGATGCACGCAGGAACGGCCGACCTCGACGAGGCCCGGGCGGATCGGGTCGAGCGGGGCGAGGTCGAACTCGCCCTCCGAGTAGAGACGTCCGGCGACCGCGGCCCGCTCCGGCGGCAGCAGCCGGTACGTCCCGACGACCTGGCCGGTCGCGGTGTCGCGCACGAGCAGGTGGTCGCAGTAGGCGTCGAAGGGGTCGACGTCGAGGCCCGCCTGCGGGGAGTTCAGGTGGGCGCCCAGCTCCCCGGCGAAGACCTCGTGGCGCAGCCGCTGCGCGGCCCGCACATCGGCCTCGTCTCGGGCCAGGGTGACGGTGTAGCGGACGGGTGCGGCGGACTGCGGGGGACGGTCCAGGGTGGAAACGCCGGTCATGGCTCTCTCCAGGGCACGGGCCAACTCAGGGACGGTGGCGTACACCCTGTTTCTTCCGACACCGGTTGGCGCGGACGTGACCTGGGCCAGGAGCGCGGATGTGGGCTTGTTGAATGCCAGGGGCGCCGTCCGGAGAAGGCGAGACGGGGCCGGGGATGAGCACCACTCCCGACCCCGCCCGTCCGCACCCTCGGCGAACGTTTCCTCACCGGCGGAGCGCTACCGCTTCCCGGCCTTCCGCGCGGCCCGCAGCCACTCCTTGTTCATCCCGGTGATGGACACCAGCGGGATCCCCTTGGGGCAGGCCGTCGCGCACTCCCCCGTCAGCGTGCACCCCCCGAACCCCTCCTCGTCCATCTGCGCCACCATGTCCAGCACCCGCGTCTCCCGCTCGGGCGCCCCCTGCGGCAGCACGTTCAGGTGGTTGACCTTCGCGGACGTGAACAGCATCGCCGCCCCGTTGGGACACGCGGCCACACACGCCCCGCACCCGATGCACTCCGCGTGCTCGAAGGCGAAGTCCGCGTCCGGCTTGGGCACCGGAGTGGCGTGCGCCTCGGGCGCGGACCCGGTCGGCGCGGTGATGTACCCGCCGGCCTGGATGATCCGGTCGAACGCCGACCGGTCCACCACCAGGTCCTTGATCACGGGGAACGCCGACGCCCGCCACGGCTCGATGTCGATCGTGTCGCCGTCCTCGAAGGACCGCATGTGCAACTGGCAGGTGGTGGTGCGCTCGGGCCCGTGCGCGTCGCCGTTGATGACGAGCGAACACGCTCCGCAGATGCCCTCACGGCAGTCGTGGTCGAAGGCGACGGGGTCCTCGCCACGCAGGATGAGTTCCTCGTTGAGGGTGTCCAGCATCTCCAGGAAGGACATGTCGGAGGAGATCCCGTCCACCTCGTACGTGGACATGGCGCCGTCGGCGTCGGCGTTCTTCTGCCGCCAGACGCGCAGGGTGAGCTTCATGCGTAGCTCCGCTGAGTGGGGTGGACGTACTCGAAGACCAGGTCTTCCTTGTGCAGGACGGGAGCCTCGCCGGTGCCGGTGAACTCCCAGGCGGCCGCGTACGCGAACTCGTCGTCCCTGCGGGCCGCTTCACCGTCGGGCGTCTGGGACTCCTCCCGGAAGTGACCGCCGCAGGACTCGGCGCGGTGCAGGGCGTCCAGGCACATGAGCTCGGCGAGCTCCAGGTAGTCGACGACCCGGTTGGCCTTCTCCAGGGACTGGTTGAACTCCTCGCCGGTGCCGGGGACCTTGATGCGCCGCCAGAACTCCTCGCGGATCTGCGGGATCCGCTCCAGTGCCTTGCGCAGCCCGCTGTCGGTGCGGGCCATTCCGCAGAACTCCCACATGAGTTCGCCGACCTCGCGGTGGAAGGAGTCGGGGGTGCGGTCGCCGTCGACGGCGAGCAGCAGGTTCAGCCGGTCCTCGGTCTCCGCCACCACCTCCTGGACGACGGGGTGTTCGGCGGTGACGGCCTCGTGGTGCGGGTTACGGGCGAGGTAGTCGTTGATGGTCGCCGGCAGCACGAAGTAGCCGTCGGCCAGGCCCTGCATGAGGGCGGAGGCGCCGAGCCGGTTCGCGCCGTGGTCGGAGAAGTTGGCCTCGCCGATCGCGAACAGGCCGGGGACGGTGGTCTGGAGGTCGTAGTCGACCCAGAGGCCGCCCATCGTGTAGTGCACGGCCGGGTAGATCCGCATCGGCACCTCGTACGGATCCTCGTCGGTGATCCGCTGGTACATGTCGAAGAGGTTGCCGTACTTGGCCTCGACGGCCCCCCGCCCCATCCGCGAGATCGCGTCCGCGAAGTCGAGGTACACGCCCTGACCGCCGGGCCCGACGCCCCGCCCCTCGTCGCAGACGTTCTTCGCGGCGCGGGAGGCGATGTCACGCGGGACCAGGTTGCCGAAGGAGGGGTAGACGCGCTCCAGGTAGTAGTCGCGCTCGTCCTCGGGGATCTTGTTCGGCGGCCGGTCGTCGCCCTTGGCCCTGGGCACCCAGATCCGGCCGTCGTTGCGCAGTGACTCGCTCATCAGCGTCAGCTTGGACTGGTGCTCGCCCGTGCGCGGGATGCAGGTGGGGTGGATCTGCGTGAAGCACGGGTTGGCGAAGTGGGCGCCGCGCCGGTGGGCCCGCCAGATCGCGGTGGCGTTGGAGTTCATGGCGTTCGTCGACAGGTAGAAGACGTTGCCGTAGCCGCCGCTCGCCAGGACGACGGCGTCCGCGAAGTACGTGTCGACGCGGCCCGTGATGAGATCCCGCGCGACGATGCCCCGCGCCTTCCCGTCGATGACGATCAGGTCGAGCATCTCGGTACGCGGCTGCATCTCGATGTTCCCGGCCGCGATCTGCCGGGACAGTGCCTGGTAGGCGCCCAGCAGCAGTTGCTGACCCGTCTGGCCGCGGGCGTAGAAGGTCCGCGAGACCTGGACGCCGCCGAAGGAGCGGGTGTCGAGCAGACCGCCGTACTCGCGCGCGAACGGCACGCCCTGTGCCACGCACTGGTCGATGATCTCGACGGAGATCTGCGCGAGCCGGTGGACGTTGGACTCGCGCGCCCGGAAGTCGCCGCCCTTGACGGTGTCGTAGAACAGCCGGTGGACGGAGTCGCCGTCGTTGCGGTAGTTCTTCGCCGCGTTGATGCCGCCCTGCGCGGCGATCGAGTGGGCGCGGCGCGGGGAGTCCTGGTAGCAGAACTGGACGACGTGGTAGCCCTGTTCGGCGAGGGTGGCCCCGGCCGAGCCGCCCGCGAGTCCGGTCCCCACGACGATCACGGTGTGCTTGCGCCGGTTGGCCGGGTTGACCAGCTTGGCCTCGAAGCGGCGCTTGTCCCAGCGCTCGTTGATGGGTCCGGCGGGAGCCTTGCCGTCGACGACCGGCTCACCCGTCTGGTACTCCGCGTAGGTTGTCATTCAGCTCACCACTCCGGTCATGACGCCCACGGGTACGGCGATGAAACCGGCCGTGAGCAGCAGCGCGAGGACGTTGGCGATGGTCTTCAGGGCGCGGTCGCGGGCGCGGCTGCCGACACCGAGGGTCTGGGCGGCGCTCCAGAAGCCGTGCTGGACGTGCAGGCCGAGGGCGAGCATCGCGACGATGTAGATGACGTTGCCGTACCAGGTGGAGAAGGTGTCCACGACGTTCTGGTACGGGTGGCCCTCCTGGAAGCCGCCGCCGTGCACGGTGCCGGTCGTCAGGTCGAGGAGGTGCCAGACGATGAACAGGCCGAGGATGATCCCGCCCCAGCGCATGGTGCGTGTCGCGTAGCTGGCCCGCGCCTTCTTGTGGACGTACTTGCTCGGGCGCGCCTTGAGGTCGCGGCGGCTGAGCTGGTAGGCGGAGGTGGCGTGGGCGACCACGGCGACGACCAGCACGATCCGGATCAGCCAGAGCGTCCACTCGTAGTGCATGAACGGCTCGCCGACGGTGCGCAGCCAGTGTGCGTAGTGGTTGAACTCGCCCGCCCCGAAGAAGATCTTCAGGTTGCCGATCATGTGGGCGACCAGGTACAGCAGCATGATCAGGCCGCTGACGGCCATCACGGTCTTCTTGCCGACGGTGGAGTCCCACACGGTGCGTGCCAAGGACGGCCGTCGGTCCGTCCGCGTTGCCAGTGCCATGTGTCAGCACGCTACGGACGTACGGGCGATCGGTCCAAGACATGGTCCAGCTTGATTCCATAGCCTGGGCCTATCGTGGAGGTATGCAGTTCCAGCAGCTCCAGTACTTCGTCGCGGTCGCCGAGACCCGGCACTTCACCCGCGCCGCCGAACTGGTCCATGTCGCCCAGCCGTCCCTGTCGCAGCAGATCAAGGCGCTGGAGCGGGAGTTGGGCGCGGACCTGTTCCTGCGGGCGCGCGGCAACATCACACTCACCGACGCGGGTGAGGCCCTGCTGCCGCTGGCCCGGCGGATCCTCGCCGACGCGGACACGGCCCGGCACGAGGTGCTGGAGCTGGTGCAGCTGCGCAGCGGCCGGATCCGGCTGGGCGCGACGCCGAGCCTGTGCACGGGCTTGCTGCCGGATGTGCTGCGCGCCTTCCACGACCGCTATCCCGGCATCCGGCTGCTGATCGAGGAGGGCGGCTCGCACGATCTCGTACGGGAACTCGCTCGCGGCGCCCTCGACCTGGCCCTCGTCGTCCTCCCGTTGCCCACGCCCTCCCCCGCGCTGACCACGGTGGAACTGCTGCGCGAGGACCTGGTCGTCGTCTCCTCCCCGGACGCCGCCAAGCCCGGCCGGGGCCGTCGCACGGTGCGGGTCGCCGACCTGGAGGGCGAGCGCCTGGTGATGTTCCGGCACGGCTACGACCTGCGCGAGCTGACCGTGGCCGCCTGCCGCGCCGAGGGCTTCGAACCGGACTTCGCGGTGGAGGGCGGAGAGATGGACGCGGTGCTCGGTTTCGTACGGGCGGGGCTGGGCGTGGCCGTCGTACCGCGCATGGTGGCCGCCCGGTCCGGGCGCGGGCTACGGGTCACACCGCTCGCCCGGCCCGGCCTGAACCGTACGATCGCCCTCGCGCATCGCAGCGACGTGGCACCGCCCCGGGCCGCCCGGGAGCTGCAGCGGATGCTGCTGGAGCGGTGAGCGCGGCTCAGTTGTGGGACTGGCGGACCGCCGGCTCGAGCACCTCCTCGCACCACTGGCGGAAGGTGGTGGGGGCGAGGTCGGGTGTGGTCGGCTGGGACGCGCCGTAGAAGCCCTGGTCGTTCTGGGCGTCCACCATGTCGGCGTACCCCTGCGCCGACGCCTCGGTCGCCCCCAAGCCGATCATTCTCGCCTTCTGCTCCGCGCTGGAGGAGAACTCGGCGCGGACGGGCCGGCTGAGCACCTCGGAGAGGACACCGGCCATGCCCTCGGGGGTCAGGTCGTCGGGACTGACCAGGGGGACGTCCTCCTGCCCGGTCCAGGAGTCGCCGAGGAGCAGGCGGGCGGCCGTGGCGGCGATATCGCGGGTGGCGCACAGGCGCAGCACACGGTCAGCGGCGAGCGTCGTGGAGAACACCCCCGCGTCGCGGATCGACGCCACCTGGCGCAGCACGTTCTCCATCAGGGACGGCGGGCACAGCGCCCGGTAGTGGACGCCCGTGGCGGCGATCGCCTCGTCCATCGCCAGCGACGCCGAGACCAGCCCGGCGTTCCTCGCGACACCTCGGCCCAGAGTGGAGACGGACACGACCCGCTCCGGCCCCTGCGCCGCGATGATCTCGCACAGGGGCTCGGTGAAGGCCCGGAAGTGTCCCTCGACGCTGTCGGCGCGGTGAGTGGGCGGGACCAGCCAGAACACGCGGTCGGCGCCCTGACAGGCCTCCTTCAGTACGGCGGGGTCGGCGTGCGACCCCTGGACGACCTCCACACGGTCGCGCACCCGCGGGAAGAGCGCGGCGGGGTCACGGGCGATCACCCGGAGCGGGACCGACGCGCCTGAGGCCTCGCGGGCATCGAGGAGACGGGTGACGACCTCGCGGCCGATCTGGCCGGTCGGGGTGGTGACGACAATCATGAACGGCTCCTGGGAACAGGCGTGTCGGGATGTCCAAGAGCCTCGTCCCTGACCGTCCGGAACTGAAGGACCGGTTCGCTCGCGCTTGTTACCCTCAGGGCAATACCGATCGGAGGGCAGGCCCATGGAGTCCCGTCCCCTGCGCTACTTCGTCGCCGTCGCCGAGGAGCTCAACTTCGCCCGCGCCGCTGAGCGGTTGGGCATCTCGCCGCCGCCGCTGTCGCGGGCGATCCGCCGGCTGGAGTCGGAGGTGGGGGCCGTCCTCTTCGACCGGACCACCCACAGCGTGGCCCTGACCCCGGCGGGGGAAGTCCTCCTGGCGGAGGCCCGGTTCGCCTTGGAGGCGTTGGAGGCCGCCGGGCGACGAGCGCGCCGCGCGGCCGCCGCCGAGCCGAAGCTGGCACTGGCCATGAAGGCCGACGGTGACGCGGGACTGCTGGAGGCCATCCTCGCGCGCTACGCGAGCGACCCCGCGGCGCTGCCGGTCTCCGTCCGGCTGTGCGCGTGGCAGGAGCAGTCCCGGCTCCTGCGCCAGGGCGAGGCCGATGTCGCCCTGGCGTACGAGCCGTACGACCGCACCGGCCTCGACGCGGAGTACCTGACCTCCGAACCGCGCGTCGCCGCCCTCGCGGCGCGTCATCCGCTCGCCGCCCGGGCCGGGCTGAGCCTCGCCGACCTGGGGCTGCGCCCCGACGAGGCGCAGCGGTACATCGACGAGTTGCGCGGCAGGGGCCAGGACCTGGCCCAGCTGCTCACCCTCGCCGGCCTGGGCGAGGTCGTCCCCCTGCTCCCCGCGTCCGTGGCCGGCCGCTATCCCCGGCCGGGTGTCGTCTACCGCCCCGTCCTGGACGCGCCCCCTGCCGTTCTGGCCGTCGCCTGGCCGCAGCACTCCCGCTCGACGGCCACGGCGGCGCTGGTCCGCGCGGCCGTGGAGGTGGCGGAGGCCGCACGGGAGCGGCAGGCTGGCTGAACGTTCCGCCGGGCGGCGCGGTGACACGTCCGCGAGCCGGTGAGAGCCGGTCGCGCACGCACGGCAGAGCCACCTGCCGACGCAGCCCTCGCCCCTTGCGGAGCGCGCCGCCCCGGCCACTGCACCGATGAAAGCCGGACGCGCACGCACGGCAGAGCCACCTGCCGACACGGCCCTCGCCCCTTGCGGAGCGCGCCGCCCCGGCCGCTCAGAGGCCCGCGCGTCGTGTGTGGGGCCGGCGCCCGGTACGTACGCCCCGCCTCACCCCGTAGCGTCCACCAGCGCCAGTTCGTGCAGTCGCTCCGGCGGGCCCGGGCGGGCGTAGTACCAGCCCTGGGCGGTGTCGCAGCCCAGTATCCGCAGTTGCTCGGCCTGGGCGCCGGTTTCCACGCCCTCCACCGTCACCGCGAGGTTCAGGCCGTGGGCCAGCGAGACGATCCCCTCGACGATCTTGAGGTCGACGGGGTCCGCCGGGAACTGCTGCATGCTCTGGGTGAAGGAACGGTCCAGCTTGAGGATGCTCACCGGCAGGCGGCGCAGGTTGGCCAGGTTCGAGTAGCCGGTGCCGAAGTCGTCGAGCGCGATGTCGACGCCCATCTCGGCCAGGCGCCGCAGCGGTTTCAGCAGGTCGTCGTCCGCGCCGATGAGCGCCGACTCGGTGACCTCCAGGCACAGCGCGTCGGGTGTGACACCGGCGCGCTCCAGGATGTCGACGGTGTCCTGGACGAGGCCGGGATGACTGAGCTGGCAGGGCGAGAGGTTGACGTTGATGCGCAGCGGCCCGGCTCCGTCGTACCGCTCCTGCCAGGCGCGGGCCTGGCGTACGGACTGCTCCAGGACCCAGCGGCCCAGCGGCACGATCAGCCCGGTGTGCTCGGCGAGCGGGATGAACCGGTCGGGGCCGAGGACGCCGTGCTGCGGGTGCAGCCAGCGCACCAGGGCCTCGGCGCCGCGTACGCTGCCGTCCCCGAGGTGGACCAGGGGCTGGTACTCGATGAAGAACTCGCCCCGGTCCAGCGCCGTCGGCAGGGCCGTGGTCAGTCCGTGCCGGGTGATGGCGCGGGCGTCGGCCTCCGGGTCGGCGAGCTCGTAGCGGTTGCCGCCCGCCGACTTGGCCCGGTACATGGTGATGTCGGCGCTGCGCAGCACCTCCGCCGGGCTGCGTTCGCCCGCCGGGCCCTCGACGATGCCGATGCTGCCGCGCACGGTCAGCTCGCGGCCGTCGATGCTGACGGGGGCGAGCAGCGCGTTCATGATGCGCGCGGCGAGTTCGTCGACCTCTCTCTGGGTCTCGGGTCCGGTGGTCAGGGCCACGAACTCGTCTCCGCCGAGCCGGGCGACCATCTCGCCGGGCGCGGTGGCGCAGGACTGCAGCCGGTCGGCGATCTCGACGAGCAGCCGGTCGCCGGCCGCGTGGCCGAGGCTGTCGTTGATGGTCTTGAAGCCGTCCAGGTCGAGGTAGCACAGCCCGAACCGCTGGCCCTCCCCCGCGCCCAGCGCCTTCTCCAGGCGTTCGAAGAAGAAGGTGCGGTTGGGCAGACCGGTGAGCGCGTCGTGGGTGGCCTCGTAGCGCAGCCGCAGGTTGAGCAGTCGGCGTTCGGTGGTGTCCTCCATGAGGGCCAGCTGGTACTGCGGGTTGCCGTCGGCGTCACGCAGCAGGGAGACCGTGAGGTTGGTCCACAGGACCGTTCCGTCGGGGCGGTAGAACGCCTTCTCGACGTGGTAGTGCTCACGCTCGCCGCGGACGAGCTCGTCGTAGAGCCGCCAGGTCTGGGGCGCGTCGTCGGGATGGGTCCACTCCGGGACGCGGCGGCCGCGCAGTGACTGGTCGGAGAGGCCGAACATGCGCAGCAGGGCGCCGTTGACCTGGAGGACGTTGCCGTCGAGGTCGGCGATGCCGATACCTATGGCGGCGCCCTCGAAGACCGCGCGGAAGCGGGCCTCGCTCGCGTGCAGCGCCTGCGCCACCACGCCCTGCGCCCGCAGCGCGGCCTGGGCGATGGCCTCCTGCTCGGCCAGTGTGCGCTCGCGCAGCGCCTGCGCGAAGCCGGCGGCCATGGCGTGCTCGATCCGTGCCGCCCGCGCCCGCAGGTCCTCCTGGACGCCGCCCTCGCCGCAGTACAGCACCAGGTAGGCGTCGACGCAGTCCAGGGTGCGGGTGAGCGCCTCCGGGTCGGTGCAGTGCGCGGCGACCAGGGCGGCGCCCACCGCCTTGGCCTCGTCCGCGTCGAAGATCCTGGCCTTGAGGGCCTGACTCAAACGCCGGGCCAGCGGGAGCAGTTGCTGTTCGAACTCGGGCCGGGTCGCGGACGTGGAGGTGACCGGGAACACGGCCCGGCTCCAGATCGTCGCGAACCGCCGCAGTCTGTCCTCCGGCCCGTCCGGTTCCGCGCTCACGCCGCACGCCCCACGCCCGCGAACCCTGAGAACGCGTACGGATCCTCGTCCTCCGGTGCGGTGTCCGGCCGCCAGTGCGGCATCGGCACCAGTCCGGGTTCCACCATGTCGTACCCCTCGAAGAACCGCGCGATCTCGTCGCGCGAGCGCATGATCAGCGGGTTGCGGATGTCCTTGTACACGGCCACCGCGCCCTCGGCCCGCTCGGCCGACAACGGAATTCCCTCGTACGAGGCGTGCGTGAGCAGCAGCAGGCTGCCCGGCGCGAGCGCGTCGCGCAGCTCGGCCACCGCTGAGTACGGGTCGTCCGTGTCTTCCACGAAGTGCAGTATGGCAACGAGAAGCAGGGCCACCGGCCGGTTCAGGTCGATCAGGGCCTGTACTTCGGGGCTGGAGAGGATCTCCTGGGGCTTGCGGAGGTCGGCGGCGACGACGCCCGCGTCCGCGTTGCCGGCGAGCACCGCCTCGCTGTGCGCGACCGCGACCGGGTCGTGGTCCACGTACACCACACGGGCGCCGGGGCTTGCCGCCTGGGCCACCTCGTGGACGTTGCCGAAGGTCGGAATGCCGGAGCCGATGTCGAGGAACTGGGTGACGCCCTCGTCGACGGCGAAGCGCACCGCGCGGCGCATGAACGCCCGGTTCGCCTGCATGATCTTGGGAAGTCCCGGCATGAACTCCATGGCCCGGCGGGCCGCTTCCCGGTCGACCTCGAAATTGTGCGATCCGCCCAGGTAGTAGTCGTAGACGCGCGAAACGCTCGGCACCGCGATGTCGATGCTCCGTGGGGCCCAGGCGGGACGCTCCATCTATCTCTCCAGGCGTAGGCGATCCGGTGTTCGAGCTGAGGCTACTGATCGCCCGCCAAAGGAGCGAGCAGAAACGGAAATTGACCGTCCGTTCCCGGTCACTGCCTGCGGCACGTGCCCAAGTGATTCCCCCGCGCACCGCCCGTGAAGCCCCTGTGCCGGTATTACCGGAAAACACTACGAAAAGTACCCGCGACGTTCCGGAGCGTTCCCGGACAGGAGGCGGATCGCGGGGAGTTGCGGTGAATGACGGCAAACCGGTCCGCTCCCTCCGTGCGGCGCGGAGGGAGCGGACCGGTGGACCGGATGCGCCGTCGTTACTTCGCGGGCGCTCCGATCGGCTTTCCGTCGGGTGCCGCGGCGTACCAGGTGCCGCCGACGCCCTGACCGTTGGTGTCGCCCGGGGCCTTGTCGCCCGAGAAGGTGTAGATCGGCCAGCAGTTGATGGTCTGCTGCTTCACGCCGTCGGGGCGGGTGAAGTTCATGTAGCCCTTCTTCTGGATCCCCTCGGTGTCGTTGATGTCGACGGGGGCCACGGCCGGCCACTTCTCCAGGCAGGCACCCTTGCAGGCGGAGATCGGGTCGGGCCAGGCGGTGTCCTTCAGGAACCGGTAGACCGTGTGGCCGTTCTTGTCCACGACGATCTCACCCAGCTTGGGGTCCTTACGGGTGGAAAGTCCCGGAAGGTCGGCCAGGCCCGCCTTCTTCGCCTTCTTGCCGTCCGGGGCGAGCGCGAACCACTTGCCGCCCACGCCCTGGCCGACGACGTCTCCGGCCTTGGTGTCCTTCGCGTAACGGTAGGCCGGCCAGCCGCCGATGGTCAGCTGCTTGGTGCCGTCCGTCCGGGTCACCTCGCCGAGCAGCGCCTTGTCGATGCCCGCGCCGGCCGTGGCGTCGTCCGCGGGGACGGGCGGCCAGGTCGTGGCGCAGGCACCGTCACAGTTCGACTTCGGCGGTTCGGCCGTGTCCTCGTCGAAGCGGTAGAGGGTGAGGCCGGCGCTGTCGGTGAGGACGTTGCCGAGCTCGCCGTTGGCGGACACGTTCAACTGGCCCGCGACCGACGTCTGGGTCGCCGGGCTCTGACTGGCCTGCGCGTCCCCGCCGGCGCCGGCGCCGGCGGCGCCGGTGTCGGTTCCGAGACCGGCACCCGGGCTCCCGTAGCCACCGGCCGCAGCCGTCGCGCCCACGTTCTGACTGCCGGTGGACGGGGCGCTTTCCTGGCCGCACGCCGTCGTCAGCACCAGCACAGCCGCAGCGCTTGCCACGAGTGAGGCGCTCCGCCAGGAGGTCTTCATCGTCAACTCCCCATAAATTCCTAGGGTGTTGCAGCGCCCTTCTGCGCCGCCGCACGACCATGGGTACGCATGGGGACCACGCTTGTGTTCAATCGCCCCAGATATTTCTTTCCGGAACCTGTGACAACGGGCTTCGAAACCCGCGGCACCCGGGCCGGCCGCGGTGACACCGGCGTTCGCTCTTTCGGGGCAATCCCTCCGTACTCGGGCGTGGCGCGGCGCGCCAGGCCTCATGATCTCCGTCGTGCATCGACCCGAACCGACCCAATCCGCCCGCGCCATACGGGGGTTCGCCCTGTTGACGCTCACCTGGATGCTCGTGGGCGCTCCCGCCGGCGTGGCCCGGGCAGACGCCTGCGCGTATGCCTCGACGGGAGCGGACGGCACCCAGGCGGTGGCGGTCGCCGGCAGCCTCACCTGGCCGACTCCCCCGCCCTGCCCGCCGCCGCCTCCTCCGCCGTGCCCCACTCCCACGCCGACGCCTCCCAGCCCTACGC
>JODI01000043.1 GCA_000720805.1 Streptomyces violaceoruber
GCCCGCCCCCGCCCCCCGCTCCGACGGCCTCACCCCGCTGCCCCGCCGGGTCCCGCAGACCAGCCTGGTCGCCGAGCTCCGCGAGGAGGCACCGGCCGAGGAGCCCGACGCCGACGACTTCACCGCCGAGCACGCCGCCTCCTCGCTCGCCGGCTTCCAGGCCGGCACCCTCCGGGCCCGGGAAGAGGACGAACGGGCCCCGGACGAGGACGGACCGGCCCCGGACAAGGACGAGCCGGCACCGTACGCCCGGGTCGACACGGAGGAGCCGACGGCGTACGACGGTACGCACGAGCCGAGACCGTACGACGACAACGACGCGCCGTCCCCGTACGGCAAGGAGGACTCAGCCCCGCCGGACCCCTTGGCCTCGGAACCAGCCGTCATCCCGACTCCGCACGCCGACCGCTCATGAAGGACACCGCCATGACACGCCCCACCCCCGCCACGGACACTCAGCTGGACCAGTTGCTCACCGGTCTCGTGGACCGGGTCGCCGACGTGAACCACGCCGTGGTGCTCTCCGAGGACGGACTGGTCGTCAGCCGGTCCACCGGCTTCATACGGGACGACGCCGAGCGGCTGGCGGCGACCGCCTCCGGGCTGATGAGCCTCAGCAAGGGCGTCAGCATGGACTTCCGGGGCGGCCCGGTGCGCCAGGCGCTCATCGAGATGGCCAACAGCTTCCTGATCCTGACCTCCGCCGGACCCGGCGCCCACCTGGTCGTGCTGACCGGGCCGGGCGCCGACGTCGGTGTGGTGGCGTACCAGATGAACATGCTGGTGAAGAAGATCGGCGAGCACCTGAGCGCGGCACCGAGGGCCCATGTGGGACCGCCGGCCGCCACCGGCGAGTGAGGTGAACGGAAGCGACGCGGCGGGCCGGCTGGTACGGCCCTTCGCCCTGACCGGTGGCCGGACCCGGCCGAGCCGCGCCGACTTCACCCTCATCACGACGGTGACGGCGGTGGATCCACCACCGGAGCGGGCCCCGCGCCCGCAGCCCGAGCAGACGCGGATCCTGCGCCGGTGCGCACGGCCGGTGGCGGTGGCGGAGCTGGCCGCGCTGCTGGACCTTCCGGTGAGCGTGATCGTCATCATGCTCTGCGATCTGCTGGAGGCCGGTCTGATCACCGCCCATCCGCCGCATCCCGTCTCACCCCGCGCCCCGCACCTGGACCTGCTGCAGAAAGTGAGGGACGGTCTTGGCCGGCTCTGACGCCGCCGTTCCGGCGGCACCCGACACCGTCAAGATCCTGATAGCCGGGGGCTTCGGCGTCGGCAAGACCACCATGGTCGGGTCGGTCAGCGAGATCGCCCCACTGCGCACCGAGGAGTCGCTGACCGCCGCGGGTCTGGGCATCGACGACCTGGACGGCATCGAGGAGAAGCGTGCCACCACCGTGGCCCTGGACTTCGGCCGGATCACGATCAGCGACGAGCTGGTGCTCTACCTCTTCGGCACGCCCGGGCAGCAGCGGTTCTGGTTCATGTGGAACGACCTGGCCGTCGGCGCGCTGGGCGCGGTGGTGCTGATCGACGTCCGCAGACCGGAGGCGAGTTTCGCCGCCGTCGACTTCTTCGAGCGGCGGGGCATCCCGTTCGTGGTCGGCGTCAACGGCTTCCACGGACGGCATCCGTACCCGCCGGAGGACGTCCGGGACGCGCTGGCGCTGCCGGAGCACGTCCCGGTGCTGCTGTGCGACGCCCGGGAGCGCCGCTCCTGCCGGGACGTGCTGATCGCCCTGATGGACCGGGTGATCGCGGAGGCGGACGAGGGCGACAGCACGGATCAGCTCACTCGTCCGGTCCCGTGAGCGGCTCGGCCGAGGGTGCGACGATCCGGGCGGTGAGGTCCGGGTCGGGCATCGCCGGGTCGAAGGGGAACAGGGGCCGGCGGACGCGGCGGTGACCGAGACGGGTCAGGTCCTGGTCGACGCCGCCGGGCGTGAGCGCCATCTTCCAGTCGGCGGCCATGGCGAACAGCTCGGGCTCCAGGTAGCCGATCTTGACGAGGACGAGGTCGGCGGCGCGCGGGTCCAACTCCAGGTCGGTGAAGTCGTGTTCGTGGTGGTACGGCTTGCGCAGCCGGGTGAGGACCACGTGAACGCCGCCCACCCGCAGCACCACCTCGACCTCCGCGTCCCGGTCGCCGTGCCGGATCGCGTGGACGACTCCGGTGAGGGTGAGCGGGCCCGCGTGCCGGTCGTCGACCTCGGCGCCCGCGGTGACGGTGACGGTCGCGCCCACTCCGGCTCGGACGGCGGTCTCGACGGCGGCCGGTCCCGGCAGGGAGGCGTACAGGACGGTGGGGCCGGACGGGTCCTTGAACTCCGGCCGGTCCAGGACCTGTCGCAGACCCCAGGTGACGTCTCCGGCGCCGCCCGCGGTCGGGTTGTCGCCGGTGTCACTGATGAAGTACGGGCGATCCGGTGAGGCCAGCGCCGCGTCCAGGCACTCGTCGAGGGTGCCGGTGGGCGCGACGAACTCGAAGTCGTGCCGGGCCTCCCAGAAGCCGCGGGCCAGCCGCTCGGCGCCCGCGGACACGGCGTCCGGGTCGGGTCCGGTGACGACGACCGCCGCCCGGTTGCGCGGCTCGTCCGCCCAGGCGTACCCGACCCAGATCGCCGCGTCCGTCACGCCCTCGCCGGCCTCCACCTCCTCGACGGCCGCGTACACACTCTTCGCCGGTTCGATCCGGGTGGAGGTCTGCTCGCCGGCCAGCAGCACCGGCACCGGGACCCACGCCTTCACCGGGCGCGGGGCGCCGCTCGCCAGGAGGTCCACGAGGTTGCGGGCGGCCCGTTCCCTGGTCTCCATGGCGTCCTCGTGCGGGGCCATGCGGTAACAGGTGATCAGGTCGCTCTGGTGGACGAGTTCGCGGGAGACGTTGCCGTGCAGGTCCATGGAGGTCGACACCAGGACGTCCGGGCCGACCACTTCGCGGATACGGCGCAGGAGTTCGGCCTCGGCGTCGTCCAGGTCCTCGACGGTCATCGCGCCGTGGATGTCGTACCAGAGGCCGTCGATCGGGCCCGACTCGTCGAGCCGGTTGAGGAGTTCGGCGGCCAGTTCGGCGTACGCGGGTCCCGTCACCGTGCCGCCGGGCAGTGCCTTGCCGACGAGGGCGCCGCGCCAGTCGGCGGCGGCCCGCAGGGGCTGCCCGGGGGCGAGGAAGGGGTACCGGGTGAGGACGTCGGCCCCGCGCTGCGGGTGGAAGGCGGGGGCCTCGGTGCGGGCGGGGGAGAAGGTCGAGGACTCGATGCCGAGTCCGGCGATCGCGATGACGGGGCGGGACATGGTTTCTCCGGGACTCGACGGGACTCGACGGGGCTGAGCGGGACTCAGCGGGACTCAGGACGGATGGCCGGTGACCGCGCGCAGTGCCTCGGCCAGCGCCCGTTGCAGGGCGAACTGGCCCGCGCCGACCAGACCCGCGTCGGCGCCGAGGACGGCCCGTTCGATGACCAGGTGCTCGGTGACCAGCGGATGGCAGCCCTCGTACAACTGGCTGCGGACGGCGGCGACGAACGGTTCCAGGGAGGAGAGGATGCCGCCGAGGTACACCGCGTCGGGGTTGAAGAAGTTGACGTTCGCGGCGAGCACCCGGCCGAGGTAGCGGCCGGCCTCGCGGACCGCGCGGGTCGCCTCGGGGTCGGCGTCGGAGGCGAGTTGGACGACGTCCTCGGTGGTCGTCACGGCCCGTCCCCGCTCGCGCAGGATCCGGACGAGGGCGGCGCCGGAGGCCACGGTCTCCAGGCAGCCGGTGTTGCCGCAGGAACAGGGCGTGTCCTGGGCGGCCTCGACGCGCACGTGGGTGATCTCGCCGGCGGCGCCGGTGCCGCCCCGGTAGAGCCGCCCGTCGGCGATGACGCCGGCGCCGATCCCGGACCCGGCCTTCACCATGATCGACTGGCGTTGCCCGGCGGGCCGGACGCTGTGCTCTCCGACGGCCATGCAGTTGGCGTCGTTCTCGATGGCCACCGGTGCCCCGAACCGCTCCTCCAGCCAGTCCCGTACGGGGAACCTGTTCCAGCCGGGCATCCGGGCGGGCAGCGTCACCAGGCCCGGCTCGACGTCGACCGGTCCGGGCAGGCAGAGGCCGACGCCCCGCAGCAGTTGTCGGCCGTGCCGTTCGACGAGGCCCTCCAGGGTGTCGACCAGTCCGGGCAGCGCCGCCTCGGGGCCGTCGGCGGTGGCGAACGGCACGGTGGAGACGTCGGTGAGTCCGCCGCCGGGGCGCACGACTCCCACGTGGGCGTGTTTGCCGCCGATGTCGGCCGCCACGGCGTACCCGTCGCTGCCGCCGAGCCGCAACACCTTGCGCGGGCGCCCGCCGGTGGAGGACAGCGTGCCCTCCTCGGCGACCAGGCCGTGGGCCAGCAGCTGGCCGACCGCGAACGAGACCGTGGACGGGGCGGCGCCGAGCAGCGCGGCCAGTTCCGTACGGGTCGTCGCCTGCCCGGAGGCGAGGAGTTCCAGGACCGACTCGGTCAGCGAGGAGAAGCCGGACGTGTGCTTTCGGCGCGGCGGACTTTTTTCAGGCATGGAGGCCGTTACTTCCGTCTTCGGCGGTCGAGGCCCCGAGCGTAGGCCAGCCGAGGCCCCTCCTGGCTTTTTACAGAACGGCAGTAACAGGCTTTTTACAGCGGCACGTCTGTTTCTTCGTACCCATGGAGCGTTCACTGGCTCCGCCCCCCGCTTCTGCTGCTGCCCGAGGAGAACCATGTCCCCTGCCCGCACGAGATTCGCCGGCGCCGCCCTCGGCGCGGGCACGCTGCTGCTCACCGCGTGTTCCGGGACGAGCGGCACGTCGTCGGCGTCGCACGACTCGATCAACTACGCGCTGCCCGCGAACTTCACGCCGAACTGGATCCTGCCGATCGGTACGGCGGCGCATCTGAACACCAACAACATCTCCATCGCGAACACGTTGTGGGAGCCGCTGATCGCCTACGACGGCTCGACCGGGAAGATCGCCTGGAACAAGGCGGGTTCCGTCGCCACGGCCGCCGACTTCGCCGCCGACAACAAGAGTGTCCGGATCACGCTGGGCGACCGGCACTGGAGCGACGGCAAGCCGATCACCTCACGGGACGTCGAGTTCTGGTACGACCTCATCAAGGCCAACAAGGCGCAGTGGGCGGGCTACAACCCGGGCAAGGCACCGGACAACTGGACGTCCTTCAAGGCCGAGGACGACCGTCACTTCACCATCACGTTCGACAAGGCGTACAACCCCCAGTGGATGCTGGCGAACGAACTGAACTCCATCACCCCGCTGCCCCAGCACGTCTGGGACAAGGGCGGGGACCCCAAGCAGGTGTGGACGTTTCTCAACAACGCCGCGAAGAACATCGCCGGCTACCAGAAGGACGCCCTCTGGAAGACCATCAGCGGCCCCTACGCCGTCAAGTCCTTCTCGACCTCCGGCAAGGTGGTGCTCACCGCCAACAAGAAGTACGACGGCGGTGAGAAGCCGGGCATCCCGACGGTGAACCTGCTGCCGTTCACCACGGCGGACGCCGAGAAGAACGCGCTGCGCTCCGGCAGCGTCGACTACGGCTACATCGAGGCGACCGACCTCGACCAGAAGGGCAGCTTCACCGGGCAGGGCTACACCGTGAAGCCGTGGTCGGGCTGGGCGATCACCTATATGCCGTACAACTTCAACAACCCGGCGATGGGCGCGGTGTTCAAGCAGCTGTACGCCCGGCAGGCGATCCAGCACTCCATCGACCAGACGAGTCTGGCGAAGGTCGTCCTCAACGGGACGGCGGTGCCCGGCTACGGGCCGATCCCGCAGGGGCAGGCCTCGGACTTCCTGTCGCCCGTGCAGAAGGACAACCCGTATCCGTTCTCGACGTCCACGGCGCGGAAGCTGCTGACCGACCACGGCTGGAGCGAGCAGGGCGGGGTCATGACGTGCACGGAACCCGCGAAGTGCGGTGAAGGCGTCGCCAAGGGCACGAAGTTCGAGATGCAGGTGCTCTCGCAGTCCGGGTCGACGGTCACCGACAACATGATGAGCGCGATCCAGTCGGCGTTCGCGAAGACCGGCATCAAGTTCTCCATCAAGACCGCGCCGGTCAACTCCGTCCTGTCGCAGACCCCGCAGTGCACGTCGGGTCAGTCGATCTGCAAGTGGCAGTTGTCCTTCTTCGGTACGGCGGGCAGCTGGTACTTCAACGCCTTCCCGACCGGAGACTCGCTGTTCCAGTCCAAGGGCGGCTCGAACTTCGGCAACTACTCCGACCCGGCGGTGGACAAGCTCATCTCGGCGTCCACGACGTCGAGTTCGAACCAGGCGATCCAGGACTACAGCGCGGCCCTCGCCAAGGACCTGCCGGTGATCTGGCTGCCGGAGCCCGTCTACCAGATCTCGGTCATGAAGAACGGTCTCGGCGGCTTCTCCCAGGACTCCCTCGCCAACTTCCACCCGGCGCAGTGGAAGTGGACGAGCTGAGGCCTCGGACATGGACACGCTTCTCTACCTGACCCGGCGGGTCCTCCAGGCCCTGGCCGTGATCCTGATCGTGACGATCGTCGTGTTCTGCCTGTTGCACGCGCTGCCCGGGGGTCCCGCACGCGGGATCCTCGGCCCGCAGGCCACGGCCGGGCAGATCGCCGCGTTCAACCACGAACAGGGCCTGGACCGGCCGCTGCCCGTCCAGTACGCCTACTACCTGGGCACCCTCGTCCACGGTGACCTCGGCACGTCGTACACGCTCAACGAGGCCGTCTCCCGGCTGATCGAGCAACGGCTGCCGAAGACCCTGGTGCTGACGGTCCTGTCCGCGCTGGTCGGGCTGCTGCTGGCGATCCCGCTCGGCATGTGGCAGGCGGTGCGCCGCAACAAGCCGGCCGACTACGTCATCACCACGCTGAGCTTCGTCGCGTACTCCACGCCCGTGTACTTCCTGGGCCTGATCCTGGTGCTGCTGTTCACCCAGACGCTGCGCTGGTTCCCCTCCCAGGCACCGCAGGGGGACACCCTGGCGCAGGTGTTCGCGGACCCGGCGGCGCTGGTGCTGCCGGTGGTCACGGGGGCCGCGTCGATGATCGCCGTGTTCAGCCGGTACATGCGGGCGGCGACCCTCGAGAACCTCTCCGAGGACTACGTCCGCACCGCGCGGGCCGGCGGCGCACGGCAGGGCGCGATCCTCTTCCGGCACGTCTTCCGCAACTCCCTCACTCCGGTCGTGGCGATGCTCGGCTACTACGTCCCCGTCCTCTTCGGCGGCGCGCTCGTCGTCGAGCAGCTCTTCAACTACCCGGGGATGGGGCTGCTGTTCTGGTCCGCCGCGCAGTCCTCCGACTATCCGGTGCTGCTCGGCTGCGTCCTCGTCATCTCCGTCGCGACGGTCGTGGGCACGCTGCTCGCGGACGTCGTGCAGCGGATCGTCGATCCCCGAGTGAAGGCGGGCCGAGCGTGACTGCCGTACTGCACACGACCGTCGTCGCGGAACCGGTCGCGGGCTACCGCCTGTCCCTGCGCAGGTTCGCCCGCAACAAGCTCGCCGTGGCGGGACTCGCGGTGGTCGTCCTGTTCCTGCTGTTCTGCTTCGTCGGCCCGCTGCTCTACTCCACCGACCAGACCCACACCGACCTCACGCAGGTCAACCTCGCACCCGGCGGCGCGCATCTGCTCGGGACCGACGCCGTCGGCCATGACGAGCTCGGGCGGCTGATGTACGGCGGGAAGATCTCGCTGCTGGTCGGGCTGGCGTCCGGACTGCTCGCCACCGTCATCGGCACCCTGTGGGGCGCGGTCGCGGGGTACGCGGGCGGCTGGGTGGACGCAGTGATGATGCGGGTCGTGGACGCCGGGATCGCGATCCCCGCGCTGTTCATCCTGCTGGTGGTCTCCGCGATCACCTCGCCGGGCGCCCTCGGTCTGATCGTGATCCTCGGCCTGGTGTCCTGGCTGGTCCCCTCGCGGCTGGTCCGGGCGGAGACGCTCACGCTGAAGAACCGTGACTACGTGCTGACGCTGCGCGCGACCGGCGGTACGCACGGCCGGGCGATCCTGAGGCACATCCTGCCCAACTCGGTGTCGACGATCGTCGTCGCGGCCACCTTCCAGGTCGCCGACGCGATCCTGCTCGTCGCGTACGTGTCGTATCTCGGCCTCGGTGTCCAGCCGCCGTCGACGGACTGGGGCGGCATGCTGTCGGCCGGTCTGACGGCCGCGTACTCCGGGCGCTGGTGGCTGATCGTTCCGCCCGGCCTCGCGATCATCCTCGTCGTGTGCGCGTTCAACGCGATCGGCGACGGGCTGCGCGACGCCTTCGACGTGAGGGGACGCGGATGAACATCCTCGACATCGAGGACCTGTCGGTCGTCTTCACGACGGACACGGGCGATGTGCCCGCCGTCGGCGGGGTGTCGCTGCGCGTCCGGCCCGGGGAGACCCTCGCCCTGGTCGGCGAGTCCGGGTCCGGCAAGTCGACGGTGGCGCTCGCCGCGATGGGACTGCTGCCGGGCAACGCGCGGGCGTCCGGGCGGGTGACCGTCGACGGTACTCAGATCGTCGGGGCCGGTGAGGCGGAACTGGCCGCGCTCCGCGGCCGTACCGCGTCCATGGTCTTCCAGGAGCCGGCCAGCGCGCTGGACCCGCTGACCCGGATCGGCAGGCAGATAGCGGAAGTCGTCCGCAACCACCGGCCTCTCTCGCGTGCGGAGGCCGCCCGGGAGGCGGTGGAACTCCTGCGCAAGGTCGGCATTCCCGAGCCGGAGCGGCGGGCGTCCGCGTTCCCGTTCCAGCTGTCGGGCGGGCAGCGGCAGCGGGTCGTCATCGCGATGGCGATCGCCAACTCGCCGAGCCTGCTGATCGCGGACGAGCCGACCACCGCGCTCGACGTCACCGTCCAGGCCGAGATCCTCGATCTCCTCCGCGGGTTGGCGGCCGACTCGGGCACCGGCGTGCTGCTGGTGACGCACAACATGGGCGTGGTCGCCGACTTCGCCGACCGGGTGGCCGTGATGCTGCGGGGCGACGTGGTGGAGACCGGGTCCGTGGAAGAGGTGCTGTTGCGGCCGACGCACGAGTACACGCGGCGGCTGCTGGCGGCGGTGCCGCGGCTGAGGGTGGGCGGGGAGGAGGCCGAACCGGTCGGCGAGGAAGGGCCCGTCCCGCTCCGCGGGGAGAAGTCCGTCCCGGTCGGCGCCGACTCGGAGACCGCCCCTCCAGTGGTCCGGCTCCGGGAGGTGACGGTGCGGTTCGGGCGGGGACCTGGTGCCGTACGCGCCCTCGACGGTGTGTCGCTCGACGTCCGGCCCGGCGAAACCGTCGGCCTGGTCGGCGAGTCCGGGTCGGGCAAGTCGACGGCGGCCAGGGTCGCCCTCGGGCTCGTCCCGACAAACTCCGGCTCGGTGTCCCTGTTCGGGACTGATCTCGGGCGGGCCCGGGGCCGGACGCGCCGGGCGCTGCTCTCCGGGGTGGGAGTGGTGCTCCAGGATCCGGTGGCCTCGCTGGACGCGCGGATGAGTGTGGCGGAGTGTGTGGCCGAGCCGTTGCGGACGCACCGGCGGGGCATGCCGGCGGCCGAACGGCGGGAACGGGTCGCCGAGGCGCTCGAACTCGTCCGGCTGCCGAGGGAGTTGGTGAGGCGGGGGCCGCGTGAGCTGTCCGGTGGGCAGCGGCAGCGGGTGAGTCTCGCCCGGGCGCTGGTGCTGCGGCCGCGGCTGCTGGTGGCGGACGAGCCGACGAGCGCGCTCGACGTGAGTGTGCAGCGGACGGTTCTGGAGGTGATCGCCGAGTTGCAGGGCGAGCTCGGGTTCGCCTGCCTCTTCGTGTCGCACGACCTGGCCGTGGTCCAGGAGTTCGCCCAGCGGGTCGTCGTGATGCGGGCGGGCCGGGTGGAGGAACAGGGGCCGACCATGTCCACCCTGCTGCACCCGGAGACGGAGTACACGCGCCGGCTCATCGCCGCCGTGCCGGTACCGGACCCGGTGGCGCAACGGCGCCGGCGGGCGGCGGACCGGACGGGGGCCACCGCGTGACGCACACGGTCGCCGGTGTCGACATCGGCGGGACCTCGACCCAAGTGGCTTTGTGTGAGGAGGATTTGACCGTCGTCGACCGGCTGGAGGTACCGACCCCGGCGGCGGAGGGCGGCACGGCGATGGTCGGGGCCGCGCTGGACGCCGTACGCCTGCTGCTGGATCGTACGGGCGCACGGCTGCTCGGCGTCGGGGTCGGGGCGGCCGGTGTGGTGGACGCGCGGGCCGGGCGGGTCCTGGTCGCCAGCGACTCCTTCCGGGGCTGGGCCGGGTTCGCGGTGACGGCCGCGGTCGAGGAGGCGCTGGGCGTGCCCGCGTTCCTGGACAACGACGTCAACGCGTTCCTGCGCGGCGAGACGGCGGCCGGCGCGGTCGCCGGCGAGCCGCAGGTGCTCGGGATGACGCTGGGCACAGGGGTGGGCGGGGCGCTGTGGCTGGACGGGGCGCTGTACGACGGACCGCACGGCGCGGCGGGCGAGATCGGGCACGTGCCGGGCTTCGGGGACCTGCCGTGCACCTGCGGCGGCCGGGGTCACCTGGAGACGCTGGCGTCGGGTCGCGCGATCGAGGCCCGCTACGGGCAGCGCACCGGCCGTTCCCTGAGCGCGCGTGGGGTGGCCGAGGCGGCGGCGGGCGCGGACGATCCGGAGGCGCTCGCCGTGTACGAGGGCGCCGGCGCCGCGGTGGCCCGGGCGCTGCTGATGACGGCGGGTCTGCTGGACGTCACGACCTTCGTCGTCGGCGGCGGCGTCAGCCGGTCCTGGTCGCTCCTGGAACCCGCGATCCGGCGAACGCTCACCGCCGAACCCCCCGTCAGCGGACACCCGGTGCGGGTACTGCCCGCGCTGCTCGGCCAGGACGCGGTGGCGATCGGGGCGGCGGCGCGGGCCCGGGCGGAACTCGGCACGGGCGTCCGCCACTGAGCCGACCGGGTACACGGGGCTACGGCTGCCACCCCGCCGGCGACGGAAGCTCCCTCGCCGCCGTCACGCCTCCCGCCAGCGGGCGGTCCTCAGTGCGGAGGGGGCCGGGCGGCGGCCAAGGGCGAGTCGGTCGCCGTGGGGCGGGCGGACAGTCGACGACCCGCCTCTGCGCGAGCTCCGCACCGGCGACGTTCTCGACACCGGCCGACACGGGGCCAGGGCCCTTCTGATGGATCTCCGTGGGAGAAGGAGCGGCGTTCGGTGCGTGCGATCGCCGTGCGGCGTGGAGGGTCATGTGGCGGAGCCACCTGGCCCTCTGGACGCCCGAGTCGCCTGCGAGAAGCTGGTCGGCGCGGACCGCGAGCATCGCCCGTACCCGGCGGGCGGGCAGCAGCGCTCCGGCACGGCTGCGGCAGGAGCCGTGAGCCGTACTCGTCGTCCATGGCGACCGGCACCGGCCGGCTGGTGGGCCCGACGCCGGTCCCGCGCCCATGGAGGAGCACGGAGGCGCCCGGAAGCGGCCAGGAGCCGGCCGGTGTGCCACGACCGCTCCGCCCGTACGCCGGCCTTGGACGGCACGACGGGACGGCCGCGCCGTCCGCGAGGCTGACGAGTGTGCCGACGCCAAGCGCGGTTCCGAAGACCGAAGAGAACGGCGCGGGCGCCCCCCGCCGGGGAGGGCACCCGCGCCGGTCCGTCGGCCGTCGTGTCCGACGTGCGGACGTCAGCTCAGGCCGGCCGACTTCAGCCAGGCCTTGGCGACGTCGAGCGGGTCCTTGTTCTCGAGCTGCACCTGGGAGTCCATGTCCAGCAGCGACTTCGTGTCCAGCTTGGCCGAGACCTCGTTGAGGGCGGCGACGCCCTCCTGGGAGAGGCCGGACTTGTACACCAGCGGGGTCACGTTCGCGAAGCCGAAGAGGTTCTTCGGGTCCTGGAGGACGACGAACTTCTCCTTGACGATGGTCGGGTCCGTGGTGAAGATGTCCGCGGCCTGCACGGTGTTCTTCGTCAGCGCCGCCTGCGTCAGCGGGCCGCCCGCGTCCAGCGCCTTGAAGGACTTGAACTTGAGGCCGTACTGCGCCTCGAGGCCCACCAGGCCCTGCTGCCGGGTCTGGAACTCCGGCGAACCACCGATGGTCAGCTTCGGGGCGATGTCCTTGAGGTCCGCGAGCGTGGACTGCCCGGTCAGGTTGTACTGCTTCGCGGTCTCCGCGTTGAGGCTGACGGAGTCCTTGTCCTCGGCCGGCGCCGACTCCAGCAGCGTCAGCTTCGGATCCAGTTTGGCCTTCGCGGTCGCGTTCACGGCCGCGGCCGACTTCTGCTCCGCCTTCGGGTCCAGGTAGGCGAGCAGCGAGCCGTTGTACTCCGGCAGAACCGTGATGGAGCCGTTCTTCAGCAGGCCGTAGGTGGTCTCCCGGCTGCCGATGTTCGGCTTGTAGGAGACCTTGACGCCCTTGGCCTTCAGGGCCTCGCCGTAGATGTCGGCGATCAGGATGCTCTCGGCGAAGTTGTTGGAGCCCACGACGACCGTGCCGCTCTTCGCGGTGTTGTCGGCGAGCGGGTCGGACTTGTCGTCGGAGGAGGAACACCCCGCCAGCAGGGCGGTGGCGGCGGCGAGCGCGAGGGCGGCCACGCCGGTTCGTCTCCTGAGGGGCCTGCTGTGTGCGGCGTAGGAAGTCACGATTTCCGTTCCGGACTGAGTGGGTTGCTCGGAAGCTCTTGCGCTGATCCAATCCAGCGGGTTCTTGGTCAGTCAAGAGCAGCCTGGTCACCGATTGGCCTCAATAGGTGATCGGCCATGAAGGGAGGACGAACAAAATCGCCACCGAACCCGCCCACCCGTGGATGACTCGTGATGGATTCTTGACGCAGGGGGGCACGATCGGGCGACCGAAGAGGCTGTAGTCTCGCGGAAGTTGGCGCCGGTCACAGTGGCGTGCGGGGGCCGCGTCGGTGTTGTCCGGTATCTCGGGTCCTCTCTTTCAGGTCCCAGGTCGCTGGTCTCACACCACACCGTCCCGTATCGATCAGAATCGGTCACGTGTAGTTTTTCGCGCGCCGTAAGACACCCACGAAGGAGGCCAGGTGTCCACGACCGAGGTGGGCGCAGCCGCCCAGCCGACACCGCCGTCGGCCCGGGGTGACGCATCCGCCGTACGGGGCGTACGGCGGCTACGGGCGTTCGCCGACCGCTGGGCGTTCCGCCGCAAGCTCAACGTCCTGGTGGGGGTGCCGCTGGCCGTGGTGGCCGCGCTGCTCGCCTATCTGATCGCCGACCAGGTGGGCCAGGCCCGGGACGCGGACTCCGCCGCCCAGCTGGTCCGGGACAGCGCGCAGGTCGCGGAGCTGGTCGACCGGGTGGAGACCGAGCACCAGCAGGCCATCCTGCTGTCCGTACGGCACGAGGCCGCGCCCGCGGGGACCCGCCCCTCCTCCGGCGACTACCGCAAGGCGCAGGCCGCGGTCGACCTCCAGGCCGCGAAGGTACGCGACACCTTCGGCGACCGGCTGCCCGACACCGAGGCGCAGGCGCTGCGGGAGATCAGCGGCCTCTCGAGTCTGCGCGCCACCATCGAGCAGGGCTATCTGCCCGCCGACAACATCGACCCGGCCTACACCAACGCCTCCGAGGGTCTGATCGACGGCCTCGGCCTGGACCACAACGAGGCCCTCGCCGGCACCTTCACCGGCAACCTGCTCGACTCCCTGCTGCGCGCCGACGCCGCCCACAGCGCCTTCGAGACGGCCGTCTTCTCCGCGCGCACAGGTGACAGCAACGCCCAGATCGAGTTCATCGGCGCGGTCGGCTTCGAGAACGAGTACAACCAGCAGGCCGACCGTTTCGCCCGGTTCGCGACCGAGGCCCAGGCGGACGAGCTGGGCGGGATCGAACACAACAGCGCGCAGGCCACCATCGGCCGGCACTACGCCGAGCTCCAGATCGACCCCGGCAACCTCCAGGCCGCGACGCCCAAGCAGATCCGCGAGGCCTTCACCGAGGCGCTCGGCTCCTACCCGGACTACCGGCTCCAGTCGGAGACCCGGCTGCAGATCACCGCGTCCCTCATCGGCCAGATCGCCGACCGGGCCGAGGCCGCCTCCAGCGAGGCCGCCTGGCGCGCGGGACTGCTGCTGGGCCTGGCGCTGTTCGGCTTCGCCGTGTGGATCGCCTTCGCGGTCCTCGTACGGCGGTCCGTGGTGCGCCCGGTGCAGGCGCTGACCGGCGCCGCCCGGCAGGTCGCCGACGTCGCCGGGCGTGAGCTCGCGCGGGTCGCCGACGACGACGCCGAGGACACCGCGCCGCCGCGGCTGCGCGAGGTGCCGGTGACCGCGCAGGACGAGATCGGCGACCTCGCCGAGGCCTTCAACCACGTCCAGACCACCGCCGCCGCGCTGCTGGAGCGGCAGGTGCTCAGCCGGCGCAACGTCGCCGAGATGTTCGGCAACGTGGGCCGCCGGGTCAGCAACCTCACCACCCGGCAGCTCGCGCTGATCGACGCGGTGGAACGGGGCGAGACCGACCCCGCGCTGCTGGAACGGCTGTACTCCATCGACCACATCGCGGTCCGTCTGCGCCGCAACGCGGACAGCCTTATGCTGCTCGCCGGCATCCGCGAGACGGTCCTCGACTCCGGGCCGCTCGCACTCACCAACGTGGTACGGGCCGCGCTGGGCCAGATCGAGGGTTTCCAGCGAGTGCACCTGCGGGCCGCGACCGAGGTCATGGTCGAACCCGACATCATCGGCGACCTCACGCTGATGGTGGCCGAACTCGTCGAGAACGCCGTGTCGTTCTCGCCCGCCGGCAGCCCCGTCGAGGTGACGGTCACCGACAGCGCCGAGGGTGCGCTGGTCGTGGTCGCCGACCACGGGCTCGGGATGAGCGCGGAACGGCTCGCCGAGGAGAACGCCCGCCTGATCCGCCGCGAACGCCTCGACGTCGTCCCGACGAAGGTCCTCGGCCTGTTCGTGGTCGGCACGCTGGCGCGTCGCTGGGAGGTGGGCGTCACGTTGTCCCGCACCCCCGGCGGCGGCGTCACGGCCGAGGTCATCATCCCGTCCTCCTTGCTGCTGACGATGAGCCCGGTGACGGTGGCGGCGCCGGGGGCCTCGGCGACGAGGGCGACGGTGGGCGCGGGGGGCCCGGACACCGGACTCACCGGGACCGGCGCGGGCTCGAGAACCGAGCTCACGGGGGCCGGCGCGGGCTCGGGCTCGGCAGCCCGGTCAGGCTCGGGAACGGCGGCCCTCCCGGGCTCGCCCCTCGCTGCGGGTACGGACGGTGCGGGCGCCGGTTCGGATTCCGCTGTCGGTTCCGGCCCGGCCGTCGACTCGGCCTCGTACGCGACTTCGCATGCGGCGTCGTTCCGGGACACGGCGGAAGTCGGAGGCCCCACACCGGCCTCGACCGGCCGGCCGAGCGCCACCGACGCCCGGCCCGCCCATGACGGCCCCGCCCCGCTCCCCCGCAGAGTGCCCCAGCGCGACAGCGGCCCGACCGGCGCGTCGTCCCCCGGCCCGGCCAACGGCTCCACCGCGCCCGGCACCCCGGCCGCAGCGCCCGGCGCCGACCCGCTCACCCCGGCCGCCCCTGGCGCGGACATCACCGCACCCACCCCCACCGGGGACATCACCGCGGCCACCCCCGGCAGCTCCGCCACCCCGACCGGCGGACCGCCCCACACCACCCACAGCGACCGCCCCGATGCCCCCTTCATCCCCCGTGCCCGGGACGGCGAGACGGCGTCCGCCCCGTCGTCCGTTGCCGACGGGGTGGTGTCCACGGGCCCGTACGCGGGCGGTGACGGAGCCCGTCCCCTGCGTCGCCGCGTCCGGGGAGCGACCCTGCGTACGACGTTCGGCGCCGACCCCGACCAGCAGGCCGCGCAGCGGTCCGCGCCCCGGCCTGCCGACGCGGACGCCGTACGGGCCGCGCTCGACGAGTTCGAGGCGGCCGTGGAGCGCGCCCACCGCGACAGCGAGGCCGAGGACACCGGCACGCACCGGACCCTTCCCGACGACGACACCGCCACCACCCCGACCCCCGTGCCCCGCACCAGCGGACCCGCACCCAACCCCCCGCACCAGCACCACCACTCCCCGGAAGGAGCGGAGCAGTGAGCACGTCGACAGGTGACACTCCGGCGGCAGGCAACACGCCGGCCGAACTGCAGGCCGCGGCAGCCGACTTCACCTGGCTGTTGAATCGTTTCGCCACCGAGACGGCGGGCGTCGTCGACGCCATCGCCGTCTCCTCCGACGGCCTGCTCATCGCCGTGTCCGAGCTGCGCGAGCACGCCGACTCCGAGCGCCTCGCCGCGATCGTCTCCGGCATCACCAGCCTGGCCGCCGGGGCCTCCGGCAACTACGGGCTGGGCGGCCTCAACAAGGTCATCATCGATCTGGAGGGCGGCCATGTGCTGGTCTCCGCGATCGGCAGCGGCGCCGTTCTCGGCGTGGTCACCGACAAGGAGGCCAAGCTCGGCAACATCGCGTACGAGATGACGCTGTTCGCCAACCGGGCCGGTGCCGCGCTCAGCCCGCAGCTCGTGCTCGAACTGAAGAACAGCGTCGGCGTCGCTCCGAAACGCTGACCGGGCGCCGCCCGGCCGAGGAGGAAGACACAACCCATGGCGGAGACACCCCCGGGACCGGACCCGGCCGGCCCCGTTCCCGCCGTACGGCCGTTCCTGGTCACCGCCGGCCGGGTGGCACCCAGCGCGAACGGCCGGACGATGCCCGTCGAGACCCAGGTGGTGGCCACCGCCGAGGGGCTCGACGTGCTCGACCGGCTCTCCTTCGAACAGCACGACATCGTCGCCGCCTGCCGGCAACCGCAGTCCATCGCGGAGATCGCGGCCCGGCTGCGGCTGCACCTCAACGTGGTCCGCATCCTCGCCGAGGACCTGCGGGCGGCGGGGCAGCTGACGGTGCACGTGCCCGACACCGGCGCCATCCGCGACGCGTCCGTACTGCGAAGGGTTATCGATGGCCTGCGGGCCATCCCCGACTCCCGAGGGGTTTCCCGTGATTCCGACTGAACCGGCCCCCCGCCCCGTGGCCGCGCAGGCCTCCGTACGACCGCCCCTGCCGGTCAAGATGGTGATCGCGGGCGGATTCGGCGTGGGCAAGACCACCGCCGTCGGTTCGATCTCCGAGATCGAGCCGCTGACCACCGAGGCCGCGATCACCGAGGTCGCGGCGGGCGTGGACGACCTCAGCCACACCCCGCGCAAGACCACGACCACGGTCGCCATGGACTTCGGCTGCATCACCATCGACCCGACCCTGAAGCTGTACCTGTTCGGCACGCCCGGGCAGGAGCGGTTCGGGTTCATGTGGGACGACCTCGTCGAGGGCGCGCTCGGCGGTCTCGTCATCGTGGACACCCGCCGTCTCGACGACTGCTACGCGGCCGTCGACTACTTCGAGCACAAGCAGATCCCGTTCGCGGTGGCCGTCAACGCCTTCGACGGCAGGGTGGAGCACACCCTGGAGGAGGTCCGCTGGGCGCTCGACGTCAACGACCGTGTCCCGCTGGTGGTGTTCGACGCCCGCGAGCGCGGCTCGGTGCGCGACGCCCTGCTCGTCGTCCTGGAGCAGGCACTGGCCCGTACCGAGGGCTGAGAGAACGCGAAAGCGGGCCCGGGACGGCGTGTCCCGGGCCCGCGTGCGTGCGGGAGGTCAGCTGCTGCGGCGTACTCCCGGCGACACCACGAACCGGTTCAGCGCCCAGAACAGCCCGAGCGTCACCAGCGCCATCACGGCGACCAGGGTGGCGCCGCCGACGACCTTCTCGTAGTTGCGCTGGTAGAGACCGTCGACGATGTACCGGCCGAGGCCGCCGAGGGAGACGTACGCGGCGATGGTGGCCGTCGAGACGATCTGGATGGCCGCCGAACGCAGGCCGCTGAGGATCAGCGGGAGCGCGACGGGCAGCTCCACCTGGAACAGGATGCGGGACTCGTGCATGCCCATGCCGCGGGCGGCGTCCACCGGGGACGGGTCGACGGAGCGCATCGCCTCGTAGGTGGTGACCAGGATCGGCGGGACGGCGAGAACGACCAGCGGGATCATCACGGGCAGCAGGCCGAGGCCGATGATGACGAACATCAGCACCAGCAGACCGAAGCTGGGCAGGGCGCGGGCGGCGGTGGCGATGAACGCCAGCGCGTTGCCGCCCCGCCCGGTGTGCCCGGTCAGCAGGCCGACGGGCAGACCGATCGCGGCGGCGATGGCGAGCGCGAGGACGGAGTAGCCGACGTGCTCGCCCAGCCGGGTGGGGATGCCGTCGTAGCCCTTCCAGTGGGCGCTGTCGCTGAAGAACGCGTTGATGAAGTTCAGGACGTTCATTTGACCGCGTCCTCCAGGGCGAGGGTGGCCGGTTCGGGCCGGGCCGTGGCCGCCTTCGGTTTCCGGCGGGTGGCGCTCGGCATCCACGGCGTCAGCAGCACCCGCAGGCCCACCAGCAGGGCGTCCAGGACGATCGCCAGGACGGCCGTGGTGACCACGGAGTTCACGGCGAGTTCGGGCCGGTGGTAGAACATCGCGTCGGCGAGCAGGTTGCCGAGTGCGCCCTGGTTGCCGATGAGGGTGCCGACGCTGACGAGGCTGACGCTCGAGACGACCGCGATGCGCAGTCCCGCGATGATGGCGGGCACCGCGATCGGCAGCTGCACCTGGACATAGCGGCGTACGGGCCCGAATCCCATGGCGGTCGCGGCGGCCAGGGTCTCCTGCGGCACCGACCGCACACCGTCCACGATCGCCGGGACCAGCACCACCAGGCTGTAGACGCCCAGCGGGATCATCACGGTGAGTTCGGTCTGGCCGGTGTAGTCGATGAGGACGACGAAGAAGGCCAGCGAGGGGATGGCGTACAGCACGGTCGTCACCCACAGCACGGGCGGGTACAGCCAGCGGAACCGCACGCACAGCTGGGCCAGCGGCAGCGCGCACACCAGCCCGAACAGGACCGGCAGCAGGGCCTCGCGCAGATGCAGGCCGATCAGGCCGAGCCAGCTGTGCTGGAGGTCGCTGGGGATGTCGAAGAAGCCGCTCATCCGACGGCCTTGGTGACCTGGGTGGCACGGGTGGCCTGCTCGGCCTCGCGTCCTTCGGCGTGGGCGCCTCGGATGGCCTCGGCGATGGTCTGCTGCGAGACCACCCCGGCCGCCCGGCCCTCGGCGTCCACGGCGACCGCCCAGCCGGTGGGCGAGAGCACCGCGCAGTCGAGGGCGGCCCGCAGCGAGTCGGTGCCGGCGACGAACGGCCGCCCGTGGGACAGGAGCTGTTCCGCCCTGATGTCCCCGGCGGTCAGCCGGTCCGGCTCGCCCCAGCCGAGCGGCCTGCCCTCCAGGTCGGTCACGAGGAGGTAGGGGGCCCCGGCCGTGTCACGGGCGGTGATCTGCTCGGCGGTGGAGTCGATCGCGACGATCGGCGCGGTCAGCAGCTCCAGCCCGGCGGAGGGGAAGAAGGACAGCCGGCGGATGCCGCGGTCCGCGCCGAGGAAGTCCTCGACGAACTCGTCCGCGGGGTGCGACAGCAGCTCGGCGGGCGGTGCGAACTGGGCGAGCTTGCCGCCGGTACGCATCACGGCGACCATCGTGCCGATCTTCACGGCCTCGTCGATGTCGTGGGTGACGAAGACGATCGTCTTGCCCAACTCGTCCTGGATGCGCAGGAGTTCCTCCTGAAGCCCCTTGCGGACCACCGGGTCGACGGCGGAGAACGGCTCGTCCATGAGCAGCACCGGCGGATCGGCGGCGAGGGCGCGTGCGACACCCACGCGCTGCTGCTGGCCGCCGGAGAGCTGGTACGGGTACCGCTTGGCGAGCGTGGCGTCGAGTCCCACCCGCTCCATCAGCTCCCGGGCCCGCGCCCGCGCCTTCTCCTTGCCCCAGCCGAGCATGCGGGGCACGGTGGCGATGTTGTCGACGATCGTGCGGTGCTGGAAGAGACCGGCGTTCTGGATGACGTACCCCATGGACCGGCGCAGCGTGTTCACGGGCTGCTGTGTGATGTCCTTGCCGTCGAGGAGGATGGTGCCCTCGCTCGGCTCGACCATCCGGTTGATCATGCGCAGGGTCGTCGTCTTCCCGCAGCCCGACGGCCCGACCAGGACGGTGATCGACCGGTCGGGTATCTCCAATGACAGCCGGTCGACCGCCACCGTGCCGTCCGGGTACCGCTTGGTGACTGAATCTATCCGTATCAAAGCGCCGAATACCCTTCGGGTGTGGCAGGAATTGCCCGCTCTCGGCCAGTCGTGCGGGCCGTTGGGGGGAGAGTCTAGACGGCTTGTGTTGCGGCTCGATGGCAGGGCGGACCGCCGGTTTGTGCCGGTGACCGCCGTGTGCGCACCACGCCACCACCCCCTCACGACGCCCCGCGACGAGCACGTCCGGCGACCCCGCCGGCACCGTCACGCCACCGCGTCCACTCCACCGGCCGGAGCCTCGCCACCACGCCGCCCCCGCCACGCCCCCCAGGCCGCCACCGCCGCGCCCCAGCCGAGGAGCCACACGGCCAGGCCCTCGGCCGCCACCGCGACGCTCATGCGGCCGTTTCGCCCGTCGGGGCCGTCGGGAAGCCCGGGGTGCGCAGCACCTGGCGGTCGGCGTCCACCGCGAACACCTCGCAGCCCTCCAGCCCGGCCGCCCACTCGACGCCCTCGGTGCCCATGGCGAAGGCGGCCGTGGCCACCGAGTCCGCCTCCGTGAGGGTCGGGGCGACGACGGTCAGGCTGAGCAGTCCGGTCGCCGGGCGGCCCGTGCGGCCGTCGATGATGTGGTCGCCCCGCTCGTATCGGGCGGAGGTGGCGACCGCGCCGTCGGCGAGATGGAGCACCGTGCACAGTTGGTCGGCGTGCTCGGGGTGCCGTACGCCCACGCGCCAGGGACCGCCGGCGGTGACGACGTCGCCGCCCGCGTTGAGGCAGAAGCGCTTCACCCCCGCCGCCCTCAGCAGTTCGGCCGCCCGCTGCACCGACCAGCCCTTGACCACCGCGCAGGGGTCGAGGCCGCGGCCGGGCAGCCGTACGTCGAAGGCGCCGCCGGTGGCGGTCCGGTAGTGCTCGCACAGGCCGAGGATCTCGGTGAGGTCCTCGCTGGGGTCCGACAGCTCGCCCCGGTCGAGCCGGGACACCTCGCTGTCCGGCTTGAAGGGGCTGAAGCGGGCGTCGACCTGGTTCAGCCACGCGAAGACCGCGTCCGCGGCCGACTCGGGGACGCTCTCGTCGTCGATCCGCAGCGAGACCGGGAAGCCCATGACCTGTTCGACGCGGCGCATGGCGGTCAGCCCTTCGCGTCGATCGCGGCCTGGAGGGACTCCTTGTAGCCGTCGGTGGTGATCGTCGCGCCGGACACCGTGTCGATGTCCGCGCTCTGGGCCTGAAGCGTCGACGCGATCAGCTTCGGCACGGCCGCCGTGGTCTGCGGATGGTTCGGCTGCTGGAGCATCCGCACCGAGCTGATCTCGTCCCCGTCGAAGGTCACCTCCACCTGGACGGGGCCCTTCTCCGTGTTCACCGTCGCACCCGCGACGACGGTGGAGGAGGAGGTTCCCGGCGAGGAGGACGACGGGGAGGTGGCGGGCGTGGAGGGCGCCGCGGGTGTGGCGGCCTGGACGGTGGAGGTGTCGGCCGAGGGTTCGTAGAGCCACACGGGGACCAGGCCCGCGATGCTCAGCACGACGACCGGTATCGCTCGTTTCACGGTGTTCTCGTCTTCTCTCTCGTGTCCCTCAACCCGCCAGGCTGAAGCGTTCGAAGTGGATCTGCGGCTTGGGCACGTTCAGCTCGCGCAGACTGCCGAGGACCGCGGTCATCATGGGCGGCGGTCCGCACAGGAAGACGTCCCGGTCGGCGATGTCCGGTACCAGACGCGCCAGCTCGGCCGGGGCCAGCCGGTCGGGGACCGGCGGTCCGGTCACCAGGTGCAGCTCGGCGCCCTTGGCGAGCGCGAGGTCGCGCAGCTCGTCGTAGAGGACGGCGTCCCGGTCGGCGGCGACCCGGTAGATGACCACCGTGTGGCCGTGCACTTCCTCCAGCAGGGCACGGATGGGCGTGACGCCGACGCCGCCGGCGATGAGCACGGACTCCGGGCGGGTGCGGTGCATCGCGGTGAAGGCGCCGTAGGGGCCCTCGGCGAAGACGCGGGTGCCGACCTTCACGTGCCGCAGGGCCGCGCTGCCGTCACCGGCCGCCTTGGCGGTGAGGCGCAGGGTGCGGCCGTCGGGCGCGGCGGACAGGGAGAAGGGGTTGGCCTGCCACCAGCGGTCCGGGGTGAGGAAGCGCCACAGGAAGAACTGGCCGGCCCGGGCGGGCATCCGGTCGAGGTCCTTCCCGCTCATGTAGACCGAGACGACGTTGTCGGTCTCGGGGACGACGGCCGTGACGCGCAGCTGGTGGCGCCAGTTCCGCCACAGCGGCAGGAGCAGCCGCCCCACCGCCACCGAGCCGAGAGCCACGCCCCACACCGCGTACCAGTACGTCGTGGCGGCGGACGACGACGTGAACGTCGTACCGGTCGCGACCTGGTGGGTGAAGGCCAGCACCACGGCGACGTAGGTGTACAGGTGGACGAAGTGCCAGGTCTCGTACGCCAGCCGGCGCCGGGCGTAGCGGGCCGAGACGGCACCGACGACGAGGATGATGCCGAGGGCGACGACCGCGCGCAGCACGCCCTCGACGGTCTCGGCGAGGTCGATGATCTGGTCGACCGGGTCCAGGGAGGACGACTGGGCGTAGCCGAAGGTGATGAAGACGGCGTGGGTGAGCAGGGTCCACAGGATGCCGAAGCCGGTCCAGCGGTGCCAGGAGGTCAGCCGGTCCATGCCGATGCGGCGGTCGAGCCAGGGCAGGCGGGCCACGAGGATCAACTGGAAGGCCATCAGGAGCGCGCCGTACAGACCGGCGAGCCGGCCGAGCACGATGAGGGTGTTCGAGGCGAATCCGGCCTGGGTGAAGAAGAAGGTCACCACGGCCGCGTTGGCGGCCAGCACGGCGTACAGGCCGCTGCGGGCCACCACCCTGGGGCGTATCGCCGTGGGGGGCGCGGGGGCTGATTGGACGGTCGTCACGGACAGAGCTCCTTGATCCGGGTCCGGGGTGTCGAGCTTCTCCGGCGGAAGCTGTCGAATTGCTGTCGTAGAACTTTCAAGTTGTTATCGATGTGTCCGTGACGGGGAACCCGCTCCGGCTCCGGCGCTCGCGTGGCGCACTATGAGCGGGTGGACAAAGTACGACTCCTCGTCGTGGACGACGACCCGCCGATCGCCGATCTCGTCGCGACGGTCGCCCGCTACGAGGGCTGGGACGCGGTCACCGCGAACTCCGGTGAGGAGGCGCTGAGCCGCGCCGCCGAGTTTCACCCGGACATCGTGGTGCTCGACCTCATGCTGCCCGACATCGACGGCTTCGGCGTCCTGGACCGGCTGCGGCGGTCCGGGACGATGGTGCCGGTGGTGTTCCTCACCGCCCGGGACGCCGTCGCCGACCGGGTGGCCGGGCTGACCCGGGGCGGGGACGACTACCTGGTCAAGCCGTTCGCGGTGGAGGAGCTGATGGCCCGGCTGCGGACCGTGCTGCGGCGCAGCGCCGGGCCCGGATTCCAGCGGTCCGTCCTGCGGGTGGCGGACCTGACGATGGACGAGGACACGCGTGAGGTGCGGCGCGGCGAGCGGCTGCTGACACTCACGCCGACCGAGTACGAGGTGCTGCGCTACCTGATGCGCAAGTCGCCGACCGTGCTGACCAAGGCGCAGATCCTGGACCATGTGTGGGAGTACGGCTTCGGCGGCCGGTCCAACGTCGTGGAGCTGGTCGTCAGCCGGCTGCGGCGCAAGCTCGACGAAGCCGACGAGGCCGCAGTCGGCGGGGTGCCGCTGATCCACACCATGCGGGGCTTCGGCTACGCGCTGCGGCCGGCCGCGCGGTGAAGGCGGTTCTCGGGCGGCTGCGTCGCACGTACCGCAGGCTGCGCCTGGGCACCCGGCTGGCGCTGGGTCTCGGCGTGCTGTCCCTGGTGGTGTTCGCCGTCGTGGGCTGGTCGCTGACGACGTACATGCGTGACTACCTGGAGAACCAGCTCGGCTACCAGCTGAAGGTCGTCCAGACCGTGCAGGCCAAGGACGCCGAGGCCAACGGTACGGTGCGGCAGAAGCCGTACTGGGGGTGGTTCACGGCGGTGTACGACGTGTCGGGCACCTCGGTGAAGCTGCGGCAGCCCGCCGACATCCCGCACGACACCCGTCCGCTCGCCGCTCTCGCCGAGGCCATGGCGCACTCCGACACGGAGCTCATGCGCACGGTGACGATCGACGGCGAGGGCGTCTACCGGATCCGGGCCTGTGAGGTCGAGCCCGGGGTGGTCCTGGTCAGTGCCGCGCCCATGGCCGAGATCGAGGACACCATCGACCACCTGGTCGCGGTGCAGGTGATCGCGTTCGGCCTGGCGCTGCTGGCGCTCGTGGTGTTCGGCCGGAAGATGCTGCGGCGCGGTCTGCGGCCGCTCAGCGACATGGCGCACACCGCCCACGGCATCACCTCGCACGATCTCACCGAGTCGGCCGCCCGGCTGCCGCTGCGTGCCGACGGCCGGGACGGCGGTCCGGAGGTGGAGGAGCTGCGCTCGGCGTTCAACACGATGCTGGAGCACATCGACGACTCCCTCGCGGTCCGCGCGGCGGCCGAGCAGCGGCTGCGCCGTTTCGTCGCGGACGCCTCGCACGAGCTGCGTACGCCCCTGATGTCCGTACGGGGCTACGCGGACCTCTTCCAGTACGCCGCCGCCAACGCTCCCGGGGAACGCGACAAGCACCTGGCCCGGCTGCGCGCCGAGGCGGCCCGGATGGGCGTCCTGCTGGACGACCTGCTGCTGCTCGCCCGCCTTGACGCGGCCGAGGTGGAGACCCCGCTGCGGCCGGTGGAGACGGACCTGGTGGAACTGGTCGAGCAGGCGGCCGACGCGTTCCGCGCCAGCCACCCGGGCCACCCGCTGGCACTCACGCCCGGCACCGCACAGCTGAAGCTGCGCCTGGACCCGCAGCGCATCCGCCAGGTGCTGGACAACCTGCTGACCAACGCGGCCGTGCACACGCCGACCGGTACGGCGGTGTCCGTCGGGGTCTCGGTCGCCGACGGACGCGCGCTGGTCCGGGTCGCGGACGCGGGCCCCGGCATCCCCTCCGACGACCGCGAACGGGTCTTCGACCGGTTCTACCGCGTCGACAAGGCCCGCAGCCGTGACCGCGGCGGCAGCGGCCTGGGCCTCGCGGTCGCCGGCTCCCTGGTCCGGGCACACGGCGGCACGATCGAGCTGGCCGACGAGCCCGGCGCGACGGTCTTCACGGTGGCGCTTCCGCTGGCACACGCGAGTCTTACGAAGCCGTGACGTGCCGGGCGCGGCCCGCTCGTGAGGACCGCCGGCCGCCTAGCGTGACGGCATGCGTGTACTGGTCACCGGCGGTGCCGGTTTCATCGGGTCCCATGTCGTCGAGGCTCTGCGGGCCCACGGGCACGAACCCGTCGTCCACGACGTCCGCGCCGACCCGTCCTCGGACGTACGGGACCCCGCCGCGGTCCACCGCGCGCTGAGGGGCGTGGACGCGGTGTGCCACCAGGCGGCGATGGTCGGTCTCGGCGTCGGCTTCTCCGACGCGGCGGAGTACGTCTCCCGCAACGACCTCGGTACGGCCGTCCTGCTCACCGCGATGGCGGACGCGGGTGTACGACGGCTGGTGCTGGCCGGGTCGATGGTCGTGTACGGCGAGGGCCGCTACGACTGCCCACGGCACGGGGTGGTCCGCCCCGGCCCGCGCGCAGTCGCCGACCTCGACGCCGGACGCTTCGAGCCGACCTGCCCAAAGTGCGGGGCCGAACTGTCCCCCGGCCTGGTCGCCGAGGACGCGCCGGTCGATCCCCGCAACGTCTACGCCACGACCAAGCTGGCCCAGGAACACCTGGCGGCGGCGTGGGCCCGGGCCACGGGCGGCTCGGCCGTGTCGCTGCGGTACCACAACGTGTACGGGCCGGGCATGCCCCGCGACACCCCGTACGCCGGTGTCGCCTCCTTCTTCCGCTCGGCCCTGGCCCGCGGCGAGGCCCCCCGCGTCTACGAGGACGGCCGCCAGCGCCGCGACTTCGTCCACGTCCGGGACGTGGCCGCGGCCAACGTGGCGGCGCTGGTGGCCCCGGCCCGCGAGGGCACGTTCACCGCGTACAACACCGGCAGCGGCGAGCCCCACACGGTCGGCGAGATGGCCCGGGCCCTCGCCCGCGCGTACGGCGGCCCGGAGCCGGTCACAACCGGGGAGTACCGTCTGGGTGACGTACGCCACGTCACCGCCGACTCGGCCCGGCTACGGGCGGAACTGGGGTGGAGGGCGGAGGTGGGGTTCGCGGAGGGGATGCGGGAGTTCGCGGCGGCCGGAATGCGGACAGCGCAGGACGCCTGAGACCGGTGGTGCCGCCCGCCTTCAGTGAAGCGGCGGCGGGCGGCACCACCTCTGCTCGGCCGGTGGCCTCTCACACCCCCGCCGCCGGCAGCGTCACCTCGAACCGGCAGCCCCCGGGAATGTTGCGAACCGTGGCCTGCCCTTGGTGGGCCTCGACGATGCCCCGGACGATGGCGAGTCCGAGGCCCGCTCCGGCGGGTGGGGTGCGGGCGTGGGTGCCGCGCCAACCGGTGTCGAAGACGCGGGGGAGGTCCTCCTCGGGGATGCCGCCGCAGCCGTCGGTGACGGACAGGACGACGCCGTCCGGGCGGCGCTCGGCGGCGATCGCGACCGTGCCGTCGGCGGGGGTGCGGCGGATGGCGTTCACCAGGAGGTTGCCCAGGACCCGGCTCATCTCCTTGCCGTCCACCTCGACCGGCACCGGCTCGACCCGGTCCCCGACCAGGCGTACCCCGTGCTCGCGTGCCAGCGGGTCGGCACCCGCGAGCGCGTCGCCGACCAGGTCGTACAGGGAGATGCGGCTCGGGCTCAGCGGCAGCGTTCCCGCGTGGATGCGGGAGAGCTCGAAGAGGTCGCCGACCATGCCGTTGAGGCGTTCGACCTCGGTGCGGATCTGCCGGAGGTAGCGGGCCGGGTCGGCGGCGACGCCGTCCTCCAGCGCCTCGGACATCGCGCGCAGGCCGGCGAGCGGGGTGCGCAGGTCGTGCGAGATCCAGGCGACGAGTTCGCGCCGGGAGGTCTCCAGGGCACGTTCGCGTTCCCGGGACTCGGCGAGTCTGGCGCTGGTGGACTCCAACGCACGGCTGAGCGCGGCGAGTTCCGCGGTGGCCGGGCCGTCGGGCGAGGTGAAGTCGCCGCCGTCGCCGAAGGAGCTGGCGGCGAGCGTGAGGGCCCGGCTGCGGGCCACGACCCACCGGCCCAGCAGCAGCGCGGCGGCGAGGGAGACCACCGCGGCCATCGCGACGACCGTCGTGACGACCTTCAGGTCGTGCGCGGACAGGAACATCGCCTGCGCGACCGCCAGGGTGCCCGCGAGCATCGCGGTCACGGCGACGGCGGCGACCACGGCGAGATGGGTGATGACCGAGCGGCGCCGGATGAGCAGCAGCACACCCGCGCCGAGCACACCGGCCGCGGCGGCGCCGAGGAAGGCGAAGAGGGCGATGAGGAGGTTGGCGCCCATGGTCACACCTCGCCTTCGAAGCGGTAGCCCACACCCCACACGGTCTGGATCAGTCGCGGGCGTCCCGGGTCGTCCTCGACCTTGCCGCGCAGCCGCCGGACATGGACCGTCACGGTCGACAGGTCCCCGAAGTCCCAGCCCCACACCTCGCGCATCAGGTCCTCGCGGCTGAAGACGCGGCCGGGGTGCCGCAGGAAGAAGGCCAGGAGGTCGAACTCGCGGATGGTGAGGGCGAGTTCGGTGCCGTTCTTGGCGGCGCGGCGGGAGGCGGGGTCCAGGGTGAGCCCGGCCGCGCGGAGCGTGCCGGAGGACTGCGAGGGACGCGTGCGGCGCAGGACGGACTCGACCCGCAGGACGAGTTCGCGGGGGCTGAACGGCTTGGTGACGTAGTCGTCGGCACCGACCTCCAGGCCGAGGATGCGGTCGTCCTCGTCGCCCCGCGCGGTGAGCATGATGACCGGGACCGGCCCGCGTCCGCGCATCCGGCGGCACACCTCCAGGCCGTCCATGCCGGGCAGCATCAGGTCCAGGACGACGAGGTCCGGCCAGTGCGCGGCGGCCCGGGCGAGCGCGTCGGGCCCGTCCCCTGCGCGGTCCACGACGTATCCGGCCCGGTCGAGGTACCCGGTGACGACCTCGGCGACGGTCGGATCGTCGTCCACGACGAGGACCCGCGCCCCAGGCTGTGCGTACGGCTGCTGCTCCATGCCGCCAGCCTCGCACCGTCCGCGCGTGGGCGCGGCTCCCGGTCCCCGACGTCCGCGTTTCGTAAGGAACCGAAGTCCGATATACCCGTTTCGCGCTCGTAGGGTGAGAGCCGTGACGACCTCTTCCGATCCCGTCCCGGCCCCCGTGTCCGTGGACGTCGTACTCCCCTGCCTCGACGAGGCCGAGGCGCTGCCCCGGGTGCTGGAGCGCGTTCCGCCCGGCTGGCGCGCGCTGGTGGTGGACAACGGCTCCACGGACGGTTCCGCCCGCGTCGCCCAGGCCCTCGGCGCGACCGTCGTACGCGAGGAGCGGCGCGGTTTCGGCGCCGCCTGCCACGCGGGCCTGACCGCCGCCACGGCCGACATCGTCTGCTTCTGCGACTGCGACGCGTCTCTCGATCCGGCGGACCTGGTGCCGTTCGTACGGGAGATCCTGGCCGGCGAGGCGGACCTCGTGCTCGGCCGGCGCCGCCCGCAGACCCGCGGGGCCTGGCCCGTCCACGCCCGCGCGGGCAACCTCGCCCTGACCCGGCTGCTCCGCCGCCGCACCGGACTGCGGCTGCACGACCTCGGCCCGCTGCGGGCCGCCCGGCGCGAGCCGCTGCTCGCGCTCGGTCTCACGGACCGCCGCAGCGGCTATCCGCTCCAGATGGTGGTGCGCGCCGCCGACGCGGGCTGGCGGATCGCCGAGCACGACGTGCCGTACCGCCCGCGCACCGGCGTCTCCAAGGTGACCGGCACCTGGCGCGGCACCTGGCAGGCGGTGCGCGACATGAGCCGGGTACTGGCCGAGACCGGGCCGGCCGCCGGGCAGGGGGTGCGTGCGTGACCACGCTGCTCGTGATCGCCAAAGAGCCCCGGCCGGGCCGGGTGAAGACCCGGCTGACCCCGCCGTTCACGCCGCACGAGGCGGCGGCTCTGGCTGAGGCGTCCCTCGCGGACACCCTGGACGCGGTGGCGCGGACACCCGCCGGGCGCCGGGTCCTGGTCCTGGAGGGCGAGCCCGGCCCCTGGCTGCCGCCCGGTTTCGACGTCGTACGGCAGTGCGCGGGCGGCCTCGACGAACGGCTGGCCGCGGCCTTCGCGGACTGCGAGGGCCCGGCCCTTCTCATCGGCATGGACACCCCCCAGGTCACCCCGGAGCTGCTCCAGGTGGACTTCGCGGACTGCGACGCGTACTTCGGCTCCGCCGAGGACGGCGGCTTCTGGGCCCTGGGCCTGGCCGCACCGGACCCGGCCCTGCTGCGGGGCGTGCCGATGTCGACCTCGCACACGGGCGCCGCCCAGCGGGCGCGGCTCGCGGGGCTGCGGGTGCGGGACCTGCCGCGACTGCGGGACGTGGACACGGCGTACGACGCGGAGGTGGTCGCCCGCTCCGCGCCCGGCGGCCGGTTCGCCGCGGAGCTGGCCCGGCTCAGCCCGGCCGGGGCCCGATGAGCACGGTACGGATCGGACGGCAGCGCTCCCCCCTCGCCGACGGCGACGCGCTGGTCCGCGACGGTGAGCCCTGGTCGGCCGACCCCTACGCGGACGCCCTGCGCTCCGGCCGCGGGCCTCTCTTTCTGCGCCGCTCCGACGGCTGGCTGCTTCCGCTGGACGTGGAGCGCTGGTGCGCGGATGCCGACGCTGCCGACCTGGAGGTGCTGCGGCGCTGCGAGGGCACGGTGCTCGACGTCGGCTGCGGACCGGGTCGGCTGGTGGCGGCCCTCGGGGCGCGGGGGCGGCGGGTGCTCGGCATCGACGTGAGCGAGGCGGCCGTGGAGCGGACCGGGGAGCTGGGCGGGCCCGCGCTGCGGCGCTCGGTCTTCGAGCCACTGCCCGGCGAGGGACGGTGGGGCACCGCGCTGCTGATCGACGGCAATGTCGGAATCGGCGGGGACCCGCGCACGCTCCTCACCCGTATGTCCCAACTCATCTGCGCGGGTGGCCTGTTGATCGCCGAGACGGTACCCGGCCTGGACCTCGACGAACGCGTCCTGGTCCACGTCACCGACGCGCGCGGCGCGACGGGCAGCCCGTTCCCCTGGGCGCGGCTCGGCACGCCGGCCCTGCTGCGGCTGGCGCGCCGCGCGGGCTGGCGTGCCGTCGATCAGTGGGCGGTCGGCGGGCGTTCCTTCGTCGCCCTGCGCAGCCGCAGCACGAACAGCACGGCGGAACCGCCGAACAGCGCCGCCGTCAGCAGCAGCCAGCGGGTCAGGAAGCCGTCGGAGGGCAGGCCGGTGGCCGAGGCGTAACGCCCGGCGACCTGCCCGCTGATCAGCGGGAACCACACCAGCAGGAGCAGCAGGGACAGGGCGGCGGGCACCCGGACGTACGCGACTCGGTCCCGGTGCCGGCCCGCCCCCCGCACCAGGGCTCGGTCGAGCGTGGCGTACAACGGCAGCAGCACCAGGTCGTGAAGGAGAGCCGCCCCCACGAACCAGAGCGCGACCCCGAACCAGTCCTCGGCGAACAGCCGGAGGCCGGCGTAGGCGGCGAGGGCGAACGAGCTGGCGAGCAACAGGAGTTGGAGCGGGCTTCCGACCGGGAGCCTGGGCGGCATCACAGTTCTCCGAACGTCATCCGGGCCACCCACTTGGTGTTGAGCACGCCGGGAGCGGCGGGCACGATGACCCGCGCCGGGTGGCCGTGGTCGGGGGTCAGGTCCTCGCCGTTGACGTACAGGGCGAGCAGGGAGCGCGGGTCGGCGACCTGGTTGGCGCGCAGGGCGGCCCGCCGGAAGGCGCCATGGCGTTGCAGCGACTCGACGAGGACGTCGGGCGGGTCGTCGTACCCCACGAGGGCGGCCAGGTCCCGCAGCCGCACCCCGCGCCACCATTGGTCGGAGGTCGACCAGCCCTCGACGCAGGCGATGGGCAACGACGCGCTGTGCAAGGGGAGTCGAAGGAGCTCGGGGCGGCTGAGCCGGACGGTTCCCGCACGGCCGACGACGATCAGCCGCCACGCCTCCTCGCTCGTCTCGTCCGCGTGGATTCCCGCGTAGGCGGCCGTCTTGTTGATCTGGAAGCCGCCGGGCCCGGTGGCGGGTTCGGCGCCGCCATGGGGCGCGAGGAGCGCGGTCCGGCGTAGTGGGTCGAAACTCTGCCCGGCCGTGGTGACGAGGAGCAGGAGCGAACCGCCGCCGACCAGCCCGAGGGCGCCGCGGCGGGAGACCGTGGGAGCGGCGGGGTCAGGCGACACCAACTCGCTCCGCTCATCGCGCAGTTGGCGCACATTGCGGACGGCCGCCGGTGTCTTCAGCGCGGCGTGTGCGACGAAGGCGGCGAAGAACACCCAGGCGCCGTAGAAGTGCAGGCGGTAGAAGGAGCCGGGGAAGACGTAGTCCAGCTGGACGTTGAGCACACCGGTCACGAACTCGAACAGTGCGCCGCCGACCAGGAGCAGCAGTGAGACCCGCTCCAGCGCGTGGGCGAGCGAGCGCGCCGGCGGCAGCGTGAACAGCTTCGGCACCACCGACCACAACTTGGCCAGCAGGACCGGGATCAGCGTGATCCCGAGGGTGACGTGGACACCCTGGGTGAGCCGGTACAGCCAGTGCGGATCGGTCGGCCAGGAGAAGAGGTAGAAGCCGAGGAGTCCCTTGTCCGGGGTCTTGTCGTTCACCGGGGACAGGTCCGGGTTGTAGGCGGCGTACGACAGCAGCCCGGTCAGGAACAGCACGGTGATCCCGCCGAGCAGGACGAGCCCGAGCAGCGAGGTGAGCCAGGGGCCGCGCAGCGGGCTGCGCCAGAACGCGGGCGAGAACGGAGTGCGCGGCAAGGGGCGCGAACGCGCCGGGGAGTCAGGGCGTGCCATGCCCCGACGGTAGGCCCGCGCCACCCCCGCAGCGGGCCCGCGAACCATGACGAAACTCTGACGTCCGCGCCTGTCAGCCGTCCGGAGGAGGACCGGCACCCTAGCGTTCCGGCGTGACCCGCGATCTGAGACATGACCTGTACGCGGCCCTCGCCGCCGCCCTGCTCGTCGTGACCGCCGTCCTGGTCGGCAGCGCGATCCAGCGCCGCGACGGCACCCTCCGCGTCGGCTGGCCGCCCCTGCTGGCGATCTGGGATCCCCACGTCGGTCCCGGCACCCCGGCCGCGCTCGCCGTCGCGGCCCTCGTCGTCGCGTACGGTCCCGCCCTGGCCGCCCGGCTGCCCTGGCGTGCGCTGCTGCTCACCACCTGGGCGGCCGGCCTGGCCTGGACGTGGTCCCTCGCCCTGGTCGACGGCTGGCAGCGGGGCGTCGCCGGACGGCTGACGACCCGGACCGAGTACCTCCGGGCCATCGACCGCTTCCATGACATCCCGGCCACGCTGGCGGACTTCACCCACCACATCCTGCTCGGCACGCCCGACAACTGGCCCACCCATGTGGCCGGCCATCCCCCGGCGGCCACCCTCACCTTCGTCCTCCTGGACCGGGTCGGACTGGGCGGCGGGGGCTGGGCCGGTGCCTGGTGCGTCACCGTCGGCACGACGGCGGCCCTCGCGGTCCTGGTGACCGTGCGGACCCTCGCCGACGAGTCGCTGGCCCGCCGCGCCGCCCCCTTCCTGGTACTGGCACCGGCGGCCGTGTGGGTGGGTACGTCCGCCGACGGCTACTTCACGGCGGTCGCGGCCTGGGCGGTCGCCTTCCTCGCCCTGGCGGTGACGGGCCACCGCCCTGCCTGGACGGGCCTCTTCTCGGGCCTCCTGTTCGGCCTGACCGTCTACCTCTCGTACGGCCTGACGCTCTTCGCCGTCATCGCCGGCACCGTCCTCCTCCTGGGCCGCCACCGCGTCCGCACCCTCCCCTTCCTCCTGGCCGGATTCCTGGTCGTCCCAGTGGCGTTCACGGCGGTCGGCTTCGACTGGTGGGAGGCGTACCGGCTGCTGGTCCCCCGCTACTACCAGGGGGTGGGCGGGATCCGGCCGTACGGCTACTGGGTGTGGGCGAACCTGGCGTGCACGGTACTGATCGTGGGCCCGGCGACGGTGGCGGGCCTCAGACACACGGCGTCGACGCTGCGCGCCAGTGGACGCCCGGACCGCCCCGGCAGACGTCTGGATCTCCCCGGCGTCCGCCTCGCCCTCCTCGTCCTCGCCGCTCTCCTCGCCCTCCTCGTCGCCGACCTCTCCGGCATGAGCAAGGCGGAGACGGAACGCATCTGGCTCCCGTTCGCGATGTGGCTGCTGCCGGCGTGCGTGTGGGCGAGGGGGGCGCGGGGGTGGCTGGCGGCGCAGGGAGTGCTGGCGTTGCTGATCAACCATCTGCTGATGACGTGGTGGTGACGGGCCTTCGGGGGGTCATTCGGCGGCGGGAGGATGGTCGGCCTCGGACAGCTCCCGGACCAGGGCGAGAACGGGCTCCAGAGTGGGGACGACCGTCGCGGCTCCCGCGGAGCGCAGCCGGGCGGCCCGCTCTTCGTCGGGGGCGTATCCGAGGAGCAGGGAGGTCCCCGTCTTCCACCCGGCGGAGACGGTGGCGGGGTCGGAGGTAATCAGAAGGGTTTCCGCCGGTGGAACGGCCAGGTCACGCAGTGCCTGGTGGAGGTTCAAGGGGTCCGGGTCCAGGTACCGGGAATCCGGTCGGCGCCCGTAGAGGCGTGACTCGAACCTGTTGATCAGGTTTCGCGAGGTCAAGTAGCGCAGCATCATCGGCATCGAGCACTCGGACATGACGGCCAGCCGCACTCCCAGAACCGGCCAGGCGCGGACCAGGGAATCGGCGAACGGCACCGGCCATGCCCTGTCCGAAGCTGTCAGCTCCTCCTGCGCCAGGCTCGCCTCCAGCCCCGCCACCACGGCGGTGTCGACGGTGTTGTTGCGGGCAAGCGCGCGGAGTACCGCGTAGGGATCATCCGTACCTTCACCGAGCTGCGGTACGAGCAGACCCGACTCGGCGGCCTTGCTGAGGAGACCCTCGGCGATGTCCGCGGCACCGTGGTCGGTGAAGAGTCTGCAGATGACGCCGAAGTCGAAGATGACAGCCCGGGCTCCGGCGACCAGTTCACGCAGGTCGGCCAGCCGGTCCGCAGTCGGTCCGCCGGGCGGCGTGGGACCGCCGCCCGGCCCGATCTCCCACACACCGACCCCCGCAGCGCCATGGTCCTCCCAGCCCGGTATTTCCAGCATCGCGGGAGCGGAGGTCAGTCTCGCGCCGAAGAAGTAGGGTCCGCGCGCCCAGAATGATTCCCTGAAATCGGCCAGTCCATCGAAACGGATGTTATGGAACCCTGCTGCACCCTCGAAACGAGCGTCACGGAAATGCATCCCCTTCCGGAAAGTGGTTCCCTCGAACAGAACGTCACCCCTGAACAAGATTCCCCCGCAGAGAACTGGCTCATTGAATTCCGTCCGCCCGAAGGAGGTCGATCCATCAAATCGGGCGTTCTCCCATGACACCACGCCCCCGAAGTAGTTGTTGTCGTAGGAGACGTGCCCGAAAAATTGACAGGCAGCAAAATAGGCAGGTTCGAGAAAGGAGCTCGTCACAAATGAAACGTGACCCCGAAAGCTTGAGCGACCGAAGGACACAATCCCTTCAAAAGTTACGTGATCGAGAGTGAAATGATCGTCGAAGCGCACTTGAAGAAAGGCCGCATGCCCGTGAAAGGTGACTGCACTGAAGGAACTCGGCCCACCGAACCGAGCCCGATGCCACTCCGTGGAATGAAAAGTGCCGTATTCGAAGTCGACATCCGAATCGAACCGGCATTGATCGAAATGAGCAGATCCTCGAAAGGCCACAAGGGGCGCCGAGTACACGCCCTGGAACCACGCGCCGGAAAATACCGCGTCCCCTTCGAAGGCTGCCTGACCCATGGTGACGTTGTCGCCGAAAAGCGCGCGTGCCATGGACACCGACTGCGTGAACGTCGCGGATTCGAAGGACACCTCACCGGTGAACTCTGCCGCACTGAAGTCGACGTCTGCGACGAACACGGCTCGCCTGAACACCGCGTCCCCCAGGAGGACATGGTTGCCCTCCGGGTCTCTGACCGCCGTCAGGAACTCCTCGAGCAACGGCCCGCTGAACGTCGTACCGGAGAAGTCGACCGACGCTCCCGGCCGCAGAGTGGCCAGGTAGTCCTCACGTTCCTCCGGTGACAGATGTGCGAGACACCGCTGATGACCCTCCACCGCCCTTCCGGGGCACCCTTCGGGAGGCGCCTCGGGCCCCTCGCCCGCACAACGGCGCCACGGGGGATCGACGACGGGGGCTCCCCGGCCGTCGTCTCCGTCCTCCGTCCCCGCCATCGCCTGGACGATGGCTCCGGGATCCTCCATCCACACCCAGTCCCGCGGGCCGTGCTCCTCCCCGCCGAACGGAACAAAATGCTCGTCCCAGTTCGGGCCGAAGAAATCGATGATCTGTCGGCGCACGCGAGGGGAGACCGCGAGCCACAGCGAGCGTTCCGCTCTCCGGGAGAGCCGGCTGCGGAAGCGTGCGTTGGTGGCAGTCCGTACCGCCGCCTCCATCGCGGAGCCCACCGCACCCTGCGGACCGGCCCCGACCTCGACCGCGTCCACCGCCACCGCGAACCTCAGGAAACGATCGGGTATGGCCAGTTCGGCAGGGAGTCCGGCAAGGAACCGACCGAGGTCGCGCCCCGCGAACGGGGCGTTGAGCGTGACGAGCACGTCGGGTTCCCCTGGCCCGCCGCGTCGCTCCACCGTGCCATCCAGGTCCGCCGCCCGCATCAGGGCGCCCAGCCTGTCCGCCACGAGGTGCTCCGTCCGGACGGGCACCGAGCCGGCCCGCACCGAGAGATCCTTGATCTCGATGGCCGCGCACAACGAGACCTGCCGGTCGGGCGTCGCCTCCCCGAGGAGGCCGTCCAACTCGTACGGCACGCTCATGTGTCCGCGGAGCACCTCCCGGAACCCCTCGTCGTCGAGGAGCGTGCGCGCCGACAGTCCGTGGAACCATCCGCCCTCCGGGGCGCGCCGGACGATCAGGCCGGTGAAGACGCCGTTCACGGACATCGGCGCCCCCATCAACTGCGGCCAGCCCGTCGCGGGGTGGGGTGCCGTGATCACCACGTCGGTGGTACCGGTGCCGTTGAAGCTGACCTCCCCGCCCAGTGCGACAGACTCTCCCACCTCCGAGAAGGCGTCGATCCGTACCGATGCGGGACCGGGCTGAGGCAGACTTGCCCACCTCAGCCGAGCGGGAATGCGTTCCGCCCAGGTCCGCCCGTCGAGGAGCCTCTCCTCGGCCATCACCAGCACGGCACCGGGCGTACGGTCCTCGCGCCAGACCACCCGGCCGTCGACGTCCCGGCCGTCGACATGCAGCACGGCACTCGGCTCGGTGACGGCGGTCTCCGGGATGTTCAGGCAGGTCAGCACCAGCCGTGGTGTCAGCAACAGCCCTGCCGCTGCTCCGCCGCCCGACACCGCCGAAGGCCTGACGGACACCAGACGCCCGGACAGACCCGCACCGTCGTGTCGGCCGTCCGTCACCCCGTGCCGGTCGGCGAAGGGCTGGGACCCCGTCCCCACAAGCCGTCGGACACCCTTGTCCCGGACGCCCTCGTCCCGGACACCGCCGCCCCGGTCGTCGCCGCCCCGTACGACCCGGGTCGCGGTGAACTCCCTGGTGGAGCCTCGATGGCGGTCCAGGTACTCCCCGACGCTCCGTCGGACCACATCCCGAACGGTCTCCACATCGCTGCGGAGTTGGGAGCCCAGCAGCGTGTCGCGTACTCCGGGCAAGAAGTCGAAGGTGAGGTCCTCGGGGTTGGTTTCGTCGGCGTCCGAGCCCCAGGGGCGGAACAAACCGCCGAGGGCGACCTCGGCGAGGTGACCGTGTTCCGACTCCTGCAGCATGGAGCGGCGTACGAGGGTCATGACCGGCAGAGTCAGGGGTACCGCCGCCAGATACGCGGCCAGTTGCTGGGCGGTGGGTGAGGCGCCGGCCCGGAACCGTTCGACGGCGGCCAGCGCGTCGGACGCGGCCTCGGCGGCGGACGGCCGTGGCCCTGCGGGCGGATCAGGAGCGGACGCGGGAGCGGGGTTCAGGCTCAGGCAGGCCATGCGCTGCCAGCTGGCGTCGCCGGAGGTGAGGCGGGCGAGCCTGCGCAGGCTCTGGGGCGAGGCGGAGACCATCGGCACCACGGGCGACGTGCCCGTCGCGCTCGCCCGGGCACGCCGACGCCGGGGCCGGATCGGCTGGGTGACGGCCCGGCGCCAGGACCGGGTCGCCGACGCGGGCCGGTCGGCGCGCAGCCACAGCGACTCAGGCCGGACCGCGGCGCGGGTCCACAGCCGCTCGGGCAGGATGTTGAGGACGGCCACCGAGTTGTGGCCGCTCCAGTGGAGCAGGACTTCGTGCAGCGGCCCTTGTCGCCACCCCTCGGCCACGGTGTCGGTGACCACCAGGATCAGCCGGTGTCCGGAGGGGTCGGCGATCTCCCAGGGGCTGCGCGCCGGGTCGCCGCGCTGGTGGGCCACCAGGGGTGTGCCCCCGCTCTCGGTCCCGGACAGGTACCAGGTGCGGACGTCCCGGAAGACGCCGCTGCGGGTCAGCATCCGGCGCAGCTCGTCCACCAGGTCGGCCCACAGCAGCATGGAGTGGTGCGCGTCGACGACCAACGCCAGGTCCAGCCAGCTGCTCTCGGCCGGCAGCAACACCGGGGAGAGCAGCAGTTGTTCGACGCTCCGCTCCACCGTCGCCTGTTCGTCCAACCGGTCGCCGAACCCGCCGATGGCCCGCCGTCCGATGGGCCGCAGCGAACGCATGAGGGCGAGAGGTTCGTTGAGCGACGCGGCGCGTCCCACGCGCAGGGGCACACCCCACTGAACGTCCTCCCGCTCCTGGCCGGCGGCCTGCCTGCGCCCCGCCGGGAACAGCTGCTCCTCCGGCTCGCGCGGGGCCGGCTGGTCGTGCCGTACCGGAGCGGGCAGCGCCTCCTCCTCGTCGTCCGGTCGGGGCCCCGAGCCGGGCGGTCCGGCACGGCCGGAGGGTGCGGCCGCGTCCACGCGTGCCGCCAGCCACAGGATGTCCGCGATCTCCTCGGCGCCGACGTCCGGGCCGTGTTCGGCGAACGCGGCGAGCAGTTCCTCGATCACCCGTGGCCCCGCTTCCGGTGGGTACGGCGCGGCGGTCTCACGCCGAGGGCCCCGTCAGGTGCTGCATGACGGTGCCGAGGAAACGGTCGCGGTCCTCGTCGGCTCCCCAGGCCCGGCTGAGGCGGAGCTGGATGGCGTTGAGGAGCTGGTCGGTCGCCAGGTCGCCGTCCGCGCTGCGATCGACGAAGTCCTGCAACAGGCGCTGATACTCGGTCTGCTCGGTCACGTCGACGCCGAGCCGCTGCCGGACGATCCGGGCCAGCTTCTCCGGACCGGGCGCCTCCAGGTGGAGGCGGACGCAGCGGCGCAGGAAGGCCGGCGGGAACTCCCGTTCGCCGTTGCTGGTCAGCACCACGACGGGGAAGTAACGGCACTGCACGCGTCCCCCCTCGATGTGCGCGACCGTGTCCGGGGCGTCGTCGGTCGCGATGGGCACCGAGCGCTCCTCCGCGGCCAGCCGGGCCAGTTCGGGGATCTCGAAGCCGCCGTCCTCAAAAAGAGTGAGCAGGTCTCCGGGCAAGTCGATGTCGCTCTTGTCGATCTCGTCGATCAGCAGGACGCGGGGCTGGTCCTGCGGCAACAGGGCGGTCCCGAGAGGGCCGAGCCGCAGGAACCTGGCGATCGAGGACGCCGCCGCGGGCGAGTCGGTGTCGGTCGTTCCGGGAGACGGCCCTTCCGCAGGGTGGTCCACAGCCCCGGACAAGACACCGGGCGGCTCGGCGCGGGCGGCCGACGCCCGCAGCAGCTGGTGCAGGTTGGCCTCCTGCAGGCGGCCGATGGCGTCGTAGAGATACAGGCCGTCGCGCAGCACGGTGCGGCTGGTGACGGGCCAGTGGAGTACGGGGCCCAGGCCCAGGTCGGCGGCGATGCTGTGAGCGAGGGTCGACTTGCCGACGCCCGGCTTGCCCGTGATGAGGAGCGGGCGGCGCAGGTACAGGGCGGTGTTGACGACATCCTTCTCCAGGTCGTCGGGCACATAGCCGTCGCCCCGGGCCAGAGTCCGTTCCCACAGCGGGCCCGAGCAGCCGGCCGGCCCGTAGGAGGGGTCCGGCGTGCCGGTGAAGTCGCGCCACGGCGGGGCCGGGCTCTCCTTCAAGCGGGCGAACCTGTCCTCGCGGTCACCGGCCCCGTGATAGAGCCACCAGTCCTTCACTGTCGCCTCCATCGGGGGGCTCCTGATTCCGTCATGGTCGGGTCGGGTCGGTTGCCGGTGAGCCGTGCAGGGACGGGGTGTCCATCGCGCAGTCGGGATCGTCCCACAGCAGTGCCAGCCGGCTGTCGACGCGTCCGGCGGCTTCGGACGCGGCGGCCCGGGCGCGGCGCAGGGCGTGGACCTTGCCGGGCAGGGTCAGGACGTTCGTGGTCGGTGTGCCGTCCTCGTTCGGTTCGAGCAGCGCGGTCAGTTCGTCGCCGTCGGCGCCGGCCGCCTGGGTGCCGTCGCGCCACCACACGGTCACGGGCACTCCGCCGTCCAGCGTCGCGTCGAGCGCGTCGGTCGTGCGGGGGTCGGTGGTGTCGGCGACCACGCAGGCGGGGGTCCTTCCGATGCCCAGGTCCACTCCGAGGCTGGGCTTCACGTCGGCGTTCTGGACCAGTTGTACGGCGCGCGGGTGCTTGCCGCCCTGAGTCCGCAGCCAGCCCCACTTGCGTTTCCAGGCCGCCCGGGTGTCCGCACGCTCCTGCGGGCAGCGGACCACCACCTGGTGCAGCACGCCCAGCGGCAGCGTCTTGCCCCGACTGCCGGGCATCTCCCACTGTTCGAAGGGGACCTGGAGCAGCTCGAACGGCACATGGAACTCGACGCGTTCGATGTCGGGGGATTCGCTGTACGGAGACTCGTCGTCCGCCGCCGTGCCCACCCGTCTGAGTTCGCGGCCGAGCGCCTGGCGTACCTCGTCGAGGCGCAGCGGGCGTCCCTCCGACTCCCAGATGGCGGTGGTGGTGCCGCGGCGCAGCCAGATGCGGGCCAGGTACAGTTCCTCGTCCTCGGTGGAGGGGGCCAGCTGCAGGTGCAGGGCGGTGCCGCCCCGGGACGGCGGCGGAGGAGGCGGCAGGGGCGGCACACCCAGCCGGGACCGTGTCTGTTCCACCCACTCCCCCAGGCAGGCCGCCCACGCGGGATCGGCCGTCCCGGCGCGGTGGCCCAGAAAGCGTACGAACGGCAGGGTCAGCGGGATCTCCGGCCGGCCGCCCTGTCGCTCGTCGAGGTCGTGGGCGATGTCGATCAGGGTGTCGCCGGGCAGTCCCTCGTGCACCGGCGTGGTGCAGCCGGCCACCTTGAACGCCCAGGCGTAGGCGTCGTATGTGTCCCGGGGCAGGGCGTGCTCGGCGAACGCCTCACCGAGGCCGTCCCAGGCGATTTGGTCGAGCCGGGCGGCCCTCGGCAGGACAGACAGCCCGTCGTCGAGGAAGGAGCTCTCCTCCCAGTCGCGGTCGCGGATGAACTGCGGCACCTGCCATGCCCGGCGGGTGCGGCGCAGTTCCTCGAACCGGCTGTGGACGGTGTTCCCGATGACGGCGAGGTCCGTGACGCACTCGGCCGGCGACCGGCGTGCCAGCTCCTCCAACAGGACCTTGGTGAACTGGCCCGCCCGGCGCTCCGGGTCGTTCTTCGCCGCTTCGCCGGCGCCGCAGGCGAGCAGCTGGAACTGCCGCCGCCGGGCCCGGACACTGCCGCCTTGGCCGTATTCGATCGTGCCGGGTCTCGCGTTGCGCGGGGCGGGGACGCGGCAGGCGTCGACGATGGCCGCCTGCAGCGGGAAACGCGGGTGTCTGACCCTGTCGGTGCGCCACCAGCGCAGCGCCGAGTCGAGGTTGAGGTGTCTGATCTCTCCCTCGTGCGCGTCGGAGCACACCAGAATCATCTCGTTGCGCTGGTCGACGAAGCCGTGCCCGGCCCAGTAGATCCACAGCATGTCGCCGTCGCAGCGGGCGAGCTCCTTCAGCAGCGCGTCCTTCACGTGCTGCTCGGTCGCCGTCCGCCACTGGGCCCTGAGTCCGGTCAGCTCCGGTGTGGCGGACCAGTCGAGCCCTTCGGAGGCCAGCGGCGACAGCAGGAGGCGGACATTGTCCGGCGGTACCTTGCCGGGGCCGGTGAGCCAGGCGGCGAACCGCAAGGCGTCACTCGACGGGCCGTGCAGGTTCCAGTCCGGGCCGATCTCGTACTGCTCGACGCCCACGACCAGGGCGAACGTCCGCTCCGGGCACAGGGTCGGGGGAAGAAGGCCGTTGCGGTCGTTCACGCCTGCTCCGACACCGCGTCCGCTATACGGTCGTACACGTCCCCGCACTTCCAGTAGGCACTGTGACTCGGCGGGAACGGCTGCCGGCCGACGACCTCGTGGTCGACGACCCTTGAGTCGCCAGGGAAGACCGGCTGTGCGAGGAAGGCCAGCAGGTCCTGCCGGTCGTAGATGTTCAGCCAGCGGGGGAATCCGGGCGGCAGGGGTTCCCCCGGCGCAAGGGAGGTGAGGGCGCCGAGTTCGTGGAGGAAGGGCGCCTGGGAACCGACGGTGACGAGCAGCCGCAGGCCTTCGACGGGCCGTCCCTCGGCGGCGCTCGACGCGAGGAGGTCGACGAGTGCGACACCGCCGAGGCTGTGCCCGATCAGCACCGTCGGGCCCTGTTCCTCGGCGATCGCGCGGCGCAGCCGGTCCCGCAGGGCCGCCCCGCGTGCCTGGTACCGGAGGATGTCACCGACGAACGGGGCGGCCCCGTCGGTGAGCGACCCACGCCACAGGTTGAGGGCCGGCTGGGTCGTCATCCGCAGGGCGAGCTTCCCGAGTACCGCCGCCACCCGTCCTCCGGGCATCCGCGCATCGCCGCCGAGCCGGGCCGTGATCACGTCGACGATACGGTCGCGCTCGTCACCGGTGCACTCCGCGTCGACGCCGGCCGTGGCCAGGGCCCCGGCCACGACAGCCCGGGCCAGGGCAACGGCCAGATCCCGGTCGGCCGGCGGCTGCTGTGCCGCCTCGGCGGCGAGGCCTGCCTCGTCCGAGGAGAGGGTCGCGCGCAGTGCTCCCGGGAAGTGGGGACGCAGTTCGGTGTCGCGCAGCAGCCGTCCGAGTTCGTCGTCCTCCCCCGGGTCCTCGGGCACCTTGGCGAGCAGGTCCAGGACGTCTACACCGGCCGGACGCGCCCCCGGCACGCCGACGCCGTCGGTGTCCTCGCCCAGGTAGGCGAGGACACGCAGTTCGCAGAACGGGTCGGCCAGCAGCAGGGCCCACTGCGCCGCCTCCAGGTCCGGCGGAGCGGCGGTGCCGAGTTCGTCCCCGGCACCGCGCGTGCGGTCACGGCCGGGTACCGACCTGCCGCCCCCGCTCCGGGGTACGCCGAATTCCTCGGCCCAGAAGCAGGAGGAGACGGACGCCTGCGGGAACCGCTCCAGGAGGTGTCCGCGGATCCTGCCGAAGGTCTTGTCGTGCCCCTCGCGCCGCACACCCGTGCCGTGCACAAACAGAAACCGCATCGTGCCGCCCCCCAAGTACGTTCCGCCCGTACGGGACGATAGCGCCCGGTCACGCAACACGACTCGGGAAAAGGCAAGTTCATCCGCGTGCGCACCCTCCCGGCGCCCCGGAAACCGCTCAGCTCGCCGTGCGCCGGATGCGTCCCGTGTACTTCCTCTCCAGTTCCAGGTTGCCCTCGAAGCCGCCGGGGACGTTGGCCGAGACGTACACGGGAGGCTGTTCGCCGGTGGCGAGGAGTCGGGCGGAGGCCTCGGCGACCGTCATCTGGACCAGCATCACGCCGGTGAGCGTGGACAGGGCGCACACCGCGCCGCCGCCGGGGAGTTCGAGGAGGGCGTCGCCGCGCGGGGCGGCGTTGTCGAGGACGACGTCGGCGAGGTCGGCGAGCTTCTTGCCGCTCACGTGGCCGGCGGGGACGGCCCGGGTGTGGGTCAGGGAGGTGATGGCCAGCAGGCGGTGGCCCCGTTCCTTCACCCGCAGGGCCATCTCGACGATCACGTTGTTGACGCCGGAGTTGGAGATGACGACGAAGAGGTCCTGGGGGTGCGGGGCGGCGAGATCGTACAGTCGGGTGGCCACGCCCGGCCGGCGTTCGAGGAGCGGGTCGTCGAGGACGCTCGGGTCGTCGCCGCCGTACAGGACGAGGTCGGCGATGCTCAGCCGGTTGGTGGGGACCAGGCCGCCCGCCCGGCCGGCGAGTTCGAGGACGATCGCCTGGGAGTGACCGGTTCCGAAGGCGTGGACGACGCCGTCCGCGCGGACGCAGTCGGCGATCAGTTCGGCGGCGCGGGCCACGTCCTCGCGGGATGACTCGGGGAGGTGCTGGAGGACGGCCAGGCTCTCGCGCGCGAACCCCTGGGCGCTGACGGACTCGACGGACACGCGACACTCTCCTCCTGATGGATTGAACCACCCTATACATCCCCAGTGGTGAATCAATAAATCACGGGCGGTCCTGGTATTCAATCCGCCCCCTGAACGGTGGCTGATACATTCTTCACATGCCCTCGACGGACGTCACCACCCTGATCCGTACCGAGCTGCCCCGGCTGGCCGGTTCACTGCGGAAGGTCGGCGAGCTGATCCTGGAGGATCCGGCCGCCGTCACCCACTGCTCGGCCGCCGAGCTCGGCCGCCGCACCGGCACCTCCCAGGCGACGGTGACCCGCTTCTGCCGCGCCATCGGCCTCGACTCCTACCAGCACCTGCTGATCGAGCTGGCCCAGGAGCGCGGCCGCGGCGAGGCCACCGACTGGGGCACCGCGGAGATCGGCCCGGACATCTCGCCGGACGACAGCCTCGAACGGGTCGTGCAGGTCGTCGGCACCGCGGACCTGCGAGCCATCCAGCAGACCATCGACCGGATCGACCTCGACGCCACGGAGCGAGCGGCCCAGGCCCTGGCCCGCGCCCGGCGCATCGACGTGTACGGGGTCGGCGGCAGCGGCGCGGTGACCCAGGAGACGGAGACGCGGCTGTTCCGCATCGGCTGCTCGGTCCGCGGCTGGACCGAGGTGCACGCGGCGGCCACCTCCGCGGCCCTGCTCACCCCGGCGGACGTGGCCATCGGCATCTCGCACTCCGGGGCGACCCGGGAGACCCTCGAACCGTTCGAGATGGCCAAGGAGCGCGGCGCCACCACCATCGCCCTCACCACGGACCCGCGCTCGCCGCTGGCCAGGGTCGCCGACATCCGGCTCATCCCGTCGTCCGCGGAGACCAGCTTCCGCGCCGAGGCCATCAGCAGCCGGCACTCGGTCCTGATGCTCGTCGACTGCCTGTACGTCCGGGTCGCCCAGCTCACCTACCAGCGCGCGAGCGCCTCGCTGGCGCTGACCGACCACATCACCCCGCAGCACGCGGTGAAGGGCCGGCGCGCCCGCTGAGTCCGGGCCGATCACACTCCGGTTCGATCATGCATGGATGAACCACCGAGGTTACGTACTCATGGTTGTTTGAACCATCCCCTCGGTGCCACGATGGGGCTCCGCCGAGCATCCTCGTAGGAGCCTCATGCGCGTCTCCCGTGTCGAGTCGACCGAGCTCTTCGTCGGAACCACCGAGCAACCGCGCCAAGTGCTGGCCGTCGAGCTGAGCCACACCCCCGGGCGGACCGTCCGCCTCACCGTCGAGGGCCGCGGTGTGCACGGCACCCTGGACGCCACGGTGGCCGAGGACGGCACCCTGCGGGCCGAGATACCGGTGACCGCCGAGCCGGCCGTCGGCGAGCGCCGTGAGATCACGGTCACCGCCGCCGACGGAGACCAACGCGCCCACCACACAGGCGAGTTCGTAGCCGCCGAGCCCGGCTGGACCATGTTCATGGTCAGCCACTTCCACTACGACCCCGTCTGGTGGAACACCCAGGCCGCCTACACCGAGACCTGGGACCTCGTCGACGACCCCGCCGCCACCGGCCTGCCCGCCCGCCCCTTCGGCTACCGCGGCGACTCCGGCATGAGCCTGGTGCGGGCCCACTCCGATCTGGCCCGGCGCGATCCGGCGTACACCTTCGTGCTCGCCGAGGTCGACTATCTCAAGCCCTACTGGGACGCCTTCCCGGAGGAGCGCGCCTTTCTGCGGGAGCTGATCCGCACCGGACGCGTCGAGGTCATGGGCGGCACGTACAACGAGCCGAACACCAACCTCACCGGCGCCGAGGCGACCGTACGCAACGCGCTGTACGGCGACGGGTTCCAGCGCGGGATCATGGGGGCGTCCCCGCAGACCGCCTGGCAGCTGGACGCGTTCGGGCACGATCCGCAGTTCCCCGCTCTGATGGCGGACGCGGGGGTCACCTCCAGTTCGTGGGCGCGCGGGCCGTACCACCAGTGGGGGCCGACGATGTCCGTGTTCGGGGAGGAGCCGAGGGACCCCGGGCGGATGCAGTTCCCGGCCGAGTTCGAGTGGATCGCCCCCTCGGGACGCGGGCTGCTGACCGCGTACATGGTCAACCACTACGCCGCCGGCTGGGTGATCGACAGCGCTCCCGCCCTGCCGGAGGCCGAGGCCGCGGCCCTCAAGCTGTTCAAAGGGCTGAAGAAGGTCGCGCTCACCCGGAACGTGCTGCTGCCGGTCGGCGGGGACTACGCGCCGCCGTGCCGCTGGGTGATGGACATCCACCGCGACTGGAACGAGCGGTACGTGTGGCCGCGGTTCGTCAGCGCCGTCCCCCGGGACTTCTTCGCCGCCGTCCGCGAGCAGCTCGACGAGGAGGGGCGCAGGGCCTCGCCGCAGACCCGGGACATGAACCCGGTCTACACCGGCAAGGACGTCTCCTACATCGACACCAAGCAGGCCCAGCGGTACGGCGAGACCCTACTCGCCGACGCGGAGGCCTGGGCGACGCTCGCCTCCCTGGTCACGGGCCACCCCTATCCCGACGCGGCCCTCGACAAGGCCTGGCGGCAACTCGTCTACGGCGCCCATCACGACGCCGTCACCGGCTCCGAGTCCGACCAGGTCTACATCGACCTGATGACCGGCTGGCGGGAGCTGTACGACCTCGCGGGGACCGTGCACGACGACGCCACCCGCGCCCTCGCCGACCGGGTCGCCCCGGGCAGCGGACCCGATCTGGTCGTGTTCAACTCCGCGACGTGGCAGCGACGGGACGTGCTCACGGTCGAGGACCCGGGGCTGGTTCCCCTGGACGACTCCTTCCGGCCGCTGCCCGCCGTCCGCGAGGACGACGGCCGGCTCCGGGTCGTCGTACCGGACGTCCCGGGCATGGGCCTCAAGGCCCTCCCGCTCGCGGCCGGTTCGGTACCTCAGTGGACGCCCGGCGAGGGCACGGCCGTCCGCAACGAGTTCTACGAGGTGACGGTCGACCCCGCACACGGCGGCGCCGTCAGCGGCCTGCGCGCCCTCACCGAAGGGGACGGCGGCCGGGAGCTGCTGCGCCCCGGCGACCTCGGCAACGAACTCGTCGTCCAGGAGGAGTACCCGACGCACCCGCGCTTCGGCGAGGGCCCCTGGCACCTCACGCCGACCGGCACGACCACCGCCCGCAGCCGGGACGTGAGAGCCGAGGTCGAGGTCGAGCACTCCCCCGCCGGGTCGCGGATCACCGTCCGCGCCGACCTCGGGCTCTTCCGGTACACCCAGCGGCTGACGCTGTGGACGGGCGTCGACCGCCTCGACGTCACCACCACCCTCGACGGCTACGACGGCGCCGACCGGCTGATCCGGGTCCGCTGGCCGTCCGACGTGCGGGGCGGGCTGCCGGTGCACGAGGTGGCGGACGCCGTCATCGGGCGCGGCTTCGGGTTCGTGGACGTGGACAGCGAGCGGTTCCCGTGGACGCTGGACAACCCGGCCAACACCTGGTTCGCGCTGGGATCCACGGCTCGGGTTGCGGTCCGGGACGACTCCGGCGCGCTCCTCGGGCACCGGGCCGTCGGGGTCGCGGAGGTGGTGTACGCCGACTGGGACACGGCCGGTGAGCTGGGCACCCCGCTCGCGGCCGCTCTCGTCCGCGCCGGGGTCACCGCGACCTCGACCATCGCGGGCGGCCCCCGCTACGGCGACCTGGAGGTCGACTCCAACCTGCCCGACATCCGGATCGCCGTCGGCGGCCCCGAGCGCAACTCCGTGGTCGCCGAGGCCCTCGGCTGGGACCCGGCCGCCGGGCGGGAACTGCGACGGCAACTGGCCGAACGCGGGGTGGCGGCCGTGTGGGTCGCGCCGCGGGCCTCACTGCGGGAGGAGTGGGTGCCGGGGGCCGATCTGCGCGACCTGGAGCGGCTGCCGCTGCTGGTGGTCGCCGGCGCCGACGCCGAGGACGACGCGAAGGCGGTCGACGCGCTCATCGCCGACCTGGACGACTTCACCCTCGCGGCCACCGCCGCGGGCGGCGGCGAGGCGCTGCCGCCCGGCGACGCCTGGGACGGGCGCGGCTTCGCCGTCCTCAACCGGGGCACACCCGGCTGTGTGGTCACCGCCTCCGGCGACCTCTGCATGTCCCTGATGCGTTCCTGCACCGGCTGGCCCTCCGGCATCTGGATCGACCCGCCCCGCCGCACCGCACCCGACGGCTCCGCCTTCCAGCTCCAGCGCTGGTCCCACACCTTCGAGTACGCGGTCGTGGCCGGCGAGGGCGACTGGCGGGAGCTCCGACTGCCCGCGCGCGGGCACGAGTTCAACCATCCGCTCACCGCCCGGCTACGGGAGGCGGACGGGACCGCGCGGTTGCCGAGGAGTGTGTCCCTGCTGACGCTGGAGCCCGCCCGCGAGGTCCTCCTGGACGCCCTCAAGCCGGCCGGCTCCCCGCTCGCCCGGGGCAGCGTGGCCGCCGTCGAGCCGGGGCGCGGGGTCGTCGTACGGATGCACGAGGTGAACGGGCGGCCGGTGCGGGCGCGCGTGCAGGGGCCGTCGGCCTGGAGGGACGGCGCCCGGGCGGACGTACTGGAGCGTCCCGGGGAACGGCTGACGCCGGACGGGGCGGGCGGGCTGGGCGTCGGCCTGACCGGGTTCGAGGTGGCGACGGTCCTGGCCACGCCCTCCGACACTCCTGAGGCCGGCTCCGGCCCCGCCGTCGCCGCCCACGAGCCCGCCCAGCCCGTCCACACCCGCTACTGGCTGCACAACTCCGGGCCCGCCCCGCGCGGCAACATGCCCGTGGCCGTATACGTTTCGCCCGCCGTGCTGACCGTCTCCGGCCCGGTCACCGCGACCGTGCGGGTGAGTTCCGAGCTCACCGACGCGTCGGCGCGGGGCATGGTGGCCTTCGAGGTGCCGCCCGGCTGGTCCGCCGAGCCGGCCGAGCTGCCGTGCGCGCTGGGCCCCGGCGGATTCACCCTGGCCGAGGTCACGGTGACCCCGCCGCCGGACGCCGAGCCCGGCCGGCACTGGCTGGCGGCCCGGCTGTCATACGGCGGGCAGACGTACGAGGACGTCGTGGCGCTGGACGTGTCCGACGGGCACACCGGGCCGACTCTGCTGGCCCGGCTGGGAGTCGAGCGGGTCACCGTGCGGCGGGGCGAGCGGGTCCGGGTCCCGGTGAACGTGCGCAACGCCACCCGGGGGCCGGTGCGCGGGCAGTTGTGGGCCGTGTCGGCGTGGGGCACCTGGGCGGGGGTCGGGCCCGGCTGCCAGGGGTTCACGGTGGCCGGGGGGCAGGAGCTGGAGTGCGGGATCGACGTGGACGCCTCGGCGGTGCCGCCGGGGTCGTACTGGCTGATGGCGAAGGCCGCCTGGCACGGGTCCGTCGCCTATACGGAGGCGGTGGTCCTGGAGGTGACGCCATGAACGCCGCGTCGGAGCACGCCGCCCTGGTGGACGGTCGGGCGGTCGGGAGGGATCGGGTGGACGCGCTGCTGAGGGCCGTGCCGGCCCGCGACGGGCAGCCCCGGCCGGAGGCCCTCGCCCGGGCCGAACGGCAGCGGCGGCGCTGGGCGACCCAGGTCGTGGTCACCGACGAACTCGCCCGTCGGGCCTGCGCGGACCGGGGGATCGAGCCGCCGGCCGAGGTGGCGCCGAGCCTGGTGCTCGCGGTGGCGGAGACCGACGTCGCCGACCTGGGCAGCATCGTCGCGGCGGCGCTCGCGCACTCCCCGGCCGCCCGCGCGCTGCTGTCCCGGCTGGAGGCCGAGCAGCTCGTGCCCGAGGCGGCCGTACGGGACTTCTACGACCGCAACCGGGACCGCTTCCTCACCCGGGCGGCGCTGCGACGCGGTGTCGATCCGTTCGGCACGGCGACGGAGGCGGACTTCGTGCCGTACGGGCAGGCCCGCGAGCAGGTCGCGCGGGAGCTGCGGCGGGCGGCGGGACGGCGGGCCTTCTTCGACTGGTTGGACCAGGCCCGCACCGGCGTGGTCTACGCGCAGGGACACGAACACCCGGGCGATCCCTCGCACCCGGACCACGAACACCGGCACTGAGCCGCCACCGAACCGCCCTGATCAGGGCGTTGATCGCGGACGGAACCGAAAAGCAACACGGCAACCCATTGACCTCCGATGAATTCTGGTCCACCTTTTCATCAATCGGAGTCGAAGTTGGTTAATTGAACCAACCGTCCTGGCTGACCGGTCGCTGGAGGGCACACGACATGCGCGCAAGAAGACTCACCCGGACCCTGACCTGTTTCGCGGTCCTGTCCCTGACCGCCGCGGGCTGCGGCCTGTCGGGCGGCTCCGGTGGCGACGGCGCCACCGCCGGCGGCTGCAAGGTCGACCAGGGCAACGTGGGGTCCGGGAAGCTCAGCGGCGACGTCAAGGGCGACATCACCTTCCAGACCACCAACCTGAAGAAAGACTTCGGCGACTACTTCAACGGCGTCATCTCGGCCTTCGAGAAGGCGCACCCGGGCACCAAGGTCAAGTGGATCGACGACCCGGGCGACGCCACGTTCACCCAGCGCCTGGTCGCGGACGCGCAGGGCTGCACGCTCCCGGACGTGGTGAACATCAACGTCAACACGGCGATCGCGCTCACCAAGAACGGCTACCTGCTCGACCTGGACAAGAAGGCCCCGGACGCGGGCAAGCCGTTCGTCCCGGCGCTGTGGAAGTCGAGCATGTACGCGGACGCCGCCGGCGCCAAGGTGCACAGCGTGCTGCCCTGGTACTCCGGCGGCATCGTGCAGACCTTCAACGACGATCTGATGAAGAAGGCGGGCCTGGACCCGGCCGAGCCCGCGACCACCGTCCTCGGTCTGTTCGACGACGCCGAGAAGGTGGCCAAGGCCTCGGGCGGGAAGTACTACGCCTTCCTCGCCAACCCGCAGCTGCGCATCCCGGCCGACTGGCAGCAGATGGGCATCGCGATTCTCTCCGCGGACGGCAAGAAGTTCACCTTCGCCGACGACCCGAAGACCACACAGTGGGTCGAGGCCATGACGAAGCTCTACCAGGCCGGGGGGATGCCCCGGGACTCCCTGTCCTCCACCCAGGACCCGGCCAACGTCTACGGCCAGGGCAAGCTGGTCTACGGCCCCACCAACCCGAACTTCCTGCGCTTCATCCAGCAGAACAACCCGACCGTCTACAAGAAGACCGGCGTGGCGCGCTTCATGCTGGACGCCCTCGGCCACACCGTCGGCGCCCCGCAGTACATGGGTGTCGCCTCCACCAGCAAGAACGCGGTCACCGCGCTGTCCTTCGCGCAGTTCCTGACCAACGCCGAGAACCAGCTGGAGTGGGCGAAGGACCCGAACGTGGTCATCTTCCCCTCCACCACGGCCTCCCTGAACGACCCCTTCTTCCAGTCGGTCAAGGGCAGCGACCCGTTCGCCCAGGCCCGCAAGATCGTGGCCAGTGACCGCAAGACCGCCACGGCCGACGAGATCGCCCTCACCCCGGGCGAGCTGAACGCCATCTCGGCCCAGATCCAGTTGGCGATGCAGGGCAAGAAGAGCGCCGAGGACGCCCTCAAGGAGGCTCAGTCCAAGTCCAACGAGCTGATCAAGCAGGGCAGCTGATGGCTCAGCACACCCTCGACCAGGTGCCCGTCCCCCCTCCCCTGGGGGCGGGCGCCTCCCGCCCCGGTGCTTCGCCGGCCCGTCGGACGCCGGGGCTGCCGCGCCGCGTCCTCCGCTCCGTGGTCCCTGGCCCGACCGCGGACGCGGGGGGCGCGGCGCTCTACCGCCGGTGGTGGCTGCCCTGGCTGTGGATGGCCCCGGCGATCGTCGGTACGACGGTCTTCGGAGTCTTCCCCTTCCTCAACACGCTCCTGGTCTCCTTCACCGACGCCAAGCCGCTCGGCGGCGCCTACAAGCTCGTGGGGCTCGACAACTACAAGCGGATGCTCGGCGACCCGGACTTCTGGGTGGCGACCCGCAACAGCGTGCTGTACGCGCTGATCGTGGTCCCGCTGATGGTGCTGCTGCCGCTGCTGCTGGCGGTGCTGGTGGAGAAGAACCTCCCGGGCATCGGCTTTTTCCGCTCCGCCTTCTACACGCCGGTCCTCGCCTCCAGCGTGGTCGTCGGCCTGAGCTGGCAGTGGCTGCTGAGCGACCAGGGACTGGTCAACACCTGGCTGGAGAAGGCCCACCTCGTCCGGGAGGCCGTCCCGTTCCTGTCCGACTCGTGGCTGATCCTGCTGTCGGCGATGGGCCTGACCATCTGGAAGGGCCTCGGCTGGTACATGATCTTCTACCTGGCCGCGCTGGGGAACGTACCGAAGGAACTCCATGAGGCGGCGGCCGTCGACGGCGCCGGAGCGGCCCGCCGGTTCTGGCACATCACCGTGCCCGGTGTCCGCCAGTCGATGATGCTGGTCGGCACCCTCACCGGCATCGGCTCGCTGCGGGTGTTCACCGAGATCTACATGCTCGGCGGCGCCACCGGCGGCCCCGGCGGCGCCGACCGCACGCTGCCCTTCTACATCCGGGACGTCGGCCTCGACCCGCTCACCGGCAACGCCGGTTACGGCGCCGCGGTCAGCGTCGCGCTGTTCGCCCTGACCCTGGGCCTCACGCTGCTCGCCCAGCGCCTGACCAAGGAGGACGAGTCATGACCACGGCCGTCGACAGACCTCGGCGCCTGGTGCCGCGCTGGCGGGACTACGGCCGCCCCCGCGAACTCGTCCTGCGCTACCTGCTGCTGGTGTTCGTCCTGTTCATCACGGTCGGCCCGTTGGTGTGGCAGGTGCTGTCGTCGTTGAAGGGCCCGACCGAGGACGTCTTCGGCTCCGGTGCCTCACTGCTCCCGCACCACCCGACCCTGCGTGCCTACCGGCAGGTCTTCGACCAGGTCCCGGTGTGGACGTACATCAGGAACAGCCTGTTCGTCGCCGTCATCTCCATCGCCAGCCAGCTCGTCTTCTCCACGATGGCCGGGTACATGCTCTCCAAGCCCGGCTGGAAGGGCCGGAAGCTGGTCTGGGTCGTGCTGATGGCGTCCATGATGTTCCCCTTCGAGTCGATCATGGTGTCGCTGTTCCTCAGCATCCGGGACCTGGGGCTGGTCGACAACCTGGTCGGCGTCTGGCTGCCCGGCTTCGTCGCCGCGATCAACGTCCTCATCATGCGGGCCGCGTTCCTGGCCGTGCCGCGCGAGATCGAGGACGCGGCGATGCTGGACGGTGCGGGCGAGTGGAAGCGGTTCCGGCATCTGTACCTGCCGTCCGCGTACGGGGCGATCCTGGTCGTCACCATCAACACCTTCATCAGCGCCTGGGACGACTTCCTGTGGCCGCTGATCGTGCTGCGCACGGAGGGCCACTTCACGCTGACGCTGGGGCTGTCGCGTCTCCAGACGTCGTCGTTCGGCTATGACCAGCGTCTGGTGATGGCGGGTTCGGTGATCTCCGTGATCCCGGTGCTGGTGCTGTTCGTGATCACCCAGCGGTGGTTCTACCGGGGCGTGTCCTCGGGGGCCGTCAAGCTCTGAGAACCTGCGACACGGTCTCGGAGGCGGCTCCGACGTCCAGCACGACGGGCACGGCGGTGAGCGCGGCCCCGGCCGACTCGGCGACCCGGATCTCCACGGTGCGGGACCCGGCGAGCCGGTCGGCGTCGAGGGGCAGGGTGAGTGTCCGGCACTCGCCCGGCGCGAGGTCGACACCCTCGAACGCGCACAGTTCGAGGGTGCGCGGCCAGACGGACGTGATCAGGCGTCTCAGATAGACCTGCACGACCGTACGCCCGGGCCGGTCCCCGGTGTTGGTGACGTCGACCTCGACGGTGGGCCCCGGTTCGGCGGTGTGGCCGGACGGACGTGGCGTGCCGTAGGCGAAGCTCGTGTACGACAGCCCGTGTCCGAAGGGGTGGAGGGGCTCGGCGCTCTCGTCGACGTAGCCGCCGTACTCGATGTCCTTGTGGTTGTAGTAGACGGGGAGTTGGGCCACCGAGCGCGGGACGGACACCGGAAGCCGTCCGGCCGGCTCCGCGAGCCCGAGCAGTACCTCGGCGATCGCCTCACCGCCCCACGGGCCCGGGTACCAGGCGGTGAGCAGGGCGCCCGCGGTGTCGGGGACGACATGCGGGCGGCCCTGGACGAGGACCGCCACGGTGGGCGTGCCCGTCGCGACGACGGCGTCCAGCAGGGCGTACTGCGCGGTGCCGAGCCGCAGTCGGGCCAGGTCGACGCCCTCGCCGCAGGTCATCTCGGACACGGCGGTCCGTGCCGCCCCGTTGGCCGCGAAGTCGGTGTCGGGGGTGCGGGCGCTGCTGCCGCCCAGCACCAGCACGGCCACGTCACAGGCGGCCGCCGCGGTGACCGCCTCGGGGATGCCGGAGAGGTCGCCGCCGGTGAGGGCACAGCCGGGGACGTGGCGGATGTCGACGCCGGGCGGGGCGAGTCGCCGCAGCCCGTCGAGGACACTGGTGCCGGTGCCGGGACGCTGCGGGGCGGTGTAGTCGCCCGACTGGTGGGCTGTGGTGGCGGACTGGGGTCCGAGTACGGCGATGCGGGAGACGTCCGGCCCGATGGGCAGGACGCGGCCGTCGTTGCGGAGGAGAGTGACGGCGGCGCGGGCGACGGCCGTGCTCATCTGCCTGCCGCCGACCGGGAAGTCCGTTGTGGTGCCTTGCTGTTCGAACAGCCCCAGCCGGAACTTGAGCCGCAGCACCCGGGCCACGGCGGTGTCGAGGGCGTCCTCGCTCACCAGCCCTCGCTCGACCGCCTCCTCCAGGTGCGTGAACCCCTCGTCCCAAAGGCTCAGGTCCACGCCGGAGTTGAGGGCGAGGGCGCCCGCGGAGGTCTTGTCGCCGGTGATCCGGGCCAGCCGGTCCACGGCCAGACCGTCGGCCATGACCAGCCCGTCGAAGCCCCAGCGCTCCCGCAACAGGCCGGTGAGCAGGGCCCGGTTGCCGGAGCAGGGCATCCCGTCGACCTCGTTGTACGCGGCCATGACCGCGGCGGCGCCGGCGCGGACGCCGGCCCGGGCGGCGGGGAGGTGGATCTCGTGGAGTTCGCGGAGTCCGAGCTCGGCCTCGGCGGAGTTGCGGCCGCCGACGGTGGCGCCCTGCCCGGCGAAGTGCTTGAGGACGACGGGGGCCTTGTCGGCGGCGAACCGGTCGCCGGAGCCCTGCATCCCCCTCACCAGCGCCTCGGTGAGACGGGCCGCCAGGTACGGGTCCTCGCCGAAGCACTCCTCGGTGCGGCCCCAGCGCGGGTCCCGGGCGATGTCGAGGGCCGAGACCAGGGCGACATGGCCGCCCCGGGCCCGCAGCTCGGCGGCGGCGTGCGCGGCGGCCTCCTCGTACAGGCCGGGGTCCCAGGTGGCGCCCACGGCGAGATTCACCGGCAGGACCGTCCCGTCGAGGGCCATGTGTCCGTGCGGCACCTCCTCGACGAACAGGGCCGGGATGCCGAGCCGGCTGCGCTCCACGACATGCCGCTGCACCAGGTCGGCGAGGGCGGCCCCGTCCCGCGCTCCGGGCCCCTCGCCATGGGCGACCCCGGACCAGGCGTCCGCGCGCTGGAGCCCGTACAGGGCACCGAGTCCGGCGAAGCGTTCGGTCTCGGCGTACAGAGCGTCGGTCAGCTCGAAGCCCCGGACGGTGCGACAGTAGGCGTCCCAGCCGTACATCCGCTGGTTGACCTGGCCGACCTTCTCTCGCAGTGTCATCCGGGAGAGCAGATCGCGGACCCGGGCGCCGACGGGGGCGGCGGGGTCGCGGTAGAGCACGCTGGGACGGCGGCGACGTTCCGAGTCGGTCACCGGACACCGCCCGCGCGAGCAAGCCGGCTCAGGGCCACGGCACCCCGGCAGCCGCCGGCAACACGGCCGAGCCGGACCCGGGCCGCAAGGCGCCGGCAGCGCGGCTCCATGCCGCTCACCCGACCCCACCGACCCGAGCGAGCCGGCCAGAGCCACCGCGCCCCGGGGAACCCCCGGCGACCGGGCCGACGACCCGGGCCAGGGCCCCGAGACGGACCGTAGGACAGAGGCACAGCTCCATGCCGGTCACCGGGCACCCCCCGCGCGGAGCCGCGCCAGAGCCACCGCGCCCCGGCAACCGTCGGCAACACGGCCGAGCCGGACCCGGGCCGCAAGGCGCCGGCAGTGTGGCTCCATGCCGCTCACCCGACCCCACCGACCCGAGCGAGCCGGGCCAGAGCCACCGCGCCCCGGGAGCCGTCGGCGACCCAGTCGAGGGTGGGTCCGAGGGTCCGGAGGCGGGCCGTGAGACGGGCCGTGAGGGGGCCCTCGGGGCCGAGGAGGCCGCCGGTGGCGACGATGCGTTCGCCGGGGGCCGGCTCCAACGCCCGCACCGTGTGGGCCAGTTGGTCTGCCGCCTCGTCCAGGATGGCGGTGGCCACGGCGTCCTTCTCCTCCGCCGCCTCGGCCACCAGCGGAGCGAACCGGGCGAGCCGGATCGGGGCCTCGGCCATGACCGCGGGGAGCAGGTGCCGGCGGTAGGCCTCGCGATGTGAGCGGGCCCAGGCGCCGTCGGTGTCGTACGGCAGGACCTCGGCCGGCAGGCCCAGGGCCCGCCCGACCACCGCCGCGAGTGCCGTCGCCGGTCCCCGCCCGTCCGCCATGCGCAGACCGGCCCGAACCGCGGACCGGCCGATCCAGAACCCGCTGCCCTCGTCGCCGAGCAGCCAGCCGTCGCCGTCCACGGTGGCCGTGCCGCGCCGGCCGGTGATGCGCATCGCGACCGCGCCGGTGCCGGCCACCAGGGCGAGTCCGTCGGCCGGGGTGCCCGGCGCGGCGGCGAAGGCGGCCTCGATGTCGCTGCAGACGGCGACCGGTCCGGGCGGGACGCCCACCCGGGCCAGGGCCGCGGTGAGGGCGGACCGGGCGTTGACGTGCCCGGGGTCGTCCGGGGAGGCGGCGGTGGCACCCGCGAAACCGCCGGCGACGGCCACCACGTTCCCGTGGGCCCCCTCCGGCAGCGCACGCGCGATGGCCTCCGCCAGGTGCTCGGTGAGCCGCGGCACCGGCACGGTCAGGGCGTTGCCGGGACCGCCGGCGCCCTCGCCGAGCAGGAGACCGCCGTCGTCCGCGGCGGCGGCGAGGACGGCACGGGTGTGCGTACCACCGGCGTCGAGACCGATGACCAGATCCTGGTTCAAATCATTGCTCATTACTGACTATGGTGGTTGATACATTCGCGCAGTACAAGGGGCAGAACAAGTGGCAGAACAAGTGCGGCGCAGGCCCGGACCCGAGGAGGATCCCATTCGTACACTCCGCTTCGGCGTCAACTACACGCCCCGCCGCGGCTGGTTCCACGCCTGGCACGACTTCGACCCGGCGCACGCGCGCGAGGATCTGGAGCAGATAGCCGGGCTCGGTCTCGACCACGTCCGGATCTTCCACCTCTGGCCGCTCCTCCAGCCCAACCGCACGTTCGTCCGCCCCGCCGCCGTGGACCAGCTGGCGCAGCTCGTCGACCTGGCGGGCGAGGCCGGTCTCGACGTCCTCGTGGACGGCGTGCAGGGCCATCTGTCGAGCTTCGACTTCTACCCGGAGTGGACCCGTAGCTGGCACCACCGCAACGTGTTCACGGACCCGGAGGCGATCGAGGCGCAGGCCGAGCTGCTGCGCACCCTCGGGCACGCCCTGGCCGACCGCCCGAACCTGCTCGGCCTCCAGCTGGGCAACGAGCTCAACAACCTGGTCGAACACAACCCGGTGACGGCGGCGGAGGTCGACCACTACCTCGACACCCTGCTGGCCGCCGCCCGCGAGGGCCTGCGCCCGGGCCACCTGGCCACCCACTCCGCGTACGACGCCGCCTGGTACGGCGACGACCACCCCTTCACCCCCCGGGCCTCGGCGCGCAAGGGCGATCTGACCACCGTCCACCCGTGGGTGTTCTCCGGCGACTGCGCCCGCCGCTACGGCCCCCGCTCCCCGCAGGTGCTGCACCTCGCCGAGTACGGCACGGAGCTGGCCGTCGCGTACGCGGAGGATCCGGCCCGGCCCGTCTGGGTCCAGGAGACCGGCGCGCCCGAGCCGCACATCCCGGCCGCCGACGCACCCGCCTTCGCGCGGGCGACCCTGCGCAACGCGGCCGAGTGCACGGCCCTGTGGGGGGTGACCTGGTGGTGCTCCCACGACGTGGACCGGGCCCTGGCCGATTACCCGGAACTGGAGTACACGCTGGGCCTGTTCGACTCGGCGGGCCGCGCCAAGCCGATCGCCGACGCCCTCGCCGCCACCGTCGCCGGCCTGCGCGCCGAACCGCCCGCGCCCCTGCCGCGCGAGAGGGCTTTGGTCCTGGACTGCTCCCCGGCCACCCGTTCGGTGTCCGGTCCGGGCGGCGCGTTCTTCGAGGAGTGGATGCGGCAGCGCACGGAGGGCGTCCGCCCGGCGGTGGTCCTGACCGGGCGCGCGGACGACCCTCAGTACCTGGCGGCACGCGGGATCAAGGAGCTCGTACGACTGCCCTGAGGTCCTGGGCGGTCCCGGCCCACGACCGGTCGGCAGGCAGGCACAACAGACCACTGGCCCGCCGCGCTGTTCACCGTGGCCGCGCGGCGACGCGGAGTGCGGCTGCCCGAACAGACACAGCGGAGTACCAGCCCGCAGGAACAGCCAAGCACCCGCCCGCAAGCGCCGCGCTCAGGCGCCGGTCAGGACCTCGGCCACCGCCCGCAGGTTCACCCGGCCCCGTCCGAACGAGCACAGGGCGTCGCCGTCCGGCAACCCGGTGGCCACGCGTACCGCGTCCGGCCGCCGGGCCAGCAGGGTGTCCCGCAGGTGCCGCTGCCAGGGGTACAGCCCCGCGTCGCAGGTGGCGACGATCAGCGGGGCCCCTTCCGCGAGGCGCACGATTCCGTCCACGAGGGAGGCCGGGTCCGCGGCCTCTCCGGTGACCGTGGTCCCGGTGGCCGTCGGATCGACGGCGCGCACTTCGCTCAGCAGGTCCTCGCCGCCCCAGTTGAGCGCCGGGTGCGGCGGCGGGAACAGGTCGACGACATGGGCGCCCGGCACCGGCCCGCCCGTCCCCTGGCCGCGGACGGCCCGGCGCGCGGCCTCCAGCCCGGCTCCCGCGTCCCAGGGTGCGAGGGCGAGGGCGGGGACGGCGTACCGTGCGGCGAGCCGCCGCACCCGCTCCGCGGCCTCCATGACGCGCTCCTCGGGCAGCAGCCGGGAGTGCAGCGCGCCGATCACCGCGTCCCGGCAGGACAGGGTGACCTCCAGATCCGGTACGGCGACGATGACCTGGTCCGCTCCGGCGGCGAGGGCGATCCGCGCCCCGGCCTCCTCGCCGTACCGGTCGGCTATCGCCTTCATCTCCAGGGCGTCGGTGACCAGCACCCCGTCGAAGCCCAGGTCGAGCCGGAGCAGGTCGCCCAGGATGCGGCGGCTGAGGGTGGCCGGCCGGTTGGCGTCCAGCGCCGGGAATACGACATGGGCACTCATCAGCATCGGCACGCCCGCGGCGACGGCGGCCCGGAAGGGCGCGAGGTCGAGTTCCTCGTACGGGCGCGGGTCGACGGCCAGCTCGTGGTGGCTGTCGGTGAGGGTGCCGCCGTGTCCGGGGAAGTGCTTGGCGCAGGAGGCGATGCCCCGGGCCTCGGTGGCCGCGATCCAGGCGCGGACGTGGCGGGCGACCAGTTCGGGGTCGGTGCCGAAGGCGCGGGTGCGCACGATGGGGTTGTCCGGCTGGTGCTGGACGTCGGCGACGGGGGCGTAGGAGGCGGTGATGCCGAGGCCGGCCAGATGCCCGGCGAGCGCGTCGGCACAGCGGGCGGTCAGCACGGTGTCGTCGACGACGCCGAGGGCGTAGGAGCCGGGGACGTCCGGCGCGCCCGCGCCGACCAGGTGGCCGATGCCGCCGCCCTCGTTGTCGATGCCCACCAGCAGGTCGGGGCGCAGGGACCGCAGGGTGTCGGTGAGCCGGCGCACCTGCTCGGCGTCCCGTACGTTCCGGGTGAACAGGATGACGCCGCCCAGGCCCCGGTCGACCAGCCGCTTCAGGGTGTCCGGAACGACCGAGGTCCCCTCGAACCCGGCGACCAGACAGCGGTGCGCGGCCTCGTCGAGGTCGACGGGGAGAGCGGCACGGAAGGTCTGCTCGAAGTGGGTCACCCCGGACATCCTCTGGCTCGGTCAGCCGGAAGTCAACAGTTCGACGGTTCATCGATTCAGACAAGGCCGGGTGGGCGGGCCGCCCGGACGACCTGGGCCACACCACCTCCCTGTGCCTCCCTGTGCCTCCCTGTGCCTCCCTGTGCGGCAACGGGAGCATTTCCGGCCCGCGCGTCTATCCTGAGGCGGCATGGAGGGGGCTTCGGGCACGGACGAGTCGGGGGAACTGCCGGATGCGGACGCGCCGTCCGAGTACGCGGACGCGCCGTCCGAGGACGCGGACATGTCGTCCGGGGCCTTCGTCGTCGCGCAACCCTTTCTGCGGGCCGCACAGGTGCGGCTCCCGGAGGAGAGCCCCGACCCGGGTGTGCTGCCCACGATCACGCTGCTGGAGCGCGCGGCGTCGCGCGATGCCGATCCGGACGGGTTGCCGCTGCCGGCGGACGAGCTCCTGGCCGGGCAGTACCGGCTGCTCCGCCCGCTCGGCCACGGGTGGATGGGCGAGGTCTACCTGGCGCTGGACACCAACGTCGACGACCGCGAGGTCGCCATCAAGATCCTCCACCCGGATCAGGCGGCGGCCGCCGCGGGCGCCCTGGTCCGGGAACGGCGGGCACTGGTCGACCTGAGCCACGAGGACATCATCCGCGTCTTCAACTACGGCCGTCATCCCGAGGTCGGCGACTTCCTCGTGCTGCAGTACGTGGACGGGCTCACCCTGGAGGAGGTGCGGGCACGGGCCCAGGTGAACCCGGACGAGTTCGGCGGCAGCCGCTTCCACGAGTTCGTACTCGCCTACGGGGTGCGCATCCTCGCCGCTCTCGGGTACCTGGACCGGCTCGGAAAGGTCTACGGCGACCTCAAACCGGACAACGTCATGCACGACGGCACCACGACGAAGATCGTCGACGTGGGCAGCGTCCGCGAGGCCCGCAGCCCCGGCCCCACCACGGAGGGGTTCCGCGCCCCGACCGTCGGCCCGCACGGCGGGTCCACCCGCCGGGACGACCTGTTCAGCCTCGGCGAGACCCTGCGCCGCCTGAGCGGCCTCGGCCGGTCGCCGCGGGACCTGGCGGACCTGGGTTCCCTGGACAGGCTCAGCGGACCGGACGACCGGCCGGAGGGCGAGGCGACCGGGACCGACGCTCTCCCGGAGCCTCCCGGCATGACCGCGCCCCCGCCGAAGGGCCTCGGCCTCCTCTCGCTGGCCCGCGTCCTGCATCGCGCGACCCGCGCGAAGGATGCCGAGCGTTTCGCCACCGCACGCGAGATGGAGGAGCAACTGCGTGGCGTCTTCCGGGAGTTGCGTTCCCTGCGCACCGGTACGGAGACCTTCGAGCCGTCGCCGCTTTTCCTCCAGTCGCCGTACGCCCTCGACGGCGGACTCGGCTCGGCCCCGCCCCTGACCCGCTGGACCGCGCCGGACGCCCCGGCGGCCCACGCACCGCCGTCGCCCGCCGAGGTCGCGCAACGACTGCCCGTCCCCCGGCCCGACCCCCACGACGCGCAGCACACACAGGTGAGCCGGCTCGCCGACGCCGCTCCGGAGGCGCTGCTCCAGCACACCGCGGAATGGCCGGAGACACCCGAGGTCCATCTGCTGCGCTGCCGCATCCGGTTACGGGTGCCCGGCGGCCGGACAGACGCGGCGGAAAGGGAGTTGACGGCTGCCGAGGCGCTGATCGGCCCCAAGCGCGCCCCGTACGACTGGCGGCTCGACTGGCACCGCGGGCTGCTCGCGCTCGGCCGCGGCCAGGTCGACACGGCCCGCGGGCACTTCGACCGGGTGTACGCGGCGATCCCGGGCGAGTACGCGCCCAAGCTGGCGCTCGGCTACTGCGCCGAGCGCCTCGGCCACTGGCGGGAGGCGCTGACCTTCTACGAGGCGGTCCGGTTGCGCAACCCGTCCCTGGGCAGCGCCGCGTTCGGCGCGGTGCGGGCCCGCCTCGCCCTGGGCGGCGAGCACGCGCGGGACCACGCCGTACGGGCCCTGGACGCCGTACCGCAGCACTCACGGCACCGAACGGCCGCCCGAACGGCCGCCGTTCGGGTCGGCGTCGAGCATGTGCGGACCGCCGGGCGTCCCGAGGAGGCGGCGGAGCGGCTGAACGAGGTTCTGGAGCGGCTGGCCCGGCTCTTCCACGCGCACGGGCTGACGGACGAGGGGGCCCGGACCCGGATGACGGCGGAGGCGTGGGAGACCGTGTGGGGTGCGCTCACGCGGGGCGTCCTGGACGCGCCGGGCCTGGCCGAGCTGGCCGCCGGTGCGGGCAGGCGGCTCGGTCTGCCGTCCGACGGGCCGGGCCTGCGCCGGGACCTGTCCGGCCGCTACGTCGCCCTCGCCCACCAGGCCGCCCGGTCCGCCGACCCCGAGGACGCGGCCGTCGCCGAGGTCCTGCTCGACCGCGCCTACGAGGTACGCCCGCTCGCCTTCCGACACCGCAGGGACAGTCCATGGCCCGGAACGAGAGTCACCAGCCGGCTCCGGACGATCGCCCACCCACCGGCGCCGGGCGGCGGCGCCGGGACGGTCCGCGAGTGAGCCGGTCCGGCCGGCCGCGGCGGGCCGAGGCCGGCCCGCCGCCTGCCTTACGCCTGCCGCGCCGGGCACGGGCGCTCGGCGCGGTCGCCGTCGAACTCGCCCGCCGCGTCCGGCGGTACGCGTGGTCGACGGCGGCCGGCACCCCCAACCGTGTCTTCCTGCGGGACCGGCTGGTCGCGCTGCCACTGCTCGCCGTCGTCGGGTTCGGCGCTTTCGGCTGGGCCTACGCCCACGTCCGGGACGACTCGGCGTACGTACGGGACCGGCTGGCGCCCGCGCTGGTCGGGCTCGCGGACGCCCGGGCCTCCCTGTTCATCGCGCAGGGCGAGGCCGAGGAGAACCTGGCGGAGGGCAGGGCGACGGAGATCGGCGGGCTCAGCGAAAGGTACCGGACCCGGGTCGCGCGGGCCACGCAGAGCCTGAACCAGGTCACCCGCAGCGGAGCGCTGACCGTGGCCGAGGAGCAGGAACTACGGGTGGTGTCCGCGCTGGTCGTGGACTACACGGGCCGGATCGGCCGGGCCCAGGGGCACATCACCGACCCGGTGCTGCGGGAGGCCGAGCTGTCGTACGCGCGCAGCATGCTCTGCTCAACCCGCATCGCCGCGCCCAGGAGCGGCGACCGTTACCCGTCGTGCCCGCCCACCACCGGCTCGGCGGCGACCGCGATCGTGGACCGGGTCTCCGGTCTGGAACGGCGGCTGCGGGAACGGCTCGCCGACCGGGCCGGCTGGGGCTCGGGCGTGCTCGCCGCGGCCGTGGTCGCCGGTCTCGCCCTGACGCTGTTCGCCGCCGGTCTCGTACGGACCGTGGTCTTCCTTCACCGCCGCTTCCGGATCCGGCTGAGCCTCCCGCTGGCGGCGGCCGCACTGCCCCTGCTCGCCGTACCGCTGCTCGCGGCCGACGCGCTGCTCGCGCAGCACGCACAGCGGGAGACCCTCCCCCTGGCGGACACGCTCGCCGGGGGAACCTCGCCGGAGGCGGAGACGGTCGCCGAGGAACATCCCTTCGGCGCCCCCGTCCCCCAGGCCGTCGAGGTGCTGGCCGACCGGATCGACGAATCCCTCGCCGACGGACGGCTCGCCTTCCTGGACGGCACGGCCCCGTTCGTCTTCCCGGCGGGCCTGGTCGCCGCCGGCCTGGTCGGCGGCGCCCTGCACGGCTACCGCCGCGAGTACCTCGTGGTGACCCGCCGAGGAGCCGCCGTATGAGACGCGTCCCGAGCCGCGCCCTGCGCACCCTCCTCACGGCGGCATGTCTGCTCGCCCTCGTCCCCGGCTGCGGCTCACCCGCCCCCGACCCGCTCGTCGTCCTGGGGCCGTGGACCGGTGCCGAGGGCGAGGCCTTCGAAGCGGCCCTGGAGCAGCTCGACGACGGGACGGGACGGACGTACACCTACGAGGGCACCCGTTCGCTGCGCGAGACGCTCGTTTCCCAACTGGAGGCCGACGACCCGCCGGACGTGGCGATCCTCAACAGCATCGGCGAGCTCACCGAGTACGCCCGCCGTGGCCGGCTCAGGCCCCTCGCCCAGGGGATCACCGAGCGCGCGTTCCGGCCGTGGGCGCCGACCCTGATCGTGGACGGCAAGCTCCGTACGTACTGGGTACCGCTGAAGGTCGACCTGAAGAGCCTGGTGTGGAGCAGGAAGGGCGCCTCGGACGCCGATCCCGCCTGGTGCGTGGGCCTGGCCTCGCAAGCCACCTCGGGCTGGCCGGGCACCGACTGGATCGAGGACGTCCTGCTCCACCAGGCCGGCCCGACGGTGTACACGGACTGGGCCATGAGCCGGCTCAGCTGGCGTGACCCGGCCGTCCGCCGGGCCTGGACGACCTGGGCCGGGCTGCTCGGCAAGCGCTCCCCCACCTCGGTCGAACGCTCCCTCACCACGTCGTACGAGGGAGCCGCGGGCCCCGACGGCCCCCGCGGTCTGCTCGACTCCCCCGGTTTCGCCTGCACGCACGAGCACCAGAGCGCCTTCATCCGGTACGTGTACGCGGGCGCCGACATCGATGTGCAGCCCTCGGCCGGGTTCCTGGGCGGGCCGGCCGACTTCCGCGGCGCCTACGAGGTGTCCGGCGACATGGCCGCCGTCTTCAGCGACGACCCGGCCGCCCAGGAACTGGTGGAGCGGCTGTCGAGCCCGGCCGGGCGGGACGGCTGGCGGGCGAAGGCGGACCCGGCGGTGCGCCCGCTGTTCCCGACCAGTACGGGCCCGCCACCGGCCAACCCCACCGAGCGGACGATCGACACCCTGCTCACCTCGGGCGCCCGCACCCTCTGCTTCGACGCCTCGGACACCATGCCGCCCGAACTGCGGGACGCCTTCCACCGCGCGGTCCTCGAGTTCTTCCGGGACCCCGGCGAGCAGCATCTCGACTCACTCCTGCGGCAGTTGGACACGGTACGCGCCCGGGCGACCGAGGAGGCTTTGGCCGACCGCTCGTTCCGCCCGCCGGAGGACCTGTGCGCGAGCCCGGGAGGGTGAGCGGAGGGCAGAGGCGGGACCTCAGCCCTCGTCCGGCGTCAGCCGCAGCGAGATGCTGTTGATGCAGTACCGCTGGTCCGTGGGCGTCGGATACCCCTCACCCTCGAACACGTGCCCGAGGTGAGATCCGCACCGGGCACACCGCACCTCGGTGCGCACCATCCCGTGGGAGCGGTCCGCGATCAGCTCCACCGCGTCGGTGTCCTTCGGGTCGTAGAAGGACGGCCAGCCGCAGTGGGACTCGAACTTGGTGGTGGAGGTGAACAGTTCGGCGCCGCAGGCGCGACAGGAGTAGACGCCCTTGGCCTTGGTGTCGGTGTACTCACCCGTGAAAGCCGGCTCCGTCGCCGCCTGGCGCAGGACGGCGTACTCCGACGGGGTCAGTTCCGCGCGCCACTGCTCGTCAGGCTTGTCGACGTCGTACGACATGATGGCCAGCCCCTTTGCTTCTGTGCGAGACGGTTACTTCTGTGCGAGACGGTCCAGGATCCGCGGGCCGAGGTCCGTCACATCACCCGCGCCCATGGTGAGAACGAGATCACCGGCCTTCGCCATTCCCGCGACGACCGCCGGCACCTCGCCCTGGTCGTGGACGGGCGTCACGTCCGCGCCCGCGGCCCGCGCCGCCTCGATGATCAGCCCGCTGGTGACGCCCGGGACCGGGTCCTCACGGGCCGGGTAGATGTCGAGGACGACCGAGGCGTCGGCCAGGGCCAGGGAGCGGCCCATCTCCTTGCCCAGCTCCTGGGTGCGGGAGAACAGGTGGGGCTGGAAGACGACCAGGATCCGGGCGTCGCCCGCGGCCGCGCGCATCGCCTCCAGGTCGGCCGTCATCTCGGTCGGGTGGTGGGCGTACGAGTCGATGACCTGCACCCCGGCCTCCTCGCCCTTCAGCTGGAGGCGGCGCTTGACCCCGGTGTACGCGGCCAGCGCCGGGGCCAGCTCGGCGGCGGGGACGCCCAGCGCCACGCCCGCCACGAGAGCGGCCACCGCGTTGTGCGCGTAGTGGCGGCCGGGGACGGAGACGGCGAAGGTGAGCTCCGCGCCGTCCAGGAGGACGGTGACCTCGCTCTTCAGACCCTGGGCCACCACGGACAGGATCCGTACGTCGGCGTCCTCGGACTCGCCGTAGGTCACCACCCGCACGCCGCTCGCCGCGACCCGGCGGGTCAGCTCCCGCGCGCCCTCCTGGTCCGCGGCGATGACCAGCGTCCCGCCGTCGACGATCCGGCCCGCGAACGTCTCGAAGGACTCGTAGATCTCGTCCATGGAGGCGTAGTTGGCGTGGTGGTCGAGCTCGACGTTGAGGACGATCGCGACCTCGGGGGCGTACTTGTGGAAGCTGCGGTCCGATTCGTCCGCCTCGGCGACGAAGATCTCACCCTCGCCGTGCAGGGCGTTGGAGCCGGGCGCGTCCAGGTCGCCGCCGATCGCGTACGACGGCTCGAGGCCCAGCTCGGTCAGCGACACGGCCAGCATCGACGTGGTCGTCGTCTTGCCGTGGGTGCCCGCGACCGCGATCGGCCGCAGCCCGTCCATCAGCCGGGCGAGGGCGTCCGACCGGTGGACCACCGGGATGCCCAGCGCGGCGGCCCGCGCCAGCTCCGGGTTGTCGGCCCGGATCGCCGACGAGACGACGACACAGGTGGCGTCGTCGGCCAGGTGCTCCGCCGCGTGCCCGATGTGCACGGTCGCGCCGAGCGCGCGCAGGGCCTCGGCGGTCGCGGACTCCTTGGCGTCACTGCCGGCCACCTTCGCACCGCGCTGCGCGAGGATCTTCGCGATCCCCGACATCCCGGCCCCACCTATTCCGATGAAGTGCGGTCGGTCCATGGCGGTAGGAAGGCCGGGGGCCATGTGCGTCTCCCTGTGCGTGGTGGTACGGCGGATGTTCGACGGCTCAGCCTATTCGCTACGGCACCGGGGACCGCGCCGGCCCAGGGGCGCGGGCCCGTGTCCATGGGCGGCTCCGCCGTGCGGGCGCGCCCGGCCACCCGTCGTCCGCCCTCGACCGACCGAGCAGCCACCACCTCGCCCGACGTCCCAGCCCAGCCCAGCGGCAACGGCAACGTCACGCCTTGCTGTGCGAGAACAGCTTCAGCACCGGCACCCCGACCTTGTGCCGCGCCCGGGACGCCCAGTCCCGGTGGAAGAACTCCTCCACGTAGTGGGGATCCGTCAGGACGATCACCTCGTCCGCCCCGATCTCCTCCACCAGCGACTTCAGCGCGTCCAGCGGGTGATCCTCGATCAGCCGCCCCTCCGCCTCGCTGCCGGAGGCCCGCAGCGCCCGGAGCGACACGTCGAGCGCCTGCTCCGCGGGCCCTCGCGCCTCCTGCCCCTCGGGGGTCTCGCGCTCCCGCGCCGCCTCGTCGATCTCGCCGAGGGCGACGTCGTCGATGGCGCGCAGCAGGCGGTCCGCCTGGTCGCCGCGCGGCTGCAGCAGCACATGGAAGGCGACCTCCTCGTCCCCGTGCAAAGTGGTGACGAACTCCACGTCGGCGGACGTCAGGGCCTTCTCGATCATCAAAACGCTTGTGAACACCGGGCGCCCCTTCTTCGAGTCGTACTGAGTCATACCGAGTCGTACCCGTTTCCGGACGGACCGTACGGCGAAGCCGCTCAGGACCGCCGGTACCGGCTGAAGAGGAAGCCCTCCTCCTCCAGCAGCGACACCAGGGCGAAGCGCTGGGGCACCGCGACGGACGGTCCACCCGCGATGCGCTGCGCGTCACCCGCGGTGAGCAGCGGGGAGACGGTCAGACAGAGCTCGTCGAGCACCCCGGCGGCCACCAGCTGGCCGAGCAGCCGCGGGCCGCCCTCGGTGAGCAGCCGGGTGTGACCGAGCTCCACGAGGGCTTGCACGGCACGCGCGGGCTCCACGCCGACGCCGTCACCGGCGACCACCACGCGGGCGCCCGCCTTCTCGGCCGTGGCGACCCGGTCGGGAGCCGCCGCCGCGCCCGTGAGGATCAGGGTGGGGACCAGGGGCGAGGTGAACAGCGGGAGCGAGAAGTCCAGGTCCAGGCTTGCGGTGACCACCGCGATCGCGGGCACGGGCCCCTGGCCCGCGGCCTCGCGCGTCCCCGCGAACTCGGCACGTTCGCGCGCCGGGCGGTATCCCTCCTGGCGTACCGTTTCCGCACCGACGACCACCACGTCGGCGAGGGCCCGCAGCGTGCCGAAGATCCGCATGTCGGCCGCGCTGGAGATGGGATGCGAGCGGCCGTCGTGCTGGCCGGCCCCGTCGAGCGTGGACACCATGTTGGCCCGCAACCAGGCCACGGGCCCCGCGGAACCGGGCCGGGGACCGAGGTCCGGGTAGGCGTAGGCGTGGGCCAGCTCGGCGAGGGACCATTCGCGGTCGCCGGGACCGCCGGGGTCCCCACTCGCCCCCGCCGCCTCCTCGGAGGTCCCGTCGGCGGTCCGGGCTGCTGTCTCGTCGGTCACAGGGAACAGGCGTCGCATGCCCAGCAGTCTGGCACGACCCTTAGCATGGGTAACTGTGCCTACCTCCGCCGCCGCGTCCGGATCCGGCCCCATAGCCGGGGTCACCCCGCTGTCCCTGTGCGCCCGTGAGCCGCATGTGCCCGCGGACCGGCTGGTCGCCGAGATGGTGCCGCCGCCGCGGTTCGACTCGGTGCGGTTCGACACCTACATCCCGGACCCGAACCAGCCCAGCCAGACGGAGGCGGTGCGCGTCCTGGAGGGCTTCGCGGCCGGACTCGGCGGCGCGCACGCCACCGGCGCCGGCCGGCGGGGCGGCGGCTTCTTCGGCTTCGGCAGGGCGAAGAGCAAGACCCCCAAGCCGTCCAAGGCACAGAAGACCTCCAAGGCCCCCGCCGCTCCCCGCGGCGTCTACCTCGACGGCGGATACGGCGTCGGCAAGACCCACCTGCTGGCCTCCCTCTGGCACGCCACCCCGGCCGAGCCCGAGGTCAAGGCCTTCGGCACGTTCGTCGAGCTCACCAACCTCGTCGGCGCCCTCGGCTTCCAGAAGACCGTGCAGACCCTGTCCGGCCACCGCCTGCTGTGCATCGACGAGTTCGAGCTGGACGACCCCGGTGACACCGTCCTCGTCTCGACGCTGCTCGGCAAGCTCGTGGACGCGGGGGTCGCGCTCGCGGCCACCTCCAACACGCTGCCGGGCAAGCTCGGCGAGGGCCGCTTCGCGGCGGCCGACTTCCTGCGCGAGATCCAGGGCCTGTCCGCCCACTTCCGCGCCCTGCGCATCGACGGCGAGGACTACCGTCACCGCGGCCTGCCGGAGGCCCCGGCGCCGTTCGGCGAGGAGCAGGTCACCAAGGCCGCGCACGCCACCCCGGGCGCCTCGCTGGACGCCTTCCCGCACCTGCTGGAGCACCTCGCCCGCGTCCACCCCAGCCGGTACGGCGCGCTGACCGACGACCTGCGGGCGGTCTGCCTCACCGACGTCCAGGCCGTGCCCGACCAGTCGACGGCCCTCAGGCTCGTCGTCCTCGCGGACCGGCTCTACGACCGTGAGGTCCCGGTCCTCGCCTCGGGGCTGCCCTTCGACCGGCTGTTCAGCGAGGAGATGCTGAACGGCGGCTACCGCAAGAAGTACTTCCGGGCGATCTCCCGTCTCACCGCCCTCGCCCGGGACGCCAAGGGGCTCGTCGAGCCGGCCTGACGGCTCCTCAGCCGGTCTCCACCCGGCTTCTACCCGAGCGGTTCACCAAGATCAAGAGCCGGTTCGCGCCACCAACCAGCACGCCTTCAGCCTCTCTTCAGCTGGAAACGTTAAGTTAACCCTGCAAATGACTTTGCAGGGTTAATGTGTTTCTTGACCAGCCGTTGACCAACGCTTGGTCTGGACTAGAGATGGATCGAAGGCGCGAATCACCTGGAGGGAGGCGCATGTTCCGAGGTACGTCGGTACGGACCGCGTTGGCTCTCCTCGCCGCCGTCCTCCTCGCCCTCCAGTTCTTCGCGCCCGCCGCTTCCTTCGCAACCGCGCACACGGTCCGTCAAGCAGAGGCCAAAGCACAGCCCGGAACCAAACCCTCCGGCAAGTCGCTGCGCGACGAGACCGCCACGCACCGCAACTGCGATCCCGCGGGAGACCCGATCGGTCCCCTGCGCACCCGCGACCGGCACCGCGCCGCCGACCTCACCCCTGATCGGCCCGAGCACTCGGCCCTGTCCCAGGATCCGGCGGACGCAGGCACACAGGTGCCGACCGGTGCGTTCCAGCAGTCGAGACCTCCGACGGCCCACTCACCGGCCGCGCTCCAGGTCTTCCGCTGCTGACAGCAGAGCAGTTCCCCCCACCTCTGTCATGTACGTCCGACGCGCCGTAGTGGCGCGCCAGGAGGAGACACCTCGTATGCAGCCCCTCATCGACAACGCCCGTACGTTCGGACAGCGCCCTGAGGAGTTCGCCAAACTGGCCGAAGGCCAGTCCCCGCAGGTCCTGTTCATCACCTGCTCGGATTCCCGGGTCGTCCCGGCCCTCATCACCGGCGCCCGCCCCGGCGAGCTCTTCGAGCTGCGCACCGCGGGCAACATCGTCCCCCCGTACGCCTCCGAGCACCCCACCAGCGAGGCGGCCACGATCGAGTACGCCGTGGAGGTGCTGGGCGTCCGCGACATCGTGGTCTGCGGACACTCGCACTGCGGCGCCGTCGGCGCCCTGGTCCGTGGCGACGACCTGACCGCCGTACCGGCCGTGCGCGACTGGCTCACCCACGCCACCCCGTGCCCCACGGGCACGGCCGAGGACCCGACCGTGGCCGACGGCGTGCAGAACCACGTCCTGGCGCAGGTGCTGCGCCTGCGCTCGTACCCCTTCATCGACAAGAAGCTCGCGCAGGACGAACTCACCCTGCACGCCTGGTACTACGAGGTGCACACGGGGTCGGTACTGACCCACGACGCGTCCTCCGACACCTTCCGAGCACTGTGAGGACCGCCATGGAGAACCGAATAAAGTTCCCTCATCTCAAGCAGGACTTCGCCGCTTCCCTCGTCGTCTTCCTGGTCGCCCTGCCCCTGTGCGTGGGCGTGGCCGTCGCCTCCGGGGTTCCGGCGGAGCTCGGCCTGGTCACCGGCATCGTCGGCGGTATCGTCACCGGCCTGATGCGGGGCAGCAGCCTCCAGGTGTCCGGACCGGCCGCCGGCCTGACCGTGCTCGTCTTCGAGGCGGTCAACGAGTTCGGACTGCCGGCGCTCGGTGTGATCGTGCTGGCCGCCGGACTGCTCCAGCTCGCGATGGGCGCCCTGAAGCTGGGGCGCTGGTTCCGGGCGATATCCGTCTCGGTCGTCGAGGGCATGCTGGCCGGTATCGGACTCGTGATCATCGCGGGCCAGCTGTACTCGGCGGCGGGACTGAAGGCCCCCGCCTCCGGCCTCGACAAGATCCTGGGCCTGCCCGGGGCCGCCGTCGACGCCCTCGGCAGCACCGAGGCGCTCGCCTCGCTCGCCATCGGCGCCGGCACCATCGCGGTGATGGTGGGCTGGAAGCGGCTGCCCAAGCAGGTGCAGACGGTGCCGGGCGCGCTCGCCGCCGTCGTCCTGGCCACGGTGGCCACACTGGCGTTCAGCCTGCCGGTCGCCACCGTCGAGGTGAGCGGGCTGCTGGACTCCATCCAGCCGCCGGGCATGGACGCCTTCGGGGAGCTGGCCAACCCGGCCATCTTCGGCACGATCGTCGCCTTCACCCTGATCGCCTCCGCGGAGAGCCTGTTCAGCGCCGCAGCGGTGGACCGGCTGCACGACGGTCCGCGCACCGAGTACGACAAGGAACTCATGGCCCAGGGCGCGGGCAACGCGGTGTGCGGCGCGCTCGGTGCGCTGCCGATGACCGCGGTCATCGTGCGCAGCTCCGCCAACGTGGCGGCGGGCGCCAAGACCAAGGCGTCCCGGGTGCTGCACGGGGTGTGGCTGCTGCTGTTCGCGGCGCTGCTGCCGTCGACGCTGGCGCTCATCCCGCTGCCGGCACTGGCCGGCATCCTGGTCCACGCGGGCTGGAAGCTGATCCCCTTCCGCGAGATCGTCTCGCTGTGGCGGGGGCACCGCGGTGAGGCGCTGATCCTGGTGGTCACGGCCGTGTCCATCGTCGCGGTGAACATGTTCGAGGGCGTGCTGATCGGCCTGGCCCTGTCCGTGGTCAAGACGGCCTGGGAGGCCTCGCACCTCAAGCTGGAGATCATCGACAAGGGCGCCGGCCCCGTCCAGGCGTACCTGTCGGGCAACGCGACCTTCCTGAGGCTGCCGAAGATCCTCGACAGCCTGGAGGCGCTGCCCCAGGACCGCCCGGTCGAGCTGGACCTGTCCGGGCTGCACCACCTGGACCACGCCTGCCGTACGGCCCTGGAGAACTGGGCCGAGCGGCACAGCGCGGTCGGCACGGAACCGGTCCGGGTCACCGAACCGGTCCTGGTCACCGAACGCGAGCCGGTGAAGGCCGCCACCGCTCTGTGAGCACGCCCGGCGTCTGGCCCGAGCCCGATCGTGGCCTCGGGCCAGACGCCGGGCATATCGTTGCAGGAGCAGACATAGCGGACCTCGACGAGGAGGCCGGGATGCTCCAGGAGCTGGTGACGGCGGCCGTGGCAGTCGGTTCGGCCGGGATCGTGTACGTGGCCTCGGCGGCACGGGTCGTCAAGCAGTACGAGCGCGGGGTGGTCTTCCGGCTCGGGCGGCTCGCCGGTGACGTACGGCCGCCGGGGTTCACCATGGTGGTCCCGTTCGTGGACCGGCTGCACAAGGTGAACATGCAGATCGTCACGATGCCGGTGCCTGCCCAGGAGGGCATCACCCGCGACAACGTGACGGTGCGGGTGGACGCGGTCGTGTACTTCAAGGTGGTCGACGCGGCGCACGCGCTGGTGCGGGTCGAGGACTACAAGTTCGCGGTCTCGCAGATGGCCCAGACCTCCCTGCGTTCGATCATCGGCAAGAGCGATCTGGACGACCTCCTCTCCGACCGCGAGAAGCTCAACCAGGGCCTGGAGCTGATGATCGACAGCCCGGCCGTCGGCTGGGGCGTGCAGATCGACCGGGTCGAGATCAAGGACGTCTCGCTGCCGGACACCATGAAGCGTTCCATGGCCCGGCAGGCCGAGGCGGACCGCGAGCGGCGGGCCCGGATCATCAACGCGGACGCCGAGTACCAGGCCTCGAAGAAGCTCGCCGAGGCGGCGCAGCAGATGGAGGACACGCCCGCGGCGCTCCAGTTGCGGCTGCTGCAGACGATCGTCGCGGTCGCCGCCGAGAAGAACTCGACGCTGGTCCTGCCGTTCCCGGTGGAGCTGTTGCGCTTCCTGGAGCGGGCACAGGACCACCCGGTCGAGCAGTGACACGCCACCTTGCGTGGTTCCCGGAGTCCGGCCCAGGTGATAGACACGGCGGCGTCACAGTTCCTGTCCGCCAGCAGGAAGGCTGCTCCGTCATGTCCGCAACACGACGTCAAGTCCTGGCCCGGTCCGGCGCCCTGGGGGTGGGAATCGCCTTCACGGGAGCCCTCAGCGAACTCTTCGCGGGCACCGCCGCCGCGCAGAACCTGGGCCACACCGGCTACGGCCCCCTGGTCCCCGACCCGAAGGGCCTGCTCGACCTGCCGAAAGGTTTCCGCTACCGGGTCCTCTCCCGCGAGGGCGACCAGCTCCGCTCCGGCGAGGGCAAGGTCCCCTCGAACCACGACGGCATGGCTGCCTTCGCCGGGCGTTCTCCGGGCAGACACGGCCGCGTCCACCTCGTCCGCAACCACGAGAACCGCCCCACCGCCGCCCTCGCCGTCCCGACGATCGAGGGCCTGACCTACGACCCGGCGGGCAAGGGCGGTTGTACGGCGCTCACGCTGGACTCCCGGAACAACGTCCTGTCGGAACGGGTCGCCATCGCCGGCACGGCCGTCAACTGCGCGGGCGGCCACACCCCGTGGGGCACCTGGCTGACCTGCGAGGAGACCGAGGACAAGGCCGGCACCAACGGCTACACCAAGGACCACGGCTTCATCTTCGAGGTCGACCCCAGCGACCCGCACCGCTCCGGCGCCGTCCCGCTGACCGCGATGGGCCGCTTCCAGCACGAGGCGATCGCCGTCGACCCGAAGCGGGGTGTCGTCTACGAGACCGAGGACGCCTTCCTCAAGCCCTTCGGCCTCTTCTACCGCTTCCTCCCCGACAAGCCGCTGGGCGGCCTGGGGTCCCTGCGCGCGGGTGGCCGCCTCCAGGCGATGCGCGTGCCCGGCGTACCCGACCTCTCCACCATCCAGGAGACAGGCGCCGCTTTCGACGGCGTCGAGTGGGTGGACGTACCGGACCCGCTCGCCGCCCGGACCCCCGTTCGCCTCCAGGACTTCGGCCCGAAGGGCATCACGCACGCGCAGAAGCTGGAGGGCTGCTACTGGGGCGGGAGGAGCGTCTACTTCGTGTCGTCGTTCGCGCGCAGCGCGGACGGTTCGGCGGCCGACCACTACGGGCAGATCTGGCGCTACGACCCCTCGGCGCGCCGCCTGACCCTCGTGATCGTCTTCGGCCCGGACACCGATGTCCAGCTCCCCGGCGAGTCCCCGGACAACATCTGCCTCGCCCCCAGCGGCGGCCTGATGGTCTGCGAGGACGGCAACGGCGCCCAGCACGTCTTCGGTGTGACCCGGCACGGCGAGGTGTACGCGATGGCCCGGGGCCGCCAGAACATCGGCACCCCCGAGAAACCGGAGTGGGGCGAGTTCGCCGGAGTGACCTTCTCCCCGGACGGCGAGACGATGTACGTCAACTGCTACACACCCGGGACGACGTTCGCGGTGACGGGGCCGTGGCGTAGGTAACGGGGCCGGAAGGAGTACCCCGTGGCCGACAAGGACGCTCGACGGACGTCCCGGAAATCCCGGGAGTCCGGGAAGTCCCGGGAGCGCAAGAAGGCCGGTCTGTCCGAGCTGCTGCGTGTGCCGGTGGGCGAGGCGGTCGATCTGTCCTCCTACGACACCGGCTCCGCCGCTGTCGGCCCCGGGGACAAGAGCTCAGGCCTGTCGGCCACCACCCGCATGGGCAAGCACCTCGCCGACCTGCAGGAACGCCTGTTCGCGGCGAGCACGTCGGGGGACCGGCGCCGGGTGCTGCTGGTGTTGCAGGGCATGGACACCAGCGGCAAGGGCGGCACGATCAAGCACGTCATCGGCTTCTGCAACCCGTCCGGCTGCCGGGTCCGGGCGTTCCAGGCACCCACCGCCGAGGAGCGGGCCCACCACTTCCTGTGGCGCGTCGAGCGGTCCCTTCCGCGCCCCGGCGAACTGGGCATCTTCGACCGCTCGCACTACGAGGACATCCTGGTCGCCCGCGTCCGCGAGCTCGCCCCGCGCGACGAGATCGAGCGCCGCTACGACGAGATCAACCGCTTCGAGAAGTCCCTCACCGACGACGGCACGACCGTGATCAAGTGCTTCCTGCACATCTCCTACGAGGAACAGCGCCGCCGTCTGCTCAAGCGCCTGGACCGCCCGGACAAGCACTGGAAGTTCAGCCCGTCCGACATCGACGACCGCGCGCTGTGGCCGGCGTTCCAGGAGGCGTACGAGATCGCGCTGGAGCGCTGCTCGACCCCGTACGCCCCCTGGTACGTGATCCCTTCGGACCACAAGTGGTACCGGAACTGGGCGGTGGGCCGGCTCCTCCTGGAGCATCTGCGGGCGCTGGACCCGCAGTATCCGAAGGCTGACTTCGACATCGACGAGTGCCGGCGGCGACTGAGCGCGCAGTGAACCGGCCCGGTTGGGGTACTCGGCTCCGCATGACCGAGAACCCCCACGTCAGCGGCTCGTACTGGCTCGAGACCGCCCCCGGTCCTGACCGGCCCGCACTCGTGGACGACCTCACGGTGGACGTCGCCGTCATCGGCGGCGGGATCGCCGGGCTGAGCACGGCCTGGGAGCTGGCGCGGGCGGGGCACCAGGTGGCGGTGCTGGAGGCCGACCGGATCGCGGCCGGCGTCACCGGGCACACCACCGCCAAGCTCACCGCGCTGCACACCCTGATCTACGACAAGCTGCGCCGCACCCGCGGCCCGGAGGGTGCCCGGCTGTACGCCCGCTCGCAGAGCGAGGCGATCGAGCGGGCCGCCGAGATCGCGGGCGAGCTGGGCATCGACTGCGACTGGGAGCGTCGCAGCGCGTACACGTACGCCTGTGACGCGGCCCGGGTGGAGGAGCTGCGGGCGGAGGCGCGGGCCGCGCGGGAGGCGGGGCTGCCGGCGTCGTTCGTGACGGAGACCGGGCTGCCGTTCCCGGTGGCGGGCGCGGTGAAGGTGACGGAGCAGGCGCAGTTCCATCCGCGCAAGTACCTGCTGGCCCTCGCCGACGACCTGGTCCGGCAGGGGGCGCACGTGCACGAGCACACGACGGTCGTCGGTCTGGAGGAGGGCGAGCCGTGCCGGCTGACCACCGACACGGGAGCGGCCGTGACCGCCCGGGACGTCGTGGTCGCCACCCACTACCCCGTCTTCGACCGGGCGCTGCTGTTCACCCGGCTCCATCCGCGCCGCGAGCTGGTCGTCGCCGGGACGATGAGCGCCGACCGGGATCCGGAGGGCATGTACATCACCCCGGACGAGGGCACGCGCTCGGTCCGTACGGCACCGCACGGCGAGGACCGCCTCCTGGTCGTCACCGGGGAGCACTTCACGCCCGGCACCGCCGACACCCGGGCCCGCTTCCAGCACCTGGCCGACTGGGCCGCCGAGCACTTCCCGGACGTCACCCTCACGCACGCCTGGGCCACCCAGGACAACGACCCCACGGACACCGTCCCGCTGGTCGGCCCGCTGCACCCGGGCGCGCACCACACCTACGTCGCCACCGGATTCGGCGGTTGGGGAATGAGCGGCGGCTTGATGGCGGGCCGGCTGCTCACCGCGCTGATCACCGGCGAGAGGTGCGCGTGGAGCGAGCTGTACGACCCGCGTCGGCTGCGTTCGACCATGCGCGAGGCCCCGTCGTTCCTCAAGACCCAGGCCGAGGTCGCCCGCCACTTCGTCGGCGACCGGCTGCGGCCCTCGCCGCCGGTCGAGTCCCTGCCGCCCGGTGAGGGCTCCGTCGTGCGTACCGAGGGCGGCCGGCTCGCGGTGTACCGGGACGAAGCCGGCAACCTGCACGCCCTCTCCGCGCGCTGCACCCACCTGGGCTGCCTGGTCGCCTTCAACGCCGCCGAACGGGCCTGGGAGTGCCCCTGCCACGGCTCCCGCTTCGACACGGACGGCAAGGTGATCCAGGGCCCGGCGATCCGGCCGCTGGAGCAGCGGGACATCTGACGCGCCCGGGCAGCTGACCGGGTGACATCCCCGCCGCGTCGGTACCGGCGAGAAGCCGATCATCATACCTTCGCACTGTGATCAGTCGTGTACATGGTGTCACCCTTGCCTGCGTCCTGGGCGCGACCCTCGCCTCCCTCACCGGCTGCGGCACCGCCCAGGAGGCTCCGGCCGCCCACCCGGCCCCGTCCGCGCCCCGCGCAGCGATCCCGTCGTCCTCGTCGTCCCGTCCACCCACGATCGCACCCGGCCCCGGCGGCCTGACCCCCGTCTTCAGGAACGGCCCCCGGACACACGGCAGGACCGTCGCCCTCACCTTCGACGCCGACATGACCGCCGACGAGGGACGACGGGCCGCGGCGGGTGAACGGTTCGACAACCCGCGGCTCATCGCGGCCCTGCGGGCGCTGAAGGTACCCGCGACGGTGTTCATGACGGGCCGGTGGGCCGAGGAGTACCCGGTGCAGGCCCGGTCCATCGGCCGCGACCCGCTCTTCGAGATCGCCAACCACTCCTACAGCCACCACGCCTTCACCGGCGACTGCTACGACCTGCCCACCCTCTCCCAGGACCGGATGCGCGCGGACGTGGAACGGGCGTACGCCGCCTTCCGCAGGGCCGGGGTGCGGGACCCGATGCCGTACTTCCGCTTCCCCGGCGGCTGCTACGACCGGCTCGCCCTCAAGACCCTGACCTCCACCGGCGTGACCGTCGTGCAGTGGGACGTGGTGAGCGGGGACGCCTTCGCGACGGACGCGGACGCCGTGGCCCGGCAGGTACTGGAGGGGGTGCGTCCGGGGTCGGTGGTGGTCATGCACTGCACGACGAGTGCCGCGCCGGTGACCGAGCGGGCGGTACGGACCGTGGTGCCGGAGCTGCGCCGGCGGGGCTTCCGGTTCGTGAAGGTGTCGGAGCTGATCGGGGACGCGGGCGGACGCTGATGACCGGCCTACGCTGGGATGCATGAGCGAGGACGACTACTGCCTGATCGACGCGACCAGGCCGCCCGAGGCCGACGGGCCGCCGTACGCCGAGTGTGTGCTGTGCCGGAAGCCGACGGAGTACCCGGAGTCGTACAAGGGGACCACGCTGTGTCCGGTCTGCGAGTGGCAGGAGGCGCAGCGGACGGCTTGTTCGGGGTGAGCGGGACTCACCGGGTGACCGGGACTCACCGGGTGACCGGGGCTCTCAGGGCGACCGGAGCTCTCAGGGTGACCTGCGGGAGGTGAGCGTGCAGGCCGTCGCGGTGGCGGCGGCCGCGAGCAGGACCGCAGCGGCGAACGGCAGCAGGGGAAGGTCGACGGTACCGGAGCGGGAGCCGGTGACCAGGCCGCTGACCGCCGCCTGGGCCGGGGATCCCGACACCACCAGCGCCAGCAGGGCCGCGAGCAGCAGCGCGGGGACCGCCCGGCCGGTCGAGCGCAGCAGCGGCCAGGTGGTGACGGCGCCGACGGCCGTGCCGAGCAGGGCGCAGGCCAGCGCGGCGAGCAGTCCGGCCGCGCCCGCCGGGAGCGGGGGGACGCGGACCTGATGGTCCGAGCTCGCGGGATCGCTGATCCACGTCACGACGACGGTCGCGACCGCCCCGAGTGCCGCCGAGGCGCCCAGCGCCACCAGCAGCCGGGCCAGATGCGCCCGCCCCGGCCCGACCGCCGCGGCCACGCAGTGGCCGGCCGCGGGCGGCTCGCCCGTGACACAGATCCGCACCAGCCAGGCGGCGACGGGCAGCAACGCGGCCGCCGTGTAGCCGAGCGAGTCGAGTACCGGCTGGCCGCCCTGCACACCGACGCCCAGGAACGCGGCGTACAGGATGACCGGCGGCAGCCAGCGCTGGGAACGGGCGAGCAGGGCGGCCTGGTAGCGGAGGAGGGCGGTCACCTGTCGTCTTCCTGGTCGTGGGGGATGTGCGGGGCGTCGGTGCGGGTCACGCTCAGCACGTGCCAGGGCGGGCGGGCCGTGAGGAGGTCGCGGAGCAGGACGTCCGAGTGGGAGGCGGGGACGGTGAGGCGGTAGGTGCCGGGGGTCGGTTCCTCGGCCCGGGTGTGGGAAACGGTCGGCAGTCGCGCGTCGGGCGGCCCCTGCGCTTCGACGACGACATGCGGGCCGACCGGTGAAGTCGCCTGTTCCGTAAGGCGGTTGAGCGTGCCGTCGTGCACGCGGTACGTCGCGTCGGGGACGCCCGCCAGCCGGCCCGGGTCGTGGTCCACGAACACGACGGCCCCACCGGCGGCGGTGCGTTCGGCGACGGCCCGCTCCAGTTCGCCCCGGGCCTCGGTGTCCAGTCCCGTCCATGCCTCGTCGAGGACGAGCAGTTCCGGTTCGGCGAGGAGCGCCTGCGCCACGGCGACCTTCTGGCTGCTGCCCTTGGAGAGCTGCGTCATCGGGGTGCGGGCGTACGGGGCCGCGCCGAAGCGGGTCAGCCAGTCGTCCGCGGCGCGGGTGGCTGCCGCCCGGGTGAGGCCGTGCACGGTGCCGAGGTGGGTGAGGTAGCCGACCGGGGTGAAGGGAAGGGCCGACGGGAAGCGCTCGGGGACGTAGGCGGTGCGGGGGCGGCCTCTCACGCGGCCCTCTGTCGGAGCCTCCGTGCGGGCGAGGAGGCGCAGGAGGGTGGATTTGCCGGTGCCGTTGGTTCCTTCCACGCGGATGAGTTCGCCCGGGGAGATCGTCAGGTCGATGCCGCGCAGGACCCAGGGGCCGCGGACGGTGTATCGGCGGCCCACGTCGTCCAGCCGGAGAGCGCGGTGCATGGGAACATCATGACGTGGGGCCATGCAGTCCCGCGCTGCCGTGTTGGCAGACTGGGCCCGTGAGCGAAGAGTCGACGTCTGTGAGTGACAGCCCTTTCCGGTCCGAGCCCGGCGCGCGCGATCACGCGCCGCAGTTCGTGTTGCCCCTGGTCGTACGGATCGAGCGGGGCGATCCCCCGGCCCGGACCGACGCCCTGGAGACCGCCGCCCGGGCTGTCCTGGTGATGCTCGGTGACGAGCGGTCGGCCGGGGAGGGTGAGTGGGCGCGGGCGATACGGGACTGGCAGGACGCGCGGATCCGTAAGGTGGTGCGGCGGGCCCGGGGGGCCGAGTGGCGGCGGGCCGAGGCGTTGGCCGGGATCACGGTCACCGGGAAGTCGGCGCAGGTGCGGGTGTTTCCGCCGGTGCCCTTGGACGGCTGGCCCAAAGACCTGGCGCGGCTCCAGGTGTCCGGTACCGACCTCGACGATCCGGAGCCGCCGGTTGCCGCGGACCCGTCGGCGCCCGTGCTGTGGCTGAACCCGGACCTGGACATGTCGGCCGGCAAGGCCATGGCGCAGGCCGGTCACGGGGCCCAACTCGCCTGGTGGGAGCTGTCGGACGAGGAGCGGGCCGACTGGCGCGACGCGGGCTTCCCGCTCGCCGTGCGGACCGCGGACCCCGGCCGCTGGGGTGAACTGACCACGAGCGGACTGCCGTTGGTACGGGACGCCGGCTTCACCGAGATCGCCCCCGGCTCCTGCACGGTGGTCGCCGACCATCCGGCGCTGCGGTGACGGCTGGTCAGTTCTGAGGCTCTGACCGCACGCCTGGGACGTCACGGCCCGAGGGGAGCGGGCACCGCTTTACCGAGGAAGCGGACACCGCCGACGACGACGCTCCGGCTGCGGGCCGGGCGCCGGAGCGGTGGCCGGCGGTCGTCTGAACGCCGGGGCCGTCCCGCCCGTACCTCCTGGCGCCCGCTGTGACGGCCCGGGCCCGAACCTCAAATGTTGCTCTGAACGCGTCCACCGAGCGATTCAGGTCCGCCTGCCGGGGCCATACCCACGTCACGCCGTATGGCTGTGCGAAGGAGGGGACCATGGAGCGACTGGGGACCGGCGTTGGGTGGCGGCCGGAGATCGCGGAGGCCGTGGAGCGCATGCCGGGCATCGACTGGGTCGAGGTCGTGGCGGAGAACGTGTGCCCGGGACACCTCCCGGAATCGCTGCGCCGGCTGCGCGAACGCGGGGTCACCGTGGTTCCGCACGGCGTCTCGCTGGGCCTCGGCGGCGCGGACCGCCCCGACGAGGGCCGGCTGACCGCCCTCGCCGAGCGCGCGGAGGCACTGCGCTCGCCGCTGGTCACCGAGCACATCGCGTTCGTCCGGGCGGGCGGCCCGCTGACCGCCTCCCCGCGGCTGGAGGCGGGCCATCTGCTGCCCGTGCCGCGCACCCGCGACGCCCTCGACGTGCTGTGCGCGAACGTCCGCATCGCGCAGGAAGCGCTGCCGGTGCCGCTCGCCGTGGAGAACATCGCCGCGCTGATCTCCTGGCCGGGCGAGGAGATGACCGAGGGGCAGTTCCTGTACGAGCTGGCCGACCGGACCGGAGTGCGCCTGCTCGTCGACGTGGCGAACCTGCACACCAACCACGTCAACCGCGGTGAGGACCCCGCCGAGGCACTCGCGGACCTCCCGCTGGAGGCCATCGCCTACGTGCATGTCGCGGGCGGCTTCGAACGCGACGGCGTCTGGCACGACAGCCACGCCCACCCGGTCCCCCGCCCGGTCCTCGACATCCTGACCGACCTCGCGTCCCGGGTCTCCCCGCCCGGAGTTCTGCTGGAACGCGACGAGAACTTCCCCGACCCGGCCGAACTGGAGGGCGAGTTGGAGGCCATCAGGGAGGCAGTGGAGAAAGGCGGCGCGAAGACTTCGGCAGCATCGGCAGCCTCGCCGACCGAGGCTCCGCCGGCTCCAGCCCCGGACTCGGCTCCCGCCCCCGCCCCCGCCCCCGCCCCGA
>JODI01000044.1 GCA_000720805.1 Streptomyces violaceoruber
GACACATCGGAAACCACGGCCTGCGACTCGGAAGACACACCAACAGCCTCACACCGCTGAAGCTCCTGCACCCACAGAACTAACGAAAAACTCAGTAGGGCTTGCAGATCATTAACACGTTGTCTTGATCATGCTGCAGGAGTCGCTGCTCAGGGCTCGAACCCGAGCCTGGAGGGCTGTGAGGGCAGAGGGAGGAGTGGCCGCCGGCGAGATGACGATGCTGTGCGCCTTCAGCAGCGTCCTGATCTTCAGCAGGGTGCGGTGCATGGCGGTCCTACTGCTGTCGAACAGCACGGCGAGGGGTTCCGCGGCCAGGGCGACCCGCAGGTGAAGGACGGCTGCCAGGACCTGGTCGGGGAAGGCGAGCCGGGGCAGGCGGCCGCGCTTGACGTCGCTGTGGAGGGCCAAAGTGTCGGTGAGATCGCTCAGTTGCTGGCGGGACATGCCGGTCAGGGCGGGGTCGGACAGGAGAGCGTGGTCCCACTCCGGGGCCGGCTCCTGCGGAGCCCGGGGTGCTGGGATAGCTGGGCAGGGCTGGGGGTGCAGGGCATAGTTCCAGTCGCCGTGGAAGGCGTGTCGGGTCAGCGGCAGTGCCGCCATCTCCGCGTCGCCGATCTGGACTCCGGTGGGGTAGACGTTGGTGTCCAGCTCGGCCATGACACGCAGTCCGGTGCGGGTGGTGGTCGCGGCGATGGACTGGACAATGACTTCATGGCTGGTCAGCGGGCGGCCGCGCCAGTTCATGGTGATGTGCGAGAAGAGCCGGTGCTCGATCTTGTTCCACTTCGATGTGCCCGGCGGCAGATGACACACGGTGATCGTCAGTCCCGTTTCGGCTGCGAGCCGGGCGAGTTCCAGCTTCCAGGCCCGGGTGCGGTAGCCGTTCGAGCCGCCCGCGTCGGCGGTGATGAGCAGTCGCGTCGCCCGCGGGTAGGCGACCCGACCCTGGCCGCACCACCAGCGGCGGATCGATTCCACCGCGAATGCGGCGGTGTCGTGATCGGTGCCCACGTTGACCCAGCCGGTGTTCGCCGCGAGGTCGTAAATCCCGTACGGGACGGCCTTGCCCAGCTGGGGTCGGCGAAGTCATGGATGTTCACCGGCGCCGGATCAGCCGCAGGCCGCCACTGGCGGCCGTTGTTCTTGAACTCGCCGACGAGCTCCTTCTTCTTGGTGTCCGCGCTGATCACCGGCTGGCCAGCGTCCCGGTGATCACGGGCCTGCTCGTTGAGATAGCGGAACTGGGCATCTCGGTCGGGATGTTGGCTTCCCTCGATGGTCTTGGCGTTGGCCTGCAGACTGAAGCCTTCCTCCCGCAGCAGGCCGGCGACGGTGTCCGCACTGACTTTGTGTCCGTTCCGAGCGAGCTCCCGCGCCAGCGTGCGGGTCGACTTCACCGTCCACCGCAGCGGCGACATCGGATCGCCTCGCTCGTCCGGCTCGACAAGCGTCAGGAGAGCCGGCCGCAGCCCCGGATCGAGATCTGCGACCCTCTTGCGGCCTCCGCCCGGCCGCCGCACCCGCCCCAAAGGCTCCTCGCCGGCCTCCAACTCGGACACGCCCTTGCGGACCGTGGTCTCACTCACCGAGGCCGCCCGCGCGACGGCCCGAACACCACCGTGTCCCAGAACACGGGCCTCTGCGGCCATCAGCAGCCGCCGCTGCCGCTCATCCAAATGTGGGAACAACACCGCGAACTTCATGGTGAGTTGGGCACAGATCTCATCCGGGATGCGCATACCACATCAACGAGCCATAGGACGGGAAGCAACACCTTGATGATCTGCAAGCCCTTAGGCTCACCCCCGTGTCCGATCCAGCCCCTGACCCTCGCATGCAGTCCTTGATCAACCAGCTCCGGCCGGGGGCCGTGAGAACGGTGAGGGTCACCGGGTTCGACGGAGCGGACGTTTTGGTGCAGCTGGTAGATGCCGAAGGCGAGAAAGCCGAGATCGCTCGGATTCCTCGACAGGAGGCGTCGATGCGTCGGATGGACCATCCATCCGCACTGTTTGAGGTCGGCCAGGAGATCAACGCCGAAGAGATCGGGCGTTGGCGCGAAGGTCAGCTTCACCTCTCCGCCAGGGCATGCGAGATTCCGGCCCTGCGGTCCTTCCTCCTCGCGTTTGAACGAGGGCAGGTCGTCGACGGGACGGTCTCCGAGGTTCACAACTTCGGGGTCCTCGTTCACGTCGATGGTGAACCGGACGGCTTCTGCACCGGCTTCCTCCGGGTGCCGGACCTGACATGGGGGTGGATCAACCACCCTTCCGAGGCAGTCGAAGCAGGCCAGCGGATCACCGCCGAGGTGATCATTGCCGAGACTCGAACCGGACAGGTCACGCTCTCGCTCAAGGCTCTGCAGGATGACCCACTCATTCCGTTTGCCGACCAGGTCGGCCGGGTCCTCACCGGGACGATCACCAAGATCGTTCCCTTTGGTGTGTTCGTGCAGCTGGCTCCCGACGTTGTGGGGTTCCTTCACCTCTCAGAGCTGGCCGACCCGCCCGTCGAGACCCCTGACGAACTCGTCGACGAGGGCGAGCTGATCAGGGTGGACCTCCAGCGTCACCGGGTGCGGCTGAGCGCCGCCGGTGGAGTGGACAGAACACATGGCCCGAGCGCCGAGCCGCAACCAACGCCTGCCCATCGCCCTGTTCCTCAATGACTGGGAGATCGAACTCCTGGCGAACCGGGTCAGCGACACCACCCGCAACAAGCGACTACCGCCACCGCCGGATCAGCCGGGCAACCGGGACGCTGCCCAAACGCACTGGGCCACTGTCTGGGTGCAGGTCACTCCGGGGCCCGGCACCGCCCCGCCGCTCGACAGCACCAGGCCGCTTTGGAATTCGTCTGGTCGCGCGTCACCGGCAGCGAACGCGCACTCGCCTCTCTCATCCCCGCCCTGCCACCCCACCCACGGCACCGAAGGCACTGGGGATCGATCGCCAACTGCCTCGCCGGCAGTGAAGATCGCGCGGCCGCCGGTCACCTGGCGATCGAGGTCACGGTCGCGCATCTCATGTCCAGACCGGGCGGGCCGGGAGCCCCGGCCCGCCCGCCGCGGGATCAGGACGCCAGCGCTTCGCGGAGCGTCGAAGGCTTGAGTCCGAAGGTGTCGCGGATATCGCTGTCGTCCACGAGGAACGGACGCTCGGTCATGTAGCTCATCTCGGCGAACTCCCGCCACAGTGGATCGGTGAAGGACAGCAGCGCCAGATCCCGTTCGGTGAGCGGCTCCAACCGCGGTTCGGGCGCTGCGTGGAGTTCGGCGAGCGTGGTGGCGGCCTGGCGCAGGGTCGTGGTGATGACCGGGGCGTGCCAGCCCCGTCCCCAGGTCCGCTCGTCGCCGCTGACCGCCACCAGCGCCGCCGCGACGTCCTCGGTGTACGAATAAGAATGGGCCGCGTCCGGGTTGCCATGGACGAGAGCCAGTTCACCCTCGCGGACCCGGGGAGCGACCAGCAGCGTGAACGCTGAGACCGCGCCTGGTCCCAGGTACTGGCCGGCTCGCACTTCGGTGGCCCGCAGCCGCCCTTCGTCGTGGGCGTCCTTGGCCTGCTGCCACAGCTGGGCCCTCACTCGGCCCTTTCGGGTGTTCGGGACCATCGGGGTGCGCTCGGTGACCGGCCCGCTCGTCTGCTGGTAGCCGTAGTGGTTGCCGAGCATCACGTAGTCGGCCCCCGCTCGCTCGGTCGCGGCGAGGATCGAAGTGAACAACGGCGGCATGGTCTCCGGCCAGGTCTGGTAGGCGGTCATGGCGGCGTTGAAGACCGTGCTCGCTCCGGCCAGTGCCTCGGCCAGCTCGCCGGTGCGGCCCGCGTCCAGGGCGATCCGTTCGATGCCGGGGTGGTCGGGGCCGGTGCCGCTGCGGGTGATGAGGCGGACCCGCCTGCCGCTGTCGGCCAGTTGCCTGGCGGTCGCGACCCCGGTCGCGCCCGCCCCGATGACGACTGATTCAGCCATGACCTTGTCTCCGTCTTCCCGTAAGAAAGGAACGCTCCCCTGAAGAGGGAAACGTGGTTGGCGGGGGCCCGACCGCTCGCCCAACTGTGCCGTGCGGACGCGGGATAGGGTCAGTGGCCTGAAAGCCACGAGGTCCAAGGATCCAGCCATGCATCGTGTCGCCGTCCTGGCCGTCCCCGCGGTCAAGCCCTTCGACCTGTCCATGCCGTCGACGCTGCTGGGAGCCGCCGAACTCGGCGGACGCCCCGGCTATGAGGTGACGGTGTGCACCGCCAGGCCCGGTACGGTCGCCGCCTCCGGTGGTATCGAGGTGGTGATCCGGCAGGGCCTACAGGCGGTCGCGGCGGCCGACACGGTGATCGTTCCCTCGACTGCGAGCCGGCACGACGCCGAGCCGGCCGCGCTGGACGCCTTGCGGGAGGCGGCCTCCGCGGGAAAGCGCGTCGCCTCGATCTGCAGCGGCGCCTTCGTCCTCGCCCAGGCCGGGCTCCTCGACGGCCGTGTCGCCACCACCCACTGGGCCCTGGCCGAGGAACTGCAGCGCGCCTTCCCCACGGTGCGCGTGGACGCAGACCGGCTGTTCGCCGAGGACGGACGGATCGTCACCGGTGCGGGCTCGGCCGCCGGGATCGACCTGTGCCTGCACCTGATCAGCTCCGACTACGGCGCGGCCGTGGCCAATACGGCGGCCCGCGCCGCCGTCGTCACCCCGGTGCGCCACGGCGGGCAGGCGCAGTTCGTGCAGACCCCGCTACCGGCCGAGACCGACTCCTCGTTGGACGCGGCCCGCATCTGGGCACTGCAGCACCTGGACCAGCCGATCTCCCTGCAGGACCTGGCCGGTCAGGCCAAGGTCAGTGTCCGGACCCTGACCCGCCGCTTCACGGCCGAGACCGGTGTGACCCCGTTCCAATGGCTGCTCCAGCAGCGGCTGCTGCGGGCCCGCGAGCTGCTGGAGACCACCGATCTCACCGTCGACCATGTGGCCCGCCGCAGTGGCCTCGGCTCCGGCGAGTCGCTCCGCCAGCACCTGAACCGCCAGATCGGCATGACCCCGGCCACCTACCGGAGTGCCTTCACCCACCGCCCGAGTGTGAAGACCGGTCAGTGACCGCACCCGACCCGGCGGTGACGCCTCGCGTCACCGACATGGATCACAGCGGACCGCGGCGGGACGCCGGGACTCCTCGGACAGGTCACTTCGGCACCGCGTCCTTGCAGCTCTCCGAAACTCTCACCACGTCGAAGACCACCGGGTAACCGGTGATCTGCTGGTTCGGTCCCGGCTGCGAGCCGCAGATCTTCCACTCCGCGCGGTCGTCCACCGGACGGCCCTGTCCGCTCGCGTCCTTGAAGGTCATGTCGAGCTTGGAACCCATCTGCTCGTACGCGCCCTCGGCGTTGCCGCCGATGACATCCGGCATGGTGGCGGTGACCGGCTCGGGATTCGCCGAGTGACGCGCCTGGGCGGTCGGCGAGCCGGTCGCGGTGCTCGCCGAGACGTCCGGCACGGACGGCCCGCCGCAGGCGGCGACCGAGGCCAGGACCGTGGCGGCGAGGGCGGGTCTCAAGAGCTTGGTGACGCTCATGTTCCTCCTGGCGTGGCGGTGATCCGGAACAGTATTCCGCCCGCCCCAGTACTGTGAGGCCGCATGACCGATTCCGAGCTCGAGATCACCGCAGACCTGGTCCATGACCTGCTGCGGGAGCAGCATCCGGACCTCGCGGGGCTGGCCGTCCGCGAGGTGGCGGGCGGCTGGGGCAATCAGATGTGGCGTCTCGGGGACGAGTTGGCCGTGCGCATGCAGCGTATGGACCCCACCCCGGAGCTCCAGCTCAAGGAGCGGCGGTGGCTGCCCGTGCTGGCCCCGCGCCTGCCGCTCCCGGTGCCGACCCCGGTGCGGTTCGGTGAACCGTCCGCGCGCTTCCCCAAGCACTGGACCGTGATGACGTGGGTTCACGGCGAGCCGCTGGACCACACCTCGATCAGCCGCGGCGACCACGCGGCCGACACTCTGGCGGGTTTCCTCAGGGCGCTCCACGTGGAGGCGCCCGCCGAGGCGCCGATCAGCTCGGATTTCGGCGCTCACCCCAAGAAGTGCACGGACGGCTTCGACCGCTTCTTTGAAGCCGTCGCACTCGACGGCATCGCCGACGAGGTCCGGGCCGTCTGGGACGACGCCGTCGCGGCCCCGGAGTGGGAAGGCCCGCCGGTATGGGTGCACGGTGACCTTCATCCCGCGAACGTCGTCGTCTCGGACGGAACGCTCTCGGGCATCGTCGACTTCGGTGCCATGTTCGCCGGCGACCCGGCCTGGGACCTCGCCGCGGCATGGGTGCTGCTACCCGCGGGCACGGCCTCACGGTTCTTCGACATGTACGCGCATGCGGACGAGGCGGCGATCCGGCGCGCTCGTGGGCTGGCCGCCATGAAATGCCTGTTCCTCATGCTCATGGGCCAGAACGGAGACCGGGGCCTTCCTGGCGGCAAGCCGGCATGGGGACCCGCGGGCCGGTCAGCGCTCGATCGTGTTCTGAGAGACGGTTCGATGTAGGAAACCGAGGCGACGGCGGCCCGTGCGCAGGCCGTCGACCCCTCCCGTGTTGACGCTCTGTGGCAGCCGTGTCAACGCGTGTGGCAAGCGTGTGGCATCCGTGCAAGATCGATTGTGGGAGTCGCGGGCACTGCCTACGGTCCTGTCCCGGGGGTGAGAACGATCGCGCCCCGGCTCGCCAAATCGTGCACAGTCTCCGGGAGTTCGTTGTGCCTCTTTCCCCTGCGGAATTAAGCAAACATGTGTCGCACGAACCCATCACACGCCTGGGGATCGTCGGTTCGGGGACCATGGGCGCCGGCATCGCCGAACTCTGTGCCGTGCGTGGTCTCGACGTTCGGCTGGTGGTCTCCCGGGAATCGTCGCTCATCCGGGCGCCCCGTCGTATCGCGGAGTCCCTCGACCGGCGGGTGGCGAAGGGAAAGCTGGACAGGGGGGCGCGCGAGGACGCCGTCGCCCGTATCCACGTCACCACGGACCTGGGCGAACTGGCCGACCGGCATCTGGTCGTCGAAGCCGCGCTCGAGGACGAGGCCGTGAAACGCGAGATCTTCGGCGCCCTGGACAAGGCCGTCCCGCCGGAGACGATTCTCGCCTCGACCACCTCCTCCCTCTCGATCGCCACACTGGCCCGTGCCACCAGCCGGCCCGAGCGGGTGATCGGCGTGCACTTCTTCAACCCCGTCAGCACGTTGCGGCTGGTCGAGATCGTGCCGACGCTGCTCAGCGACGAGGCGATCTGCGCCCGCGTCGAGCAGTTCGCGACCGACGTCCTGGGCAAGACCTGTGTGCGCACCGCCGATCGCAGCGGCTTCGTCGTCAACGCCCTGCTCATCCCCTATCTGCTGGCGGCCGTCAGGATGGTCGAAGAGGGCACCGCCTCGGCGGAACAGGTGGACCTGGCCATGGAGCTCGGATGCGCGCACCCCATGGGGCCGCTGAGGCTGGCGGACCTGATCGGACTCGACGTCGTGGTCGCCATCGCCGACTCCCTGCATGAGGAGTTCAAGCAGCCGCACTATGCCGCTCCTCCGTCGTTGCTGCGGTTGGTCGAGACCGGCTGGCACGGACGGAAGAGCGGCCGCGGCTTCCACGTCTACTCCTGATCCGTTCCTGGCTCATTCCTGATCCGTAGCCGGCTCATTCCTGGTCCGTTGCCGGGCCCATTCCCGGTCCCATTCCCTGGTCCGTTCCCGGGCCCATTCCCTGGTCCGTTTCTGGCTCCGTTTCTGGTCCGGCCCTGACCCCGGACGCTTCTGCGCACCTCCCGAGCGTATTCGAGCGGCCGCATCCGGCCGTCGGGCGGTCTTCCGCACGTTTCCCAGGCAGTTCCCCACGACCCAAGGCTGTGAAAGAGCGCATCATGAACGCATTCCTCAATGTCAAGAAGTCAGCCGAAATAAGTGACGTCTTCTGGGACGTCACCGAAGAGGCCGGCCTGTTCGACGTCGTCGTCAAGGGACTGGGCGACGGAGAGCACCGGGCGATAGACGACGGACGCGAGTTCATCAACATGTCCTCGTACTCGTACCTGGGCTTGGACACCCACCCCGGACTCGTCCGGGCCGCGGCGGACGCCGTGCTGGCCGAAGGGGCGCTCAACACCTCGACGTCCCGCATGCGGGTCCGGTTCGAGTCGCTGCGCAACGCGGAGGAGGCGCTGTCCGGCCTGTTCGACGCCGAGGTGGTCACCGTGGCCTCCTGCGCCGCCGCGGCCTGGGCCACCCTTCCGCTGGTCGCCTCGGGCCTGTTCACCGACGGTGAGCCGCCGCTCATGGTCTTCGACCGCAACGCCCACTTCTGCCTGAACGCGATGAAGCCCAGCGTCGCCGACGAGACCGAGGTGACCACGGTCCGGCACAACGACGTAGGGGCCCTGGAAGAACTCTGCAAGCAGCACAAGCGGATCGCCTACGTCGCCGACGGCGTGTACAGCACCGGCGGCCAGGCGCCCGTCCGGGAACTGCTGCGCCTCCAGGAGAAGTACGGCCTGTTCCTCTTCTTCGACGAGGCCCACGGCATCTCCACCGTGGGCGAGCGGGGACGAGGCGTCGTACTGAGCGAGATGGGCGAGATCAACGACCGGACGCTGATCATCACATCCCTGAACAAGGGCTTCGGAGCCTCGGGCGGCGCCGTGCTGCTCGGACCCCGCGGATCCGCGCGCAGACGGACCCTCACCATCCGCAACGGCGGCCCCATCATGTGGTCGCAGCGCATCAACACGGCCGGGCTCGGAGCGGTGCTCGCCTCGGCCGAGCTGCACGGGACAGAGGAGTTGACGGACCTGCAGCGGCGGCTGCAGGAGAACATCGCGCTCTTCGACAGCCACATCACCACGGAGCAGCACGGCGACGGTCTGCCGATCCGGCACGTCAACCTCGGTGACGAGGGGGCGACCGTGCGGCTCGCCCAGCGGCTGTTCGAGGAGGGCTTCTACTCCTCCCCGATCTTCTTCCCCGTCATCGGCCGCGGGAAGGCCGGTCTGCGGTTGATGCTGCGGGCCAACATGCACAAGGCCGACGTCGACCGTTTCTGCCTGCTGCTGAAGAAATGGCGGGACCAGCTCGACTGAGTCCCCGACCGCTTCACGCGAGCCACGAGTCCATGAGTCGACGGGAACAGCGCGATCACGGAGATCAGCGCGTCAACAGGGGAGCCGAGGACGTCAGCGGATGGCTGTACTCACCACTAACATCGACACCGGATCAGAGACCTTCCGGCGTAACGCCGAGGACTTCGAACGCAGACGGGACGCCGTCGAGCGGGCCCGGGCAGCCGCGCTGGCCGGCGGCGACGACCGCGCCCGTCGCAAGCACGCCGAGCGCGGCAAGCTCACCGCACGGCAGCGGATCTCCCGGCTGCTCGACCCCGGGACCGCGTTCCTGGAGATCGGGCAGCTGGCCGCGCACGACGTCTACGACCAGGCGGTGCCCTCGGCCGCGCTGGTCACCGGAATCGGGGTGGTCGCCGGCCGCCTGGTGACGGTGTTCGCGAACGACGCCACGGTCAAGGGTGGCACCTACTTCCCGCTCGGCGTGCGCAAACACCTGCGCGCTCAGGAGGTCGCGCGGGAGAACGGCCTGCCCTGCGTCTACCTGGTCGACTCCGGCGGGGTGTACCTGCCCCTCCAGGAGGACCTCTTCCCCGGGGAACACCACCTGGGCCGGATCTTCCGCAACATCGCCGAGATGTCGGGCGCCGGCATCCCCCAGATCGCGGCGGTCATGGGATCGTGCACGGCCGGCGGCGCGTACATCCCGACCATGTGCGACGAGGCGGTGATCGTACGCGGCACCGGCACGGTGTTCCTCGGCGGACCGCAGCTGGTCAAGGCGGCCACGGGCGAAGTCGTCGACGCGCAGACGCTGGGCGGGGCCGACCTGCACACGCGGGTCTCCGGCGTGGCCGACCACTTCGCCGAGGACGACGAGCACGCCCTGGACCTCGTCCGCGAGATCGTCTCCCGCCACCCCGCGCCGACCGTGAGCGAGCCACCCGTCCCGCCCCGGGAACCCCTTTACGACCCCGCCGAACTGCCCGGCATCGTCAGTGCCGGACTGCGCGAGCACATCCCCGCCCGCGAGATCCTCGCGCGGCTGCTGGACGGAAGCGAATTCTCCGAGTACCGGGCCCGCTACGGGACCACGATCGTCTGCGGCACCGGCCGCATCGGCGGGTATCCGGTCGGCGTCGTCATCAACGACGGCATCCTCTTCCCGGACAGCTCGCTGAAGGCGGCCAATTTCGTCGAGTTGTGCGTTCAACGGGACATCCCCCTGCTGTTCCTGCACAACATCAACGGCTTCATGGTCGGCTCCCAGTACGAGGCCGAGGGCATCGCCAAACACGGGGCGAAGCTCGTCAACGCGGTCTCCACCGCGCGCGTCCCGAAGTTCAGCATCGTCGTCGGCGGCAGCTACGGCGCGGGGAACTTCGCGATGTGCGGCCGGTCGATGGGCCCGCGGCTCATGGCCATGTGGCCGAGCGGCTCCTCCACCGTGGTCGGCGCTGAACAGACCGCGACGGTGATGGCGCTGATCCGCAAGGACCAACTGGCCAAGCAGGGCAGGACGCTCACCGACGAGGAGGAGCAGGCGATCCGGCAGCCGATCGTCGAGGCGTACGAGAAGCAGTCCCAGCCCACCTACTTCGGGGCGCGGCTGTGGGTGGACGCGGTGATCGACCCCGTGCAGACCCGGGAGTGGATGACGCTGAGCCTGGCCATGGCCGCCGGCTCGCCCAAGCAGGAGACGCGTTTCGGCGTCTTCAGGATGTGAGGGGCCGTGCTGAAACGAATCCTGATCGCCAACCGTGGTGAGATCGCGCGACGGATCGCCCGCACCTGCGCGCGGCTCGGCATCGAGTACGTCTGCGTGTACTCGGACGCGGACGCCGGAGCCGACCACCTGACCGGCGCCTTCGAGAAGGTCCGCGTCGGCGCGGCCCCGGCGGCGCGGAGCTACCTCGACATCGACGCGCTGATCGACGCGGCGCTGCGCCACGGGTGCGACGCCGTCCACCCCGGCTACGGCTTCCTCTCCGAGAACCCGCGGTTCGCCGAGCGGGTCGTCGAGGCGGGCCTGACCTTCGTGGGGCCCCGGCCGGAGACCATCCGTGCCATGGGCGACAAGGCAACGGCCCGCAAGCTGATGGCAGCGGCGGGCGTGCCGGTCCTGCCCGGCTCGCGGGAGGCCACCGAGTCGCAGCCCGAGCTGGCCGCGGACGCGCGGAGCATCGGCTACCCGCTGATCCTCAAGCCAGTCGCGGGAGGAGGCGGCAAGGGCATGCGGGTGGTGACCGACGAATCCCAGCTGGCCGACGCGGCGGCCGAGGCCATCCGGCTGGGACGCGCCGCCTTCGGAGACGGGCGGGTGCTCGCCGAGCGGTACGTCCCCTCGCCCCGCCACATCGAGGTGCAGGTCTTCGGGGATACCCAGGGCTCCGTCGTCCACCTGTACGAGCGGGACTGCTCGCTCCAGCGCCGGCACCAGAAGATCGTCGAGGAAGCGCCGGCCTTCGGCCTCGACGAGTCCGTACGCACGGCGATGCTCAGCGCCGCCGTCCGCGGGGCGCAGGCGCTGGGCTATGTCAACGCGGGCACCTTCGAGTTCATCCTGGGGCCCGACGGAGACTTCCACTTCCTGGAGGTCAACACCCGGCTCCAGGTCGAGCACCCGGTGACCGAGGAGATCACCGGCATCGACCTGGTCGAGTGGCAGCTGCGCGTCGCGGCGGGCGAACAGCTGCCGGTGACCCAGGAGGAGATCACCAGCAGCGGCCACGCGGTCGAGTGCCGGGTGTACGCGGAGGACCCCGCGGCCGGATTCCGGCCGGCGCCGGGCCGGGCGGTGTACGCGCGATGGCCGGACGCCGTGCGGGTGGAGGCGGCCTTCGACACCGCGGGCGAGGCATCGCAGCACTACGACCCGCTGGTCGCCAAACTGGTGGCGCACGGCCCGGACCGTGCTGCGGCGCTGCGCCGGCTGCGTGAGGCGCTCGGCTCCACCACCGTCCTCGGCCTGACGACCAACGTCGGCTACCTCACCCGCCTGCTGGGCGAACCCCGCGTACTGGCGGGACGTACGCACACGCACCTGGTGGACGGCGTAGCACCGGCCGACGGCCACGAGACCGTGGACCTCGCCATCGCCTGTGCCGCCTCGATGGCGGCCATGCCCGCGCCCGACACCGCCTCCCCGTGGTTCGGGCGACTCGGACCCCTCGACCGCGCGGCGCTGGCGCCCGACGCCCCGCTGGGCCGGATCACGGTTCGCTGCCGCGGCAGCCGGCGACAGGCGGACATCACTGCCCGGACCGGCTCCGTCCTGGCCGTCCGCGTCGGGGACCGGACCGTCGACGTACGCATCGCCCGGCAGGGCCCGGTGTGGACCGGCCACGCCGGGGGACACCGGTGGTCCGGCACACGCGTCGGCGCCGACGTCGAACTGTGCGTCGAGGGCAACCGGTTCACGATCACCGACGACGTCCGCTCCGACCGGGACACCGCGGAGTCGGACAACGTCCTGCGCGCCTCGCTCCCCGGCGTCGTCGTCCTGCTCCCGCACGCCGAGGGAGACCGGGTCGAAGCCGGTGAGACGGTCGTCGTGATCGAGGCCATGAAGATGGAGCACCGCCTCACCGCGCCCGTTCCCGCCACGATCGGGAAGCTCGGCTGCGCACTGCACGCCCCCGTGGCGGCGGGCCAGGTCCTGGCAGTGCTGCTGCCCGAAGAATCCTCAGGGCCCCCACCGGGACAGCCGGCCCGGCCCGCACCGGAACGGAGCGAACATGTCCGCTGAGCCCACCGCCCGCCCCACGCTGCTGCTCGTCGGCGGCGCCCGCGCCGTGACGGTCAGCCTCGCCATGGTGACCGACGCCCTGGAGCAGGCCCGCGCACGCGGTATCCGCACCCACGTCGTCGCCCCGGCCGCCGCGCTCGCCGCGACCCCCGACGTGCTCGCCGCCGCCGACGCCGTTTCGGCGGTCGACTTCGCCGATCCGTCGGCGACCGCGCGATGGGCCGCCGACGAGGCGGCGCAGGGCCGCACGATCGACGCCGTCTACGCGCTGCAGGAGATGGCCCAGGTCACCGTCGCGGAGACCGCGCGGGCCGTCGGCGCCGCCGGTAATCCGCCCGAGGCGGTCCGCCGTATCCGTACGAAGGACGTGTGCCGGGCGGCACTGTCCGAGGCCGGCTTCCCCCAGCCGCCGGTGCGGCTGTGCGGCGGCGCGGCCGAGGCCGAGGCGTTCATGGCGGAGGTCCCCGGCCCCTGGGTGGTCAAGCCCCGCGACGCCATGGGCAGTATCGGCGTGAGCCTCGTCGAGACGCCGGAGCACCTCGGGCAGGCCCTTGCCGCGCTCCCGGACCCGGACCGTTTCCTCGTCGAACAGTTCGTGACCGGACCGGAGTTCAGCGTCGAGGGCGTGTTCCTGGACGGGCAGCCGCACATCTTCGCCATCACGGCGAAGGACAAGGCCGAGCCACCCTTCTTCGTCGAGATCGGGCACACGCTTCCCGCGGTCCTCTCCGCGGCCGACGAGTACCGCGTCAAGGAGCGGGTCACCGCCGCACTGCGCGCCCTCGGCCTGCGCGTCGGCGCCTTCCACGTGGAGCTCTGGCTCACCGCGGACGACGTGGTGCTCGGCGAGGTCCACGGCCGCTACGGCGGTGACTGGATCCACCGGATGCTCGAACACGCCGTCCCGGGACTCGACCTGTACGGCGTCGTCTACGACGACCTGCTCGGACGCCGCCGGCAACCGGCCGGGTATCTGCCGGAACGCGGCGCGGCCGTCCGCTACTTCACCCCGCCGCCCGGCAGGCTGCTCGCGGTCGAGGGGTGGGACGAGGTGCGCCGTCACCCGGCGGTGCTCTACGCCGAACTGTCCGCCGGCCCCGGCGACCGCATCCGGCCGCTCCGCAGGTCCAGCGACCGCGCGGGACTGATCGTGGTCGGCGCGCAGGACGCCCCGGCCGCCGAGAAGCTGGCGCGCGAACTCGTCGAATCCGTCCGCTTCACGGTGGAGCCCGACGGCCCGGCCGGCCCGTCCGCCTGATGGGCCGCCACCCGTACGGCGCCGACACCACTGCCACGACCACCCGCAACGCCCCGAGGACGGCCGTCATGAACCACGTCATCGGCGTTCTGGGCACCGGTTCCTACGTGCCCGAACGCATCGTCCCCAACGCGGAGATCGCCGCACCCGCGGGGGTGGACGCCGCCTGGATCGAGCGCAGGACCGGCATCCGCCTGCGGCGCCGGGCGGCCGCCGACCAGGCCACCTCCGACCTGGCGGCGCGCGCCGCGCAGCGCGCCCTGGCAGCGGCCGGTCTCGACGCCTCCGACATCTCCCTCGTCGTCGTGGCCACCTCCACACCCGACCAGCCCCAGCCGGCCACCGCGAGCTTCGTCCAGGACCGGATCGGCGCGGTCCAGGCGGCCGCCGTCGACGTCAACGCCGTGTGCAGCGGCTTCGTCTACGCCCTGACACTGGCCCGCGGACACCTCGTCGCCGAGGGCTCCGGCGGCGCGGCACTCGTCATCGGCGCGGACGTGTACTCGCGCATCCTCGACCCCGAGGACCGCAGGACCGCGGTCCTCTTCGGCGACGGCGCGGGCGCCGTGGTCCTCGGCCCGGTGGCACGCGGACGCGGACTGTACGCCGCCAGGCTGCGCGGATTCGGCGGGTACCACGACCTGATCCGGGTCGAGGCCGGGGGATCCAGGCTGCCCGCCTCCGAGCGGACGGTTCGCGAGGGCCGTCACCACTTCCGCATGGAGGGACGGGCGGTACGGGAATTCGTCGCCGACGTCGTGCCCAAGCTGGTGAACGAACTGCTCGTGGAGCACGCCGTACCGGCCGAATCGATACGGCACTTCATTCCGCACCAGGCCAACGGCGTCATGCTCGGCGAGCTCTCCGGACTGCTCTCACTGCCCTCGGCGACGACCCACGTCAACGTGGACCGCCTCGGCAACACCGGCGCCGCCTCCATACCCGTCGCGCTCGACGAGGCATGGCGCGAGCAACGGATCGGCCCGGGCGAGACCGTGCTGCTCGCGGCCTTCGGAGGCGGCATGAACAGCGCGCTGGCGCTCCTGCAGCGGTAGCGCCCGGACACAAGGAACCGGACAAGGAAAGGGTCGACTCATGCCCGCACTGCTTCCCCCCGGAAGACCGCAACGCCTGCTGGCCACGGCGACGTTGCTGACGATGCTCGGATACGGCATCTACCTCACGGCCGGTGTGCTGTACCTGACCCGGGCGCTGCACCTGCCGGCGGCGCAGGTCGGCCTCGGCATGGGCGTCGCGGGCGTGGTGTCGCTGGCGGCCGGCATCCCCATCGGCCATCTCGCCGACCGGGTCGGCGCACGTGCCGTGTACACGGTCACACTGCTCGTCGGCGGTCTCGCCATGGCCGGGCTCTGCCTCACCAGGGACTTCAGGACCTTCGTGGTCTGCGCGACGCTCAGCGCCGTCGCGCAGACCGCCGGTCCCGCCGCGCGCAGCCCCCTGGTGCAGAAGTACGGGGGTGAGAAGCCGGCCGAGTTCCGCGGTTACCTCCGGGCGGTGACGAACCTCGGCATCGCGGGTGGTTCGGTCGTCGCGGCCTGGGCGATCGAACGCGACACCAGGTCCGCGTACGTGCTGATCATCGGCGCGAGCGCGGTGTCGTACGTGATCGGGGCCGCGATGGCGGGCTTCATGCCCAGCGTGCCGCCGCTGAACGCGCGCCCCGGGCCGAGGTGGATCGCGCTGCGGGACCGTCCCTACGTGGTGCTCACGGTCCTCGACGGGCTGATGGCCATGCAGTACCGGGTGCTGACCGTCGCGGTACCGCTCTGGCTGCTCGACCGGACCTCGGCACCGCACTGGTCGGTCTCGGCCGTGATGCTGGCCAACACCGCGCTCGTCGTCTGCCTCCAGGTACGGGGGAGCCGCAACATCGACACCGTGCCCGCCGCCGCGGCCGCGTTCCGCAAGGCCGGGTTCGCCTTCCTGCTGGCGTGCGCCGCCCTGTCCGCGCTGCCCGGACTGCCCGCGTGGGCCGCCGTCCTGGTGCTGCTCACGGCCGTCACCATCCACACGTTCGGTGAGATCTGGCAGGCCGCCGGGGGCTTCGAACTGTCCTTCGCCCTCGCGCCCAAGGAGTCGCTGGGCCAGTACCAGGGCCTGTTCGGAATGGGCCTCGGCCTGGGCACCACCCTCGGCCCCTCCGTACTGATCGCCCTCTGCATCGACCAGGGCCGGATCGGCTGGTGGATCGTAGGCCTGGGCTTCGCCCTCACCGGCCTGGCCATCCCCCCGACCACCCGCTGGGCCGAGCGCGCCCGCGCGAAGTCCCACCCCTGCGCCGACGCCACGACCCGCCGTTCTCTGCGTGGAACCGATCGTCCACCGCCGCTGGTACGCCCGTCCGCTCTGACCTCAGCGACGGGCCGGCGCCAGCACACTCAGACCGAACATCAGGACCCCCAGGGGAAGGTGGACCGACGGCACGTGCGCGATGCCGAGCACGACCTGGACCGAGGCGAGTACGAGGAAACCTGACGCGTACCAGACGGGCCGGGGCGAGCCGCCGCCCGGCTTCCACGCCAGCACCGCCGCGAGCACGTACAGCATCGACGCCCCGTACATCACACGGGCTCCGGCACTGTGCAGCGTCTCTCCGTAGGACGAGGTCAGCAGCAGTCCGGCGGAGACCGCCTGGAGGAAGATGGTCAGGGTCTGCAGGGCGATCGCGATCCGCAGGAACGAGGAGCCGCGCTGTGCTTTCGCCGTCGCCGTCGCCGTCGCCTCAGTGGCCATGTCACAGTCCCCTTTTCCGCCCTCGGGTTTCCCGGCCCCGGGCAGTGGATCGATAAGGTCTCACCAGCCCGACGACGCGGGACTGCGAAAGGTAAGGCGAGGGGGCGGCCGGAAGCATGGGGAGTGCCGGGACCGGCGCGGATGAGACAGCCGGCGAGCGACGCCAACTGATCAATGTCGCCTACCGGTTGCTCGGTTCGGTGACCGAGGCCGAGGACGCCGTACAGGATGCCTACGCACGCTGGTACGGGCTGCCGCGAAGCCGGCGGGAGGAGATCCTGTCCCCGGGCGCCTGGCTGACGACGGTGACCGGCCGCATCTGCCTGGACCGGCTCGGCTCGGCGCGGGCCCGCCGTGAACGCTATGTCGGCGCGTGGCTGCCCGAGCCGCTGCCCGACCGTACCGAGTGGGACCATCCGGGCGGCGCCGGCCCCACCGGCCCCGCGGATCCCGCCGACCAGATCGTCCTGGACGAGTCGGTGGCCATGGCCTTCCTCGTCGTCCTGGAGTCGATGACGCCCGCCGAGCGGGTGGCGTTCGTCCTGCATGACGTCTTCCGGTACCCGTTCGCCGAGATAGCGGACGTTCTCGGCCGGACCCCCGCGGCCTGCAAGCAGCTGGCGGCCTCCGCCCGGCGGCGGGTGAGCGTCGCGCGCGCCCCGGTGACGGCCACGATGACCGGTCAGGCCGACGTGGTGAGGCAGGTGAAAGAGGCATGGGAGACCAAGGACGTCGCCACCCTCGTCGGGCTGCTCAACCCGGCCGCCGTGATGACCGCCGACGGCGGCGGCATGGTCGGCACCGTCCTGCGCCCGGTCGAGGGCGGCGCGCGCATCGCCCAGTACATGGTCGCCATCGCCGACAAGGCTCCGGGGCTCGAACTCGTGGAGCGGTCGGTCAACGGTGTGCCGGGCCTGGTGGCCCAGCGTGCCGGCGTCGTCATGACCGTGGCCTCGTTCGACGTCTCCGAAGGGCGCGTCACCCGGATCTGGGCGGTCCGCAACCCGGAGAAGCTGCGGCCGTGGGCGCGGGTCTAGGGCCTCGCTCGGCAGAGGTCGAACCCCTGCAGCGCAACAGCCCTACAACCCCCACACTCCTTTCCCCACCGCCGTGATCCCGCCGGCCAGTGCCAGGAGCAGCACCAGCAGCCGGGCCCGCCGCTCCGGTATGCGGCCCGCGAGCCCTCTGCCGATCACGCCGCCCACGGTCATCGCGGCGGCGACCGAGATCCAGCGCGCCGTGCTCAGGTGCGGGAGCCCGCTCGACGCCACCGAGAGGGCGTTCACGATGGCGCCGTAGAACATCGCGTTCGGGACGAACTCCCGCACCGTCCAGCCCGCGTTGACGGCGTACAGGGAGACGGGCGGGCCGCCGACGCCCGCCGCCGCGTTCATGAGGCCGCCCGCGGCGCCCGCCGCCACCGCGCCCAGGCGGCCCCGGAGCGCCGGTACCCGTGCGCCCCGCATCACCAGCCCCACCGCCACCGTCACCAGGCCGCCCATGACCAACATCAGGGCGGGCTCGGGGAGTCGGCGGGTCAGCCAGGTGCCCGCCGGGACCGTGCAGGCCGCCGCCGCGCACAGGGGGACCATCGCGGACGGCCGAACGCGTCGCCACCCGCCGGCCAACCCCACGACGCTGATCGTCCCGGCCGCGCAGTTGGCCAGCACGATCCCGTCGGACGGGCCCAGCAACAGCACCAGCGCGGGTACGGCGACCAGGGCGAAGCCCATCCCGGTCAGCCACTGCACGGAGCTGCCGAGCAGCACGATCGCCGGAAGCAGCAGCTCCGTCATGGTCCCGCCCCTCTCGGTGGGTGTAGCGCGCTACACCCCCGGTTCGGGAGAGCGCTCCCTCGTGACGGCCCTCGCGAAACGGAATGGTTGAGGTCACAAGGTCGCACACCGTCGCACCAGGTCACCGGCCGTCACTGGCCCTCACCGGCCCTCAACGCAAGGAATCCGTCATGAAGTCGCTGCTCGCCTCCAAGCCCGTCCTGTGGTTCCTCTTCCTGTTCAACCTGGCCGTCGCCGCGGCCGCCCCGTTCGTCGTCGACGGCACCCAGGGCATCATGACCGCTGTCGGCATGGGCGTCGTATCGCTGGGGGCCGGGGTCAGTCTGGTGCGGGGAAGGGGTGTTGACGCTGCGTGACAGGATGGGCACGGGCCGCACGTTGGCCGAGCCGTGTCTCCGCCCTGTACGTCGGCTGCACGGGCGCTAACCAGCGGAAAGCGAGTCTGGAGTCACTCCACACCGCGGCGGACGCGGAAGGAGAAGGACCCACCAGAAGCACCCACCTCGCACCGCAGGAGACAGCGATGACCCGTCGTTCCATGACCCAGCGCGCAGCACTCGTCACCGTCACCGCCCTGGTCGCCGTCGGCACCGTGGCCGCGGGCGTCAGCCTCGCCGGTTCGGACGCTTCGGCGAAGACGCAGCCCAGCAAGAAGCAGGTCGCCACGCTCTTCGATCGCTGGAACACGGCTCTGCGGACCGGCGACCCGGACAAGGTGGCCGACCTGTACGCGAAGGACGCGGTCCTGCTGCCCACGGTCTCCGACAAGGTCAGAACGGACCGCGCCGAAATAGTCGACTACTTCGAGCACTTCCTGCTGAACAAGCCGGTCGGCAAGAAGATCCAGACGATCGTCAAGGTCCTCGACGGCAACTCCGCGATCGACACCGGTGTGTACGAGTTCACGCTCACCGACCCCGACACCGGCAAGAAGCGTGTGGTGAAGGCTCGTTACTCGTACGAGTACGAGAAGGTCGGCGGAACGTGGAAGATCCAGAACCACCACTCCTCGGCGATGCCCGAGAGCTGAGGCCCGAGAAATGAGGCCCGAGAAATGAGGCCCGAGAAATGAGGCCCGAGAAATGAGGCCCGAGAGCTGAGGCCCGAGAGCTGATCTCGGCCGCCCCTCGGCCCTCTCTCAGCTGCCACCCCTGTGCGCCGCCCGCAGGCGGATCTCCACGCACAGCCCGCCGCCGGGAGCGTCCCGGAGTGTCACGGTCCCGCCGTCGTCGGTCACCAGCTGTCTGACGACGGCGAGGCCGAGTCCGGAGCCGGAGCGGCCGGTCAGGCCCTGGCCCCGCCAGAAGCGGTCGAAGGCGCGGGACTTCTCGGCGTCCGACATGCCGGGGCCCTCGTCGAGCACCGACAGCACCACCTCGTCGCCCTGCGCCTGAGCCCGGACGGTGATCGTGCCGCCGTCCGGAGACACCTCCAGGGCGTTCGAGAACACGTTGTCCAGCACCTGGTCCAGGGCACCGGGGCTGGACATCACCAGCAGCCGGCCGTCGATACTCCCCCTGAGCGCGATGGTGACACCGCGCTCGTCGGCGGCCGGCCTCCACACCGTCAGACGCTCGTCCACGATGTCCCGCAGGAGCAGCGGCTCCGCCGCCGCGACCTTGGCCTCGGCCCGCGCCAGCACCAGCAGCCCGTTGACGAGCCGGCTCATCCGGACCACCTCGGCGGTCGCCTGCTCCACGTCCTCCCGTACGAACTCGTCGTCCACGCCGTCCGCGATGTTGTCCAGCGACAGGCGCAACGCCGTGAGCGGGGTGCGCAGTTGATGGGAGGCGTCCGCCACGAAGATGCGCTGGGCGGCGATCAGGGTGTCCAGGCGTTCCGCGCCCTGGTTGAGGGTGCGGGCGAGGGTCTGGGTCTCCGGCGGCCCCGTCACCGGTGAGCGCGCGGTCAGGTCGCCGTCGCTGAACTTGCTGGCCATGGCGTTGAGTTCGCGCAGGGGGCGGGTGAGGCGGCGGGCGACGACCGAGCCGATCGCGGCGGCCGCCGCCAGGACGAGGACGGCGAGCCCGGCCCGGAAGCCCCAGATCTGCCACAGCCGCCTGGTCATGTCCGAGGTCGAGTAGACGATCCGGACGGCCGCACCCCCGTCGGCGGGCACGGTGACCGTCAGGTGCTTGCCCCAGATGAAGTCCGAGCCCCAGTCGGTCGTCGACGCCTTCCGTTCCACGGCCCGGGTCAGCGCCGCGCCCGGGGCGGGCTTCGGCAGGTCCGGGGCACAGCTGCTGGTGGGGGTCGCCTCGACGGCGCCGGGCGTTCGGCCGCCATACGCCCTGGCCACCTCGGTGAGGGCTTCGCACGAGATGCGATCGCCGTTGCCCAGCAGCAGCGCCATGGTGTTGGCCTCACGCAGGACCGACAGTTCGGTGTCGTCCCGCAGCTGCTTGGTGAGGGTGAAGGCCACCGGCACCGTGAACAGCAGGATGGCGACCGCGACGAGCAGGATGTAGCTGCGGATGAGCTGGCGGTTCATGAGGGCCCGGCGTCCTCGACGATCTCCAGCCGGAAGCCCACCCCTCGCACCGCCTCGATCGCGACGGCCCCGGCGAACTTCCGCCGCAGCGCCGCCACGTGCACGTCCAGCGTCTTCGTCGGCCCGAACCAGTTCGCGTCCCAGACCGCCTCCATGATCTGCTCGCGCGACATCAGCGCGCCCGGCTCCTCGGTGAGGAAGGACAGCAGGTCGTACTCCTTGGGCGTGAGGGCCACCTCCTCGCCGTCGAGGCGGACGCGGGCGGCCTTGCGGTCGACAGTGAGGCGGGGGCCGTAGCGGTCGACGGTGCTCCCGGCGGCGGGGGTACGGGGCTGGACGCGGCGCATGACCGCTCGTATCCGCGCGATGACCTCCCGGACCCCGAACGGCTTGGTCACGTAGTCGTCGGCGCCGAGCTCCAGCCCCACCACGCGGTCCGTCTCGTCGCTGCGCGCGCTGATCACGATGATCGGCACGTCACCGCGGCCGCGCAGCGCCTTGCAGACGTCGAGACCGTCGGTGTCGGGCAGCCCGAGATCGAGCAGGACGACGTCGTAGGGCTCGGGGTGGGCCAGCGCGGCGGCGCCCGTGGCGACCCAGTCGACCTCGAAGCCGTAGCGGGTCAGACCGCGTCGCAGGGACTGGGCGACCGGCTCGTCGTCTTCCACGAGAAGTACGTGCACAGGCCGCACCCTAGTGCTTGGGACTCAGGGCCCTTCTGATGGATCTCCGCGGCGTCGCCTCGCCCGGCACGCACGCTCACCGCACGCGGCAGGGCGTGTCTGTGACGCTTGGCACTTTTCCGGACGCCTCCGAATGGGCATGCGCTGACCTGGGCGCTCTGGTCTCAGCATGCGATACCGCGGAGGCGGATTTCGGGCGCTCGATAGACTGAGCCGACCGCAGTACCTACACGTATGTCTGGACTGCGGAAAACAGACTAAGTGAGCGAGGAGCGCACGTGGGCCTTGTCGTGCAGAAGTACGGAGGCTCCTCCGTAGCCGATGCCGAGGGCATCAAGCGCGTCGCCAAGCGGATCGTGGAAGCGAAGCAGAACGGCCACCAGGTGGTCGTCGTCGTTTCCGCGATGGGCGACACGACGGACGAGCTGATCGATCTCGCCGAAAAGGTGTCTCCGATGCCTGCCGGCCGTGAGTTCGACATGCTGCTGACCGCCGGAGAACGGATCTCCATGGCGCTGCTGGCCATGGCGATCAAAAACCTGGGCCACGAGGCCCAGTCGTTCACCGGCAGCCAGGCAGGTGTCATCACCGACTCGGTCCACAACAAAGCGCGGATCATCGACGTCACGCCGGGCCGGATCAGGACGGCGCTGGACGAGGGCAACATCGCCATCGTCGCCGGCTTCCAGGGCGTCAGCCAGGACAAGAAGGACATCACCACGCTGGGGCGTGGGGGGTCCGACACCACGGCCGTCGCCCTCGCCGCCGCGCTCGACGCCGAGGTGTGCGAGATCTACACCGACGTCGACGGCGTGTTCACCGCCGACCCGCGGGTGGTGAAGAAGGCGAAGAAGATCGACTGGATCTCCTTCGAGGACATGCTGGAGTTGGCGGCCTCCGGGTCGAAGGTGCTGCTCCACCGGTGCGTGGAGTACGCGCGCCGCTACAACATCCCGATCCACGTCCGTTCGTCCTTCAGCGGGCTGCGGGGCACGTGGGTCAGCAGTGAGCCGATCGAGCAAGGGGACCAGAAGGTGGAGCAGGCCATCATCTCCGGTGTCGCGCACGACACCTCCGAGGCCAAGGTCACGGTCGTCGGCGTGCCGGACAAGCCGGGCGAGGCCGCCGCGATCTTCCGTGCGATCTCCGACGCCGAGATCAACATCGACATGATCGTGCAGAACGTGTCCGCCGCCTCCACCGGCCTGACGGACATCTCCTTCACCCTGCCGAAGACCGAGGGCCGCAAGGCCATCGACGCCCTGGAGCGGAACAAGGGCGGCATCGGCTTCGAGTCGCTGCGCTACGACGACCAGATCGGCAAGATCTCCCTCGTCGGCGCCGGGATGAAGACCAACCCGGGCGTCACCGCCTCCTTCTTCGAGGCGCTGAGCGACGCGGGCGTCAACATCGAGCTGATCTCGACCTCCGAGATCCGTATCTCGGTGGTCACCCGCGCCGACGATGTGTCCGAGGCCGTCCGCGCGGTCCACTCCGCCTTCGGACTCGACTCCGACAGCGACGAGGCCGTCGTCTACGGGGGCACCGGACGCTGATGGCAGGGACGGGATCCGGTCGATCCGGACGACCGACGCTCGCGGTCGTGGGAGCGACCGGAGCCGTCGGCACGGTCATGCTCCAGATCCTGTCCCAGCACGCGGACATCTGGGGCGAGATCCGACTGATCGCCTCGCCGCGCTCGGCCGGCCGCAAACTGGCCGTGCGCGGCGAACAGGTCGAGGTGGCGGCGCTCACCGAGGACGCCTTCGACGGTGTCGACGTCGCGATGTTCGACGTGCCGGACGAGGTCGCCGCCCAGTGGGCGCCGATCGCCGCCGCCAAGGGTGCCGTGGTGGTCGACAACTCGGGCGCCTTCCGGATGGACCCGGACGTGCCGCTGGTCGTGCCCGAGGTCAATCCGCACGCGGCCCGCAGGCGGCCGCGCGGGATCATCGCCAACCCCAACTGCACGACGCTCTCCATGATCGTGGCCCTGGGCGCGCTGCACGCCGAGTTCGGACTGCGCGAACTGGTCGTCTCCTCCTACCAGGCGGTCAGCGGGGCCGGACGCGCCGGCGTCGAGACCCTGCGCCAGCAGCTGTCCCTGGTGGCCGGCACCGAGCTGGGGACCAGCCCCGGTGACGTACGGCGGGCCGTAGGCGACAACACCGGGCCGTTCCCGGAGCCGGTCGCGCTGAACGTCGTACCGTGGGCGGGGTCGCTGCGCGAGGACGGCTGGTCCTCCGAGGAGATGAAGGTGCGGGACGAGTCCCGCAAGATCCTCGGGCTGCCGAAACTGCCGGTCGCGGTCACCTGCGTACGGGTGCCGGTCGTCACCACGCACTCCCTCACCGTCCACGCCCGCTTCGAGGGCGAGGTCACCGTCGGGAAGGCGCGCGAGATCCTCGCCACGGCCCCCGGGGTGGTCCTCTTCGACGATCCGGCGGCGGGGGAGTTCCCGACGCCCGCCGACGTCGTGGGTACGGATCCGACCTGGGTGGGCCGGGTGCGCCGGGCACTCGACGATCCGACCGCGCTGGAACTCTTCGTCTGCGGGGACAACCTGCGCAAGGGCGCCGCCCTCAACACCGCGCAGATCGCGGAGCTGGTCGCGGGGGAGTTCCGGTGAGAGAGTCGTACGCGTTCGCTCCGGTTCGCCCTGTTCGGCGTGATTTTGGCGCATGCGGTGGACTTCCACCGATTCCGGCCGTGTTCCGGTGGCGAAAGCGCGTTCCCCTGCGCTTGGTGTAATGAGCGACACGTGGTGCGGCATGGGGTTCGTGCCGGAAAAGTCCTGGCTGAAACCGCGTTCATTTGTAAGATCTGTGTAAGACATGGACACGGACGATGGTCCGGACCACTTGAACCGAGCCTGCTCGGCGTTCGAAGATTTGCCTCCCCGCCCTCCGCAACCGCGCGGAGGGCGGGGAGCGTCTTTGCGAACGCCCTTTCAGGAGGGCGCGGGGACGCGGTGCGGGGCGTGGGGACGCCCCGGTCATTCAGGACACAGGGGAAGAGCGGGTAGGCATGAGCGCGTTTGACGCACGGTCAGTTGTGCTCCCTGGCAGAAGACGGGCAGTCGCGTACAACCCTGACGGGGGGAAGCGTGTCCAACTGGCGTGGCAGAGGTTCTCGAACTCATTGCGGCGCCCCCCGGTACGGCCCTCCGGCCGAACCGCCCGGCGCTACGACCCCGCATGCCCGGCACGCCCGGCGGCATGCCGGTGATCGCGCCCATGCCCGCAGCGCGGCCGGCCCGCATACCCAGTCAGCGTGACGGTGCCGAGTACGCCGAAGACCAGGTGACGGCCGGGACCACCGTCGACCACCTCACCGAGACCTACCGCGCCCACTACCGCTCGCTGCTGGGCCTCGCGGCGCTCCTCCTCGACGACACCGCGTCCTGCGAGGACGTCGTCCAGGAGGCGTTCATCCGCGTCCACTCGGCACGCAAACGCGTCCGTGACCCGGAGAAGACGCTCGCGTACCTGCGTCAGACGGTGGTCAACCTCTCCCGCTCGGCCCTGCGCCGGCGCATCCTCGGACTGAAACTGCTGTCCAAGCCGATGCCCGACATGGCGAGCGCCGAGGAGGGGGCGTACGACCAGCTGGAGCGCGACTCCCTGATCAAGGCGATGAAGGGCCTGCAGCGCCGCCAGCGCGAGGTCCTGGTCCTGCGGTACTTCGCGGACATGACCGAGGCCCAGGTCGCCGAGACGCTCGCGATATCGCTGGGGTCCGTCAAGGCGTACGGCTCGCGCGGCATCGCCGCCCTGCGGGTCGCCATGGAGGCCCCGGCATGAGCGGCGACCAGGAGGGACGGCGCCATCTGCGCGTCCCGCACGAACATGAGCCCTACGCATGGCACGAGCCGGGTGCGGACACGCGCCCGCCGAAGCAATCGCACGCTGGGAACGGAACTGTGAACCACGGCCCCGACGACCAGAGCTCCACAGGGCTCGACTCGGACGAGCTGGCACTGCGCAACCTGCTGCACCAGGCCGTCGAGGAGATCGAGCCACGTGACGGCACTCTCGACCACCTCCGCAAGGCGGTACCCGCCCGACGGGCCCGCAAGAGGCAGGCCGTCGTCGGCATGGCGGCCGCCGCCCTCTTCGTCGGCACGGCGATCCCGGCCCTGTGGCACGTCTCCAACGCCGCCGGTCCCGGCGTCGACCCCTCCATCGCCGGCCATGGCTCGCAGGCGCAGGGCGGGGCGGGCCAGGACAAGGGCCCGGAGGGCGGCGAGACCACCTCCGGCGGCTCCGCGGGCAAGACCGAGAACAAGGGCAAGCCCCAGCCGAAGGAAGACAAGAAGGACAAGGCCACCGGCAGCGCCGCCCGTTCCGGCGGTACCTCCGGCACGCCCTCCGCCGGCGCGGCGGCCGGCGCCCCGGTGTGCTCGGCGGCCGAGATCGGCTCGCCCACCCAGACCGTCAATTCCCCCGACTCCGTCGGCGCGGTCTACGGCACCTTCCGCTTCACCAACGTCTCCGGCACGAGCTGTACGGTCAGCGGTCCCGGCACCCTCACTCCGACGCCGACGGGCGCGGCCGACGCCACCAAGATCAGTGCGGTCCGGCACATCGCCGGGGACGCGGCGGCGGCGCTGCCCGACCCGTCCCTCGAGGTCACCGCACTGCTGCTGAAGCCGGGATCCTCCTACGAGGTGCAGTTCGCCTGGGTTCCCACCGAGACCTGTCCCTCGACCGGCGGCGACAACTCGACCGGTGACACCGGCACCCCCCCGTCCCCCGACCCGAGCCCCACGCAGGACCCCACCGTGGACGGCGGCACCACGGCCGACGGCGGCGACACCGGGACCACCCCCCAGCTGGTCACGGAGGACGGCGGCACGGCCGACGGCAGCGTGACGGTCACCAACACGGCGGAGGGCGGCGCCCCGTCGATCTCGGCGACGGTGCCCAACGCGTGCGCGGGGGTCGTGTACTGGACGGGGCTGCTGGCGGGGGTCTGATCGCCCCTGCCGGTCGCCCGGCGGCCGGGCGTCAGACAGTCATCCGTTCCTGGTCCTGACCCCGGCCCTCGCCCTCGTTCGCGTCCTCGTCCGGGACCAGCCCCAACTCCGCGTCCCGGACGAACTCCACCTCGCGCCGCAGCAGCCGGAACCACATGAACACCACGAACCCGGCGAAAACGAACCATTCCCCGGTGTACCCCAGGTTCTGGAACGCCTTCAGATCGAGCCCGCTGTCCGCGGGCGCCGACGCCGGTACGGCCGTCATCCCGGAGTCCGCCCGGGCCAGGGTCACCCACGCGTCGTACACGTCGTACGGTACGAGGTTCACCAGCGACGCCGCGCTGATCGCCGCGGTCTGCCCGGCCGGCAACCCGCCCTGCGCACTGACCCCGTTGTCCCCGGGCGTCTCGGACGCCTGCAACGCGCCCGTGACGGTGACCTCACCCTTCGGCGCGGCCGGAGCCTTGGCCGGATCGGGCGACCCCGGGAGCCAGCCCCGGACGACGGGGAGGGCCTCGCCCCGGTCGGTACGCAGCAGGGTCAGGACGTAGTAGCCGTTCCTGCCGTCCAGCTCCCGGTCGGGGACGAGCAGCTGCCGGTCGTAGCGCCCGGTCGCGGTGACCTGCCGTCCGGACGTCGCCTTGTCCACGGGCAGCATCTCGTCCAGCGGACGTGCCGCCTCCCGCTCACTGGTCGCGGCCTGCGTCACCGCGCTGCGGTGGTCCTGCATACGGTCCTCGAACCGGCTCAGCTGCCAGGACCCCATGAAGACGCAGAAGGGGATGGCGAGCAGCACGAAGACGTTGATCCCCCACCAACGGGGCGTCAGCAGAAACCGGTACACGCTCCCACGGTACGGCGCTGCGGCAGGGAGACGGTTCGCGGGGTCGGCTTGTGCGGCTGCTCCAGGGGCCGGCTCGGTAAGCGGACCGGAAGAGGGCGGTGGAAGTTATCCACAGGCTGGGGACCTGGCCAGCGCGTTGTCGGTCCGGGCGGGCAGTATGGGGCCATGACTGAGAGCAACGGGTCCGCAGCACAGACGCGGAACGAGGAGATGCCGGACTGGGAGAAGCGCTTCCGGGCGCCCCGGGTGTCACTGCCCGACTGGGCGGAGGACGCACCGGACCACTCCCTGTTCGTGTCGAACGCGACAGGGACGTACGAGCTGTACGCCTGGGACCGTGCGACAGGCGGACAACGCCAGGTGACCGACCGGCCGAACGGCACGACGGACGGCGTGCTCTCCCCGGACGGCCGCTGGGTGTGGTGGTTCGACGACAAGGACGGTGACGAGTTCGGGGTCTGGCGCCGCCAGCCCTTCGAAGGCGGTGCGGACGAACTCGCCACGCCCGGCCTGGAGGCGTCCTACCCGGCGGGCCTCGCCCTCGGCCGGGACGGCACGGCGGTCGTGGGCCGCTCCACCGACGAGGACGGTACGACGATCCATCTCAGCCGTCCCGGTGAGGCCCCGGTGGAGATCTACCGCCACCGCGAGTCCGCCGGCGTCGGCGACCTCTCCCACGACGGATCCCTGATCGCGATCGAGCACACCGAGCACGGCGACGCGATGCACTCGGCGCTGCGTGTCCTGCGTCCCGACGGCACGCCGGTCGCCGACCTCGACGACACCAAGGGCGGCACCCTGGAACTCGGCCTGGAGATCCTCGGCTTCGCGCCGGTGGAGGGCGACGCCCGGCTGCTGATCGGCCACCAGCGTCGGGGCCGCTGGGAACCCCTGGTCTGGGACGTGTCCACCGGCGAGGAGACCGACCTCGACCTGGACCTGCCCGGTGACGTCGGCGCCGAGTGGTACCCGGACGGCACCGGCCTGCTGATCTCGCACAGCTTCGAGGCGCGCAGCGAGCTCTTCCACTACGACCTGGCCACCCGCGAGCTGGTCAGGGTCCCCACCCCGCCGGGCACGGTGTCCGGGGCGACGGCCCGCCCCGACGGCAGCGTGGAGTACCTCTGGTCCTCCGCCGCCGAGCCGTCCACGGTCCGCTCGACCACCGGCCGGGCCGTCCTCGACCCGCCCGGCATGAAGTCCCCGGGCTCGGTCCCCGTGGAGGACGTGTGGGTGGAGGGCCCCGGCGGCCGCATCCACGCCCTGGTCCAGAGGCCGGCGGGCAGCACCGGCCCGCTCCCCACCGTCTTCGACATCCACGGCGGTCCCACCTGGCACGACAGTGACTCCTTCGCGGCCGGCCCGGCGGCCTGGGTCGACCACGGGTACGCGGTGGTCCGCGTCAACTACCGCGGCTCCACGGGCTACGGCCGTGCCTGGACGGACGCCCTGAAGCACCGGGTCGGCCTGATCGAGCTGGAGGACATCGAGGCGGTCCGCGCCTGGGCGATCACCTCCGGCCTCGCCGACCCCTCGCGCCTGATCCTCACCGGCGGCTCCTGGGGCGGCTACCTCACCCTCCTCGGCATCGGCACCCAGCCCGACGCGTGGACCCTGGGCATCGCGGCGGTCCCGGTCGCCGACTACGTCGCGGCGTACCACGACGAGATGGAAGCCCTGAAGGCCATGGACCGCACCCTCCTCGGCGGCACCCCGGAGGAGGTCCCGGAACGCTTCGAGGCGTCCTCCCCCCTGACCTACGTCGACCAGGTCAAGGCCCCCGTCTACATCTCCGCCGGCGTCAACGATCCCCGCTGCCCCATCCGCCAGATCGACAACTACGTCAAGCGCCTGGAGTCCCGAGGAGCAGTCCACGAGGTCTACCGCTACGACGCCGGCCACGGCTCCCTGGTCGTGGACGAGCGCATCAAACAGGTGAGGCTGGAACTGGACTTCGCGGAGAGGCATCTGCCCACGACGTGACCGACCGAGTCGGGTGGCGGGCGGACGTGGGCCGGGGGTCCGGGGGTCCCTGGGCCCGGGGCCCCGGGGCGCCGGGGCCCCGGGGGAGAGCTTCCCTGGGGCGGGAGGCGAAGCCTCGCATGGCGAAGCCCCGGCGGAGGGAGCGCCCGGCGGGGAAGCTCGGCCGGGGAGGGGAAGCCCCCGGCGGGGGAACCCTGGCGGGAGGGGAGCCCCGGCGGGGGAGAAGCCCCGGCGGGGGAGAAGCCCCGGCGGGAGGGAAGCCCCGGCGGGAGGGAAGCCCCGGCGGGAGGGAAGCCCCGGCGGGAGGGAAGCCCCGGCGGGGGAGAAGCCCCGGCGGGGGACAAGCCTCACGAACCAGCCTACGTACCCGCCCGTTCCCGACTCCGTCGCCCCAGCAACTCCGCCAGCCCCCGACGGGTCGCGGCCAGCACGACCCGGTCCGAGCCCCGCAGGACATACGTGTCGGGCAGGTCCCACACCAGTCCCGAGCCGCCCGCCGACCTCGGCTCCTCGGAAGGGGCGTCCGCGGCCGACCCCGCCCGCCCCCCGCCGGAGGCCCTCGTGTCCAAGGCCAACACCCGCCACGCCCCCGCCCGGAACGCCTCCCCCACCGTCTTCCCCTCCAGCTGCGGATGCCCGCGCACCTCGAGCGCCGCGAACAGCAGCACCTGCCGCTCGACCGGGATCGCCCCCAGGATCTGCCGCCCCATCATCGCCCCGGCGAACGCGGGCGCCGCCAGATGCGACACACTCCGGCTCCGCGTGGACGCCCCCGGATGCGCGGCCCGGAGGGTGCGGTACACGGCGGTCGCGAAGTCGTCGTCGTACAGGCGAAGGACGACGCGCAAGTCGGGCCGTACGGACCGGGCGTACAGCACGGCCTCCAGGTTCGTGGTGTCCGCGCTGGTCACCGCGAGCAGCGTCCGCGCGCGGTGGATCTTCGCGGCCTCCAGGACGCCCTCCTGGGTGACGTCCCCGAGCACGACCGGCACCCGCAGCCGCCGGGCGGTCGCGAGCCCCCGCGCCTCGGGGTCGGACTCGACGCACACCACCGGGATGTTGAGCTCCCGCAACCGCGTCAGGACCCGGGTACCGATCTTGCCGAGCCCGAGCAGCACCACATGCCCGCCCAGCCCCCGCGGCGGCTTCCGCAACGCGGAGGCGGTCCGGAAGGTGCCCAGCGCTTCGAGCACCGCGGCCAGCAGTACCGGCAACAGCAGCAACCCGACCAATCCGGACAGGAGTTGGAGCACCTGCCGCCCCGTCGACGCCCCGATCGCCGGGTCGTCGATGGCGAAGAGATCGAGCAGCGTCAGATAGAAGGCCCCCACCGGATGCATGTCGGTGACCAGCCACAACGCCACCGCCAACGCGATCACACACGCCACCGATCCCGCCAGCGACCACCGCAGCCGCCGCGAGAACAACGAGGCGAACGGCGGTACGATCCCGCGCCCCGCGGACAGCGCCGGCCCGGAGTACGACACCTGCTCCAGTACGACGGTCCCGCGCCCGGTCGCGGCCCGGACCGCCGCCGCGTCCGGCAGCAGCCGCGGCCCCTGGTCCCCGCTGCCCTCCGAACCGTCCGCGCCCGCCGGGTCGTTGCTGGTCGCGGAGAGCAGCGCGAGGGTGGCGAGGCCCGGGTCGGCGACCTGGCCGGGTCCCGGCGGCTGCCGTTCCACCGCGCGCAGCAGCAGCCCGTCGGTCTGGACGACCTTGCTGGTGCCGACGATCGCGGTGGCGGCCAGCGCGGGCGCGGCCGTGTCGGCGTCGGACAGCACAGTCGTGGAAGCGTCACCCACCCCGACGGCCCCGACCGCCCCGGCCACCGTCGCGACCCCGCCCAGCCCGCCCGTCGTGCCGGCTCCGTCTGTCCCGCTGGTCGCCAACGCCGCGGCCTGGTCGAGGAGTTCCTCGATGTGCTGGCCCAACCGCCGGTTGTACAGCCGCAGCACAAGCCGCAGCCGGGGGTTGAGGCGGCGGGCGGTGAGGGCGGCGCGGATGTTGGTCTCGTCGTCGTCGTACACGAGCGCCAGCGCGGCCGCCCGCTCCACTCCCGCCTCGGCGAGCACGGCCTCGACCGGCTCGGCGGCCTCCACCACCCGTGCGTCGGGCGGCGGCGGCTCGGACGCGCCGTTGCCCCCGGCCCGGTTGACGGCCGCGTTCACCACCCGGTCGAGCAGGGCCGAGGCCGCCCGCCCCCGGCCGACGACCGGGGGCCGCGCCGCACGCTCGGAGGGCGGCACGACCAGCGTGACCTGTTCGCCGTAGACCCCGCGCAGTTCGGCGGCGAGCCGGTGCGCGAGTCCGTCGTCACCGCACACCACCATGGGGGCGGCCGGGTCACCCGGCGGACTCTGATTCGGAACGCTAGCCACGAGGGAGAAGACTGCCTCACTCTGACAGGTGGTTCCAGCACCCGTTGAACGTTCGCTCCCCGTTCGCCGTACTGAAGGGGAGGGAAACCAGCGCCCTTCCGCACCACCGGAGGTACCTCGGCCGTGGCCGTCACCAAAGCAGCCCCGCGGGAGAGCGTCCAGGACACCCCTGCGGCAAGAGCCCCGGAAGGGCCCCGCCGCCTCAACTCGCCGCTCGCGCTCACCTTGTTGCTCGTGCTCATGGTGGTGGCGCAGGGCTCGATCCGGCGGGTCCTGTCCGCGCCGGTGATGCAGAGCTGGATGACCGTGTTCGTCGCCGTGGTCGTGCAGGCCCTGCCCTTCCTCGTCCTGGGCGTGCTGCTGTCGGCGGCCATCGCGGTGTTCGTCCCGCCGTCCTTCTTCGCCCGCGCGCTGCCGAAACGGCCCGCCCTGGCGGTCCCGGTGGCCGGTATGGCGGGCGCGGTCCTGCCCGGCTGCGAGTGCGCGTCCGTACCGGTCGCCGGGGCGCTGGTACGGCGGGGCGTGACGCCGGCCGCCGCGCTCGCGTTCCTGCTGTCCGCCCCGGCGATCAACCCGATCGTGCTGACGGCGACCGCGGTCGCCTTCCCGAACGATCCGGAGATGGTCCTCGCCCGTCTCGTCGCGAGCCTGCTGGTGGCCTGCGCGATGGGCTGGCTGTGGCAGCGCCTCGGCCGCGCCGACTGGCTGCGTCCCCCGGCCCGCGCGGCCTACGACGGCCAGAGCAAGGGCGCCGCGTTCTGGGGCTTGGTCCGGCACGACGTCATGCACGCCGGCGGTTTCCTGGTGGTCGGCGCGATGGCCGCGGCGACGCTCAAGGCCGTCGTCCCGGAGGAGTGGCTGCGGATGGCGGCCGGCAACCCGCTGGTCTCCGTGGTGGCGCTCGCCGTCCTGGCCGTACTGCTGTCGATCTGCTCGGAGGCGGACGCGTTCGTGGCGGCCTCGCTGTCCCAGTTCTCGCTCACCGCGCGGCTGGCGTTCCTGGTCGTCGGCCCGATGGTCGACCTGAAGCTGTTCGCGATGCAGGCGGGCACCTTCGGCCGCGGCTTCGCCCTGCGCTTCGCCCCCGCCACCTTCGTCCTCGCCATCACCGGGGCGGTCCTGACCGGGACGGTACTCCTGTGAACCGCCAGGCACAGGCGGCGGTCCTGTTCCTGCTCGGTGCGGGCCTGCTGCACGCCGGCTTCACCGACCTCTACCTGCGCTATGTCAAGGCAGGCCTGCGCCCGATGCTGCTGGCCTCCGGCGTCGTACTGATCGCGGCGGCCCTGGCGACGGTCTGGTACGAGTGGCGGGCGACGCGCGCCCAGCCCGACGCGGAGGACCACGCCGACGCACACGCCCGGTCCGGCGCCGACGCACACGCCCAGTCCGGCGCCGACGCACACGCCCGGTCCGACGCCGACGCACACGCCCAGTCCGACGCCGAGGACCACGACCACGCGCACACCCACCACGAACCCCGCGTCTCCTGGCTCCTCGTCCTCCCCCTCCTCGCCCTGATCCTGGTAGCCCCGCCCGCCCTCGGCTCCTACAGCGCCCTGCGCGCCGGTACGGCCCTGCAACAGCCGTACGGTTACGGGCATCTCCCCGCCGAGGGTCCCCTGCGTCTGAGCCTGGTCGACTACGCGGGCCGGGCGGTCTACGACCACGGCCGCTCCCTGGAGGGCCGGCAGATCAAGGTCACCGGCTTCGTCGCCCTGGACCACAGCGGCGCCCCCTATCTGGTCCGCATGGCCCTCAACTGCTGTGCCGCCGACGCCCAGCCGGTGAAGATCGGCCTGACCGGCCGGATCCCGCCGGTCCTGCAACCGGACGCCTGGCTGGAGGTCACCGGCACCTACACCGCCCGCCGCACCAAGGATCCGGTCAACCACGGCCCGATCCCGTACTTCCAGGTCACGGCCGCCAAACCGGTCCCGACACCGCACGACCCGTACGACGAGACCTGGAACAACTGACGGTCACACGTCAGTCTTCGTCGGCCTCATCGCCCCCGTCGCCCCCGTCGGCCCTGTCGTCCTCGCCACCCTTGCCCGGCCCCTTGTTGCCCGCACGCTGCCTCTTGTCCCCCTTCTGCTCCTCCCGGGTGACCGCCGTGACGGCCACGGTGGGGGAGGGAGCGGGTACGACGGGCAGGGCGGCGGCCCCCGACGGGGCGGCGCTCGGTGTCGGCGCGGGGGCCGTCGTGCCTGGGGCGGTGCCGCCGGGGCTGTCCGCGGTGCTGCGGCCCGGCGCGAAGAAGAGCATGCCGGCGAGCATCGCGGCCAGGAACACCACCACCCCGGCGACGATCCCCGCCACCCTCGGCCGCCGCCGGACGGCACCCCGCACCGCCGGCCCCTGCGGACGCCGGGCCGCACGCGGGCGGGACGCCGCCCGGCCGGCGGTCGACGGCAGGGCGTACGTCGTAGGAGGCCCGGACTCCGCCGGAACCGGGAACACCGGCGCGGCGGGCGCCGTCCTGGCTGACCTGGCTGACATGGCTGACGCGGCGGGCACCGCCGCCGGCGCGGGCAGCGGTTCGGGCCGCCCCTGCCACGCCCCGCCGCCGAACCACTCGGCGACCCGTTGCGCGGTCGGCCGGTCTTCGGGCTGCTTGGCGAGCAGGCCGAGGAGGTAGTTCTCGAAGGCGGGCGGGAGGGGGACGCCGAGCTGCCGGGGCGGCACGGGGGCGGAGTCGAGGTGCTGGTGCAGGATCGCCACCGCGCTGTCGGCCTGGAACGGCGGGCGACCGGTGAGGAGTTGGTACAGCACGCAGCCCAGCGCGTACACGTCGCAGGCCGGACCGGCGGGCTGCCCGAGGGCCCGCTCGGGTGCGAGGTACAGGCTGGTGCCGACGATCTGCCCGGTCGTGGTGAGCGCGCCGGAAGGGTCGTCGACGAAGCGGGCGATGCCGAAGTCACCGATCTTCAGGGTGCCGTCGGCGTCCAGCAGGAGGTTGGCCGGCTTGATGTCGCGGTGCACGATGCCCTGCTGGTGGGCGGCGGCGAGCCCGGCGGCGGCCTGCGTGGCGATCCGGGCCACCTGCTCGGCGGGCAGCGGTCCGCCCGTGGAGAGCCGGCGGGCGAGACTGTCGCCGTCGACCAGTTCCATCACCAGGAAGAGCCGGCCGTCGTACTCGCCGAAGTCGTACACGCCCACCACATACGGGTGGTTGAGCCGCCCCGCGGTCTGCGCCTCCAGCCGGAAACGGGAGGTGGCGGTGGGATCGGAGTCGTGGGGGAGGAGAAGCTTGACGGCGACCGGCCTGCCGAGCGTCTCGTCGACGCCCCGCCAGACCTCCCCCATCGCACCGCGACCGATCGGATCGTGCAGCCGGTACCGGCCCGCTATGAGCACCTGTTCGTCATCCTCATGCCGTAAGACGTGTCGATACGCCGTAGGACGTGTCGATGGCCGCAGGCCGAACTCACCTCGTGGTGCGGTGATCGTGGGGGGTGCCGCAGCCGACCCAGACTACCGGCTGCCGGAGCGTCCAAATGACCCCCGCCCCTGGCAATCTGACGGTCCGTCAGCTATCGTCGCGCCGCCGTGCCGCATCGAAGGGGTGAGCGCCATGCAGACCCGTCCCCAGTGCCCGCGACCGCAGGGGGAGCCCCGCTGGGTCGCGCTGTTCTACCGGCCGGACACGGCCGTGTGGCAGGTGGGAGCCCAGTCGCTCGACCGCTCACCGGTCCTGTACGCGCTCGGCGAGATGACCCAGACCCTGCGAGCCCGCGGCGACGAGGCGACCGTCGCGCTGTGGGGCCCCAAGGACGGGGACTGGCACCACTACGACGCCTCGCCGACCGCCACCGCCCCCGCGTCGGCCCCGCCCCGGGTGACGGCCGAGGAACCCGCCGAGGAACCGGCCGGCGAACCCACCAAGCTCGCGGAACGCATGCACGACCGCCGCCACCAGGCCCTCATGGCGGGCCTCAGCAAGGCGGGCCTCTACGACCTCGCACCGGACGACGTGGCAGCCGTCCGCACCCTCGTCGACCAGCTCGACGAAACCACGATCCGTACCCTGACCCACTGGCTCGCCACCGCGGCCGATCGCTAGAGCCCTACCAGGCTACGTTCGCCCTGATGACGGCTACTCTTCCGGCGTGACCGATGAGAAGGACACGCGGACCGGCCCGATCTGGCGCGGGGCGCCGGACCTCGTGCGGTCCACCGTTGTGCTGCAATTCGTCGGCCTCGCTCTCTGCGGGGTTGTCGCCCTGGTGGCGTGGCCGTTCGGATGGCTGCCCGACTCCCATTTCATCGCCGTCATGACCGTTTTGTTCGCGGGGAAGCCCGCGGGCGATCTGTACCGCGAAGGGCCACCGCGTCGGCTCGCTGCCGCTGCCGCCCTGCTCGCGTTGACGACGGTGGGGCTGTTCGTTGCCGCGACAGCGGACTGGGCCTTTCCGGTGGTGGCTGATCACCACCTTGGTTTCCTCGCGGGCTTCCTTGTCGGGACACCCGTGGGCGCGGCCGTGTTCGGTTGGTTCTACAGCAGGGCGAACGTTGCCTGATGCGGCACTGGCTGTACCGACTCGGGCGGGCGAGCCGCAGCTGTGACCGGTCGCGGTTGCGGGCGATTGAGCGGGGTGGTTTCGCTGCTCGCGCGGTTGCTGGTCAGGCAGGTGGGCGGGTTCTGTCCGCGATGGTCCGGGCCGGGTGTCAGCCCTGCCGCTGAGGTTCCTCGCGGTGACGGCCGTGCTCCACGGGCGCTCGGCCATCGCTCACAGCTTCAGCACCAACCGCTCTCCTTCCGGTGCGCGCGAGACGCAGGACAGCATGGCGCCGGCCGCACGTTCGGTGGCCGTGAGCCGACGGTCACGATGATCGACCTGGCCGTGGGCCACCCGTACCCGGCAGGTGCCGCAGAACCCCTGGCGGCAGGAGAACGGCAGGTCCGGCAGGGCCTCGTGGAGAACATCCAGGGCGGAGCGGTCGTACGGCACCGGCAGAACCCGTCCGGTGTCGCCCAGCTGGAGTTCGAAGGGACGGCCGTCCGTGATCGGGGCCGGGGTGAAACGCTCGAAGTGCAGGGATGACGCCCGGCTGCCACCGAACGCGCGCCGATGGCACCAGCCGTCTCCACGGCAAGCTCCGCGTCGAGATCGCCGATCGCCACGGCGGCTCCGGCCACGGCGAGCCGGGCTGCGACGGCACGCCCGATTCCGCGGCCCGGCCCCGGTGACCGCGATCACTCGGCCGGTCAGCGGTTCTGTGCGGGAGAGCCTGTCGCGCTCTCTCCGGCTGAACGTGTGCGGGTATGGCTGCGGCACCGGTCCAGGTCGTTGACCGAGATCCGGCGGAACCCGGACGCTTTCGGATCCTTCACGCCGGCTGAGAGAACCGGCTGAGAGAACCGGTTGAGAGAACCGGCTGAGAGAACACGAGACCCGAGGCGATCAGCTGTCGTACTGCCACCGCAGCGACGCCAGTGCCCGTGCCCGTGCCTCCACGACCGTCATCCGGGCCGCGCGTTCCTCGGGGTCGACGTGGGAGGCCTGGCCGGTCATCTGGCCGTCCCACTTGCGGTAGAGAAGCCCGACCTGCCGGGAGAACCAGCCCCGGCTCACGGAGTTCAGCGCGAGCAGCAGGCCGGTGTCCTCGGACGCGGGCAGGGCCATCCAGCCGCCGAGGGCCACCAGGAGGTCCCGGCGGACACAGAGGGTCGCCGGGTGCACCGGGGCGCGGAAGCCGTTCGCCTTCCAGAAGGCGAGGACCGCACCGCGGGCGATGGGCCCGTGCTCGGGATCCCCGGGGAAGCTGACCGTGGAGCCGTCGGGCAGGTGGTCCAGTGCGCGGGAGGTCGCCCATCCGAGGTCGCGGTCGGCTTCGAGGGCGGCCAGGTCGCGGGCCAGGGCGCCGGGGGCGAGCCGGTCGTCGGCGTCCAGGATCTTCACGTACTCGCCGTCGACATGCCCGAGCGCGATGGTGCGGGCGACTCCGGGGCCGCCGGGCCGGCCCTGCCGGAACGTGATCCGGGGGTCGTCGGGGACGTACGGGGCGACGGCGTCCGTCCTGCCGTCCTCCTGGATCACCCAGTGCCACTCCCAGCCGTCGGGTAACTCCTGCGCGCACAGCGAGGCGTGGGCCTCCCGAAGGAAGCGGGCCGAGGGAGCGTGGACAGCGGTGACGACGACGACGCGCCTGGTCACGGCAGTATCCACCACCTTTCCGAAGCGGCGCCGGGGCCGCAGTGAGCGGGACACGCAAAGGCCCGACCGCTGGCGACGGGGGATGCACCAGCGATCGGGCTATGGCCAAGACTAACAACGCCGCTTGTCCGGCGGGAGCCGACTGCTGAGCCGTAACGCTGAGTTGTGATCGGGATCACGTGTCGACCACCTGTCGGAGGCGGCCGAACGGGGTCCGCCGCGACCGGCACGCCGAGCCCACGTCCCTTCCCGCACGGCGGCTCGCCCCGGTCACTTCCCGCACCACCGACTCGCTTCCGTCACTTCCCGCCCGGCGGTTGGCCCCGTCACTTCTCGCACAGCGACTCGCTCCCGTCACTTCCCGCACGGAGGCTCGTAGGAGAGCCGGGGCAGGTACTCGTGCCACTTGTCGGACGTCAGTACGCCCCGCGTGGTCGAGCAGATCCGGGCGATGGCGTCGTCGACGTCCAGATTCCACAGCCGTACGGTGTCCGCGCCGCTGGAGACCCCGAGCATCTGGCTCCTGGGGCTGAACGACAGGAAGTTGCCCGTCTTGGAGTTGGGGCTCATCGACTGCCCGATGGGGCCGGCGTCGGCGGGGTGGGCGACGTCCCACAGCCGGACCGTGTTGTCGTTGCCGCCGCTGGCGAGGGTGCGGCCGTCCCGGCTGAACGTCAGCGACACCACCGCCTCGGTGTGGCCGGTGAGTGGGGAGCCCAGCGGGCTCGCGTCGCGGACGTCGGTGACGTCCCAGAGCCGCACGGAGTCGTCGTCGCTGCCGCTGGCCAGCGTCCCGCCGTCCGGGCTGAACGCGAGCACGTTGACCGGGCCGGCGTGCCCGGTGAGCGGTGCGCCCAGGAGGGTGGTGCGACGGGGATCGGTCACGTTCCACAGCCGGACCGAGCCGTCCGCGCTGCCGCTGGCGAGGGTCTTGCCGTCGGAGCTGAAGACGAGGGCGTTGACGTACCCCTTGTGGCCGGTGAGGGGTGCGCGGAACGGGACCACGTGGGAGGGGTCGGACACGTTCCACAACTGGATGGTGCGGTCGTCGTAGGCGGTGGCCAGCGTGCGCCCGTCCGGGCTGTAGGCCAGCGCGTCCGGGCCCATGAACCGGGTCCGCAGTTCGGTGGGCGGCCCGTGCTTGACGGGGTGGGAGGGGTCGCTGATGTCCCACAGGTACACCGCGCGGTTGTCCGTGAGCACCACGAGGGTGCGGCCGTCGGGGGAGAACGCCAGCGAACGCAGGCCCCCGTCCCCGGGCATGAACGGCGAGCCCAGCGCCACGGGCCGGCCGGGGTTCTGCACGTTCCACAGCCGGATCCGTCCGTCGCGCCCCGCGGTGGCCAGCACCTTTCCGTCCGGGCGGAACGCCCCGCTGCGGCCGACCATGTCACCCTGCGGGATCGACCACAGCCGGACCTTGCTGTCGCCGCTGCCGGTGGCCAGGGTCCGGCCGTCGGGGCTGAAGCCCAGGGCGTACATCTCACCGCTGCTGCCTGCGAGCGGTTCGCCTACCTGCGAGGGATACGCCGGATCGCTCACGTTCCACAGGCTCGCCGTGCTGTCCGCGCTGGCCGCCGCCAGCATCGTCCCGTCCGGACTGAAGGCCACCGACCACACCGGACCGGTGTGCCCGGTCAGCGGCGGGCCGAGCGGGGCGGCCCGCGCCGGGTCGGACACGTCCCACAGTCGTACGGTGTCGTCCGTGCTGCCGCTGGCGAGCGTCCGGCCGTCCGGGCTGAAGGCGACGGAGTGCACGGTGCCGGTGTGCCCGGTCAGCACGGTGTCGACCGGCTCCGGACGCCGTGGGTCGGTCGTGTCCCACAGCAGGACCGTGTTGTCGTCGCCCCCGGCGGCCAGCGTCCGCCCGTCGGGACTGAACGCCACCGACCGCACCGCGGCCCGGTGCCCGGTCAGCGTCTTCAGAGCGCGGGGCGCCCGCGGATCGTGGACGTCCCACAGCCGTACGGTGTGGTCCTCGCCGGCGGAGGCCAGCGTGCGCCCGTCCGGGCTGAAGGCGACCAGGTAGATCGTGCCCTCGTGCCCGGCCAGCGGCGCGCCGAGCGGGCGCGGGTGAGCGGGGTCCCGTACGTCCCACAGCCGGATCGTGCCGTCGTCCGCCGCGCTGGCGAGGGTCTCGCCGTCCGGGCTGAAGACCGCGCTGCTCACCCAGCTGGTGTGGCCGGTCAGCGGCCCGCCCAACGGCTTGGGGCGGGACGGGTCGGCCACGTCCCACAGCCGGACCGTGCGGTCGTAGCTGGCGGTGGCCAGGAGCTTGCCGTCCGGGCTGAAGGAGGTGAGGTAGACGGCACCGGTGTGGCCGAGCAGGGGCGTGGCCAGCGGGGCGTTCACGATCGAGACCAGACGGTTGTTGGTGCCCTCGTCGTCGGGGCGCAGCCGGTGGGCGACCAGGTCGAGCTGGGCCGACAGCGACGGGTCCGTGTACTGGACGCGGTCGGCCTCCGCGACCACCTGCTCGAACACCGCGTCGTTGCGCTGCTGCCAGGCGACCACCGCCGAACCGACGGCCACGATCGCCAGTACGACCAGCGCCGCCACCGCGCTGCGGCTGATCCACACGGTCCGCTTGCGCAGCCGTCCCGAGGCGGCCAGGAAATCCACCGCGCAGCGGGTCAGGAAGGTGTCACCGGCGGACCGGGCCCAGCCGTGCGCCTGCTCCAGCCGGGAGCCCCGGTAGAGCAGGGAACTGTCCCGGTGCGAGCCCTCCCAGGCCCGGGCGTCCTCCTCCAGCCGCTGACGCAGCAGGTTGCCGCTGCGGTCCTCGTCGATCCAGTCGCGCAGCCGGGGCCAGGCGTGCAGCAGTGCCTCATGGGTGATCTCGACGGTCTCCGCGTCGAGCGTCACCAGCCGGGCCCGCACCAGCGCCTCGAGCGACTCCTCCGTCTTGCCCGGATCCGTCGACTCCTCCGCCAGCTGCCGTCGGGTACCCCGTCGCCGGGTGGCCTGCGTGTCCTCGCCCAGCCGGACAAGCCGCAGCAGCAGCACCCGTGCGGCCGTCCGCGCCGCCGGGTCCAGCCCCGACCAGGCCCGCTCGGCCGTCGCCGCCACCGCGCCCTGGATCCCGCCCGCCGCCCGGTACCCGGCCAGCGTCAGCCGCCCCGCCTTGCGCCGCTGCCAAGTGGCCAGCAGCGCGTGCGACATCAGCGGCAGCACCCCGGCGTCATGCGCCCCGCGCGGCCCGTCGGCGCTCACCTCCCGCACGATCAGCTCCGCCAGCCCCGGCTCCAACTCCAGCCCCACCGCCTTGGCCGGCCCGGTCACCGCCTCCCGCAACTCAGCGGTGGTGAGGGGCCCGAGCACCATCTGCCGGTGCTGGAGCGCGTCGGCCAGTTCGGGGTGCGCGAGGCACTGCTCGTAGAAGTCGGCCCGAATCCCGAGGACCACCAGCACGGGGGCGGCCTCACCGGGCCCGGAGGGCGTCGAGGCGGCGTGCAGCGTCTGGATGAAGGCCCGCCGGTCGGCCTCGTCGGAGCAGAGAGTGAACGCTTCTTCAAGCTGGTCCACGATGACCACGGCCGGCCCGCCGGACGGGGACTCCTGCCGGGCCCACTCGGCGAAGGCGTCCTTCACGGAGCGGGCGAAGGGGGCGGGGGACTGGGTGCCGGAGGCGGCGTCCCCCGCGTCGGCGAAGGACGACGACCCCCCGCCCTCCGCGCCCAGACCGATGCCCCCCGCGCCGGCGAAGGAGCCCCTGCCCTCCGCGCCGAAGGCGGTGTCGTCCTCCGTACCGTCGAGAGCGAGGTCCCCGAGCCCGGGAACACGACGGACCAGTTCCTTGACCGGATCGGCCCCCGGAACCAGCTGGAGAACGGGCCGGGGCAGGGCCGCCCCCTCACCGCCGCCGAGCACCCCCTCCCGCACCGCGGGCACCAGCCCGGCGTTCAACAGGGACGACTTCCCCGCCCCGGAGGCTCCCACGAGCATGACCAGCCCACCGGTCGGCTCCGCCGTCCGCAGCAGCGCGACGAGCGCGTCCGTACTCCGCTCCCGCCCGAAGAACCACCGCGCGTCCTGCTGCCGGTAGGAGGCGAGCCCGCGGTACGGACACACACCACCGGCGAGTGCGGAGGCGACGGCATCGGTTTTCGCCCCCTGCTCCTGCTCCCGCACCGTCTCCGCGGCGCCCACCGGATCGGCCACGGCCCGCTCCCACAGCCGCTGCCACTGGGCGAGGTCGTACAGCCCGGTGGACACGGGCGCGGGCCGCGCCCGCCGCGCCTGGGGTATCAGCACCTGCAGCACGGCCGTGAGGGCGGCGAACTGCGCCGGCACGTTCTTGGCCCGCCGCCAGTCACTGATCCGCTGGGCCGACACCCGCACGGGCCGCCCGCGCTCATCGACCCGCTGGAGTCGTACGACCGCCTCGGCGACGCTCTTCAGGGGAGGGTTGCCGGCCTCCTTGTACAGCAGCGCCAGACGCTCCGCGAAGGCCGTGCGTGCCCCTGAGTCGGAACTCAAGGTGTCCACCCCTTACTTCCTGCGCGCGTGAACGTCCGGACCGGAAAACCCACTTTATACGGCTGACCTGCGAGGACGTGCTCCGGTGGACACCGGAACCTCCTCGCCCGGATCCTCAACTGGCAGGATCAGCCCGTAACAGCGCGGCAACCGGACGTCACCAGGACAGGCCACCAGCTCAGCGCTCGGCGGGACACGGCACGGCATCGCACGCTGACGACCGGCCTGTGCCGGAGCGACGGGACGACGCCACCGCACTTCCCGGCCGAGCCCGAGAGATCCGTGGAGATCAGGCACCTGTCGCCGATCCACGCCCGCCCGGATCGGATCTAAGCGTCCGCACTGTCCGGCACCGGTCCCCACGAGGGGAGGGACCGGCGCCGGACCACTCTTCAGCTGCCTGTGATCCATCCCAGACTCATTCCCGTACCGCTTCCTGGCAACGCATCGGACCCGCCCCCCGTTTCCGGAGGCCGGGTCTGACTTGCTGCATTCCGTCTGCCGATGGGCGAACGGCCGTCGCGCCGCCCCCTGGAGGCAGCAACCGGGCGCCCCTTGGAGGCAGCAACCGGCCGCCCCCTAAAGACGCAGCAACCGCTGGGTGATCTCCCGGTACTGCCTCAGCGCGAGGCGAAGTTCCGTGGACTGCGTCTCGGGATCCCCGTCCTGCCAGCCCTCACGCAGGAGCCGCCGCTGTTCGGCGAGGGCGCCCACCAGCAGGGCGGTGGCGTCGTCGAAGGCGCCCTCGGCCTCCTCCAGCGCCTCGCGCGGGGTGTCGGCGAAGGCGTTGAGAGCCTGCCCGAGACGCTGGGCGATCTTGTCCCGCTCAGCCGACGGAAACAGCGCCTCCGGTCCGGGAGCCCGCCGCTCGTCCCGTCCCGAGGCCTGGCCCGCGGGCTGCTGGGCGCGTGTCTGGTCGTACATCATCAAGTGCCGCTTTCCTGTACGTCATGGACGACATGCCGGACGCTGACTGGCGGCATGGCTCTGAGCCGTACCGCCAGTCAACGTCCGCCACGGCCGCGTGTCAACGCGCGTCCCGGCCACGGAGGCGCCCCGTGGGCGCACGTGGGCGCCTCGCACGCGTGGCAGCCCGACGTGGCAGCCCGAAAGCCGGGGCTGGCCGCTCGGCGGACGGTCGGCGACAATGCCGTGCGGTGGTCGCCGCCGTATCGATCGCGGTGACGGCGCCGCGCAGCGTGGTGCCTTGGAGGCAGGGATGACCTTTCTGGTGTTCGCCGGAGCGGCCTTCGGCGAAGCGCTGCGGACGTGACCGGGACATCCGCCCGGCAGGCGGACGGGATGAGGCCCTGGCGGTTCGTCGTCTGGTTCGGCACGGTGAGCCTCCTGGCGGACTTCGTGTACGAGGGAGCCCGCTCGGTCACCGGGCCGCTGCTGGCATCGCTGGGCGCCTCGGCCCTGGTGGTGGGCGTGGTGACGGGTGCGGGGGAGGCGGCGGCGCTGGGCCTGCGGCTGGTGTCGGGGCCGCTGGCGGACCGTACCCGCCGCTTCTGGGGGCTGGCGATCGCCGGGTACGCGGTGACCGTGGTCTCCGTCCCTCCGCTGGGTACGGTCGGGGTGCTGTGGGCGGCGTGCGCGCTGGTGGTCGCCGAGCGGGTGGGCAAGGCGGTGCGCTCACCGGCGAAGGACACGATGCTGTCGTACGCCACCGCCGCGACCGGCCGTGGCCGCGGGTTCGCCGTGCATGAGGCGATGGACCAGGTCGGGGCACTGGTGGGGCCGCTCGTCGTGGCGGGGATGCTCGCGCTCACGGGCGGCGACTACGGGCCGGCGCTCGGCGTGCTCGCCATCCCGGGTGTCGCGGTTCTGGGTCTGCTCGCGTGGCTGCGGGTGCGGGTGCCCGACCCCGAGGCGTACGAGCGGCAGGTGGCCGCTTCCACGGCTGAGCCCACACCGCACGACCGTCTGCCGGCCGCGTTCTGGACGTACGCGGCGTTCACCGCCGCCACCACGTCCGGGTTCGCCACCTTCGGCATCCTGTCGTACCACCTGGTCGAGCGGCACCTCATGGCGGCGGCCTGGGTGCCGGTGCTCTACGCCGCCGCCATGGCCGCCGACGCCGTCGCGGCGCTCGCGACCGGCTGGCTGTACGACCGCCACGGCGCGCGCGTGCTGACGGCGCTGCCGCTGCTGACCGCCGTGGTGGCCGTGCTGGCGTTCACCGACACGGTCGCGATCGCGGTGGCCGGGTCGCTGGTGTGGGGCGCGGCCATGGGCATCCAGGAGTCCACCCTGCGCGCCACCGTCGCGGACCTGGTGCCCAGCGGACGGCGGGCCACCGCCTACGGTCTGTTCGCCGGTGTCGTCGGCGCGGCGAGCCTGGCCGGCGGGGCACTGATCGGCGGCCTGTACGGCTACTCCGTTCCCGTGCTGATCACCGTCGTGGTCGCCATCCAGGCCCTCGCCCTGGTGTTCCTGGCCGCCACGCGGGCCACTCGGCGTTGACCTCGGTCGACCTCAGGAGGGTCTCGGGCCGCAGCGGACGCGTGCGACCCGGGTGGACCGTACGGCGGCCACTGACTCAGCCCGGTTTCGGCGCCCTCGAATCCGCCTAGGCTCTGCGCATGGCGAAGCGCAAGGTTCAGCGGCGGGCCCGGAGGCTTCTGGGCGAGGAGCCGGTGGCCATGGTCTGGTGTGAGCTCGGCAAGCCGATTCCCACACCCCCCAAGGAAGTTCATCGGGCGGCGGGCAAAGGGCGGCTGAAGCCGGGGCACCCCTGGCTGCTGTACCTCGGCGGTGTCCTGTTCTTCTTCGTCCTGGTGCCGATGATGCTGGTCGGCAAGCTCGGCGACATGCTGAACGGGACTTCTTCCGGAGAGGGAACCTCCACCCGCCGCGCGGTCGGCGGCGACGGTCGCCCGGACGACGATCCGGCCGGCGGCGTCTTCGACGGCGACTGGAACCTGAGCGCGGGCCAGTTGCTGCTGCGCTGGTACGGCCACTCGCCCGACCCCAAGCGCCTGGTGATGCTGGCCCGCGACCGGATCTGCCTTGCCGCGTGCCCGCGCCGCACACTGTCGCCCACCACAGCCGACGACTTCCGGGTCATCGCGGAGTTCTCCCTCGACGAGGCCCGTGTCGAAGCCGAGGCGGGACAGCCACGCGGGTTCGCCACCTTCAGGCTCCGCTTCGCCGACGGCTCCTGGCTGGAACTCGGCCGACTTGCCGAGCCGCAGGACGCGGACCACTTCCTGCGCACGGTCAGCACCTGACTCGACCCGATCTGACCGGACCAGACGAGACCAGACCAGACTAGACCGGACCAGACCAGACTAGACCGGACCGGACCAGACTGGACTGACCGACCTGCTTGCCGGGGAGCGGGCCACGGCGAGAGCGGCTCGCCCACTGTGCAACACCCTCCAGGGCGTGTACCGGAAGGCCCTCCGCACCCCCGATCTCGTATGTCGCGTGGCGGTGACATCCTTGGTCGGTGTTCTCATCCGACCACGTGGGCGCCGTGTTCTTCGATGTCGACGGCACGCTCGTCCCGGGCACGAGTTCGTCGGTCTTCCTGGCTGAATTCCTCGGCCATCGGGACGAGTTGGCCAAGGCCGAGGACGCTTACGCCTCCGGTGACCTGGACAATCGAGAAGTCTCCGAGCTGGACGCCAGGGGCTGGACGGGCGTGTCCGAGGGACAGGTCTCCGGCTGGCTCGACGGGCTGCCCCTGGTCGCGGGCGTCACGGAGACCGTGGGTTGGTGCAGGCGGAACGGGTTGGTGCCCGTGCTGGCGACTCTCGCCTGGTCACCGGTCGGCAGCTACCTGACCGACCGGTTCGGCTTTCACGCGTTCAGCGGACCTCGGCTGGAGACCGCCGACAACCGGTTCACGGGCCGCGTCGCCTGCCACTTCGACGAGTACGACAAACGAGATTTCGCCCTCGCACAGGCCCGGGAGCTGGGGTTGGGTCCCCACTCGTGCGGGGCCATCGGGGACAGCCGCTCCGACCTGCCCCTGTTTGCTTCCGTCGCACTGAGCGTGGCGTTCAATGCCTCGCCAGGAGCGCGGGCGGCGGCGACCGTCACGGTGGACGGCGGTGACCTACGCAGCGTGCTCCCCGCCTTGAGTCGCTTGGTCACAGCCACGGGTTGACGGCCGCGACGAGGAAGGCCGCCTCGTCCGCGACGGCCGCCTCGTAGTGGACCGCGAGCTTGTCGTACCCGGCCATGCCCGGCGCCTTTCTCTGTGGCCTCTGTGGCGTCGGGGGCGTCGGGGGCGTCGGGGGCGTCGGGGGCCTCGGGGGCGTCCGGGGGCCTCGTACGGCCGAAGATGGCCCAGCCCGAGGGTGCCGCCCCGCCCCGCCGGGCTATCGTGCCGGCGTGACAAGCGCAGCGGAGCGCCCCCTTCTCTTCCTCGACGTCGACGGTCCTCTCATCCCGTTCGGGTCGTCGTACGCTCACACACCAGCCGCTACGGCCGACGCCTCGACGCCTGTCGATCAGGGGAACCCCCTGCTGAAGCGGCTTGACCCTGGTATCGGCGCGCGTCTCATGGCTCTGGGCTGCCACCTCATATGGGCTTCGACCTGGATGGAGGAGGCGAACGAGACTGTCGCCCCACTCATCGGTCTGCCGAAGCTGCCCGTGCTGGAGTGGCCGGACGTCCGTGCTGAGGAAGGCCCACGCGGCCTGCACTGGAAGACCCGCCCCCTTGTCGAGTGGGCTGACGGCCGGCCGTTCATCTGGGTCGACGACGAGATCAGCGCGATGGATCGGCAGTGGGTCGCCGCGAGCCACCCTGGGCCGTCACTGCTTCATCGCGTGGACCCGACCAAAGGCCTCGACGACACCGACTTCTCCACGCTCGCCGGTTGGCTTCGTGCCCTCGCGCCGAGATGACCACCGCTCGAGCAGTTCCACGGCCCGGGCTCCCCAACCGGGTTCTGGGCCAAGCCGTGCCTGCGCGATCCAGATCTTGCGGAGCTCGGCGGTCTGCGGATGCCGAGAATCTGCCACCGGCTCCGTCCCGGGGACATCAGCGGCCATCACCGGCCGCACGAGGAAGAAGGAGAAACCAACGTGGCGATTCAGCGGATGGACAACGTCGGCATCGTCGTCGAGGACATGGATGCCGCCATCGCGTTCTTCGTGGAACTCGGCATGGAGCTGGAGGGCAGGGCGGAGGTCGAGGGCCTCTTCGCCGACCAGTGCACCGGACTCGACGGCGTCCGCTGTGACATCGCGATGGTCCGGACCCCGGACGGTCACAGCCGGCTCGAGCTTGCGAAGTACCGCAGCCCCGCGGTGATCAGCGCCGGGCCGCGCAACCGGCCGCACAACATTCTGGGCACGCACCGCGTGATGTTCGCCGTCGACGACATCGAGGACACCGTTGCCCGCCTGCGCCCCCACGGCGCCGAACTCGTCGGCGAGATCGCCCGGTTCGAGGACAGTTATCTGCTCTGCTACCTCCGCGGCCCCGACGGCATCATCGTCGGACTGGCCCAGCAACTGCGCTGAGAAGGAGGAACCGAACACCGTGGTCTTCGACCGATGCCAGAGGATTTCGACGCGACGTGCCGGCAGAGCGAGCGCGCGCCGGGACTTCCGAGTCCTGGTGCCCCCCGCCGCGATGGACCGGAAGCAAATCCGGCCCGTGATCCAGACCGGCGCCGTGGTCATGGACGGCATCTTCAAGCGCGATCCACAGCGGTAGTCACACAGATGGACACGCTCACGAAACAGGTCCGCCGACTACTCACGTGAGTAGTCGGCGGACCTGGTATCTCAGCTGTCGGGGTGGCGGGATTTGAACCCACGACCTCTTCGTCCCGAACGAAGCGCGCTGCCAAGCTGCGCTACACCCCGATGTCGCTGCTTGTCCTGCTTGTCGCGGCGACGTCGTTTACTTTAGCCCACTGGTGGCTGGAGACGAAATCCGGTTTTCGTGTGGTGGCGCAAGGGGTTCGGGCGGACGTGGTCGAGGGTCGCCAGGAGGAGCGCGAGGGCGTAGAAGGCCAGGCCGAGGAGGAGGGCGTTGCCCAGGACGCTCTTGTAGCCGTGGAGGCCCGCGTCCAGGAAGGGGTAGAGATAGCGGGCCGGAGCGCCGGGTTGCAGGAGTTCCCCGCGGATCAAGGAGAACGCCAGGTAGGCCAGGGGGTAGAGGAGCCAGGGGGCGGCCTGGCGGAGGTGCAGGCGGCCGGGGGGCGTGAGGAGGAGCCAGTCCAGGAGGGCGGCGAGGGGGACCGCCGTGTGCAGGAGCTGGTTCGAGAGGGCGTGCCAGCCCGTGGGCGCGGCGGTTCCGGTGGTGAGGGAGCCCGTCATCGCGAACGGGCTCGCCTCGTTCGCCAGCAGCAGGTGGTACACGAGGCCCGCGATCGTGACGTAGAGCAGGGCTGCGCCGGTGAGGGCCGACGGCAGGGGACGGCCGGCGTTCCACGTGCGGCGAGCCGAGAAGATCATGACCGCTGTCAGGAAGATGCTGCTCTGGATCGTGAAGTGGCTCAGGACCTGGGCCGGGCTGCCGAGGAACAGGTCGAGTGTCACGCCCGCTGCCGCCGCCAGGGCGACCAGCAGGCGGTAGGCGGCGGCCAGGGGGCGGCGTACGGGGGTCACCACCGCCGTGGCGGGGACGCGCGAGGGCAGCAGCAGGGGCATGTGGGGGAGGGCGGGCAGGTCCGGGAGGTCCCTGGGTATCGGAGGTATCGGAGATGTCGGGGGTATCGGAGGTGTCGGGGGTGTCTGGGCGGTCATGCCCTCACGCTAAGCACCGCCGACATAAGGGGCGATACGGGCGGTCCGTGCGGGTTACTTCCGGTGGCCACAGGCGGGCCACTGAGCCGCCCGGGCCTCACCGAGTCACCCCGGCCTCACCGAGTCGGCCCGGCCTCACCGAGTCGGCCCGGCCTCACCGAGTCGGCCCGGCCTCACCGAGCCGCCCCGGCCCCACCGAGCCGCCCCGGCCTCACTCCCGCGACGTCAGCGTCAGCAGCGTCGCCTCCGGAGGGCACGCGAACCGGACCGGGGTGAAGCGGTTCGTGCCGCAGCCTGCCGACACGTGGAGGTACGACGTACGCCCCTCGGCTGTGTGCGTCGAGAGGCCCTTCACCCGGTCCGTGTCCAGGTCGCAGTTGGTGACGAAGGCGCCGTAGAAGGGGAGGCACAGCTGGCCGCCGTGGGTGTGGCCGGCCAGGATCAGGGGGTAGTCGTCGGCCGTGAAGGAGTCCAGGACGCGGAGGTACGGGGCGTGGACCACGCCCATCGAGAAGTCCGCCGAGCCGGATGGGCCGCCGGCCACCTCCGTGTAGCGGTCCCGCTTGATGTGCGGGTCGTCCAGGCCCGTCAGCTCGATCGACATGCCCTCGATCTTCAGCACGTCCCTGGTGTTCGTCAGGTTCAGCCAGCCCGCCCCGTCGAAGGCGTCCCGCAGGTCCTCCCACGGGTTGTGGATCGCGTTCACGGCGGCGGCGTTGCCGTTCAGGCCGTGGCGGCCCTGGGCTTTCTCGAACAGGTAACGGGCGGGGTTGCGGAACTTGGGGCCGTAGTAGTCGTTGGAGCCGAAGACGTACGCCCCCGGGAACTCCATCAGCGGCCCGAGTGCGTCCAGGACCTCCGGGACGCCCTCCGGGTCGGAGAGGTTGTCCCCGGTGTTGATCACGAAGTCCGGGCGCAGGCCCGCCAGCGAGCGCAGCCAGCGCTGCTTCTTGCGCTGGCCGCCGACCATGTGGATGTCGGATACCTGGAGCACGCGCAGGGGACGCATTCCGGAGGGGAGGACAGGGACCGTCACTCGTCGGAGGCGGAAGGAGCGGGCTTCGAAACCCGCCGCGTACACCAGACCGGCGGCGCCGGCCGCCGCAATGGACAGAGGTACTCCGTATCGCGCGCGCATGTCTCCATCGTGTCAGACCCCGGAGAGGGCCGGTGCCCCACATCCCTTTGGAGGAATGGGCGCCATCCCCTTCAGACGCAGGGGCGCCACCCCTTTAAATGAAGGGGCGTCCGGGCTCCGGCACCTGCGACAATCAAGTCATGACCACGCTCAAGTCGAAGCTGCAGGAAGACCTCAACTCCGCGATCAAGGAGCGTGACGAGCTCCGCTCCTCGACGCTCCGGCTGACGCTCGCCGCGATCACCAAGGAGGAGGTCGCGGGCAAGCAGAAGCGCGAGCTCTCCGACGACGAGGTGCAGAAGGTGATCACGCGCGAGGCGAAGAAGCGCCGCGAGGCCGCGGAGGCCTTCGCGCAGGGTGGTCGCGCCGAGAGTGCCGAGCGGGAGAAGGCGGAGGGCGAGGTGCTCGCCGCGTACCTGCCCAAGCAGCTCAGCGACGAGGAGCTCAACACCATCGTCGCCCAGGCCGTCGAGGAGGCGAAGGCGGCGGGCGCCGAGGGTCCGCGGGCCATGGGTGCGGTCATGAAGATCGTGAACCCGAAGGTGGCCGGCCAGGCCGAGGGCGGCCGCGTCGCCGCCGCGGTCAAGAAGCTGCTCGCGGGCTGAGTGACGGCCGTTTCGTTCGGCGGTGACGGCCGGCTCATACGGCGGTGACGGCCACGACACACGGCGGTGACTGCCACTGCATACGGCGGTGAAGGCCGGTGCGTACGGCGGTGGGGGCGCCCCTGATCATCAGGGGCGCCCCCACCGCCGTACAAACCGGTGAACCCTCGCTCTACGGACCGTTCCCGCCGTTGCCGGCTCCGTTGTTTCCGCCGTTGTTGTTGCCCTGGAACCAGCCCTCCGGGAGGGTGAACGAGGGCTTCGGGTCGGCGCCGCCGTCGTTGCCGCCGTTGGTCAGGGCGCCGATGAGGCCGTTGTTGCCACCGTCGCCGTTCCCGTTCCCGTTGCCGTCGCCGTTTTCATCGCCCTTGCCCGGATCCTTCTTCTTCGGCGGGTCGGGAATGTTGACGAGGTTGAAGGTCTCCACGTTCTTGCCGTCCAGGGCGCCGGACATGGCGTCCCGCCAGATCGGGCCGGGGGTGTCACCGCCGTAGACCTGCTCGTGGTAGACACCACCGATGGTGATGTGGGTCATCTCGACCTTCTGGGTGGCGCTGCCGACCCAGACGGCGCCCGACAGGTTCGGCGTGTAACCGGCGAACCAGGCGTTCTTCCGGCTGTCGGTCGTACCCGTCTTACCGGCGCTCTCGCGACCCGACAAGCCGGCCTGCTGACCCGTACCGGAGTCGACCACGCCGCGCAGCAGGGTGTTTATGGTGTCGGCGGTCTTCTCGCTCATTGCCCGCGAGCACGTCGACTTCGGCACCGCCAGAGACTTCTTAGCCCCGGCGACGGTCTGGGTGATCGACTCGATCGCGACCGGCGTGCAGTACGTGCCCCGGCTGGCGAAGGCCGCGTACGCGCTCGCCATCGTCAGCGGGGAGAGGCCGGTGGAGCCCAGTGTCATCGACGAGGGGACCTCGGGGACCTTGGTGCCGTTGCCCTGGACCACGCCCAGCGCGTTGGTCATCTTCACCACCGGGCACATGCCGATGTCGGCGAGCATCTGCACGAAGTAGGTGTTGACCGACTTGGCCATGGCCTGCTTGAGCGCGTAGGGGCCGACCTCGGTCTCGCTCTCGTTCTCCAGCTTGTAGCCCTTGTCGTTGACCCAGGGCTTCCCGCTGCACGACTGGACCTTGGCCGGATACTCCATCTCGTACGGCGCCGGGTAGACCTGCGTCGGGGGCTTGCCCTCCTCCAGCGCCGCCGCGGCCAGGAACGGCTTGAACGTGGAACCCGTCGGGAACCCGAAGTTCGAGCCGCCCATCGCCGAGTTGACCGAGTAGTTGTACTCCGTCTCGTTCTTGCCGTAGCCGTACGGCTTCGACTGGCCCATCGCGAGGATCTTGCCGGTACCGGGCTCGACCAGCGTGGAGGCCGCGGCGACCTTGTCGCTCTTGTAGACGTGCTTCTTGATCGACTCCTCGACCGAGTCCTGCGACTTCGGGTCGAGCGTCGTACGGACGGTCAGGCCGCCCTGGTTCCAGAGCTTGGCCCGCGCCTCCTTGGTCTTGCCGAAGACCGGGTCGCTGAGGAAGACCTTCTCGACGTACTTGCAGAAGAAGCTGGCGCCCTTGACGGCCGTGATGCAGCCGTTCTTGGGCTGGCTGACCTTGAGGCCCAGCGGCTCCTTCATCGCCTTGTCCGCCTCGGCCCGGGAGACGTCACCGACCTCGGCCATGCGCCGCAGCACGGTGTTGCGCCGCTTGGTGGCCTCGGCCTCGTCGTTGACCGGGTCGTACCGGCTGGGGGACTGCACGATGCCGGCCATCAGGGCCGACTCGGACAGCGTCAGGTCCTTGGCGTGCTTGGAGAAGTAGCGCTGGGCGGCCGCCTCGACGCCGTAGGCCTGCTGCCCGAAGAACGTGATGTTCAGGTAGTTCTCGAGGATCTTCTTCTTGCCGAGCTCCTCCTCGACCTGGATCGCGTACTTCAGTTCCTTGATCTTGCGGCCGATGGTCTGCTGGGTGGCCTGCGCGACCTTCGTCGGGTCGTCGCCCGCCTCCTCCACGAAGACGTTCTTCACCCACTGCTGGGTAAGCGTCGAGGCGCCCTGCGAAACGCCGCCGCTCTGCGCGTTCTTGTTGAGCGCGCGCAGCACGCCCTTCAGGTCGACCGCCCCGTGCTGGTAGAAGCGCGAGTCCTCGATCGCGACGATCGCCTTCTGCATGTACGGCGAGATGTCCTTGAGGCTGACCACCGTGCGGTCGCGCGAGTAGACCGTGGCGATCCGGCCGCCGTTGGCGTCGAGGATCGTGGTGCGCTGGCTCAGCGGCGGTGTCTTCAGGTTGGCCGGGAGTTCGTCGAAGCTCTCCACCGACCCCTTGGCCGTGAGACCGAGCGCGCCGGCCGCGGGCAGCGCGATACCGGCCATGACGGCCCCCGCGAGCACACTGACACCGAGGAACTTGGCGGCCTGCTGCGTGGAGGACAGGCCTCCACCCGAGCGCTTGTTTGGCATAGGGGCAGCCTACGTTCTCATTCTCCGGACACGCGTACAGGCCTTGGCCTAAGCTGCTCTCAACTGTCACAGCTGTAGGGCTACGTATCAATACGTCCGGCGACCCCGAATCGTTCCGGAGGTTCCCCAACTTTTTTGATGGGGGCGTGTCCGAATCCGCCTTGTGTGTCACCTGGCGTCCGTTGTGACGCAACACAACTGTCCTGGTTTGCCGGGATAGTCATGTATGTCGCCAGCTCACTCCCCCGGGTGATCTGCCGCTTGCGCATAGTCCGTTCGGGCCATTCAAGATTGGGCCCGAAGGGGGTGTTGCGCCGTGCCCACCTTCCGTAACGTCCTCAACTGGCGGCGGTGAATATGCCGCTGCCGCCGTGGGGGAGCCTCGATTCGGGAGAGGACGGCGCCGGTATGGGCTGGGTAGTCGACTGGAGTGCGCAGGCGGCCTGCCGCACTACCGATCCGGATGAACTGTTTGTTCAGGGAGCGGCGCAGAACAGGGCCAAGGCGGTGTGCACCGGATGCCCGGTGCGCACGGAGTGCCTGGCCGACGCGCTCGACAACCGCGTCGAGTTCGGCGTGTGGGGAGGAATGACGGAGCGGGAACGCCGCGCCCTGTTGCGCCGGCGGCCGACCGTGACCTCCTGGCGCCGACTGCTGGAGACCGCGCGTACGGAGTACGAGCGGGGGGCGGGCATTCTGCCTCTCGATGACGACGAGGTCTACGAGAGCTATGCGGCGGTGAGCTGAGGGTGGTGAGCCCGGGGCGGTCGAGCTGAGGGGTTCCCTCGGAGAACCGGCCTCGGGTCAGGCACTGGCTTTGGAACAGGCACTGGCTTTGGGTCAGCGACTGGCTTCGGGTCGGGCACTGGCCTCGGCGGACGCCGGCATCGAGTCGCCCAGGGGCGGCTCGGGTCAGGCAGTGGCCTCGGTGTCGGGCAGCTCCGGTCGATTGGCCGCGAGCCGGTTTCCGATGTCCCGCAGACCCGCGAGGTCGTGTACGTCGCCGGGCAGCGCGGCCACTTCGGCGACCGCCACCTCGGGGTGGCGTGCCGTGAAGCGGTCACGCGTGCGCTGCTCGCGGGAGAGCAGCCGCATGCGCTCGGCATGCAGCCGCAGCAGGCCTGCGGTGAGTTGTTCCACGGTCCGTTCCTGCGGCTCCTGCTGGTCTGCGTCCTGGTCCGTGGCAGGGGACTCCGTGGCGGTGGACTCCGTGGACTCCGGGGCGGCGGATTCCGCGGTGGCGGGGGAGCCTTCGTCGGGCGCCGGTGGCTCGGGAGCAGGGGCTTCTGAACTGGCGTACATGTCGGGAGAGTTACGAAGTACTGCTTTCCCGTCCCCCTGATCGACAATGCGGGGCTCTTCAAGATTTTCCGCGGCGGCGAGTGCCCGCTCGGCCGACAGCTGGGCGGCGCCGCTGCCGTGGACACGGTTGAGCACCAGGCCGGCCAGCGGCATGTCCTCGGCGGCCAGCCGCTCCACGAAGTACGCGGCCTCCCGCAGCGCGTCCCGCTCCGGCGCCGCGACCACCAGGAACGCCGTCCCCGGTGCCTGGAGCAGTTTGTAGGTGGCGTCCGCGCGCGTGCGGAAGCCGCCGAACGTCGTGTCCATCGCGGCCACGAACGTCTGGACGTCCTTGAGCAGCTGACCGCCGAGCAACTTGCCGAGGGTGCCGGTCATCATCGACATCCCGACGTTCAGGAACTTCATCCCGGCACGGCCGCCGAGCTTCGCCGGAGCGGTCAGCAGCCGGATCAGCCGTCCGTCCAGGAAGGACCCCAGCCGCTTCGGCGCGTCCAGGAAGTCCAGCGCCGAACGGGACGGAGGCGTGTCGACGACGATGAGGTCCCACTCGTCCCTCGACCGCAGCTGCCCCAGCTTCTCCATCGCCATGTACTCCTGCGTGCCCGCGAAGCCCGCCGAAAGCGACTGGTAGAAGGGGTTGTTCAGGATCGCGGAGGCCCGCTCCTGATCCGTGTGCGCCTCGACGATCTCGTCGAAGGTGCGCTTCATGTCGAGCATCATCGCGTGCAGCTCGCCGTGCGCCGCGTCGTCCACGCCCTTCACCCGACGGGGGACGTTGTCGAGCGAGTCGATGCCCATCGACTGGGCGAGCCGGCGGGCCGGGTCGATGGTGAGCACCACGACCTTCCGGCCGCGTTCCGCCGCCCTGAGGCCGAGCGCGGCCGCGGTGGTGGTCTTGCCCACGCCGCCCGAGCCGCAGCACACGACGATGCGGGTCCTGGGGTCGTCGAGCAGGGGGTCGAGGTCCAGCACGCGCGCGGGAGTGAGGCGGTGGCGGGCGGCGTGGTCCTGAGGGTGAGCGGTGACGGTGGGGGCGTCGTCCTGGGGGGTGGGGGCGTCGTCGTGCGGGTGGGACGGGTCGTGTGTGGTGGCCGGGCTCATGACATCCCCTGTTCCCGCAGCTCGGTGGCCAGTTCGTACAGGCCCGCCAGGTCCATTCCCTCGGCGAGCAGCGGCAGTTCGTGCAGCGGCAGGTCCAGTTCGCGCAGTACGGCCCGCTGCTCGTGCTCCAGCGTGTACCGCTCGGCGTACTCACCGGCCTGCGCGACCAGCGGGTCGACCAGCCGCTCGGCGTTCCCGCCGCGTCGAGCCCCGCCGAGCCCCGCCGCCGACAGCGTGCGTGCGACCGCCGTACGCGGGACCGTGCCCACGAGTTCCAGATCGGCCGCGTCCAACACCTCCGGCCGCACCATGTTCACGATGATCCGCCCCACCGGCAGCCGGGCCGACCGCAGCTCGCCGATGCCGTCCACGGTCTCCTGGACGGGCATCTCCTCCAGCAGCGTCACCAGGTGCACGGACGTCTCGGCCGACTTCAGGACCCGCATGACGGCCTGCGCCTGATTGTGTATCGGGCCGATCTTGGCGAGGCCCGCGACCTCGTCGTTGACGTTGAGGAAGCGGGTGATACGGCCGGTGGGGGGCGCGTCCATGACGACGTAGTCGTAGACGAACCGGCCGCTCTTGTCCTTGCGGCGCACGGCCTCGCACGCCTTGCCGGTCAGGAGTACGTCTCTGAGACCCGGTGCGATGGTCGTGGCGAAGTCGATCGCGCCGAGCTTCTTCAGGGCCCTGCCGGCACCGCCCAGTTTGTAGAACATCTGGAGGTAGTCCAGAAGGGCCAGTTCGGGGTCGATGGCGAGGGCGTACACCTCCCCGCCCCCGGGAGCGACGGCGATCTTTCGCTCCTCATACGGCAGCGCTTCGGTCTCGAAGAGCTGCGCGATGCCCTGCCGGCCCTCGACCTCGACGAGAAGCGTCCGCTTCCCCTCGGTGGCGAGGGCCAACGCGAGTGCGGCGGCGACCGTGGTCTTTCCGGTCCCGCCCTTGCCGCTGACGACCTGGAGCCTGCTCACGTATTCGAGCCTAACCAGTCCGCGTGCGGGCTACGCCGGAGGCTGTGGACAACGTGGCTGCGGATGGGGGTGGGGCAGCGGCTAAAGTCGGCCGCATGACGAAGTGGGAATACGCGACCGTGCCGCTGCTCGTACACGCCACGAAGCAGATTCTGGACACCTGGGGCGAGGACGGCTGGGAGCTCGTCCAGGTCGTGCCCGGGCCGAACAACCCCGAGCAGCTGGTGGCCTACCTGAAGCGGCAGAAGGCGTGAGCGCGGTCGAGGAGCGGCTGGCCGAGCTGGGCCTGAGCCTGCCGGCGGTCGTACCGCCGCTGGCCGCCTACCAGCCGGCGGTGCAGTCCGGGGTGTACGTGTACACGTCCGGGCAGTTGCCGATGGTGGACGGGAAGCTTCCGGTCACCGGGAAGGTGGGGGCGGAGGTCACGGCGGAGGAGGCCAAGGAGCTGGCGCGTACGTGTGCGCTGAACGCTCTCGCCGCGGTGAAGTCCGTGGCCGGTGATCTCGACCGGGTCGCGCGTGTCGTGAAGGTCGTCGGGTTCGTCGCCTCGGCGTCGGACTTCACGGGGCAGCCGGGCGTGGTGAACGGCGCCAGCGAGTTGCTCGGCGAGGTGCTGGGCGACAAGGGTGTGCACGCGCGGAGCGCGGTGGGCGTGGCGGTGCTGCCGCTGGACGCGCCGGTGGAGGTTGAGATTCAGGTGGAGCTGACCGGGGCGGTGTAGGCGGGCGCGTGTGCGCTCGGGTGCGGCGTGCTGTGTGCGGGTGCGGGTGCGTGGGGCTGCCTGCGGCACCCGTGCGGGTCCGTGCTCCCGTCGGCCGGGGACCTCTCGAACATCCGGTCGTCAGGAGATAGCCTCCGGCCATGGGAAACGGGCAGTGGTATCCCCGGGAATGGCCGGACCTCATCCGAGGCCTTGCGGACGGCACGCTCACCCCGGTCACCCCGAGGCGTGCGGCCACCGTCATGCTCCTGAAGGACACCGGCGCCGGGCCCGTCGTCCACATGCTCCGCAGACGTGCCTCGATGGCCTTCGCCGGCGGTGCGTACGCGTACCCGGGCGGTGGTGTGGATCCCCGTGACGACGATCACCACGTCCACTGGGCGGGTCCCACGCGCGCGTGGTGGGCCGACAGGCTCGGTGTGGGGGAGGCGGAGGCCCAGGCGATCGTCTGTGCGGCCGTGCGGGAGACGTACGAGGAGGCAGGCGTCCTTCTCGCGGGGCCAACCCCCGACTCCGTGGTCGGGGACACGACGGGCCCGAAGTGGGAGGCCGACCGTGCCGCCCTGGTCGCGCGGGAGCTGTCCTTCGCGGAGTTCCTGGAGCGCCGCGGTCTCGTTCTCCGGTCGGATCTGCTGGGGGCCTGGACCCGCTGGATCACCCCGGAGTTCGAACCCCGCCGCTATGACACCTGGTTCTTCGTGGCCGCGCTCCCGAAGGGGCAGCGCACCCGGAACGCCTCCACGGAGGCGGACCGTACGGTCTGGATCCGGCCGGCCGAGGCGGCGGCGTCGTACGACAAGGGCGAGCTGTTGATGATGCCGCCCACCATCGCGACCCTGCGCCAGCTGAAGCCGTACGCCACGGCCGCCGAGGCGCTGGTCGCGGCGCCCGAGCGCGATCTGACCCCCGTACTGGCACAGGCACGCCTGGAGGACGGCGAGATCGTGCTGTCCTGGCCGGGACACGACGAGTTCACCAAGCACATCCCGACCGGTGGAGCCCCCGCATGACGGACGCAGCAGCCCTTCCCGGCCAGCCCCGGGGCGGGGTCCTCTCCGGTCCCGCCACCGCGCGGGCCGTCAATGTCCTGGCGCCCAACGCCTCCGCGATGACCCTGGACGGGACGAACACGTGGGTCGTGTCCGAGCCCGGCTCCGAGTCGGCCGTGGTGATCGACCCCGGGCCGCTGGACGACGGACACCTGCGCGCCGTCGTCGACGCCGCCGAGAAGGCCGGCAAGCGCGTCGCCCTCACCCTCCTGACCCACGGCCACCCGGACCACGCCGCGGGCGCCGCCCGCTTCGCGGAGCTGACCGGTACGAAGGTGCGGGCCCTGGACCCCGCGCTGCGGCTGGGGGACGAAGGTCTGGGCGCTGGGGACGTGGTCGAGGCCGGCGGGCTGGAGCTGAGGGTCGTACCGACTCCGGGGCACACCGCGGACTCCCTGTGCTTCCATCTGCCGGCCGACCGGGCCGTCCTGACCGGCGACACGATCCTCGGGCGCGGTACGACCGTCGTGGCGCATCCCGATGGCCGTCTGGGGGATTATCTGGACTCCCTGCGGCGACTCAGGTCGCTCACTGTGGACGACGGCGTGCACACCGTGCTCCCGGGCCACGGGCCGGTTCTGGAGGACGCCCAGGGTGCCGTCGAGTTCTATCTCGCCCACCGCGCGCACCGGCTCGCCCAGGTCGAGACGGCCGTGGAGGACGGCTATCGGACGCCCGGTGAGGTGGTCGCCCATGTGTACGCCGACGTGGACCGGTCCCTGTGGCCGGCCGCCGAGCTGTCCGTGCGGGCCCAGGTGGAGTACCTGGAGGAGCACGGGCTCATCTAGGGCCCTTCTGGCCTGGGGGCTTTGACGCCGTGCACGCGCGCGTACTCCTGCGCGAGCCAGGGGCCGAGATCGTCGACGTAGGCGAGCAGGACGGCGCGGTCGGCGGTCGGCTCGTATCCGAGGACCGCCGCGGCGCGCAGGCGCTCGGCCCGCTCGGGGTAGTAGGCGGCGAACGCTTCCGCCATCTCTCGCAGGTCGCTCGTCCAGCCGTTCCAGCGGGGCATGACGAGCGTGAACGCCGTGCGGACGAGGTGCCGGGACATGAAGCGGACGAGGGGGAGCAGGGCCGTCTCCGTGTCCTCTGCGGCCGCGATCCGTTCCCGCCAGCGGGGGAGGAGGAGAGCCAGGTCTCCGTTGGTCTCGCGGGCGAGGAGCGTGTCGGGGCGGTAGCGAGGGAGCTGCTCGGCCAGATCCTCGCCGAGGAGTGGGGTGCACAGACAGGCGACGAACCAGCCCAGGTCGTGTCGCTCCGCGTCGCTCAGCAGGCGGGCCCGGCCGAACAGGAGGGTTCCGACCCCGTCGATCTGCGGGAAATCCTCGTCCAGCGTCTGGGCGAGCGTCCGGGCCTTCTCCTGGTCCGCCGGTGCCGGTTCCTCGCGCAGGGCCACCAGCAGGTCCAGATCGCTGCGGCCCACGCGCGCGGTGCCGCGCGGAATCGACCCGTAGAGGTACGCGCTGTGCAGCCGCGTCCCGAAGAGATCGGCCACGCGCTCGCGGGCGGCGGCGACGACCGGGCGGAAGGCGTACGGGACGCGTCCGAGGGAGCCCTCACGCGCGAGGTAGCCCTGCGCGTCGAGCCCCCTGGCCGGGAGGACGGGTTCGGCCATGGGTTCACTCTGCCCGGAGGGCACGCCGAGGGGGCGGTCCCGCGAGCGCTGTCCGCATCCGCATTCCCCGCCCGAGCGATGCGACAACACGGACCAGGGCCCCGCCTCCAAGAGACGGGGCGCTGAAACGTACGGCCGGGACGAGAACCACGGCGAGGTCGAGACCTACGGCAAAGACCGGCGTCAGCGGGACCGCTTCGCCAGCCGCTCCACGTCCAGCAGGATCACTGCCCGCGCCTCCAGACGCAGCCAGCCGCGCTGGGCGAAGTCGGCCAGCGCCTTGTTCACCGTCTCGCGGGACGCGCCGACCAGCTGGGCCAGTTCCTCCTGCGTGAGGTCGTGGACGACGTGGATGCCCTCCTCGGACTGCACGCCGAAGCGGCGGGAGAGGTCGAGCAGTGCGCGGGCCACGCGGCCGGGGACGTCCGAGAAGACCAGGTCGGACATCGCGTCGTTGGTACGGCGCAGACGGCGGGCCACGGCGCGCAGGAGGGCGCCGGCGACCTCGGGGCGGGCGTTGAGCCAGGGCTGGAGGTCGCCGTGGCCGAGGCCGAGCAGCTTGACCTCGGTCAGCGCGGTGGCGGTCGCCGTACGCGGGCCCGGGTCGAAGAGGGACAGTTCGCCGATGAGCTCACCGGGACCGACCACAGCCAGCATGTTCTCGCGGCCGTCGGGTGAGGTGCGGTGGAGCTTCACCTTGCCCTCGGTGACGACATAGAGCCGGTCTCCGGGGTCGCCTTCGTGGAAGAGCGAGTCACCACGCGCGAGGGTCACCTCGCTCATGGAGGCGCGGAGCTCCGCGGCCTGCTCGTCGTCGAGAGCCGCGAAGAGCGGGTTGCGCCGCAGAACGTCGTCCACGAGTTCTCTCCTTGTCGACCTGCTCAGGGGATCTTGCTCCCCGGTGTACCAGGGGACCGTGTTCCCCATTTTGCCGGACGGTCCAAACAGTGTGATCTGTCACAAGGATGCCGTACACGTGTCCCGGGGTAAGCGGCAGGGGTCCAATTGGGGCCGATCTTAGGGGCCGGGGACGGATGTCAGTGCCGGGCTCTAGGCTGGCCGGGTGTCCAAATCGCCGGTGAGAGCACAGGCCAAGGGGGCTGGGCGGGTGGTTGTACGTCGAGATTCCGCCGTGGGCGAACAGGAGTCCGGTGACGGAAAGAAAACGCCAAAAGCGACAAAGAGGGCTCCGGTGAAGAAGGCTCCGGCAAAGAAGGCTCCGGTGAAGAAGGGGGCGTCCAAGAAGATCGCCCCGGCGAAGAAGGCTGATCCCGCGGAAAAAGCGGGCCCGGCGGCGGAGGCCGGCCCGGCGGAAGGTCCCGCTCCGGCGAAGAAGGCCGCCCGGGCCAGGAAAGCGGCTCCCCTGAAGAAGGCGGTCGTCGCGCCCCAGAAGGCCGCCGCCCCGGTGAAGAAGGCCGCCCCCGCGAAGACCGTCGCGGCGAAGCCGCCGAAGCGCGAGTCGCACACCGCCCTCGTCCGCCGCGCCCGCCGCATCAACCGTGAGCTCGCCGAGGTCTATCCCTACGCTCACCCCGAACTGGACTTCGAGAACCCCTTCCAGCTGATCGTCGCCACCGTTCTGTCCGCCCAGACCACCGACCTGAGGGTCAATCAGACGACGCCCGGCCTCTTCGCCAAGTACCCCACACCGGAGGACCTGGCCGCCGCCGACCCGGAGGAGGTCGAGGAGATCCTGCGGCCCACCGGGTTCTTCCGGGCCAAGACCAAGTCGGTGATAGGGCTGTCCAAGGCGCTGGTGGAGGAGTTCGCAGGAGAGGTTCCCGGGCGGCTGGAGGATCTCGTCAAGCTGCCCGGCGTGGGCCGCAAGACCGCCTTCGTGGTGCTGGGCAATGCCTTCGGGCGGCCCGGCATCACCGTGGACACGCACTTCCAGCGGCTGGTGCGGCGCTGGCAGTGGACCGCCGAGACCGAACCCGACAAGATCGAGGCCGCCGTCGGAGCGCTCTTCCCCAAGAGCGAGTGGACGATGCTCTCGCATCACGTGATCTTCCATGGCCGCCGTATCTGCCATGCCCGCAAGCCCGCCTGCGGCGCCTGCCCCATCGCCCCGCTCTGCCCGGCGTACGGCGAGGGCGAGACGGACCCGGAGAAGGCGAAGAAGCTGCTCAAGTACGAGAAGGGCGGCTTCCCGGGGCAGCGCCTGAAGCCCCCGCAGGCGTATCTGGACGCGGGCGGGAAACCCGCGCCGCCGCTGGGGGCCGGGTGACCCGCCGTATGACGCCTTCCCGGGCGCGTTCCCAGGAACGATCTCGGTGCCGTCGGGCGTTGGATCGATCAGGACGACGGGGGTGGCGATGACACGCGCGAGCAACACGCAGGGCGGTCCGGTGGCGCTCAGCAGAAAGGGCCTGCCGAGGTGGCTGGACCCGGTGGTGCACGCCGTGGAGACGGTCGAGCCGTCGCAGCTCAGCCGCTTCCTGCCGCCGGCGGACGGCGCGGGGCGGCAGTCCGCCGTCCTGATCCTGTTCGGCGAGGGCGAGCGCGGGCCCGAGCTGCTCCTCATGGAGCGGGCGAGCTCGCTGCGCTCGCACGCCGGACAGCCGTCCTTCCCGGGCGGCGCACTGGATCCGGAGGACGGCGATCCGCAGGGCGACGGGCCGCTCAGGGCCGCCCTGCGCGAGGCTGAGGAGGAGACCGGACTCGATCCGGCCGGCGTCCAGCTCTTCGGCGTGCTGCCCAAGCTGTACATCCCGGTCAGCGGCTTCGTCGTGACGCCCGTGCTGGGCTGGTGGCGCGAGCCGAGCCCGGTCGCGGCGGTCGACCCGAACGAGACGGCGAGGGTCTTCACCGTCCCCGTGGCGGATCTCACGGATCCCGGCAACCGGGCCACCGCCGTTCACCCCAGCGGCCACCGAGGTCCGGCGTTTCTGGTCGAATCAGCCCTGGTGTGGGGGTTCACCGCCGGAATCATCGACCGTCTGCTCCACTACGCGGGCTGGGAGCGACCGTGGGACCGGGACCAGCAGGTCCCCCTCGACTGGCGTGCGTGACATCGTGTCTGCCGTGCTGTGCAAAGTGATGAGGCGAGGCTCGAACCGGTGAACGTGCTGGACATCCTGTTGCTGGTCGCCGCCGTGTGGTTCGCGATCGTCGGCTATCGCCAGGGCTTCGTCGTCGGCATCCTGTCGGTGATCGGATTCCTGGGCGGCGGTCTGGTCGCCGTCTATCTGCTCCCGGTCATCTGGGACGCCCTGACCGACAACGCCGAGGTGGGCACCACAGCCGCCGTCGTCGCGGTCGTCGTCGTCATCGTCTGCGCCTCGGTCGGCCAGGCCCTGACCACTCACCTCGGCAACAAGCTGCGCCGGTACATCACCTGGTCCCCGGCCCGCGCCCTGGACGCCACCGGCGGCGCCCTCGTCAACGTCGTCGCGATGCTCCTGGTGGCCTGGCTGATCGGCTCCGCCCTCGCACAGACCACGCTGCCGACCCTGGGCAAGGAGGTCCGCAGCTCGAACGTGCTGCAGGGCGTGTCGCAGGCGCTGCCCGACCAGGCCGACACCTGGTTCGCGGACTTCTCCTCGGTCCTCGCGCAGAACGGCTTCCCGCAGGTCTTCAGCCCTTTCTCGAACGAGACGATCACCGACGTCCGGCCCCCCGACCCGGCCCTCGCCAACAGCCCGGTCGCCACCCGCGCCCAGCGCTCCATCGTCAAGGTCATGGGTACCGCCGAGAGCTGCGGCAAGGTCCTGGAGGGCACGAGTTTCGTCTTCGGCGACCGCCGCGTCATGACCAACGCGCACGTGGTCGGCGGCGTCGACGAGCCCACCGTCCAGATAGGCGGCGAGGGCAGGAAGTACGACGCCACGGTCGTCCTCTACGACTGGCAGCGCGACATCGCCGTCCTGGACGTACCGGACCTGAGCGCGCCCGCGCTGCAATTCACCGCGCAGGACGCGGCCGGCGGGGACGGCGCGATCGTCGCGGGCTTTCCGGAGAACGGGTCGTACGACGTCCGCGCCGCGCGGGTGCGCGGGCGCATCACGGCCAACGGCCCGGACATCTACCACCGCGGCACCGTCCGCCGCGACGTCTACTCCCTCTACGCGATGGTCCGCCAGGGCAACTCGGGCGGCCCGCTGCTCACCCCCCAAGGGAAGGTGTACGGCGTGGTCTTCGCGAAGTCCCTCGACGACGCCAACACCGGGTACGCGCTGACCGCGGACGAGATCCGGCAGGACATCGCCAAGGGACGTACCGCGAACCAGCAGGTGGACAGCGACAGCTGCGCACTCTGAACCGGGGGCAGAGGGAGGAGCGCGTCAGCCTCGTGGATGACGCAGACGTACCGAGACCCAGCGGGCCCGGCGGCGCAGGATGCGCGGGATCCCCACCCTGAGGTCCGTGCCCCCCGGAATACCCGGGGCACCGCCTCGTTGGTGGGAGCTCAGGCCCGAGGCCGAGCGGCGATTGCGTGCTGCGTCACTGTAGTCGTGCGTCCAGCCCATACCCGGACGTCTGCCCCCGCCCCAAGGTCGATAACCGCTCCCAGGGCCCCCAATTGGCCTATGCGCCAGGCAATTGGCCGTTCGTAGGACAGGTGTTCAGTGTCCGGATACCGGGCGCACCGGCCCGGTCACCGATCGGGTTCGGGATCCTTCAGCCAGTTGACCAGTTCGGTGGAGAAGGCGACCGGATCCTCTTCGTGCGGGAAGTGTCCCAGACCGTCGAAGAGCCGCCAACGGTACGGCGCTTCGACGTACTCCCCGGACCCGGCCGCGCTCCTGGTGCGCATCACGGGGTCGAGGGAGCCGTGCAGATGCAGCGTCGGCACCCGCACCGGCCGTTTCATGCGCCGGTTGAACTGGATGCCGTCCGGGCGCAGCAGGGAACGGACCATCCAGCGGTACGGCTCGATCGAACAGTGCGCGGTCGACGGGATGCAGATCGCGCGACGGTACGTCTCCACCGCCTCGTCGTCCGGCAGCCGCGGGCCCGACCACTCCCGGATGAGCCGGCCGACGAGCGCGCCGTCGTCCGCGGTCAGCTGCCGTTCGGGAACCCACGGCCTCTGGAACCCCCAGATATAGGAACCGGCGCGGGTCTGCTTGACGTCGGAGAGCATCGCCGAGCGCCAGCGCCGGGGGTGCGGCATGGAGGTGACCACGAGCCGCCGTACGAGTTTGGGGCGCATCGCGGCCGCCGTCCACGCCAGATAGCCGCCGAGGTCGTGGCCGACCAGCGCGGCGTCCGGCTCGCCCAGGGAACGGATCACGCCGGTGATGTCGAGGGCGAGGTTGGCGGGGTCGTAACCGCGCGGGGTGCGGTCGCTGCCGCCGACGCCACGCAGGTCCATCGCGACGGCCCGGTAGCCCGCGTCCGCGAGTGCGGTCAGTTGGTGCCGCCAGGTCCACCAGAACTGGGGGAAGCCGTGCAGCAGCAGCACCAGCGGGCCGTCGCCCAGCTCGGCGATGTGGAAACGCGCGCCGTTGGCGGCGACGTCCCGGTGCGTGACCTCTGTACCGCCGGGGATGCCGACGCGCACGAACGAAGCGGGTTGCGCCCACGGGGCGGCAGGGTCCGTCATGAGGACGAGCGTGCCACAGCCTCGATGGCCTTCGCCTCCGGCACCTGGCCCTCCAGCTCGGACCGCGGGTGCGGCTTGGCTTTCTGCAGGACGCCCGCCGTCTCCTTCATGGAAGACGCGACCTTCTGCGGGCCCTTGCTCTTCTTGGCCTTCTTCGCGAACACCACGCCGATCAGGGCGAGGAGGCCCGCCAGGAGCACATTGGCCGCGAAGGACAGCAGGAAGCAGACCGCCAGGTTCCAGCCGCTCCAGGCCCGGATGCCGTACGCCAGGGCGAAGTTCAGCATCGGCAGCGAGAACACCAGCACCACACCGGCCGCCATGAACGCGCCGCCGCTGGTCGCGCCGCGCTTGACGTCGTGCTTGAGCTGCGCCTTCGCCAGCGCGATCTCGTCGTGCACCAATGCGGACATCTCGGTCGTCGCCGAGGCGAACAACTGGCCGATGCTGCGTTCGGAGCCGACCGGGCTGCCGTCGGGTGCGCTCATCGCGGTCTCCCTCTTCTGCGTACGGTTCCGTCTTCTGCCTGAGTGCGTACGGTTCCGTCTTTTGTACCGTCCCGTCAGATCATGCCGGACGGTCGTTCTCCTCGCCTGCCCCGCCCGGCACTTCGGTAAGTCCACGTCGCGCGTCGGCGGTCCGTTCGGCGGTCTTCTGCTCGGCGATCCGGCGGTGCTCGGCGGCCTTGAGGTCGTAGATCTCGGCCATCCGCAGGTGATAGGCCGGGTCGTCCTCCTCGTAGACGTCCGGGATGCCGTCGAGGTCGTCGTCGCGTTCCTCGGCCTCCCACAGCCTGCGGTACTTGGCGTTCCGCACCTTCAGCAGCACCGTCGCCAGTCCCGCCGCGATCAGGGAGCCGGACAGTACGGACGCCTTGACCTCGTCCGTCATCGTCGCGTCGCCGACGAAGGCCAGCTCACCGATGAGCAGCGACACCGTGAAGCCGATACCGGCCAGGGTCGCCACCGCGAAGACGTCCGCCCACTCCAGGTCCTCACTGAGGGACGCACGGGTGAAGCGGGCGGTGAGCCAGGTCCCGCCGAAGATGCCGATCGCCTTGCCGAGGACCAGCCCCAGGACGACACCCAGCGTCTCCGGCCGGGTGAAGACATCGCCGAGCGCCCCGCCGGAGACGACGACACCAGCGCTGAACAGCGCGAACAGCGGCACGGCCAAGCCCGCCGACAGCGGACGTACGAGATGCTCGATGCGCTCGCCCGGCGAGCACTCCTCCCCCTCGCGCCGCGTGCACCGCAGCATCAGGCCCATCGCGACGCCCGCGATGGTGGCGTGGACGCCGCTGTTGTACATCAGCGCCCAGTTGACGAGCGCGAGGGGGATGTACACGTACCACCCGCGTACGCCCGTCCGCAGCAGCAGCCAGAAGACCGCGAGACCGGCTGCCGCCCCGCCGAGCGCGGCGAGGTCGATGTCCGCCGTGAAGAAGACCGCGATGATCAGGATCGCGAAGAGGTCGTCGACGACGGCGAGCGTCAGCAGGAAGGCCCGCAGGGCGCTCGGCAGGGACGTCCCGATGACGGCGAGGACCGCCAGCGCGAAGGCGATGTCGGTGGCGGTGGGCACGGCCCAGCCCCGCAGCGAGCCGCCGCCGGTGAGGTTGGTGAGCGTGTAGACCAGCGCCGGTACGGCCATCCCGCACAGGGCCGCGACGACGGGCAGCGCGGCCGCCCTGGGGTCGCGGAGGTCACCGGCGACCAGTTCGCGTTTGAGTTCGATGCCGGCGACGAAGAAGAAGACCGCGAGCAGCCCGTCGGCGGCCCAGTGGGCGATCGACAGGTTCAGGCCGAGGGACTCGGGGCCGAGATGGAAGTGGCTGACGCTTTCGTAGCTGTCGTGCAGCGCCGGGGCGTTGGCCCAGATCAGCGCGGCGACGGCGGCGATGAGCAGCAGCACACCGCCGACGGTCTCGGTGCGCAGCGCGTCCGCCACGAAGGTCCGCTCGGGCAGGGAGAGCCGTCCGAGGGCCTTGCGGGTGGGGGTGGTGCGGGGCGCGGCCACGGAGACCTCCGGTCGGTGGGCAGGACGGAACACTTGCCGACCAGACTTCCCGGCGCACCTGTTTGGTTCAGCTTACTTTGTTTAGTTTGCCTAACGTGCGCGGGGGGAGTTCGATTCCGGTGAACCCCACGTTAGAGGTGAAAAGGGCACCCGGCGCGCTGGTCACCGGGTGCCCTTCAGGACCGTGCGTACTCTCGGTCCTCGTTCTCTCCGTGTGGGTTCGGTCCTGTTCAGTCCTCGTTCGGCGACGCCGGGAGCTTGGCCTGGATGAGGTCCATGACCGTCGAGTCCGTCAGCGTGGTCACGTCACCGAGCTGGCGGTTCTCGGCGACGTCCCGCAGCAGCCGGCGCATGATCTTGCCGGAGCGGGTCTTCGGCAGCTCGGCCACCGGCAGGATCCGCTTCGGCTTGGCGATCGGGCCGAGAGCGGAGCCGACGTGGTTGCGCAGGTCGGCGACGAGGCCCTCGTCCTCGGCGTTCGCGGTGCCGCGCAGGATGACGAAGGCGACGATCGCCTGGCCCGTCGTCTCGTCCGCCGCGCCGACCACGGCCGCCTCGGCGACCGACGGGTGGGAGACGAGCGCCGACTCGACCTCGGTGGTGGAGATGTTGTGCCCGGACACGAGCATCACGTCGTCGACCCGGCCCAGCAGCCAGATGTCGCCGTCGTCGTCCTTCTTCGCGCCGTCACCTGCGAAGTACTTGCCCTCGAAGCGCGACCAGTACGTGTCGAGGAACCGCTGGTCGTCGCCCCAGATGGTGCGCAGCATCGACGGCCACGGCTCGGTGAGAACCAGGTAGCCACCGCCGCCGTTCGGCACCTCGTTCGCCTCGTCGTCGACGACGGTCGCGGAGATGCCCGGCAGGGGCGTCTGCGCCGAGCCGGGCTTGGCCGCGGTGACACCGGGCAGCGGAGAGATCATCATCGCGCCGGTCTCGGTCTGCCACCAGGTGTCGACGACCGGGGTCCGGTCGGCGCCGATGTGCTTGCGGTACCAGATCCACGCCTCGGGGTTGATGGGCTCGCCGACCGAGCCCAGGACCCGCAGGCTGCCGAGGTCGAACTTCGCGGGGATGTCGTCGCCCCACTTCATGAACGTACGGATCGCGGTGGGCGCGGTGTACAGGATGGTGACCCCGTACTTCTGCACGATCTCCCAGAAGCGGCCCTGGTGCGGGGTGTCCGGGGTGCCCTCGTACATGACCTGTGTCGCGCCGTTCGCCAGCGGCCCGTAGACGATGTACGAGTGCCCGGTGACCCAGCCGACGTCGGCGGTGCACCAGTAGACGTCGGTCTCCGGCTTGAGGTCGAAGACGGCGTGGTGGGTGTACGCGGTCTGCGTGAGGTAGCCGCCGGAGGTGTGCAGGATGCCCTTCGGCTTACCCGTCGTACCGGACGTGTACAGGATGAACAGCGGCTGCTCGGCGTTGAACGCCTCTGGAGTGTGCTCGGCGGACTGCCGCTCGACGATCTCGTGCCACCAGAGGTCGTGGCTGTCGTTCCAGGCGACCTCCTGGCCGGTACGGCGGACCACGAGGACGTGCTCGACGTTGCCGGCCTTCTCCACGGCCTCGTCGACGGCGGGCTTCAGCGCGGACGGCTTGCCCCGCCGCCAGCCGCCGTCGGAGGTGATGACGACCCGCGCGTCGGCGTCCTGGATCCGGGTTGCGAGCGCGTCCGCCGAGAAACCGCCGAAGACGACGGAGTGCGCGGCGCCGATCCGGGCGCACGCGAGCATCGCGATCGCCGTCTCGGGAATCATCGGCATGTAGACGGCGACCCGGTCGCCCTTCCGCACACCAAGCTCCAGCAGGGCGTTCGCGGCCCTGGAGACCTCGTCCTTGAGCTCGGCGTAGGTGATGGCCCGGCTGTCACCCGGCTCGCCCTCGAAGTGGATGGCCACCCGGTCGCCGTGCCCGGCCTCCACATGCCGGTCGACGCAGTTGTACGCCACATTGAGCTCGCCGTCCTTGAACCACTTGGCGAACGGCGGGTTCGACCAGTCCAGCGTCTCGGTCGGCTCCTTGGCCCAGGTCAGTCGGCGGGCCTGCTCGGCCCAGAAGCCGAGCCTGTCAGCCTTGGCCTGTTCATACGCCTCCGCGGTGACGTTGGCGTGGGCGGCCAGGTCAGCGGGGGGTGCGAACCTGCGCTCTTCCTTGAGCAGGTTGGAGAGGGAAGAAGTCTCGCTCATCGTCCCGTCTCCTCCTTCAACAGGATGGCCAGGCTTTCGTTGCTCACGGCATCTGCCTTTCCCAGGGTGTCCGTTGTGTCCCGGGCCACAGCTCATCAGACCCGAGGGGCCGGTGACAAGGGTCGACAGGGTAACTGGTTTAGACCTGTCTGGTCCGGGGCCCTGGCGGCGCGGGTGTCTCGGCTGTCTCGGGTGCCTCAGGTCTTTTGACGGCTGTGGCCGGGTCATCCGTAGTCACGGACGGGCGCTGGGATGAGTTCAGAGGTGTCGCGGCTTTCACAGGTGGGAGAGGGCGGGCGGGGGT
>JODI01000045.1 GCA_000720805.1 Streptomyces violaceoruber
TACAGTGCAGTCGCGAGGGTTTCGAGGTCTGTCGTCACAAACGGACCAACGAGACCCTCGCTTAATGCACCCGGCCCCTTCGGACTTACTCGTCTAGGCGACCGGGATCCCCAGCCCTTCCAGGACCACCGCGCCCGGCAGCTGAGCGAACGCCTTCCCCGGCACCAGCAGCTTGCCGCGCCGGCGTCCGCTGCCCACCAGGACGTACGGCAGGTCGACGACGGCCGAGTCGACCAGCACCGGCCAGCCCTCCGGCAGTCCGATCGGGGTGATGCCGCCGTACTCCATGCCGGTCTCGCCCGTCGCCGTGTCCATGGCGGCGAACGAGGCCTTGCGGGCGCCGAGCTGGCGGCGCACGGCTCCGTTGACGTCGACGCGGGCGGTGGACAGCACGACACACGCGGCGAGCGTGGACTCGCCGCCCCGCTTCCCCGCCACGACCACGCAGTTCGCCGACTGCTCCAGCAGCTCCCGGCCGTAGTGCTCGACGAAGGTGGCGGTGTCGGCCCATTCCGGGTCGGTGTCGACGTAGACGATCTGCCCGGCGGGGACGCCGCCGCTCCAGTGGCGTACGGCGTCGGCGACCGGGCGGGTCAGTTCGTCGAGGGCGTCCGGGGCGGGCGTGGCGTGGTCGAAGTGTCCGATGGGTGCGTCCATGGCGGCACGCTAACAAAGGCCGGCCGGGCGTCTCAGGGCACGGGCGGGACCGAGACGGCCATCACCATCTCCATCGGGACCTCGCCCTGGTTGCCGTACGTGTGCGGGGTGTTGGCCTCGAAGGTGGCGCTCGCGCCCGCCGGGACGCGGTACTCCACACCGTCGACGGTGAGCGTCAGCTCGCCCGTGGTGACATGGACCAATTCGACCGTGCCGGAGGGGTGCGGGTCCGACGGGCTGCTCTCGCCCGGCATCAGCCGCCAGTCCCACATCTCCAGTGGGCCGGGGGCCTCGGTGCCCGCGAGGAGCCGGTTGTAGCTGCCGGCGTCCGTGTGCCACAGCCGGACGGCCTGGTCGGCGGGGACGACCCGCACCTTGAGGCCCCGTTCATAGTCGAGCAGGGTGGTGATGCTGACGCCGAGCGCGTCACCGATCTTCACGACCGTGCCGAGGCTGGGGTTGGTCCGGGCCTGCTCGATCTGGATGAGCATCCCGCGGCTGACCCCGGCCCGCGCGGCAAGCACGTCGAGGGTGAAGCCGCGCACGGCACGCCAGTGCTTGACGTTGCGCGCCAGGGACTGGGTCAGCAGGTCGAGGTCCGACACATTCCGTCCAATATTCTGAATGACAGAGTTCATTCGACTGCACTACCGTGTGGTGCACCCGATCATTCACCGAACTGTACTGCGAGGCCCCCATGACAGCACTCTTCGCCCTGGCGACCAGCCTGCTGTGGGGGCTGGCCGACTTCGGCGGCGGACTGCTGACCCGACGCGTGCCGGCACTCACGGTGGTCGTCGTCTCCCAGACGATCGCGACGGTCGTGCTCGGCGCGATCGTGGTGGCCGCCGGCGGCTGGAGCGAGGCAGGTCCGCGGCTGTGGTTCGCGGTGGCGGCGGGCCTGGCTGGCCCCGTGGCGATGATCTGCTTCTACGAGGCGCTCGCCCGGGGCCCGATGGGAGTCGTCTCCCCGCTGGCCACCCTCAGCGTGGCGGTCCCCGTGAGCGTGGGTCTCTTCCTCGGCGAGCGTCCCGGACTCGTGCAGGCCGCGGGCATCGCGGTCGCCGTGACCGGTGTCGTCCTCGCCGGCGGACCGCACCTGAGGGGCGCCGCCGTGCAGCGGCAGACCATCGCCCTCACGCTGGTCGCGGCCCTCGGCTTCGGCACGGTGTTCGCGCTGATCGCGGAGGCCTCGACGACGGTCACCGGCCTGTTCCTCGCCCTGTTCGTGCAGCGCGTGGTCAACGTGGCGGCGGGCGGAGCCGCCCTGTACGTCTCCGTGCGGCGGGGCGGCGAGGCCCTGCCGCCCGGCGGCTTCCCCTGGGCCTCGCTGCCGGCGCTCGGTTTCGTCGGTCTCGCGGACGTGGCGGCGAACGGCACGTACGCGGTCGCCGCCCAGCACGGCCCGGTCACCGTGGCCGCCGTCCTCGCCTCGCTCTACCCGGTGGTGACGGCCCTGGCCGCCCGCGGCTTCCTCAGCGAACGCCTGCGGGCGGTCCAGGCGGCGGGGGCTGGCCTGGCGCTGCTGGGCACGCTGTTGCTGGCGGCGGGTTAGGGCCCTTCTGATGGATCTCCGGCGCGGGACGACGGGTCCCTCAGGCGTCGGCGTCCAACTCCGCGAGCCGGGCCACGTCCTTCTCGTCCAAGTCCGCCAGTTTCAGCAGCTGTTCGGGGGTGACGCCCTCGGGAATCGGCACCGGGGGCGGGGTCCGCAGCGGCGGCTGCCAGCCGTCGGCCGGGGTCCACCGCCGGACGACCCGTGCGGGCGCCCCCGCCACCACCGCGTGGTCGGGCACCACCCCGCGTACGACGGCTCCGGCCGCGACGACCACGTTCCGCCCGATCCGCGCCCCCGGCAGGATCACCGCGCCGGTCCCGACCCAGCACCCCGGCCCTATCTCCACCGGCTCCATCCGCGGCCACTGCTTGCCGATGGGTTCGTGCGGATCGTCGTACGAGTGGTTCGTGGACGTGACATAGACGTACGGCCCGAAGTAGCAGTCGCTGCCGATGGTGACCATCGTGTCGGCGATGACGTGACTGCCCCGGCCGAGGACCACGCCGTCCCCTATCCGCAGGATCGGGTCCGGGCCGAGGTCCAGGTCGGGCATCAGACCGGCGGTCAGGGTGACCTGTTCGCCGACGATGCAGTGGGCGCCCAGATGGATCCAGGGTTCCCCGAAGACCGTGCCGAGCGGGAAGGCGAGCCGGGTGCCCGTGCCCAGGGCGCCGAAGCGGAAGCGGCCCGGGTGGTCGGCGGTGACGGAGCCGGTGCGCTGCACCCAGGCCCAGCCCGCGTGCACGGCCCGCTGGACCGCGCGGCGCCGCCATGATGAGAACGTGTTCTTGCTCTTCGGCACCCGCACACCGTACTCAGCGTGACGTGAACCCATGAGTTCGAGGGCCTGTGATCTTCGCCCCACCCGGTGGCGTACGGTGCCCCTGTCGACGACGACGAGGAGCGACAACGAGGTGAGGGCGATGGCGCACAAGGCGTTGATCACGGGCATCGGCGGCAAGGAACCGAAGATCCACGAGGAGGCGTTCGTGGCGCCCAACGCGTCGGTGATCGGAGACGTGACGCTGGAGGCGGGCGCGAGCGTCTGGTACGGCGCCGTGGTGCGCGGCGACGTCGAGAGCATCTCCGTCGGAGCGCAGAGCAACATCCAGGACAATTGCACGCTGCACGCCGACCCCGGTTACCCCGTCACCATCGGCGAGCGGGTCTCCGTCGGCCACAACGCGGTGGTCCACGGGGCGACGGTCGGGGACGACTGCCTCATCGGCATGGGGGCCACCGTGCTCAACGGCGCGGTGATCGGCGCGGGTTCGCTCGTCGCGGCGCAGGCGTTGGTGCCGCAGGGGATGGAGGTGCCGCCGGGCTCACTGGTGGCGGGTGTGCCGGCGAAGGTGAGGCGGGAACTGACGGAGGAGGAGCGTCAGGGCGTGACGCTGAACGGCACGCTGTACGCGGAGTTGGGGAAGGCGCACCGCGAGGTGCACGCGGACTGAGCCGCAGCCGGCGTCTCGGTCGGCGTCTCCGTCGGCCGGGCAAGGCTCGGCCCCGGCGTCTGTGTCGGCGGGACAGGCTCCGGTCCGGCGTCTCAGTCGGCGGGGACAGGCTCCGGTCCGGCCTCGGCCTCCTGCTTGTGCGCCGTCGCCTTCTTGGCCTTGCGCTTCAGCACCAGCATCGACGTCAGCCCCACCAGCACCGCCGCCACCAGACCCAGCCACGAGAACCGCTTCAGCCACGACTCCGCGACGATCCCGACGTAGTAGATGACCGCGGTGGTCCCGCCCGCCCAGATGATGCCGCCGAGCACGTTGGCGATCAGGAACTTCCAGTACGGCATCCGCAGCACGCCCGCCAGCGGCCCCGCGAAAATCCGCAGCAGGGCGACGAAGCGGCCGAAGAAGACGGCCCACATGCCCCACTTCTGGAAGGACCGCTCGGCGGTGGCGATGTGCCCCTCGCCGAAGTGCTTGGGGAACTTCTTGCCGAGCCAGGCGAGCAGGGGCCGACCGCCCCTGCGGCCGATGGCGTAGCCGATGGAGTCGCCCACGATCGCGCCGAGGCTGGCGCAGGCGCCGAGGATCACCGGGTTGATGCCGGCGTGCTGCGAGGACAGCAGCGCGGCGGAGACCAGGATGATCTCGCCGGGCAGCGGTATACCCAGGCTCTCCAGACCGATGACCAGTCCCACGAGGGCGTAGACGGCTGCCGCGGGCACCGTGTCGAGCCAGTCCTGGACGTGCAACGCCGGTTCCTCCCCTGTCGCTTTCCCTGCGTTCCCGGCGTGCGCCTCGGCACTTTCCCGGCGTACGCCCCGGCCGGACGCACCCCGGGAAGCCTACCGGGTCACCGGGAGGCCGAGGCCGCTGGTGACATCAGTGGTGACTTTCGTTACTTTCACGACCTTCGAGACATTCGTGGCGGCTGGCCCCGCGTCACCCTCGGCGTGGGCCACGACGCCCTCCACGAGGGCTCCGGCCTCCTCGGCCGGAGTCGTCGGCTCGGGTTCGGCGCGGTGGCCGACCTGGGCGACCCGTGTCTCGTACGGCTCCGGCGGATCCTGGGACGGCTCCGCCGACGGGGGCCGGGGAGCACCGGGGAGCCGGCCCAGCGGGCCCGCGCCGGGAGGCGACGGGGCGGGCTTCGGCGCGTACGGCGCGTTCGGCCGGCTCGGCGCATCGGAGGGCGCCGGCAGGCCTCCCGGCGACTCCGTGCCCGGCACTCGCTCGCCCCGCGGTGAGCCGGTCAGCCCGTTCACGGCCTCCAGCACCCACCGCTGTCCGGCGGATCCGTCCCGTTCGGCGACGACCACGGCCCGGCCGGGACCGGCGGCGACCAGCAGCCCGCCGCCCCGGCGCAACAGCAGTTCGCCCCGCACCGTGAGGTCGTAACGGACCTCCCCGGCGTGCACCAGGCAGTCGGCCAGGACGACGGCGCCCTCGTCGGCGTCGGCATCGAGGCAGAGGGTGGGGTCGGCGGCGGACCGCAGCAGTCCGTCGTCCTGGTACGCCCACAGCTGCGAGCCGGCCGACGAGCACGCCGCCAGGACGGTCCTGACGCCGTCCTCGGTGCGGTCGCCGCGCAGGTCGAGGCAGCGTCCGGCATGCGGGTTGCGGAGCCTGCCGTGCCCGGTCCCGCCGGGGTTCACGACGGAGGCGGTGGACGGGGCCCCGCCGGCGGACGAACCGCCGGTGGGCCCCGGGGAGACGGAGTGGCCGCTCGCCGTTCCCCAGGTGGCTCCGGGCGCGGGGGCGCCGCCCTCGCCGGACCAGCTCCTGACGACGAGCACGGTCGCGAGCAGCGCGAGGGACAGGACGCCCGCGCCCACGAGCACGGCCTTGGTGTGCCGGCGGGCCGGGGCGAGCCGCCCGGATGCGGGGCGGTGCCGACCGCCGGGCCTCGGCCGGGCGAACGGGTGAGCCGACCCCGGTGCGTGGGCGGCGGCGGGGCCGGGCCGGGAGTCGAGATAGCGGCGGGCGCCCCAGCCGAGCACGGTTTCGGCGAGCAGTACCCCCAGGCCGCCCTCGAAATGACCGAGTTGCTCGGCGGCGTGCCGGCAGTAGCGACAGACCGTCAGATGCCGTTGGACATCGGGCAGCAGGGATCCGCCACGGCGAATGGGGCCATCGAGGAGCCGGCTGTAGAAGCGGCATTCCCTGGTGGGGGCGAGTTCCCGGTGGGCCCGGACACAGCCCGCCCTGAATTGTTCGCGTGCCTGTTCCAGCGCGGCCGTCGCTCTGGCCGTGTCCACCCCGAGCAGACCCGCCGGAACGGATATGGGCTCGGCCTCGACCTCGGTGTGCCACAGCAGACATTGGGAGGCTCCGGGAAGAGCGAGGAATGCGCGCTCGGCGAGCCGTCGCCTTTCGGGAGTGACCGCCCTCGCCGCGCGCAGTCCGCGACCGCCGGTCGTTTTGCGGAGCTCCGGCAGTACGGCGGAAATGCCGTCGTCCGCGGCCCACTCCTTCACCGTGTCCCGTACCGCCCCCAGAAGTTGCGGCCGCACGGCCCCACCGCTCGCCCGTCCGAGCACTCGGTGGAACGCGGCCGCGGTCGCCGTGGAGGCCGAATCCCCCGACGACGCCAGGCAGATGACCGCGTAGTCATGTGCCGCCCGCCAGTGCCGGGCCATCAACAGCGCGACCGCGCGGGCGTCCGGGGTGGTGCCGCCCAGCCGGGCGACGAGATCGCCGTCGGACTCCCCGGGGCCGGCTCCGGGCCGGGGCGGGTACGGAGGACGGGGTGGGTTGGGGGATTGCACTGGACCATTTCCTTCCAAGCCACAGGACGGCTTGTCGAACGCGCGTCCGCAGGAAAGCAGGTGCCCGACTGGTGCATACCTGTGCCGCGTCACATGCGGAGCGGCTTGAGGGGTCAACCGCAGTGATCGACTGCGGGGCCGCTCACCTTCGCACAATTGACGTACAGGAAACAAGAACTTCGAGTGCCCTGGGTTCAAAAAGGCGTAAATTCAGAAAAGTTACCGTCGGTATCCGCACCCGCATTCGAAATTACCCGTCACGGGCTCGTCAAGTTGTGTACGAGGCAAGCCGGTCGGTCCACGAAATCTCCCACCACGGGACCCGGTTCAGGGCGGACTCCGGGCTTCCCTCGACACACGAGGGCCCCGGACAGTCGAACCGTCCGGGGCCCGGCACGCCGCCGCTGCCGCGACTACCGCTCAGTCGTTGGGGCGCAGTGTCCAGATCACCGTCATCTCCCCGGTGACGGCCCCGTCCTCGCGCCGGATGGCGACGGCCACCGGGAACTCCGGGCGCCTGCCCTCGTCGAGTTCGGCGACGATCTCGGCGACGGGGCGCCCGAGTGTCGCGGTGGCGGTGACCGGCCCCAGGGCGATCTTCTTGAAGGCGATCTCGGCGGTCACCGGAAGCGGCACCGCACGCGAGAGCTGGTCCCCGAAGGCCGCCAGCACGATCGCCCCGCTGGCCGACTCGCCCAGCGTGAACATCGCCCCGGCGTGCGGTCCGCCCACGTGGTTGCGGTACTCACTCTGATCCGGAAGGGCCAGCACAGCCTTCTCCGCGGAGGTTTCCAGGTATTCCAGGTTCAGCGTCCGAACCATCGGCACCGTGGCGGCGAGCAACTCGCCGATCGACATCTGATCTGCGCCCATACCGCATGTTACCCACGAGTAGCCTTGCTTGGCCAGGACTGCCGGCTGATCGCCGTATCCTTGCCGCCCATGTGGCCAGGACAGCAGCCGCCGGGGGGCGGGCAGGACCCGCAACAGCAGCCGGCCGGTGGGGACCCGTACCAGCAGTCCGGGTACCAGCAGCATGACCCGTACGCCCAGCAGCAGCCGCCTGCCTGGGGCGCCCCCACGGTTCCGGGCGGCGCGGGCCCGCGGCCGCCGGGCGGAGGGCGGCGCACCAAGGTGATCGCGATCGCCGCGGCCGCGACCGTCGTCGTGGCCGCCGCGGCGACGGGGGCCGTCCTGCTGGGCGGCGGCACGGACGACCAGGCCGGTCCCGGCCCGACGGCTTCCTCGGCGCCACCGACCCCACCGCCCACCGCATCGGCCGGCCCTCGGGCGGTCGACGCCCAGGAACCCACCGTGGCCGGCTGGCAGACCGGGTGAACGCCGATCGGGGCATCGCCTTCGACGTACCGGTGAACTGGGCGCTGCAGTCGCCGAGTTGGGTCTCGTACGTGGCGGAGAAGGACGATCCGGAGGAAAAGCCCCTGGTCGCCATGAAGGCACCGGCTGTCCTCAAGGAGAAGTGGTGTGACGACGAGGACAAGAACGGCGAGACCGACTACACGGCCCTGGCCGGCGTGGGCACCCGCGGCGACAACGGGGCGAAGAGCACCGCGGACGCTGCCCGCGCGGATTCGACCGCCTGGGTCTACGGCATGTACACCCAGCCGGACCACAAGAAGGTCACGACCGGACAGGTCACCTCCTTCACCACCGCTTCCGGCCTCAACGGCAGTGTGGCCACATCCCGTTCCTCGGGTGCCGTCAAGCGCGGCAGGTGCGACTCGGACGGCAAGGCGACGACCTTCGCCTTCAAGGGCACCGACGGCGGTTTCGCGTCCTGGTCGTTCGTCGGTGCCGCCGGGGTCGGTGAGGAGGTCCCGGACGCCACGATCGAGCAGATCATGAAGACGGTACGGATCTACGACCCCGTGGACGAACGCTGATTTGCTACGGCCCTGACAAGAAGAAGTGGCCGAATCGTGTCCCTGGCGGCACTAGGGTGGCTGCCCATGTGGCCAGGACAGCAGCAGCCGCCCGGGGGCGAGCAGAACCCGCAGCAGCACGACAACCCGTACCAGCAGCCGGGATACCAACAGCCGAATCCGTACCAGCAGCCGGGGTATCAGCAGCCCAACACGTACGCGCAGCAGCCGCAGTGGGGCGCACCGGGACCGGTGGGCGCGCCCCAGCCGCCCTCCGGTGGTGGCGGGAACCGGACGAAGGTGGTCGCGATCGTGGCGGCCCTCGCGGTGGTCGCGGCGGCCGGTGTGACCGGTTTCCTGGTCCTGGGCGGGGACAAGGACGACGAGGCGGACGGCAAGGACACGAAGGCGTCGGCGAGCGCGTCGACCGAGCCGAGCGATTCGGCTTCGGCGTCCGCCTCCGCGGACGACCCGCGGGGCGGCGAGGCCGAGAAGGCGACCGTCGCGGGCTGGAAGGTCGTCGTGAACCCCAAGTGGGGTACAGCCTTCGACGTGCCGGCGGACTGGGAGGTGCAGCCCCCGACCTCGTCGATCGCCTTCGAGGAGGAGAACTCCGACGACCTCAAGCCGATCATCACGATGGGGGCGCCGGCGCTCCTCAAGTCCAACTGGTGCGAGTCCGACGACGACAAGGACGGCCGCAAGGAGTCCATGTCGCTGGCCGCGACGGGCACCAAGGGGGCCAACGGCGCCAAGAACACCGACGTGATCGCGCTGAACACCCCGGCCTGGTGGGTCTACGGCGGGTACACCCAGCCTGACAAGAAGAGCATCACGGTCGCCAAGAAGGCCACGCCCTACACCACCGCGTCCGGCGTCAAGGGCAGCTACTCCTGGGCCTCGTCGACGAACACCCCCGCCAAGGGCAAGTGCATCACCGACGGCAAGGCGATCACGTTCGGCTTCAAGAACTCGGCCGGCGACTACGTGTCGTGGAACTTCTACGGGGCCAAGGGCGTCAAGGAAGAGGTTTCCAAGGAGACCATCATGAAGATCCTCAGCACGGTACGGCTGCACGGGGACCCGACGGACTGAGCCCTCCCCGTACGCCGCCAACGACAGTCGGCGGAGTGAGGGTCCGGAGGCGACAGTCGGCCGGCGCCCCGAGCCGCCGCCGGCTCAGCGACTTCTACGGCCCCTGTGCGCCCGCCCGGGAACCAGTCCTCCACGGAGGAGCTCACCGAGTGGCGGCTGTGGGTGACTCCTGTCTTTCTTGCGAGGAATCCCTCGCGTGCGCAGGCGGCGAGCCGGAACGAACAGGCCCGCCTGCTGGGGCAACGGCGGGGGAGCTGGCCTATGACGGCTCAGCCGATGCCGAACGCCCCCTCGGGGGGTTCGGGTGACGGTACGGCGTCCTCGTCCCGCACCGGACCTGCCCCGTCGATGAAGTCCCTTAGGGCGGGCCCGTGTTCGACCCGGGCCGGGAAGGCGTCGGAGGCGGTGCGGCGGACCAGGGCGGACGTGTCGAGGGGGTGGTGGGCGGCGACGAGCACCGCGTTGCCGAAGCGGCGCCCGCGCAGCACACCCGGCTCGGCGATCAACACCAGCTCCTCGAAAACCGTGCCGAAGGTGGCGAGTTGGGAGCGCAGGAAGGCGAAGGGCGCGGCGTCGGCGAGGTTGGCCAGGTAGACCCCGTCACCCCGCAGGACCCGTGCGGCCTCACGTGCGTAGGCGACGGACGTCAGGTGCGCCGGAACCCGCGAACCGCCGAAGACGTCGGCGACCAGGACGTCGGCCGAGTCCGCCGGCGCCCCCTCCAGCCAGGCCCGGGCGTCCGCCGCGTGGACGGCCACCCCCGCCTCCTCCGGCAGCGGAAGATGCTCCACGACCAGCTCCAGCAGGGCCCCGTCGGTCTCGACGACGTCCTGCCGGGAGCCGGGCCGGGTGACGGCCACGTACCGGGGAAGGGTGAGCGCGCCCCCACCGAGATGCAGCACATCCAGCGGACGCCCCGCCTCGGCCACGGTGTCCAGCACGTGCCCGAGCCGCCGCGCGTACTCGAACTCCAGATGCTCCGGCTCGTCCAGGTCGACGTACGACTGCGGCGCCCCGTCGACGGTCAACAACCAGGCCCGCTTCCGGTCGACGTCGGGCATCAGCTTGGCGACGCCTTGATCGACGGTGCGGGTGACGGGGATGGCTTCGTTCACGCGTCCATTGTGCCTATGTACGGCACGCCCGAAGGGACGCGGAGAACTGCGGGACCGGCCGGAACCGGCCCGCAGCCCCCCGCGCAGGGCAACCACCGTCACTCGACGGCGGTCACGGTCCCCGCCCCCACGGTCCGCCCGCCCTCACGGATGGCGAACCCGAGCCCCGGCTCGAGAGGCATGTCGCGCCCCAGGTCGACGGTCATGGTGACCGTCTCCCCGGGCCGGGCGACAGCGACCTCCCCGAGGTCCACGGAACCGACCACATCCGCCGTACGGATGTAGAACTGCGGCCGATACCCCGTGGCGACCGGCGTCGACCGCCCGCCCTCACGCGTCGACAGCACATACACCTGCGCCGAGAACCGGCTCCGGGGCACCACACTCCCCGGCGCCGCCACGACCTGCCCGCGTCGGACGGAGTCCCGTGGCACACCGCGCAGCAGCAGCGCCACGTTGTCCCCGGCCTGCGCCTCCTCCATCGGCTTGCCGAAGGTCTCCAGCCCCGTGACCACCGTCTCCACGCCGGCCCCGAGCACCTCGACCCGGTCCCCGACGCGCACCGTGCCCCGCTCGACGGCGCCGGTGACGACGGTCCCCCGGCCGGTGATGGTGAGCACGTTCTCGACCGGCATCAGGAAGGGCGCGTCCAGGTACCGCTCGGGCATCGGCACATACGTGTCCACCGCGTCGAGCAGCGCCTCGATCGAGGCCGTCCAGCGCGGGTCCCCCTCCAGGGCCCGGAGCCCCGACACCCGTACGACGGGCACGGCGTCGCCGCCGTAGCCGTGCTCGGTGAGCAGGTCGCGGACCTCCAGCTCGACCAGGTCGATGAGCTCCTCGTCGCCCGCGTCGGCCTTGTTGAGGGCGACGACGACGTGGTCGACGCCGACCTGACGGGCCAGCAGCACGTGTTCGGCGGTCTGCGGCATGATCCCGTCGAGCGCGGAGACGACGAGGATCGCCCCGTCGAGCTGCGCGGCACCGGTGACCATGTTCTTGACGTAGTCGGCGTGCCCCGGCATGTCCACGTGCGCGTAGTGCCGGGTGTCCGTCTCGTACTCGACGTGCGCGATGTTGATGGTGATGCCGCGGGCGGCCTCCTCCGGCGCCCGGTCGATGCGGTCGAACGGCACGAACGTGCCGGAGCCGCGCTCGGCGAGCACCTTGGTGATGGCGGCGGTCAGGGTGGTCTTGCCGTGGTCGACATGGCCCATCGTGCCGATGTTCAGATGCGGTTTGGTGCGGATGTACGCCGTCTTGGACATGGCGGTACCTCGAAGCCTCTGGTCGGAAAAGATCTCTCCTGGGAGAGGGGGACCCCAAGGACTCGCCGACCCTCCCCCTGCGGGGTCCGCCGGACGATCCGGGGAGGGTCAGCTTCGGGCGCCGTCGACTGCGGCGAGGAAATCGGGAACGGCAGCCTTCGGGGCATCCGCGACCGCGGATGCTGCGAGGAGGAAGGCGTACCGGAACATGACGCAGATCATTGCTGACGCGTCGTCGCACGTCGAATGGTTTTTCGCGGTGCCGGATCCCCACAACGGACCGGATCCATACGGCGATCACACACGTGAGTCGGTTACCGTCACTGAATGCTCGATGCCACCACCCGCTCTGGGGGCACCGCCACGGCCTCTCCCCGGGCCACCGCCACCGAACTCGCCGTCGCCGCGGAGCTCGCCACCGTCGCCCCCGCCCCGGTGGGCCTCACCGCCCGCTGCACGAGAGTGCTGTTGTCGCCCTGGTCGCGCCTGTCCCTGCTCATCGCCCTGCTCGCCGGCGCCGCCTCGGCCGTTCTGCTCTTCGAACCGCAGCGGCTGCTGGCGGACGGCTGGCCGCCGCAACTCGGCGGAGCCGCGGCGGCGGTGGTCTTCGGGGTGGCGTACGGGCTGTGCACGGTCGCCTTCGTACCCCGCCCCCTGCTGAACCTGGCGGCGGGCGCCCTCTTCGGCTCCCAGCTCGGGCTCGGCACGGCCCTCGCGGGCACGGTGCTCGGCGCCGGTGTCGCCTTCGGGCTGGGCCGGATACTCGGCCAGGACGCGCTGCGTCCGCTGTTGCGCGGTCGGTGGCTGAAGGCCGCGGACGGGCAGCTCAGCCGGCACGGCTTCCGTTCGATGCTGGCGGCCCGGCTGTTCCCCGGGGTGCCGTTCTGGGCCGCCAACTACTGTGCGGCCGTCTCCCGCATGAGCACCGTCTCGTTCCTGGTGGCGACGGCGCTCGGCTCGATCCCGAACACCGCCGCCTACGTCGTCGCCGGCGCCCGTGCCTCGGCGCCGACCTCGCCCGCCTTCCTGATCGCGATGGCCTGCATCGCGCTGCCTGCGCTGGTGGGCGCGGTGGTGGCCTGGCGCAAGCGCCACCACCTGCGCGGGGTGCGGTAACTCCGCAACCCGCTTGCACGGGCTCCAGTTGTCCGGTGACAGGGACTCCGGTTACACGGACTCCAGAATCATCGCGTTGGCGAGACCGCCCGCCTCGCACATCGTCTGCAGGGCGTAGCGCGCGCCGCGCTCCCGCATCGCGTGTACGAGGGTGGTCGTCAGCCGGGTGCCGCTCGCGCCGAGCGGGTGGCCGAGGGCGATCGCGCCGCCGTGCACGTTGACCTTGGCGAGGTCGGCGCCGGTCTCCTGCTGCCAGGCCAGGACCACGCTGGAGAACGCCTCGTTGACCTCGAACAGGTCGATGTCGTCGAGGGTGAGACCGGCCCGGCTCAGAACCTTCTCGGTGGCCGGGACGACGCCGGTGAGCATCAGGATCGGGTCGGAGCCAGTGACGGCGAAGCTGTGCAGACGGGCAAGGGGGCGCAGGCCGAGCCGGGCCGCGGTCTCGCTCGACGTGATGAGGACGGCGGACGCGCCGTCGTTGATCGGGCTGGCGTTGCCCGCGGTGACGTTCCACTCGATCTGCGGGAAGCGTTCGGCGAAGTACGGGTCGTGGTAGGCGGGCTTGAGGCCGGCGAGGATCTCGGCGGTGCTGCCCGGTCGTACGCACTCGTCGCGTGAGACGCCGTCCAGCGGTGCCACCTCGGCGTCGAAGAGACCGGCGTCCCAGGCCGCGGCGGCCTTGTGGTGCGAGGAGACCGCGAAGGCGTCCATCCGGTCGCGGGTGAGGGACCACTTGGCTGCGATGAGTTCGGCGCTGATCCCCTGCGGGACGAGTCCTTCCTTGTACCGCTCGGCGACTCCGGGCCCGAACGGGTCCTTGCCCTCGGGCACGTTCGACCACATCGGCACCCGGCTCATGGACTCGACACCGCAGGCGACGACCAGGTCGTACGCGCCCGCGATGACGCCCTGCGCCGCGAAGTGCACGGCCTGCTGGGAAGAGCCGCACTGGCGGTCCACGGTGGTCGCGGGGACGCTCTCCGGGAAGCCCGCGGACAGGGCGGCGTACCTGGTGGTGTTCATGGCCTGCTCGCCGACCTGGTCGACGGTGCCGCCGATGACGTCGTCAATCAGGGCCGGGTCGACACCGGACCGCTCGACGAGCGTGCGCAGGGTGTGGGCGAGGAGCTCCACGGGGTGGATGTGCGCGAGGGCGCCGTTCGGTTTGCCCTTGGCTATCGGAGTGCGTACGGCTTCGACGATCACTGCGTCACGCATGGTGCCGCCTCCACGATTACCGGTGAGTAGGAAATCCGGACTCACCATAACTCCGCGAGTTGGAAAAACAAACCCTCTGAGGGTTGGACAATCAAACCCTCCCCTAGACTGAACGTCATGGCCGCCCCGAAAGACCCTCGCCCCTGCTCGATCGCCGACACCCTGGCACTCGTCGGCGAGAAGTACTCCCTGCTCGTCCTGCGGGAGGCATGCCTGGGCAACGGCCGCTTCGACCAGCTCGTGCGCAACATCGGCGCCCCGCGCGACGTCCTCGCGACGCGGCTGCGCCGGCTCGTGGACGCCGGCATCCTGACCAAGCGGGCCTACAGCGAGCGGCCGCAGCGCTTCGAGTACCGGCCCACGCAGGCGGGGCTGGAGCTGGAGCCGGTCCTGATGACGCTGATGGCCTGGGGCGACCGGCACCTCCACCGCGACGACGACCGTCCGATGGTGGTCGAGCACGCCTGCGGCCACGAACTGGTTCCGGTCGTGACCTGCCGGGCCTGCGGAGAGCCGGTCCACCACGATGATCTGACGGCCCGTCCGCAGGCACCGGGGTGGACGGTGGCGGGCCCGACGGCCGCGTAGCCACGGCCCGTCGCCACCCGGCCCTCCCGCCGAATTCCTCGGCCGTCACCACCAAACCCCTGTGGCGGGGCTGTCACTTCAGGACGCTACGCTGCCCCTCAGCACTTCCGATCACCGCGCCCGCCGGCTCGGTGTGCCCGTCGCTCCTCACCACGATCAGCGCTTGGACTCCGTTACTTCATGTCTTGGTTTGAATCCCTCATCCTCGGACTCGTCCAGGGACTGACCGAGTTCCTCCCCGTCTCCTCCAGCGCGCATCTGCGTCTGACGGCGGCCTTCTCGGGATGGAACGACCCCGGCGCCGCCTTCACCGCGATCACCCAGATCGGGACCGAGGCCGCCGTGCTGATCTATTTCCGCAAGGACATCGGCCGGATCATCTCGGCGTGGGGGCGTTCACTGGCCAGCAAGGAGATGCGCGCGAACCACGACGCGCAGATGGGCTGGCTGGTGATCGTCGGCTCGATCCCCATCGGTGTGCTCGGGGTGACCCTCAAGGACCAGATCGAGGGGCCGTTCCGCGATCTGCGGATCACCGCGACGATGCTGATCGTCGTCGGCGTGATCATCGGCGTCGCCGACCGGCTGGCGGCGCGCGACGAGCAGGGCGGCCGGCACCGGGCGCCCAAGCAGCGCAAAACCCTCGAGAACCTGGGCACCCGGGACGGCCTGATCTTCGGCCTCTGCCAGGCCTGCGCTCTCATCCCGGGCGTCTCCCGCTCCGGCGCCACCATCAGCGGCGGCCTGTTCATGGGCTACAAGCGCGAGGCCGCGGCCCGTTACTCCTTCCTCCTCGCGATCCCCGCCGTGCTCGCCTCCGGCCTGTTCGAACTCAAGGACGCGATGGAGAGCGGCCATGTCTCCTGGGGCCCGACGATCTTCGCCACGGTGATCGCCTTCGGCTCCGGATACGCGGTCATCGCATGGTTCATGAAGTTCATCTCCACCAAGAGCTTCATGCCCTTCGTCTGGTACCGCATCGCCCTCGGCATCCTGGTGATCGTGCTGGTCAGCATGGGCGCGCTGAGCCCTCACGCGGCGGAGTCGGCGGGCTGAATCGGCGCGGCCGCCAAGCGGACCACGGCACTCGACGCTGCGGCCCTCCCCACCCGTGACCAATCACATACGACTTGAGTAGCCATCCGGTAGCGCACTGTCAGTGCTTGCCCCTAGGCTTGTGCGCATGTCCCCCGACTCCGTCACTCCTGGTTCCGTGCGGTCTGCTGCCGAGTTGAACGAGCAGATCCGAACCCTCTGGATGCGCGCGGGCGGCACCCTCTCGGCCCAGGAGCGCGTGGAATACGAGCTGTTGGTGGTCGAGTGGGCGGCCGCGATCCGCGGCGAGGTCATCGAGGCGGCCTGAGCGTGAGGAGGCTTCGCCTCCTCACGACAGACCTCCGGAATGCAGACCTCCGGGGGTGCCGAACTCCCGGAATGCAGACCTCCCGCAATGCAGACATCCGGGAATCGCCTGAACTCTCCGGGAGCGGCTCCTCACCGGCCGCCCGACACCCGCAGCACCGCTCCCGTCGCGTACGAGGAGTCCGGCGACATCAGCCAGGCGATCGCCGCCGCGATCTCCTCGGCCTGCCCCGGTCGACGCAGCGGAATCGTGCCGGCCGCGCGCCGGGGCCGGTCCGGGTCGCCCATCGTCGCGTGCATCTCCGTGTCGATCACTCCCGGGGCGACCGCGTTGACCCGGACCCCGTCCGGACCGAGTTCCTTGGCCAGCCCCAGGGTCAGCGCGTCGACGGCGGCCTTGGTCGCCGCGTAGTGGACGTACTCCCCGGGGCTCCCGAGGGTCGCCGCGGCCGAGGACACGTTCACGATCACACCGCTGCCCCGGGCCGTCATCAGCTGCGCGGCCCGCCGTGAACACAGCAGCGTGCCCACCAGATTGACGTCCACGACCCGGCGCAGGTTCTCGGTGTCCACCTCGGTGAACCGTCCCAACGGACCCGTGACCGCCGCGTTGTTGACCAGGCCCGTCACCGGCCCGAGCCACTCCTCGGCCACATCGAAGAGCCGCTCGACATCCGTCTCGACCGCGGTGTCCGCCCGTATGGCGACACTCCGCCGCCCGGCCCTGCGCACCCCCTCCACCACGGAGTCGGCGGCCGCCGCGTCCCGCACGTACCCCACCACCACGTCATGGCCGTCCGCAGCGAGCCGCAGACAGGTGGCGGCTCCGATCCCCCTGCTTCCGCCCGTGACGACTGTGACGGAACCTGCCATGAGTACCTCCCGCGAACGAGGACCAATGATCGATCATCGATCACCCTACGGCCGTTCCTGTGCGGCCGTCACGCGCGTCGCCCGTTCTCCCCGCAGGCCCAAGGAACCGTGAGGCCCGCCCGGAAGCCGTGCGGCTGACGGCCGCCGAAATCACCGCGTCCCCCTTGGCGCAGCCCCCGCCATGCCCAACACTGAGCCGATGACGCAGCGTGTGGAGCTCGCCGCCGTGCTGGACCGGCTGGCCGTTGACGAACTGATCACCGACTACGCGGTGGCCGTGGACGACGGCGACTGGGAGGCCTACCGAGATCTGTTCACCGCCGACGGTCGGGCGGACTACCGCTCGGCCGGAGGGATCGAGGGGGAGGCCGGGCAGGTCGCCGGGTGGCTCGCGGAGAGCCTGCGGGCGTTCTCGATGCGCCAGCATCTGATCGTCAACCGCCGCCTGCGCTTCGGCGTGCTGGACCAGGACACCGGCGACACGGCACGCCTCCAGGCCGACTACGTCAACCCGATGCGCCTCGCCGGGGAGAGCGACGGCGACGGCCCGGGCGCTCCCGACTTCGTGTGCGGCGGACGGTACGACTTCGGACTGCTGCGCACCGACGACGGCTGGCGGCTGCGCGAGGTGGTCGTCCAGGAGAAGTGGCGACGCCTGCCCGGCCGGGCCCCGGCGCCTGTGGTCCACTGAACCGACGTCCTCCGGCACCTGCGACGTCAGAGGCACGCACACAGGGGCCGCTCACGGGGTAGGAGGCGCCGTATGGATTCGTTCGGCCACTGGCTCGCCTCCCCATGGCGGCGCTCGATGCTCGCCACCCTGGCGGGTGCCCTGCCCGTACTCGCCTTTCCCGCGCCGTCCTGGTGGTGGCTCGCCTACGTCGCCCTCGTCCCCTGGCTCACGCTCGTCCGGTCGGCGCCGACCGGGAAACGGGCGGCGTACGACGGCTGGTGCGGCGGGTTCGGCTTCATGCTGGCGATGCACCACTGGCTGTTTCCCTTCCTGAACGTGTTCACGGTCGTCCTCGCCGCGTTGCTCGGCGCGCTGTGGGCCCCCTGGGGCTGGCTGGTGCGCCGGTTCCTCGCCGGGACGCCGTCACGGGGCCGGGTCGTGGCCGCGCTGTTCGTCCTGCCGTCCGGCTGGCTCGGTGTCGAACTCGTGCGCTCCTGGCAGGGGCTCGGCGGCCCGTGGGGCGTGCTCGGCTCCAGCCAGTGGGAGGTGGCACCCGCGCTGCGGCTGGCTTCGGTGGGCGGGGTGTGGCTGCTCAGTTTCCTGATCGTGGCCGTGAACGTGGCGGTCGCCGTCCTCGTCCTGGTCCGCGAGTCCCGGGTGCCGGCCGTGGCCGGTCTCCTCGCGACGGCCGCCGCGACCTCGGCGGCCTGGGCCTGGTCGCCGCGCCCCGACACCGACGCCGGCAACCGGGCGAGGATCGCCGTCGTCCAGCCCGGCATCGTCGACGGTGCCGACAGCGCCGACCGCCGGTTCGACCTCGAGGAGCGGCTGACCCGGCGACTCGTCGGACAGGACGCCGACCTGATCGTCTGGGGCGAGAGCAGCGTCGGCTTCGACCTGGACGACCGGCCCGACCTGGCCCGGCGGATCGCGGAGCTCTCCCGCGACACCGGCGCCGACATCCTCGTCAACGTGGACGCCCGGCGCTCCGACAAGCCCGGCATCTTCAAGAGTTCGGTCCTGGTCGGCGCCGACGGCCTCACCGGTGACCGCTACGACAAGATGCGGCTCGTCCCCTTCGGCGAGTACATCCCGGCCCGTTCGCTGCTCGGCTGGGCCACCTCGGTCGGCAAGGCGGCGGGCGAGGACCGCCGCAAGGGCTCGGAGCAGGTGGTGATGAACGTCGGGCACGGCCTGCGGATCGGCCCGATGGTGTGCTTCGAGACCGCCTTCCCCGACATGACCCGCCATCTCACCGAGGACGGCGCCGACCTCCTCGTCGGCCAGTCGTCGACCTCGTCCTTCCAGCACAGCTGGGCCCCCGAGCAGCACGCCTCGCTCGCCGCGCTGCGCGCCGCCGAGACGGGCCACCCCATGGTGCACGCCACGCTGACGGGCGTCTCCGCCGTCTACGACCCGAACGGCCGGCGCATCGGATCATGGCTCGGCACCGACAGCAGCACCGCCCGGGTCTACGACGTACCGCTGGCGCGGGGGACCACCCCGTACGTCCGCTTCGGCGACTGGCCGGTGCACGCGGCGATGCTGGTCCTCGCCGCCTGGGCGGTCAGCGAGGGGGTGCGGACGCTGCGGTTCAGGCGGCCCGCTCCTGAACCGCTCGTACCACCCGCTCGCACAGTTCATGAGTCGCCAGCGCGTCCCGGGCGCTGAGCACCTTGCCCGCGCGCACGGCGTCGAGGAAGGCGAGCACGGCCTGCTCGATGCCGCGCTGCCGGGCCACGGGCACCCAGTCCCCGCGCCGCCGGATCGTCGGCTGCCCCTTGTGGTCGATCACCTCGGCGAGGTTGACCACCTGACGCTTGGTGTCCTGCCCGGACACCTCCAGGATCTCCTCGGCCGAGCCACTGAGCCGGTTCATGACCCCGAGCGCGGTGAAGCCGTCCCCTGCGAGCTGCAGCACGACGTGGTGCAGCAGTCCGTCCTGGACGCGGGCGCGCACGGTGACGTCGTCGACCGGGCCGGGCGCCAGGAAACGAAGCGTGTCGACGACGTGGATGAAGTCGTCGAGGACCATCGTGCGCGGCTCCTCGGGGAGCCCGATCCGGTTCTTCTGCATCAGGATCAGCTCGCGCGGATGATCGGCGCACTGTGCGTACCCGGGGGCGTAACGGCGGTTGAAACCGACGGCCAGGCCGACGTTCCGCTCCTCCGCGAGCGCCACCAGCCGCTGCGAGTCGGCGAGTTCGTACGCCAGCGGCTTGTCGACGTACGTCGGTACGCCCGCCTCCAGCAGCCGTGTCACGATCTCGGGGTGCACGGCGGTCGGCGCGTGCACGAAGGCCGCGTCGAGGTTCCGGGCGAGCAGGGACTCCAGGTCGGTGTGGCGCTGCGGCTCGGGGAGGTGGAGGCCGTCGCAGACCCTGGTGAGCGTGGCGGGAGTACGGGTCTGCAGGTGCAGTTCGACCCCGGGGAGGCCGCCGAGCACCGGAAGGTAGGCCTTCTGCGCGATGTCGCCCAGCCCGATGCAGCCGACCTTCACGGGGACTCCCTCACTGCCTGCTTGTCTGCGCGTGCTTCACGGCAGCATACGGCGGGCGCGGCGGCCGCCGGCCGGCGATACCGGGTGGATGTCCGGGTGGATGTCCGGGTCGGTCGGCACGCGGCTGCCGGGGTCGGAGGCGTGCGCAAAACCCGTGGTGGGATCAGGCCGGTGGAGGCGAAGATGCGGGTATGACGACGACCGAGCGCCACGAACCCGCCACCGACGCCGACGAACGCACCATGCTGGAGGGCTGGCTGGACTACCACCGGCAGACCCTCGCGTGGAAGTGCGAGGGTCTGACCGACGCCCAGCTGCGGACTCAGGCGGTGGAGCCCTCCGAGCTGTCGCTGATGGGGCTGGTGCGGCACATGGCGGAGGTCGAGCGGAGCTGGTTCCGCAGGGTGCTCACGGACGAGGCCGTCGGCCCGATCTACTACAGCGACGCGGATCCGGACGGCGAGTTCCACCTCACGGACGCGGACACGTGGGAGGAGGCGTACGCCACCTGGCAGGCCGAGATCGAGACCGCCCGGCGCAACGCGGCCCGCTTCGGCCTCGACGACACCTCCGAGGGCAAGCACCGGCGTACCGGTGAGCGGTTCAACCTGCGCTGGATCGTCACGCACATGATCGAGGAATACGCCCGCCACAACGGCCACGCCGACCTGCTCCGGGAACGCGTCGACGGCGCCACCGGCGAGTGACGTCAGCCGCTCGGGGTCCGGCCCCACCGTACGGGGCCGGAGATCACCCGTGTGGGGCATCCTGAGCCTTTCCGCTGTCCCGACGGGCCCCGCAGCCAGCAGAGTTGCGCGCGTGCATCGAACGACGACCACAGCAACGCTCCTGGTGACCGTGGCTGTCTCGGCCCTCGCGGGTTGTGTGACGGTCCAGCGCCCGCCCACTCCCGGCCCGCCGACGGCGCCGTCCCGGCCGTCGGCGCCCCGGCCCGACGGCCCGGCGGAGCCGCAGGTCGTGCAGGCGCCCGCCCGTGAGGCCCTGGAGATGATCGGCCCGTCCCGTCGCCCGGAACCCGCCGCGCCCCCCTCGCCCGCCATCGCCCCGCCCGGCGCGGCGCAACCGCGACAGCAGCCGCCGCCCCGCACGCACCCCGCCGGTCCGGCTCACCCGGCGCGTCCCGAACCCCGGCACCCCGACGCCGGCCAGCACCGGCGGCCGCGCGTCGACACCCCGGACGTGCCCGGGACGATCCCCCGGAACCAGCAGGACGTCTGCGCCCTCGGCAAGAAGTACGGCGGCTGGCGCGCGGACAGCCCGGAGGCGATGATCTGCGACCAGACGTACGGGCGTTGAGCACGCCGCCTTCCGGGGCGGGTCGCCGCGAGGGCCTCAGGACCGCCGGCGCGGCGGTCCCCACGCTCCCCCTCCGCCGGAGTCCCCCTCCCCCAGCCGCACCTCCAGTCGGCTGATCGCCGCCCGCACGCCGTCGCCGTAGCTGTCGTCCCCCAGCGCGTAGGACGCGCCGCGCGCCCGGCGCAGATGGGTGCGGGCGGCCTCGGCGCGGCCGAGCTTCACATAGTCGGCCGCCAGATTCAGGTGCAGCGAGGGGTACAGCGCCCGCACCGCGAGGGCGTTCTCCTGCCGCCCTGCGTGGTGCTCGGTGGGCCGGTCCTCCGTCAGCTCCTCCGCGGCCGTCAACGCCCGCAGGTCCCACGCGAGTTCGTCGGAGGGATCGTCATGGGTGTCGGCCAGGTAGTGCGCCAGGGTGCAGCGGTGCAGTGGATCTCCGTGCTCGCCGATCTCCGCCCACAGGCCCAGGAAGCGGTGCCGGGCCTCCTCGCGGTCGCCCGCGTGATGCAGCATGACGACCTGCCCGATCCGTGTCATCAGGGCATCCGCGGCCGCCTGCCCCTGTCGCTCCGCCACCGCGCCCTCCGCACCCTCGCCGGCTGTCCCTCCCGACGCTAACCGCCCCGACGGACAATCCCGGTCAGGCGGCACCGGGGGCCCGGTGCGGGAACGCCGGGGCGACAGGCGCCCCGGGTCGGGGGTCGGCCCAGGAGCCTCACCGGCACCCCCGTCCGTCCTTGGTCCCGCGCCCGCAACCCGCCCGGTCCCGACGCGGCGGCGGTCGCCGCACCCGGCCCCCGCCCCAGGCCCACCAGGAGTCAGCGCCACCTGCCCCACCCGAGTGTCAGCCACCCACCCGAGCCACCTCACCGCGGACCTCACCCAAGGTCGGGAATCCGCCAGTCGATCGGCTCGTGCCCCTGCCGGGCCACCGCCTCGTTGATCTGTGTGAACGGGCGGGAGCCGAGGAACTTCTTCGCCGACAGCGGGGAGGGGTGCGCGCCCTTGACCACCACGTGCCGTGTCTCGTCGATCAGGGGCAGCTTCTTCTGCGCGTAATTGCCCCACAGGACGAAGACCGCCGGGTCGGGCCGGTCTGCCACCGCGCGGATCACCGCGTCGGTGAACCTCTCCCAGCCCTTGCCCTTGTGCGAGTTCGCCTCGCCCCCGCGGACCGTGAGCACCGCGTTGAGCAGCAGGACTCCCTGCTGGGCCCACGGCATCAGATAGCCGTTGTCCGGGACGGACAGGCCCAGCTCCTCCTTCATCTCCTTGTAGATGTTGCGCAGCGACGGCGGGGTCTTCACACCGGGCCGGACCGAGAAGCACAGGCCGTGCCCCTGGCCCTCGCCGTGGTACGGGTCCTGACCGAGGACGAGGACCTTCACCCGCTCGTACGGCGTCGCCGCCAGCGCGGCGAAGACCTCCTCGCGCGGCGGGTACACGGGACCCCTCGCCCGCTCCTCCTCGACGAACTCCGTCAACTCCTTGAAGTAGGGCTGCTGCAGTTCGTCACCCAGAACCCCGCGCCAGGACTCGGGCAGCATGGCGATGTCGGTCACGTCAACTTCCTTACGGTGTGCGGTCGCCGGGGAGCGTTCACCGCAACCTGCGGTCGCCCCACGCCACAGAACCTACCGGCGACCACTGACAATCGTCGCCGAGGACGACGAAACCGGCCCTTACCAGCTGGTCTTCCGGTGCAACTGCCACACCGTCATGATCGTCGACGGGTCGAGCGCCTGCTCCGCGCCCGAGATGTCGTCGTTCGCGGCCACGTACTGCCGGCCCTGCCACAGCGGCAGCAGCCGCGCGTCGTCGACGAGGATCTGCTGGGCCTCCTCGAAGTCCTTCTCCACGTCGGCCCGGTTGCTCTCGCCGCGCGAACGGGGCAGCAGCACCCCGGTGATCTTGGGCGCCGGGTAGGGCGTACCGAGCGCGTTCTCCTTGCCCACGAACGGGGCGATGAAGTTCTCGGCGTCCGGGAAGTCGGGGAACCAGCCACGCCCGAACACGGGGTATTCGCCGTTCTCGTAGCCGTCCACGTACGTCTTCCAGGGGCGGCTCTTCAGGGTGACGGTGAACAGGCCGGAGCCGTCCAGCTGCCGCTTGAGCTCCTGGAACTGCTGGGCGGTCTCGGAGCCGTAGCGGTCGGTCGTGTACCAGAGGGTCAGCGGGACGCGCTCGGTGACGCCGGCTTCGGAGAGCATCTTTCGGGCCTTGGCGGTGCTGGGCTCGCCGTAGTCGTCGAAGAAGCCCGTGGTGTGGCCCGTGAGCCCCTTCGGGACCATCGAGTACAGCGGGTCCACGGTGTCCTTGTAGACCTTGTGCGCGATCGCCGCCCGGTCGACGACCTGGGCGACGGCCTTGCGCACGGCGAGTTTGCGGGCCCAGGGGTCCTTGGGGTTGAACACCAGGTAGCTGATGTCGGTGCCGGAGCCCTCGATCAGCTGGAGGTTCTTGTCCTTCCTGCTTTCGAGGGAGACGATGTCGGCGGCGGCCAGACCCCGGTAGGTGAGGTCGATCCGCCGGTCCCGCAGCGCCTTGACCATGGCCGAGGAGTCCTGGAAGTAGCGGATCGTCACCGCGTCGTTTCTTCGCTGCGCGAATCCCTTGTAGCTCTTGTTCGTGACGAGCTCGGCCTGCTTGCCCTCGGCGTACGACCGCAGCGCGTACGGGCCGGAACCGGACACCTTGCCGTCCTCGCGGAGCGAGTGGGCGGGGTAGTTCTCGGGGTCGACGATCGACATGGCCGGGGTGGCGAGCACGAACGGGAAGGTGGCGTCGGACTGGTTGAGGTGGAAGACCACGTCACGGTCGCCCAGCGCCTGCACCCGGTCGAGGCTGCCGAGGAGTCCGGCAGGGCCGCCCGGTGCCTTGACGGCCCTGATCCGGTCGATCGAGTACTTCACCGCCTGCGCGTCGAGCGTGTGCCCGTCGGAGAACTTCATGCCCGCGCGCAGTCGGCAGCGGTAGATCCGGCTGGAGCTGTCGGTGAACGCGCAGCGCTCGGCGGCGTCGGGCTGGGGCGTGGTCGCGCCGTTCGGGTAGGCCAGCAGGGTCTGGTAGATGTTGCGGAACAGCTCCCAGGAGCCGTCCCAGGAAGCGGCCGGGTCCAGCGTGCTGGGGGCGCTGGTGGTGCCCACCACGATCGGCCCGGCGTCGTCGGACGAGTCGGACGACAGCACACCGCAGCCAGTGGCCAGGGACGATATGGACGCGATGGCCGCCACGTGGCGCAGGCATCGTCTCCGGTTGAACACGCGCACGCTCCTCGATCTGCCGTACCAAGGGTCGGCAGACCATACCGCAGCGTTCGGTGCGCGGGACCTGCGTGGGAACGTCCTTGTCGACCCGCCTGTCGATGACGACGTTGTCAACGTCCGGTGCCCATCCTGTACGTCGACACGGGCGCCGTTTCCGACAACGGACGCCCGTGCCCGTGGGAGGACGACTCAGCCCACGCCGGCGTTGAGGAAGATGCCGCCGTCGACGACGAGGGTCTGGCCGGTGATCCAGTCGGACTGCTCCGAGGTGAGGAACGCGGCGGCACCGCCGATGTCGGAGGGCATGCCGAGCCGGCCCAGCGGGTAGCCCGCGGCGGCCTCCTCCTCCCGGCCCTCGTACAGGGCCTTGGCGAACTGGGTCTTCACGACGGCCGGGGCGATCGCGTTGACCCGCACCCGGGGCGCGTACTCGTGCGCCAGCTGGAGAGTCAGGTTGATCATCGCGGCCTTGCTGATGCCGTACGCGCCGATGAAGGGCGAGGCGGAGACGCCCGCCACGGAGGCGATGTTGACGATCGCGCCGCCGTTGTCCTTCTGCCAGGCGTGCCAGGTCTTCTGGGCGAAGGCGAGCGCCGAGACCACGTTGGTCTCGAACACCTTGCGGGCGATGTTCAGGTCGAGGTCGGCGATCGGCCCGAACACCGGGTTCGTACCGGCGTTGTTGACCAGGAAGTCGACGCGTCCGAAGGTCTCCATCGTGCGCTCGACGGCGACGGCCTGGTGCTCCTCGTCGTGCGCCTTGCCCGCGACGCCGATGACGCGGTCGGCGCCGAGCTGCTCGACGGCTTCCTTGAGCGCGTCCTCGTTGCGGCCGGTGATGCAGACGCGGTCGCCGCGTGCGATCAGCGCCTGCGCGACGCCGTACCCGATGCCGCGGCTGGCGCCGGTGACGAGCGCGACCTTGCCCGAAAGCTCGGGGAGTTCCACCGAAGTCATGTTCCTGATCCCCTAGTCGAGCGGTCCGCCGGCGACGTACAGCACCTGGCCGGAGACGAAGCCGGCCGCCTCGCCGGTGAAGAAGGCGATCGCGTCGGCGACGTCCTCGGGCTCGCCGACGCGGGCCACCGGGATCTGGGTGGCGGCGGCGGCCTTGAAGTCGTCGAAGCCCATGCCGACGCGGTCGGCGGTGGCCTTGGTCATCTCGGTGGCGATGAAGCCGGGGGCGACCGCGTTGGCGGTGACGCCGAACTTGCCGAGCTCCTTGGCGAGGGTCTTGGTGAAGCCCTGCATACCGGCCTTGGCGGCGGAGTAGTTGACCTGGCCGCGGTTGCCGAGCGCGGAGGACGAGGAGAGGTTGACGATCCGGCCGAAGCCCGCGTCCACCATGTGCTTCTGGCAGGCCTTGGACATCAGGAAGGCGCCGCGCAGGTGCACGTTCATGACGGTGTCCCAGTCGGCGACGCTCATCTTGAACAGCAGGTTGTCGCGCAGTACGCCCGCGTTGTTCACCAGGATGGTCGGCGCGCCGAGCTCCTGGGCGATGCGCGCGACCGCCGCCTCGACCTGCGCCTCGTCCGAGACGTCACAGCCGACCGCGAGGGCCCTGCCCCCGGCCGCGGTGATCTTCTCCACGGTGTCCTTGCAGGCGGCCTCGTCGAGGTCGATCACGGCGACCGCGCGGCCCTCGGCAGCCAGTCGTACGGCGGTGGCGGCACCGATGCCGCGCGCTCCGCCGGTGACCACGGCAACCCGCTGCTCAGTAGTGGACATTGCTGGTTCTCCTCGCCCTCGAGAAGGACGCCCATCGAGTGAGCGACCGCTTAGTACCTTCAGCCAGACGTGACGCTAGAAGCCCTGGCACCCGGTGTCAACGGCAGACGGGGGGTGTGTGATCCATTACCCCCCGGGCAGCGCTTCTGTCCGGGTCGGGCCCGCCGTCATCGTCCCGCACCGGTGCCCGTCGCGGCACCCGATCGGCCCCGCGCCGCGCGCCGCTGCGCCGACTGCCCCATAGCGTCGATGCGCAGGCCGTCCATGACCGGAAAGGAGGCGCTCCATGCGCCGTCGTACCGCTGTCGCCGGCACTCTGATCGCGATCGCCGCGACCGCGCCGTTGGCCGCCCCCGCTCACGCCCAGGATCTGGACTGCCGCGACTTCACCTTCCAGGAGGAGGCGCAGGCCGCGCTCGACACGAACCCCAGCGATCAGAACCGACTCGACGAGGATCAGGGCCCGGCCGACGGCATAGCCTGCGAGGCACTGCCCCGTCGCGACTCTCCCGTCACCTCCTCCACCAGCCGTCCCCTCAGTTCCGCGACCCCCACCGCCGTCACCCCGACCCGTGGTGTGCAAGGCGGGCTGGGCGGCGCGTCGGCCTCCGGACCGAGCGACCTGGAGATGGGCGTCGGCACGGCCTTCGTGGCCGGCGGTGCCCTCGCGACCGGCTATGTGGTGAGGCGCCGACGGTCCTGACGCCCGGCCCGCGGACCAAGCGCGAAGCAGGAACCGGCCCAGGACCCGGCCCGCTCCTTCACGCCGGGCGGCGGGGCGGGAGGCAGGGGGGAAGGGGTTGGCAGCCGTTCCCGGGAGAGTGCGCAGGAGGTCGAGTCAGCTCAATCGTGTGAGGGTCAGCTCGCGAGCTTGCGGAGTTCCGGGCCGGCCGGGTTGACGTGATCGTGCGATCTGCACCGCACGAGCACGTCGAGCAGCCCGTCTGGCTGGGGTTGCCGGGCGCGGCGGCGTCACCGTGGGGCGGGTGGGACAAAGGTTCCGTAGCCGGTCCGCCGACGGTGGCCGGGCGCGGCGACGTCACCGCGGGGCGGGTGGGGCAAAGGTTCCGCAGCCGGTCCGCCGACGGTGGCCGGGCGCGGCGGCGTCACGGCGGGGCGGGGCGGGCAGTGGCGCTCCGGTCCCGGCAGGCGCCGGTTCCGTCACCGGACGAGCAGGTCGAGCAGCCGGTCGGCCTCCGCGGCGGGATCGGCCGTCAGTCCGGTGTGCACCGGCCCCGGCTGGACGATCGTCGAGCGCGGGGCGATCAGCCAGCGGAAGCGGCGGCCGGGGTCGTCGGCCGCGGCCTGGCCGGCTGCCTCGCCGCCCGCGCACACACCCTCGACGGCCGTCAGGGCCGCGCGTACGCCGGGTACGTCCGCGTCGGGGTCGAGAGCGAGCAGCTTCGCCTCGTCGAGGTGGGTGCGGACGCCGACGTAGGCCTTCGCGCGGCAGTACACGAGGACGCCGGCGTTGATGCACTCGCCGCGCTCGACGCGGGGCACGACCCGCAGCAGGGCGTACTCGAAGACGTCGCGGTCGCCGCGGCGGCCGCCCTTGATGATGTGGCGCTCGCTCACGTGGCTCACTTGACTCCCTCGATGCCCTGGACGCGGTCATGGACGACGGCGGCCCGTGCGACCAGCGGCCGTGCGTAGGCCCGCCGGAGGTCGTCCGGCGTCTCGAAACCGGGCTCGTCGGCGAGCCACACGTCCGGGACCTGTGCGGTGACCTCGGCGAGGAGTTCCTCGGTGACCAGCGGCGCCAACGCGTCGGCGGCCGCCTCCAGATCCGGCGCGAAGGGCGCGAGCACGTGATCGGAGGCGTCGTACGGGCGGGCCGCCGACGCCTCGGCGCCCGGCCAGTTGTGGTGCCAGATCATGGTCGCACCGTGGTCGATGAGCCACTCCTCGCCCTGCCACCGCAGCAGGTTGGGGTTGCGCCAGGAGCGGTCGACGTTGTTGACCAACGCGTCGAACCAGACGATCCGGCCGGCCTCCTCGGGGCTCACCGCGAACGCGAGCGGGTCGAAGCCGAGGGCGCCCGAGAGGAAGGCCATACCGAGGTTGGTACCGCCGCTGGACTTGAGCAGCCCCTGCACCTCCGGATCGGGTTCGCCGAGGCCCAGATCCGGATCGAGGCCGATCGTCACCAGCCGGGGCACCCGGAAGCCGAGCCGCCGCGCGAGTTCCCCGCACACCACCTCGGCCACCAGCGTCTTGCGGCCCTGTCCGGCGCCGGTGAACTTCATGACGTACGTCCCGTGATCGTCGGCCTCGACGAGCCCCGGCAGCGAGCCACCCTCACGCAGGGGCGTGATGTAGCGGGTCGCGGTGACCTCTTTCAGCATTTTCCCAGGCCACCCGACTCTTTAGCCTTGCAATCCACGACCATCTCCAAGCGCGCGTCCGCCGGAGATTCAGCCACGACCAGCCCGGGGGCTGGGGAGTTTCCACTGACACGCCGATCCCCCTGCCTCGTGAATCCGGCCTGCGGCCTCCGGCATGAAGTGAGCATAGTAACCGAGCGTGACAGTCGGCATGGAGCGCCCGAGCCACCGCGCCGACGTCACCACGGACTCTCCCGCGTCCAGCCGGAGTTGCCGGCCGCGGCGAGCGCGAGCACCCAGGTGTGGGTGTTCCACACGGGACGCCATGGATGAGGCAGGGATTCGCCAGTGGCGCATTGAGGATGCGCTACGCACTACAGGCGTACGCCTCAGACCTGGATCCGACCCACATCGATCGATCAAGGGCGCCCAACAAAGCAAACACACCTATATCCACCATTTAGTGATCATCTCGCCGGATGTCATGTGATCTCTGCCACTCTCTGGGGATCGATGATCTCTGCCGAACGCGAGGTGACAAGTTGGGTGACGACATTCCGCCACTGGATGGTGTGCACCGGTTGACGGGCGCATTGGATGCGCTGGCGTCCTCCCCGGTGCCCAGACGGCGACTGCCGGTGGTCGTATTCGAAGACGGCTCCGGGCTGGGAACGAGGTATGTCACCGCGTACCGCGATCGGCTCAGAAGCCAGGGCGGACAGGGAATCGTCCCGCACGCGGTGGTGAACCGGAGAGTACTCGACCGCGCGGGCGACGACCCCGATCCCGAGCCGGATGTCGTGCTGATGGACAGGATCGTGGAGCAGTTCGACTCCACGATGCCTCCGCTCACCCGAGGTGCCTCCGGACTTCCCCTGCCCACGTACTGGGTCTGCCGCAGGATCCTGGACACCGATGTCGGCGTCGGAGCACCCCACCAGCAGCGTAAGGCGCTGGTCAGGGCGCTGTACGAAGAGTGGCAGAACCGCACGCCGGGGTTGCCCGAGCTACGCGAAGTCATGGCTGCGGACTCGGTGGTGCAGAAGCTGGGGTTCTTCGCCGCGGTTCTCGTTGCCCTCCCGACGCAGTGGTTCTACGGCTGGTGGCTGAACCGGACCAAGCGGCTTCGGTGGTTCGCCCAGCAGGTGGGCCGCGCCAACGTCCCCGCCCTGGGATTCCTCGACGCTGCCACCCATCTGGGGGTGCAGGGGTCCCTGAGGCACAACGCGGCGCTGCGCCAGAGCCTGCTGCTCGAGGCCCTCGCCATGGACCTGGTCCGGGCCACTCGGCGGGGGCTGTTCAACCCGCGCCGACGCCGCCGGGTCTGGCCCTTCACCGTACTGCTCCCGCACGTCGGCGGTTCCGACGGCGCGGCTGCTCAGCGTCTGCTCGACGCCTTCCTCGCACTGCGGATGCGGGAACGTGACACCTGGCCGTGGCGACTGCGGCGTCGCGCACTGCCCCTGCTGTTCATCGCCGCACGTCCGACACCCGCTCCGGACGACGCCACGGGGTCGCAGGACGCCGCCGACGGTCACACCGAGGGAGCTGCCCCGTCGGCCCATCAGTGCGCCAACCTGTTGCAGGAGGTGCTGGCGGGCAGAACTCTGCCCTCCGGATCCGAGCGTGAAGGGCAGCTGGCCGTGGCTCTGGGGGGAACGGCGAGGGCGGCCGTCCGTGACTGGCTGGAACGCTACACCGCCGTGCCGGTCCGCCGGGTGAGCCGGTGGTCCGCGTACACAGGTTGGCTGATGGCCGTTGCGCTGCTGTGCGCAGCGACTCCCCCAGGAGTCGTCCTGAAAACGGACTGGGACAACAAGTGCCAGGACTCCTGGTCGGCAGGGGGTGCGCGGGTCGGCATCGATACCGCGAAGTCAGGCGCACAGGACGCCTGCTACTTCACGCACGCAGCCGACCAGAAGCTCCTGCGTGATCTCCAGGACCGCGTCCGGCGTCAGAACGCCACCGTGGAAGACCAGGACAGCCCGTATGCCACTGTGGTCTTCCTCGCTCCGCTGACCGCCGACCCGAAAGGGGGGAGCGGACAGCTCACTCCTCCTGGAGTTCTGCAACTGCGCGGCGCGGTACAGGCGTTGGAGACCTACAACGAGCAGGCTCTCGGGCTCGACTCGACCAAGCCCGGGCTGCGGATGCTGGTCGCCAACGTCGGATATGCGTACCGTCAGGCCCCCGCCGTCGTGCGGCGGCTGAATGAGCTGGCTGCCGAGGATCCGACCATCACCGCGGTGATCGGCATCGCGCAGAGCCGGGACGAGTCCGTCAGGGCGATCAACCAGTTGTCGGCGGACCTGCCTGTCATCGGGGCCTCGGTCACCGGCGACTTCATGACCACCGATGCCCAGCACTACTTCCAGACGCAGCCGACCAGCCGCCATATGGCGCGGGCGCTGGCGCGGCGCGTCGTCGAAGTGCGGCGGGACAAGGCCCTCGTCATCTACGACGACCGCGACCGCTACAGCACCAACCTCAAGGAGGACTTGGACGAGGAGTTGCGCAGGCGGCACGTCGCCCTCCAGCCGCCCGCGATCATCCGTGACTCGCCCCAGGACCAGTTCGGTGTCCAGGGTCGGCTGGCCGAGCTCGCCGCCAAGATCTGCGCACTGGGCAGGTCCGACGGGATCACGCTGTACGCGGCCCGCGGCAACGCGCTGCCTCGGGTCCTCAACGCCGTCCAGGGCCGCTGCGGTGCCGGAAAGACGTCGGCGTTCCCGGTGCTCACCGCCGACGCCAACGTCTTGATCGAGTATCCCGAGCTGCACAAGTCCGCCAGTCTGGAGACCTTCACGGCAGTCGATCTGACGTATGTGGCGTTCTCCCCCAACCGCCACAGCGACAGGGACACGGGCAGGGACTCCTTCCGAGCGGCCGCCGCCGCGATCGGCCGCGTCTGGAATCCGGGAAACCCGCCTCGCGCCTCCAACGTCCTGCAGCAGCTCCTCTCCGGCATCGAGGTCCAGGACAACATCGACAATCGCCGCCCGTTCACCATCCCGCCTGACACGCGTGTCCCAGTCGGCCGTCCGCTCTACCTCTGCACCGTGCCTCATGTCATCCGTGCCGCCCCTGCGTGCCGGAAGGCAAACGGAGAGCCCTAGGTGTTCTGTCCACTGAGGTTGGTGACAGCAATCACGGTCGGGTGATCTTGAACGAGTGAGGGCCTTCCGGGTTCGGTGTGGATTGCGACATCGACATCGAACGACCAGAAGGCCCTCATGTCCCGCCGTAACGCACCCCTGACCGAGACCGGAGGCCTGCGTCTGGCCCGCTGCGTCGCCGACGACGGCTGGACCCTGCGCAGGGCCGCCGGACGCCACCGACACGATCAGCGACAGCCACAGCCGCTCGATCCCCGACGGGTCCGCAGCACCGCTCGCACCGACGAACGCCAACGGCCACATCGGTGAACCGCCCCGACGGGCACCTGGGCAACGTCGTCACAGCAGGCCGGCAGACGACCTCATGACGTACGTTCCTTGAGCATCGCCCCAGGTTACTGGCCGACAGCGAAGCGACAGCTGTGGCTTACGTCCCCCAGATCCCGAAGCGGTTTAGATTTCGACATCGTCTGAACAACCGGTGCCCGCAGGCCGTACCTCCCTGCAGACGCACGAAGCTTGCAATGAAGGGAACGTCAGCATGACGACCAGCGAATCGCTTCCCCCTGCTCCGGCGCCCGCTCGCCGTACCGTCGTGGCGGCGGTCGGCGCGGCCGGACTGGCCGTCGCACTGACCGCGTGTGGATCCTCCGACGACAGTTCCTCGGCCGACTCCTCCGACACCCAGGCCGGCGCGAACGCGAGCGGCGGCGACTCGGGTTCGAGCAGCAGCGCCTCGTCCGGCTCCGGCGGCACCGCGCTGGCGAAGACCTCGGACATCCCCGAGGGCGGCGGCAAGATCTTCAAGGACCAGGGCGTGGTGGTCACACAGCCGACGGCGGGCACCTACAAGGCGTTCTCGTCGAAGTGCACGCACCAGGGCTGTGCGGTGACCAGCATCACCAACGGCGTGATCGTCTGTCCCTGCCACAAGAGCGAGTTCTCGGTGGCCGACGGCAGCGTGAAGAAGGGGCCCGCGACGCAGCCGCTGGCCGCCGAGCAGATCAGCGTGAGCGGGGACTCGATCACGATGGCGTGAGGCGTGCGCGCCGGGGACGGGGCCCGGACCGGGTGAAGCAGGCCAGCACCTCGTCCGTGGTCGCGACCGTGGCGACCAGCGCGAGGGTGTGGCGGACCATCGTCGGGGTGTAGTCGGACGGCACCCCGGCGATGGCGTCGGTCGGTACGACGACGGTGTAGCCGCGGTTGACGGCGTCGAAGACCGCGTTGGGGATCGCCACGTTGGCGGACACGCCGGTCACGACCAGCGTGCGGCAGCCGAGGTTGCGCAGCAGCGCGTCCACCTCGGTGCCCTGGATCGGCGACAGCCCGTGCAGGCGTCGTACGACGAAGTCCTCCTCGGCGACCTCGACGGGTGCGGCGACACGGACCGCCGTGGTGCCGGACAGCTGCTGGACGGGCAGCCGTTCGGCGGCGCGGAAGAGGCGGGCGTTGCGGTTCGAGCCCCGGCCGTCCGGGCGGCGCTCGGCGATCGCGTGGATCACCTGGACGCCGCAGCCGTGCGCCGCTGCGACCAGGCGGGCCACATTGGCGAGGGCTCCGGAGGAGCGTGCCTCCTCGGCGAGTTCGGGCAGGGCGCTGTCGGGTCCGACCACGCCCTGCTGGCACTCGACGGTGAGCAGGACCGCGGTCACCGGGTCGAGGAGTTCGCTGAGCTGTTCGTACGGCGGCACGGCTCCCCCTGGTCCTGCGGGGTCTGGGGCGGTGAGACTAGCCACCATTGCGTCAGGACGGAAGACGTCCCATCCTTTTCTGACGTGATGTCAGAGGATCTCCTCTGACACGACGTGAGAGAAAGAGGGGGCCGTATGACCGTCACGCAGCGCCGGGGCCGGAAGATCATGATGACGCCGGGTGAGCTGGACGAGTTCCTCACGAGTCAGCGCACCTGCCGGGTCGCCACCGTGTCCGCGAGCGGCGCGCCTCATGTCAGCACCCTCTGGTTCGCCTGGGACGGCACCTCGATGTGGCTGTACTCGGTGGTGCGCAGCAAACGCTGGACCGATCTGCGACGCGATCCACGGGTCGCGATCGTGGTCGACACCGGTGAGGAGTACGACGAGCTGCGCGGCGTCGAGCTGTCCGGGGCCGTGGACTTCGTGGGCGAGGCCCCGCGCACCGGCGAGCTGTGCGCGGAGCTCGACCTTCCGGAGACGTTGTTCGCGCGGAAGAACTTCCGCCTGGAGGAGATGCCGCACGACGGCCGGCACGCGTGGATACGGCTGACGCCCGAGAAGATCGTCTCCTGGGACTTCCGGAAACTGGGGCCGGCCTGATTCACCCGACCTTCTCGGCGGCGGCCCCCAGGGCCTCGACCGCCGCCCGGATCGACGGGCGGCGGTCGGCGTCCGCCCGCCACACCGCGTAGACGTACCGGTGGACGCGGTGCCGCACCGGCACCGCCCGCACCCCGGCCGGCATCGGGTCGCGCCCGAGCCGGGGCGCGACGCAGACGCCCAGCCCGGCGGCGACCAGCGCGAGCTGGGTGTGGTGTTCCTCGGCGCAATGGGCGATCCGGGGCTCCATGCCCTTGGCGCGCAACGTGTAGAGCAGCCACTCGTGGCAGAACTCGCCCTCCGGCCAGGCGACCCACTCGTCCTCCGCGAAGTCCTCCAGGTCGACCTCCTCGCGGTCGGCGAGCGGGTGGTTCACGGCCATGGCGATCTCCACAGGGTCGTCGAGGATCGACGCCTTGGCGAGGCCCTGCGGCATGGGCAGCGGCTTGTTGTACCAGTCCAGGACGACCGCGAGGTCGGCGTCGCCCCGCAGCACGGCGTTGACCCCGTCCTCGGGCTCCAGTTCGCGCGAGCTCAGGCGCAACGCCGGGTGGGCGGCGCGCAGACCGGTGAGCGCCTCGGGGAACAGCCCCCGCAGAGCGGTCGGGAACGCGGCCAGCCGCAGCTCGCCGACGACCTGGCCGCGTTGTGCCTCCAGGTCGGACTGGGCGACTTCGACCTGCGACAGGATGCGTGCCGCGTGGTCGGCGAGCAGCCGGCCCGCGTCCGTGAGCCGCACTCCGCGCCCGTTCTTGGCCAGCAGCTGCTGTCCGACCTCCCGCTCCAGCTTGGACATCTGCTGCGAGACGGCCGAGGTCGTGATGTGCAGCCCCTCAGCGGCGCCGCTGACCGAGCCGTGCCGGGCGAGGGCGTCGAGGGTGCGCAGGCGCTCCAGGTTCAACATGTAAGCAATACTACGAGGTACTCCTCTAGAAATCTCGATTGTGCTACGAGATCGCTCCGGTCATCGTTGTCCGCATGACCACCGCGACCTCCACTTCCGCCTCCGTCTCCACGTCCACCTCTCACTCCGCCGTTCGTCCTCGCCACCCTCGTTCTCGTCCTCGTCCGTCTCTCGACTGGCGGCTGCGTTTCGGCGCCCTCTCCCTCGTCTGGGGCTTCAGTTTCCTGCTCATCAAGGTGGGCACCGACGGGTACGCCCCCTTCCAGGTCACGCTGGGCCGCCTGGTGTTCGGCACGGCGGTGCTCGCCGCGGCGATGGCGGTCAGGCGGGAGCGGCTGCCACGGGGCACGCGCACCTGGGCGCATCTGGCGGTCGCCGCCCTGCTGCTCAACGCGCTGCCGTTCTCGCTGTTCGCCTACGCCGAGCTGACGATCCCGTCCACCCTCGCCCGTATCTGCAACGCGACCTCGCCGCTGTGGGGCATGGCACTGTCCGTGGTCGCCCTCTCCGAGGACCGGCCCACACGCGTCCGGGTCGCGGGTCTGGGCCTCGGCTTCCTGGGCGTCCTGACGGTTCTCGGCGCCTGGCAGGGCTTCCAGGGCCTGGACGCCACGGGCACCGCGATGGCCCTGCTGGCCTCCCTCAACTACCCGATCGGCTGGATCTACGTCCGCCGCACCCTGGCCGGCTCCGGCCACTCGAACCTGTCCCTGACCGGCGCCCAACTGCTGCTGGCCACGCTCCAACTGGCGGTCGTCACCCCGCTGTTCACGAGCGTTCCGGGCCACTTCCCGCTGGTCCCGCTGCTTGCCGTGGCCGCGCTGGGAGCCCTCGGGACGGGGCTCGCCGTACTCGTCCAGTACGGCTTGGTCGCCGAGGTCGGTCCGACGACGGCCCAGATGGTCACGTACTTCATCCCGGTCATCGCGACGGGCGCCGGTGTCGCGGTCCTCGGCGAGTCGCTGAGCTGGTCGACCCCGGTCGGCGCGGTGATCGTGCTGGCGGGCGCGGCGCTCACCCAGGTCAGGCCGAAGGCCGATCCACAGCTGAAGCCTTAGCCATGGCCCACGACCGCGGTTCTGACCATGAGGTCCTGGTCATGACCCACGACCGCGGTCCTGACCAGGGAGTCCTGGTCATGGCCTACGACCCCGGTCCTCGCCACAACCCCCGACCGGCGCCCTGGGCACAGCGCACGAACGAAGCCCTAGCCATAGCTGCGCATCGGGGCCGGTCCCACCGCGGAGGCGATCGCGTCCGCGAGCGGGCCGGCCTCTTCGGCGGTGAGGGTCGAGACGGTGACCCGGATGCCGGGCGGCGCGCTCTTCCGGAAGCGGGCGCCGGGTGCGACGGCCCAGCCGGAGTGCAGCAGACGGGCCACGACACCCGTCTCGTCGGGAACGGTGACCCACACGTTCATGCCGCTGCGCCCGTGGGCCGTGACGCCACGCTCGGCGAGGGCGTCGATCAGCGCCTCCCGCCGGCTCCGGTAAGCGGCCGCCACCGCAGGTCCGTCCACGGCGCCGTCGGCCCACAGCCGGACCACGGCCCGCTGCGTCAGCAGGCTCACCCAGCCCGGCCCGAGGCGCTGCCGTCCTCGCACCCGGTCGACGGTGACGGTGTCCCCGGTCAGCACGGCGAGCCGCAGGTCGGGGCCGTAGGCCTTGGCGACCGAGCGGACGAAGGCCCAGTGGCGTGTCACGCCGGCCAGCGGGTGCAGCGGCAGGTCGACGATGCCGTGGCCGTGGTCGTCCTCGATCAGCAAGGTCGCGGGGTGCGCGGCCAGGACGGAACGCAGGGCGCCCGCCCGCCGGGCGCTCACGGAGGCCCCGGTGGGGTTCTGCGCGCGATCGGTGATGACGACGGCCCGCGCGCCCGCAGCCAGGGCGGCGCGCAGGTCGTCGGGCAGCGGCCCCTCGTCGTCGACGCCGACGGGGAGCGTACGCAGTCCGAGTGCCGGAACGAGATCGAGGGTCCGGCCCCAGCCCGGGTCCTCGACCGCGACGCCGTCGCCCGGTTTGAGGTGCGCGGCGAGGACGCGTTCGACGGCGTCCAGCGATCCGGAGGCCACGGTGAGCGGTCCGGCCGGCACAGCGTCCGCGTCGAGGTCGGCCCGGGCGAGCCGCGCCAGCTCCGGCTCCACGGGCTCGGCCCCGTACAGGACAGGCTGCCGGTCGCCCTGCTCGGCCGCCGCCGCGAACGCCTGCGTGAGCGGCGGCAGCAGGGCGGGATCCGGATTGCCGTCGGACAGGTCGCGCACCCCTGCCGGTACGTCCGCGCGCGTCATCTCGCGACTCGTCGTGGCGGGCTTGGACCGCACCCGGCTGCCCCGGCGTCCGGCGGTCTCGATGACTCCACGCTCGCGCAACGTGCGGTAGGCGGCGGCGACCGTGTTCGGGTTCACGCCGAGCGTGGCCGCCAACTCACGCATGGGCGGCAGCAGTTGACCCGGCTCCAGCTCACCGGCGCCCACCGCGCGTTCGACGCTCGCGGAAATGTCCGCCGCACGCCGGCCTTCGATCGGATATTCTCCTAGCACAAAGCCAATTATGCACTAGTGCAATGGAGACCGCCATGCAGGGGACCCCGCAGACGACGCCGCCCGCCGCCTACGCCACCACCGACCGTACGGTCCCCACACGCTCCCCCGACCGGGCCTCCTACGACAAGGACCTGGTGCACGCGATACTCGACGAGGGCTACGTCTGCCACCTCGGCTTCGTCCGCGACGGCGCGCCGGTCGTCCTGCCCACGCTGTACGCCCGGGTCGGCGAGCGGCTCTACGTCCACGGCTCGACCGGCTCGCGTCCGCTGCGGATGACGGGACAGGCCGACCCGGGCCTGCCGGTGTGCCTGACCGTCACGCATGTGGACGCGCTGATCCTGGCCCGATCGGCCTTCCACCACTCGATCAACTACCGCTCCGTGGTGGTGCACGGCGTCGCCCACGACGTGACCGACCCCGAGGAGAAGCGGATGGTCCTGGACGCGCTGGTCGACCATGTCGTCCCCGGCCGGGCCGCCGACTCAAGGCCCGCCAACCGGAAGGAACTCGCGGCCACCGCCGTGATCCGCCTCGACCTGAACGAGGTCTCCGCCAAGCTCCGGACCGGCGGCGTCAACGACGAACCCGAGGACCTCGCCCTCCCGCACTGGGCCGGCGTCGTCCCCCTCCGCAAGGGCTACGACACCCCGGTCGCCGACGCCGGCCTGGCCCCCGGCACCGAACTCCCGGATTATCTGGCGATGTTCTGAAGCGGGGGCCCTCCGGACGTACGAGGGCCGCCGCCCACGCCATCCCGTCATGGCCGTCATCCCGCCATGCCGTCACACGAGCACCGGCTCCTCGTCCGCCGCGCCGCCCCGGGCCTCCGCCACCGCGAGCCCCGCGACCGAGGCGAGCAGCAGCACGGTCCCGGTGAGCGTCGAGGCGGTGAGCCGCTCCCCCAGCAGGACGACGGCCAGCACCGCGGCGCTCACCGGCTCCAGCAACATGATCACGGACACGGTGGCGGGCCGTACGACGGCGGCGGCCGCGAAGTACAGGGCGTAGGCGAGCGCAGTGGGGACGGCCGCGATGTAGGCCACCAGCCACAGCAGCCGGCCCGGTTCGGCGGTGTGCGGCACCAGGCCCTCGGCCAGCGCGAACGGCAGCAGGCACAGACTGGTGACGGCGAACGTCGCCACGGACGTACTCGCGGCGTCCACCCCGCCGTCGCGGCCCCACCGGCGGGTGAGCAGCGTCATCACGCAGCAGCCGGCCGCCGACAGCAGCCCCAGCAGGACACCCCACGGGCGCACGGTCGCGCCCCCGCCGCCGAGGATCAGCACCCCGAGTCCGGCGAGCGCCCCGCCGACGGCGACGATCCCGCCCCGCCCGAGCCGCTCCCCCAGGGTCAGCCGCGAGCCGAGCGCGATGAGGACGGGACCCGCGCCCAGGGTGACGACGGTGGCCACGGCGAGACCGGTGGCGGCGACGGCCGCGAAGTAGGCCGTCTGGAACACGGCCAGCCCGACACCGGTGGCACCGGCCCGCAGCACCCTGCGCCGCAGGGGTTGCGTGTCGGCGGCCCGGGCTCGCGGGCGCAGCAGGCGAGCGGCGGCCAGCAGCACGAGCCCGGCGGCACAGCGCCAGAAAGACAGGGCGACGGGCCCGATGTCACTGGCCCGGTAGGCCAGGGAGCCGGCCGCGCCCGCGGTGCCCCAGGCGACACCGGCGACGATCAGATAGGAGAGGCCTCGCCCTACGGGCAGGCCGACAGCAGCATTCGACACGTGATTCTCTCCGCAGACGCGCGCAGGGCGCGTCCTTCGCAGAGGCACGCCTGGCGCGGAAGTTCGGGAAGGACGCCCGCTCGGCGGGGTCCACGGACTTCTTCTGCGGGCAGCACCGTCACGCCCCGCAGCGCGCGGGGCGTGGTTTCCGGAGGGCCCGCCTCAGGCGGCCGGCGGCGGAAGAACTAGTGCGTGGGAATGCATGATCGGCAGCCTAGGCGGCGGTCCCCCGGGCGGACCATTCCTTTTCCCCGCCCCCGCCGGCCACCGGCTCCGCCGAGCCGCGGGCGGGCGCCGACGACTGTGCGATGAACGCGCCGGCCAGGACGACCGCACCGCCGATGATCTGCGGCGCCGAGAGGTGCTCGCCGAGCAGGATCCAGGCGAGCACCGTCGCCAGGACCGCTTCCAGACACGCCACCACCCCGGCGACCTGCGGGGAGAGCCGGCGCACCGCCAGCACGCCGGTGACGTAGGCGAGGACCGTGGCGACGAGCACGATCCAGCCCAGCAGCAGACCGGCCGCGACCGGGGTGCCGTCCATGTCGGCGGTGTGGGCGAGGAGCGACCAGTCCATGTTCCAGGGGCGCGCGACGACGGTCAGCACGACGGTGCCGACGAGGAGGCCGTACGCGATGACCCCGAACGGGTCGGGTGCCTGGTCGCCCGAGTCGCTGCCCTGGTCGGACAGGACGAAGTAGCCGACCTGGCAGCACGCGGCGCCGAGCGCGAGCAGCAGTCCGAGCACGTCGAAGCTGAGGCCCGACCAGACCTCGACGACACAGGCGAGGCCGCCCACCGCTAGGACCACGCCGAGGGCGGCGGCCCGCGTCACCGGCCGCCGCTGCACGAGCCGCACCCAGCCGAGCACCAGCGCGGGCGCGAGGTACTCGACGAGCAGGGCGACTCCGACTGGGATCCGGGAGATCGCGGCGAAGTAGCAGGCCTGGACACCGGCCACGGCGAGCAGACCGAACCCGGCGAGCAGGGCGGGCCGGCGGCGCGGCAGCCCGCGGTGCCGGACGGCGACCGGCAGCATCACCAGGGCGCCTCCCGCCACCCGTAGCCACACCACGTGGAGCGGGTCGAGTCCGGCCTCGATGAGTGGCTTGGCCGCGACACCGGACCCGCCGAAGGCGAGCGCGGACACCAGTGCGAGACCGAGCCCGACGCCCCTTCCCCGCCGGCCCTGACTGCTCTCAGAGGTATGCACCGGCACATGATGGCAGGTGTCGACATGAGCGTCACTCTGTTGGCACCTGTCTCAGCGACTGGCACCGGGTACTCCCGCTGTACGCGCCTGAAGCTCAGAAGGTCCGTCGTGGGCGACTGTCGCCCGACTCCGGGACGACCCGCCACAGACGGCTGTCGACCCGGGTGAGGACCTCGCGTGCGTCGATCCCGGCGCGGCCCAGCACCTCGACGGCCCGCGCCTCCGGATCCGCGACGATCGCGGCGAGGAGATCGACACCCAGGGCCCGGCCGCCACGGTCGGCGGCCCGCGCGCGGGCGTACTCCATCGCTCCGGCGGCCAGCGGCGACAGGCCCTCCCCCCGCGTCACCACCGGTACGGCGCCCGAGTCCTCGACGCTGCCCTGCCAGCGCAGCCCGTATCCGATGCTGCGCTGCACGAGGTACCCCATGAGACGCGCGAGTTGGGGCTCGCCGTCGAAGAGGGCACGCACCTCGGCATCCGACTCCAGGAGCGAGTGGAGCAGATGGGCGGTGTCGATCTGCCGGTCCCCGTCCCTGAGCGCTCTGCGGCGGGCACCGGAGACCACCGCTGCCAGCTCGTCGCTGAGTCTGGCATCGTCGTCCGTGTGGGCCGGGCGCCGGCCGTCGCGCTCGTGGGCCGACTGCCGGGGGATACGGGGTTGCACATCCCCTAGCTCATCAGTCCCTTCCGCTCGGGTCATCCACGGGAGGAAGCATTTCCACGTCCCACGGGAAGGGGACCCCGGGCGCCGGAACCTCCTCCTCAGGGATGAGATCACGCCGTTCTGCCCCGAGGGGCGCGCGCCGCCTTGTTCCCCTGGCTGGTGACCCTGCCTGCCGTCGACGGCAGGCAAGAACGCTCCACGCCCGGACGCTTCTGACAGTTCGTCAGTATTGAATATTGCGGCCGCTGCGGCTACGTTCCGCGACACCGTAGCCCGACACGAAGGGGTGGTCGCATGGCCGAAGTCAGCGCGGAGGCGTCTCTCCCGGCGCCCGCGGAGAAGGTCTGGGACCGGCTCACCGACTGGCCCCGGTACGGCGAGTGGAACGCGACCCACACCAGTTTCCCCAAGGGTGGCCCCGAGACCCTCGCGGTGGGCGGGACGTTCCAGGAGAACATGAAGCTCATGGGCTTCCCGGCCGAGGTCGAGTGGACCATCGAGGAGCTGGAACCGGCCCGGCTGTTCGCCATCCGCGGCAAGGGGCCGATGGCGGTGACCGTCGCCACGCGCTACACCCTGACCCCCGAGGGCGACACCACGACCGTGCGCATCGACGGCGAGTTCACCGGTGCGGCGGTCTCGTTGATGGCGGGCAAGCTCAAGGACTCGGCGACGGCCGCGCTGAACGAGTCGCTGCGCAAGCTGTCGGGACTGGTGGGCTGACGGGCTCCCGCCGGGCCGGTGAAGCCGTACACACGAAGGTGCCCCGCGGATCGCTCCGCGGGGCACCTGTCTGCCGCCGTTTCCAGTCGCCGTTCTGATCACCGATTTCCGGCGCCGTACGACGGTCAGCCCTCGTCAGCAAGGATCAGGTACAGCTTCTTGCGGGCCTCGTTGATGACGGCGACCGCCTTCTCGCGCTGCTCCTTGCTGCCCGTCTTCCAGACCTGACCGAAGGCCTCCATCAGACCGAAACCAGCCTGGCGGATCTCACCGAGGGCCTCCCAGTCCACGCCGCGGGAGGCTTCCTCCCAGGGCGCCTCGGGCCCCTCCTCGGCCGCGGTACCGCCGGCGTCAGTGAGGGAGAACAGCTTCTTGCCGCCCTCGGTCTCACTGGCGATCAGCCCCTCGTCCTCCAGCAGTTGGAGGGTGGGGTACACCGAGCCGGGACTGGGCTTCCATGCCCCGCCGCTGCGCTCGGCGATCTCCTGGATCATCTCGTAACCGTGCATGGGCCGGTCCTTCAGCAGGGCGAGGATCGACGCGCGCACGTCACCGCGCCGCGCCCTCCCTCGCGGTCCGCCTCGGCCCCTGGGCCCCCAGGGGCCAGGTCCGAAGCCGGGTCCGCCGAATCCGGGACCACCGGGCCCTCCGGGCCCGAAAGGCCCGAAGGCACCACGCCGGCCCTCGAAACCACCGCGGCCGCCGGGCCGACCGGCGCCACCGTGTCCACGCTCGTATCCGTGGGAACGCATCGCAATCACTCCATTCCATCGTTGATCTGTCGCGATGCTTCAACGATATATCGGTAGTGTTCGCAAGGCAAGCCCCTTCCCGATGCGACTGTTGACGTGTGCCAGTGATCGGTGATCGATTGCCGCTGAAGATTGATCGGTCGGCGTACGGGGCAGGCGGGAGACGTGGTGGGGGCGCCTGTCAGTGTGCTGAAGAGGCTGTCCTGACGACGGCCTGACGACGGCCTGATGGCGGCCATCCAGAATTCCCTAGGTACGACCAGTCCCCGATCGTGGTCGTCTGGCACTTCCAACTCGACGGCAACCGGAAGGGCTGAGCCACCGGACCAGATCAGCTGGGACGGCGTCCGGCATCCATTCGTCCAGGACCGCATCACCTGAGATCCCCGGCATCCCCAGATCTCAACAGCTGGATCGCCACGAGACAGCGGAGCCGGACAGGCACGTGAGTGGCCGCGGTGGTGCGAGCGTGGTCAGGCGGCGAAGGAGGCCAGCAGTTCGTTGTACTGCTTGGCGGCGGTGGCCAGGTCTTCGTCGGAGAGGCCGAAGGCGGTGCCGTACACCTTGACCATCGGCTGCTGGATGTCGAACTGGCACAGCCGCAGGGTCGCGTGCCAGTTGCTGAGGAGGGTCTCGATGGTGGCCTGGTTCGCGCCTTCGGGGGTGTGGTGCTCGCCAGGAACGCCCGTGGTCACGGCGACGACACACGCAGCGAGGAATTCCGACACCGCTGGGCCGCCCACAACGTCCGGATGCACACCACCGGCGTAAAGCTCCTGCACCACCCGGTCGTCGGCGACCTCGACCTGCCCTTCGAAACCTTCCCGCTCGGCGCCGACCCCAGCCAGGTCCTCCTCACCTCCACCGCCGAGCCCGCCTCACCCTCGCAGGACGCCCTGAACCTGCTGGCCAGCTGGGCCGCCAACGACGCCATCGAGCGGTCGACGTCGGCCGACGACTCCGAGCCGGCCGACTCGTCCGAAACACCCGACTGACCGACGAGCCACGCATATCGGTCCCGCGGAGTCGTCAACGTCTTCGGCGCGGCGGCACACTCCGCCGACGAAAGCACCGGTTGCCACGCCCCGTGCCGGGCAGTCGTCCGGGCCCGCCGACCGAGGCAGCACCAGGCGGGTCGAGCGACCGATCCGGTTGCGCGATGCTGTGGGCCCCCTACAGCGAAGCCGGGGCGACACAGCGAAGCCGGGTCGACACAGCGAAGCCGGGGCGACGCCACCCACGCCATGCACATGGAGGCTCCGGAAGCGGGGGCCATGCCGGTCACCGAGTTCGTTCGACGACTGCCCGGCCGAGTTCGTGCCCGACCCCTGAGTCAGGGCTGGTCGTACCAGGCAGAACACGGCGGTCGGCACGGCTGTCCCGACCGTGGACATGGCGTGACAGCGACAGCGAAGTCCGTCCTGACGGCCGGCACGCGAACAGGGCCAGGAACCCCGGATTGGCCTTGGCCTGCCGCCTCACCGCGCCCCTAGCGTCGGGGCATGCGTATCCGAATCGTCGACGCCTTCACCGACCGCCCCTTCACCGGCAACCCGGCCGGGGTCCTGCTCCTCGACGCCTTCCCGGACGACGACCGGCTCCAGCAGGTGGCCCTGGAGGTCAACCACGCGGAGACCGCGTTCGCCCACCCGCTGCCCGAGGGCGGCGAGGCCGACTGGGCGCTGCGCTGGTTCACACCCGCCACCGAGGTCGACGTGTGCGGCCACGCCACGCTCGCCACGGCCCACGTGCTGCACTCCACCGGCGCCCACCGGGGGCCGGTGCGGTTCGCCACCCGCAGCGGTGTCCTGAGTGCCACGCCCGGCGAGGACGGCTCGATCACCCTCGACTTCCCCACCGCCCCGCTCACTCCCGTCGGGCTCCCGGACGGCGTGGCCGAGGTCCTCGGTGCCGAGCCGCTCGCCGTCTTCGACACCGGTCCGAGCCTCGGCGACCTGCTGGTCGAGGTGGCCGACGAGAAGACTGTCCGCTCTCTGAACCCGGATCCGAAGGCCCTGGGCGCCTGCTCCGAGCGCGGCGTCATCGCCACCGCCCGCGCCGAGGACCCCGCCCGGGGCTACGACTTCGTCTCCCGCTGCTTCTTCCCGAACGTAGGCATCGACGAGGACCCGGTCACCGGCAGCGCCCACACCGCCCTCGCCCCCTTCTGGTCCGGACGCCTCGGCCGCGCCGAACTCACCGGGCTCCAGACCTCCGCCCGCACCGGCCGCGTCCGCACCGAACTGCGGGGCGACCGCACCCTGCTGAACGGCGGCGCGGTCACTGTCATCGAGGGCGAACTGCTCGTCTGAAGGATGCGGGGAGGGGCGTACGACTCTCTCGTGCATCCGTCCCCGCATCGCCTCACGCCGTCGGCAGCCAGCCCACCTTGCCGGCCAGCAGCGCGTAACCGACGAACGCCCCGATGTCGAGCAGGGAATGCGCCACCACCAGCGGGCCCACCCGGCCCCAACGGCGGTAGAGGTACACGAACACCACGCCCATCACCATGTTGCCGATGAAGCCGCCGACGCCCTGGTAGAGGTGGTAGGAACCGCGCAGTACCGAGCTGGCCACCAGCGCCGTGCCGGGCGTCCAGCCCAACTGGCCCAGGCGGCGCAGGAGATAGCCGACGACGATGACCTCTTCGAGGATCGCGTTCTGCATCGCCGACAGGATCAGCACCGGGTACTTCCACCACACGTCCGGCAGCGCCTCGGGCACCACGGTGAGGTTGAAGCCGAGACCTCGCGCCGCCAGATAGAAGGCGATTCCGGTGCTGCCGATCACCGCCGCGACCCCGGCCCCGCGGCCGAGGTCGGGCCACGGCCGGGTGCGGTCGAAGCCGATCGTGCGCAGGCCCCGGCCCTCACGGAGCAGGAAGTGCGCGACCAGGGCGACGGGCACGAGCGCCGAGGCGATCCCGAACAGCTGCCAGGCGAGGTCGAGCCAGGGACGACCGGGCGCGGCCGAGGCGTTGAGGGTGGCCGCCTGGTCCTTCAGACCCCCCGGTTTGGTGACCGATCCGACAAAGCTGATCAGGGCGGACACACCGCTCGCACCGAGCGAAAGCCCCAGAACGAGCAGTGCCTCGTCCCGGAAGATCCGTCGCGAGAACCGCTCCGGAGGGAAAGATTCGGCCACTGGGCCCGCCTCCGACTGCACACCTGCCTCCAGTTGAGTAATCCCGCCGCATCCCCGTTGCCGCGCCGCTAAGGTCTCGAACGTAGCGACGAAGATCGTGCGCGACTAGCCGTCGGGGGGCGGACGCCGTACGGGCGTACCTCCCCCTTCTGCATGCCGTACGGCCGGATTCCGGCACGGGTTCAGCAGCGGCAACAGGGAGGGGTACCACCGTCATGGGACGTCACAGCTTGCCCGATCAGTATGGGGCGGGCGGCAGCGACCCCCGTCCACGCGCCCGGCGCCGCTCGGCGGCCGTGGCGACCGTCCTCGTGCTCACCGTGGCCGGCGGTACCGCGGCCGCAGTCCAGGGCGGACTGTTCTCCTTCGGCTCCTCCTGCCAGGACGACCCCGTACGGCTGAAGCTCGCCGCCTCGCCCGACCTGGCGCCCGCCCTCACGACCGCGGCCGAGCGCGCCCGCGACCAGGACCTCACCTCGGACGGCCGCTGCGTCGCCGTCACGGTGACCGCGGGCGACGCGTACAAGGTCGCCGACACGCTGCTGGCCGGCGAGAAGACGGATGTCCAGGTGTGGGTGCCGGACTCGGACGTGTGGTTGCGGCGACTGGAGTCGGGCAGCGGCACGGCGGAGGTGTCCCAGGTGGGCAACGTCGCGTCCACCCCCGTCGGGATGGCGATGGTGCCGGCGGCCGCGAAGTCGCTGGGGTGGCCGGACAAGACGTACGGCTGGCTGGAGTTGGCGGGTGCCGCGCTGCGGGGCGGCTCGCTCAGGCTCGGCGCGGCCGACCCCGCGCACAGCGCGACCGGGCTGCTCGCGCTCACCCGGCTGAGTTCGGCCGCCGCCCGGGTCGAGGGCGGGGACACCCAGGCCGCTGCGATGATGAAGACGCTGTCGCAGCGCACCACGGACAGCGACAGGCAGGTCCTGGAGACACTGCCGCGGGACGCCTCGGGCGCCGAGCAGGGCGACCCGGAGCGGAACCAGGCCCTGGTCCTGTCCGAGCAGGCCGCGTTCACGTACAACTCCACCGCCGACGACGACGCCGGCCTGGACCTCTTCTATCCCGAGGACGGTTCGCCGCGGCTCGACTACCCCTACACGCTGGTCGACCGGACGGGTCTGACCACCGACGAGAGCCGGGCCGCGATCCGGTTCCTGAGCTATCTCCGGGAGCCGGAGCAGCTCCGGCTCCTGCAGCAGCACGGCTTCCGCACGTCGGACGAAGCCGTGCCGGACGCGCTGGTCACGAAGGCCGGCGGCAGCCGGCCGCAGCCGTACACGGAGCCCGCGACCGAACCGGCCGCTCAGGAGACGCTCCAGGAGGCCCTCGGCACGTGGACGATCACGGTGCAGAGCGCCCGGATCACCACGGTGGTGGACGCCTCCTCCTCCATGGCGCAGAAGGTCGAGCGCACCGGCCGGTCGCGGATGGATGTCACCAAGGCCTCGCTGCTCCGGGCTCTGGCCACATTCACGCCCGAGGACGAGATCGGGCTGTGGGACTTCTCCACCAAGCTGGACGGCGACCGGGACTACCGCGTCCTCGTGCCGACCGAACGTCTCGGTGCCCGGGTGGCCGGCGGCACCCAGCGGGACCGGCTCTCGGCGGCGTTCAGCAACCTGGCCCCGGTCCCGGACGGCGCCACCGGCCTGTACGACACGACGCTCGCCTCGTACAAGGCGGCCACGTCCTCCTATGTGAAGGGGAAGTTCAACGCCCTGGTGGTGCTCACCGACGGGGTGAACCAGGACCCGGGCAGCATCTCGCGCGGCAAGCTGATCTCGGAGCTCGAGAGGCTCACCGACCCCGCGCGTCCGGTGCCGCTCATCGTGATCGCGGTAGGACCCGACGCCGATCGCGCCGAGGCCGAGCAGATCGCCGCGGCGACCGGCGGCTCGGGCCAGGAGGTCAGCGACCCCGCCCAGATCCACTCGGTGATCCTCAAGGCGATCGTGGCGGCCGGCGCGCGGGCCGCCGGACAGGGCTGACGCCTCTCATCCTCATACGCCGTCGCTGGCGCTGTCCCTTCCCGCCGTCGATTCCGCGCTGTCCCTTCCCGCCGTCGCTTACGTGCTGCCTCTTCCTCGCCGTAGCTTGCTCGCCGTCGCTTCCCCCGCCGCACCGGCGCCTCCGCTCACCCCAGCGGCACCGGCTCCGGCAGGCCCACCGGCCAGGTGTGCACGGGCTCGCCCTTGCGCATGAGCTCGCAGTAGCGGCGGGTCGTCGCGGCCAGCGCCGCCTCCCGCGACAGCCCGCCCTCCAGGGCCCGGTGGAAGGTCGCCGCCTGCCAGGACGCGCCGTTGACCCGGCGTCGGCACCGCTCCTCGATCACGCCGAGGTACAGGTCGCGGTCGGCGGGCTCCACCCCCCACGCCTCGAGACCGGCCTCGGCGAGCGGCAGCAGTTCCTCGCGTACGAGGGTCACGGCGTCGACCTCGGTCGTGCCGCCGTACCGGCCGCGCCGGGGCCAGGTGAAGCGGGCGTCGATACCGTGCTTGCAGGCGGCGTCGAAGTTGGCGGCGGCGGCCTCGAACGGCAGCCTGGTCCACACCGGCCGGGACTCGTCGGCGAGAGCGCGGACCACGCCGTAGTAGAAGGCAGCGTTGGCGATGACGTCGGTGATGGTGGGGCCGGCGGGCAGCACCCGGTTCTCGACGCGCAGGTGCGGGACGCCGTCGGCGATGCCGTAGACGGGGCGGTTCCAGCGGTAGACGGTGCCGTTGTGCAGGACCAGCTCGGCGAGCTTCGGGACGCCGCCCGCGTCGATGACCTCCAGCGGGTCCTCGTCGTCGCAGATGGGCAGCAGGGCCGGGTAGTAGCGCAGGTTCTCCTCGAAGAGGTCGTACGCGGAGGAGATCCAGCGCTCGCCGAACCAGGTGCGCGGGCGCACCCCCTGGGCCTGGAGCTCGGGCGGGCGGGTGTCGGTGGACTGCTGGAACAGCGGCGGCCGGGACTCGCGCCACAGTTCACGGCCGAACAGGAACGGCGAGTTGGCGCCCACGGCAATCTGCGCGGCGGCGACCGCCTGGGCGGCGTTCCACACGTCGGCGAAGCGGCCCGGGGTGACCTGGAGGTGCAGCTGCACCGAGGTGCAGGCGGCCTCGGGCGCGATGGACTTCGATGTGCAGGTGAGGCGCTCGACGCCGTCGATGTCGAGGGCGAATTCCTCCCCGCGGGCGGCCACGATCTGGTCGTTGAGCAGGGCGTAGCGGTCGACGTCGGAGAGGTTGGAGGAGACCAGGTCGTCCCGGTCGAGGGTCGGCAGAATGCCGATCATCACGATTCCCGCGTCGAGCTCGCCCGCTTTCCGGTCGGCATATGCCAGCGACGTCCGGAGTTCCTCCGCGAGCCGGTCGAATACCCGCCCGCCCAATGGGTGTGGGGCTATGTTGACTTCCAGGTTGAACATGGCGAGTTCTGTTTGGAAATCTCGGCTTGCGATGCGTTCGAGAACCTGCGCATTCAACATTCTCGGCATGCCGTCGGAGCCCGTGAGATTCAATTCGATCTCCACACCCATGAGGTTCTTCGGGCGATCGAACCGCTTCTCGGCCAGGAGTCGCTCCAGCCCCGTCAGGCACTGACGGAGCTTGTCGCGGTAGCGCTGGCGATCGGACAGGTCGAACTGGCCTGCCACGACCTTCTCCCCCATCGGAGCTTCCTCCTCGATCGGGCGGGCCGTGGATCCGGCCGCCGGTGTCCGGGTCACGTGGGATGATGCCCAGCCGAGACGATCGATAACGTCCCGGACGGAGCCGGCAGCCGCTACCCTGGCGGATGTGACCGGTGGCACATTCGTCGGGCATGATGCACTGTGCAGTTTCGGGTTCCCTGAAGAACTCGTAAAAAACGCCGATGAGAATGGGCCGTCCATAGCCCGGGCATTTCCCGAGGTCATCGCCGTGCACTCGCCTCGGAATCGGGATGATTCCCGCGTATCGCCGACCGATTGAGCCCTTGCCCTACCCGTCGGAAACGGCTAGACGAAACATCGTCTGAACATATGTCGTATAAACTCCGCGAACAAGGCAGAAGGCTGGCACCCGCGGCCCTCGATCCTGCCGTCAGGTGACGTGCAGCAGGCCTCACCACACCCTGGTTCACCGGACCACGGCCACCGCCTCTCTTGCCCCGCGAGCTGACAGCGCCGTCCGCCCCGCCACGCCCTCGCGCCACCGTGCCTGTCGATTGAGAGGCGACCCACCATGCCGCTGCATGTCCCGCCGGCTCCCGCGCCAGCCCTTCGCACCGTCCTCACCGCCCTCGGTTCGCCCACCGCGGTCAAGGAAGCCCGGACTCCCTCCCTGCTGCACGCCCAGGGACCCGCCACACCCGAACTTCCCCTGCCGGTGCACGTCCTGGACGGGATCGACGCCTCGGGCGTCCCCCTCACCCGGCTGACCGGCTGGCGCTTCCTGATCCGCTGCGCCGACCGCGCGGTGGCCGCCGCCGAAACGATGCTGACCCCCGACGGGTGGGCCTTCTCCCACTTCTTCGAGGGCCCGTACATCGGCTCCACCGAGCGCGCGCTGCGCCAGGCCGAGACCATGCCGCAGCCGTACCAGCCGCGTCTGCTGTCGGTCCCCGGCCTGTACATGCTGACGCTCTGGCTGCACGGCGACTGCGACGCCGACGGCGCGACCGGCCGTCCCGCCGCCACCGACCTGCTGGTTCCGCTGGCCCCCGCGCCGCCCGGTATCGCGGCCCACCGGCCGCACCGGGTGTCCGAGCTGCTCCCGGTGCTCACCCATCGGGTGACTCCCGCGCCCTTGCTCAAAGCGCCCGCCTGAAAGCCCTCGCCTCCGCGACCTTCGTACCCCGTTCCCGGAATTCCGGGCAGCGGGGTACGCCGCTGTTTCCGGCACCTATGGGCTCCTGCCGGAATTTCCGGCATCCATTCGCTCGTACGAGCGCCTGACGACTCGTACGAGCCGCACGTCGCCCCCGGCCCGTCCGGACTAGCCCCATCCGGCTACTGCGAACCACCCGAAGGGACAGTGCAGTTGGGATGAACCGTCCGGGCGGGTGAGGCGTCATCAACCTGTGAGAAGCGGTGCTGCTAAATCCCTGCGGATTGACGTCCGTGGGGCAACACTGGGTTCGGACCGACTTATCACCACGGGGGGCGGCCATGAACGACGCTTCAAGCCGCGAAACAGACACGACAGCCATATCATCCGTCACGACATCATCCGTCACGACAGAGCGAAAGATCCCACCAATGTGCCAGCACCAGCCGCCGTGCCCGACAGCCGACTCCGCCGACCGGGAATCCGCCCGCCTCGTGGCGCACCACCCGGAACAGGGATGGAGCCTGCTGTGCAACGGCGTCCTGCTCTTCGAGGACACCGGTGAGCTCCTGCCGGACGGTCGGGTCATCGCCCCGCACCGTCCGCTCGCGGGCCAGGTGATGACGGCAGCCTGAGCACGACCGGGCGGTCCACCGCAGCCCGGAGCACTTGAGGGGCCGGCTCGCAGCGCCGACTGCGCACCGGCCCCGACGCACGTCCAGCGTCGGTCACTCTCCGTAGTCGCTCGCAGGTCCTTCGGTGAGTCCCCGCGACTCTCTCGAACGGACTGCCGCCCCAGCCGTTTCGCGTACCCGGGGCTCTTCCCACGGTCACCCCCTTTCCGGAAGACTCCTGGAAGTTTCGAGAGCTCGTCCGGTGAGCAGGGGGCCGACGGGGCAACCGTCCACGGAGGTGGGGGAAGTGACAGCACAGGAGGCCGACGCCGAGGCGGCCCGGGCACGGGGCAAGGTCACGATCACGGAGATCGCCCGGCAGGCCGGGGTCTCGGTCCCGACCGTGTCCCGGGTCGTCAACGGCCGGTCCGACGTCTCGCCGCGGACCCGGGCCCGGGTCGAGGACCTGCTGCAACGCCACGGCTACCGCAAGCGCCCCGCCGCTCCCGGCACCCGCGCCGCCCTGCTCGACCTCGTCTTCAACGACCTCGACAGCCCCTGGGCGGTGGAGATCATCCGGGGCGTCGAGGAGGTCGCCCACGCCGCCGGGGTGGGCACCGTGGTGTCGGCGATCCACGGCCGCACCGGCGACGCCCGCGAGTGGCTGCGCAACCTGCGGGCCCGCGCGTCCGACGGCGTCATCCTGGTCACCTCGGCGCTGGAACCGGTCCTGCACGAGGAGCTGCGCATCCTCGGCGTGCCGCTGGTCGTCGTCGACCCGGCCGGCTCCCCCGCCCTCGACGTGCCGACCGTCGGCGCCGCCAACTGGGCGGGCGGCATGGCGGCCACCGAGCACCTGCTGTCCCTGGGCCACCGCAGGATCGGCCTGATCGCGGGCCCGCCCCGGCTGCTGTGCTCCCGGGCCCGCTTCGACGGCTACCGCGCGGCCCTGGAGGGCGCCGGTCTGGCGGTCGACGACTCCCTCGTCGTCCCCGGCGACTTCCGACCCGAGTCCGGCTTCACCGGCTGCAACGCCCTCCTCGACCTGCCCGAGCCACCGACCGCGCTGTTCGCGGCCAGCGACCAGATGGCTCTCGGTGCGATCGAGGCGCTGCGGCAACGGGGACTCAGGGTGCCGCAGGACATGAGCGTGGTCGGTTTCGACGACCTTCCGGAAGTCCGCTGGTCTGCTCCCCCGCTGACGACGGTCCGGCAGCCACTCGCCGACATGGGCAAGCTGGCCGTGCGTACGGTGCTGCGCATGACCCGCGACGAACAGCCGGACTCCCCCCGCGTGGAACTCGGCACCGAGTTGGTGATCAGGTCCAGCACGGCACGGGCGGCCGGGCGTTGACCACGGGCGCCCGCGTCCGGTTCGCCGCCGCCCCGGGACCCGACCCGGATCACCGTCAGCCCCGGCACCCGCCCCGGGCCACCACCGACGGCGCCGCCCGGCCCAGGCCCACGTAGGGCCAAGCACCCGACCCTCGCCACGTCAGCCCCAGAGCCCGATCCGCAGCGCCACCCACGCCAACACCCGGCCCAGGCCGAGGCCCACGTAGGGCCAATCACCCGACCCACGCCGCCGTCGACCCCCGCGCCCAGCCAGACCGGCATCCACCCCGGAACCCGCTGCGGATGCCGCCGTAGGCCCGCGCCCCGGATCCTCACAAACGCCGACGTTCCCGGGCGCCCCCCCTCGCAGGCGCCCGGGAACGGGTCTTGCCAGGGCGCCTGGCCACAACGCCCTGCCTCAGCGGCTCGCTTCAGCGACTCACCTCAGCGCGTCCCGGATGGCGAAGTACGCCGGCTTCGGCGCGAGTTGCTCGTCCCACGGGAGTGCCGCGCCCTCTCCCTCGAAGAACGCCGGGATCCAGGAGTACTTGTCCGTGTAGTCCCACAGCGTGATGCCCACGCACCGCCGCACCGCGAGGCACGCCTCGGTCATGTCCCGGTACCACTCGGCCTGGGTGGCCAGCTTGGCCTCGTCCGCGGGTACGAACATCCGCACGTCGACCTCGGTGAGCGCGGTGTCCAGACGCAGCCGGGAGAAACGGCGGAGGTTGTCCTCCAGGGTGGTCGGATAGCCGTACTGGAGTGCCAGGTGGGCCTGGAGGCCGATGCCGTCGAGCGGGACGCCCTGGGCCCGGAGTTCCTGGGCGAGCTTGTAGTAGGCGTCGCTCTTCGGGCCGATCCCCTCGATGTTGTAGTCGTTGAGGTAGAGCTTGGCCTTCGGGTCGGCCTGGTGGGCCCAGCGCAGCGCGTCGGCGATGTAGCCCGGGCCGAGCGTCTTGTAGAAGACCGTCTCCCGGTAGGTGCCGTCCTCGTTGAACGCCTCGTTGACGACGTCCCAGGCGTAGATCTTGCCCCGGTAGTGCCGCACCTCCGTCTGGATGTGCTTCTTCAGTACGGCCCTGAGTTCGGGCGCCGTCCAGGTGCGGCCGGTGAGCCAGTCCGGCAGCTGGCTGTGCCAGACCAGGGTGTGGCCGCGTACCCGCTGGTGGTTGGCGCGGGCGAGGTTCACGATCTCGTCGCCCTTGGACCAGTCGAAGACGCCCTGCTGGGGCTCGGTGGCGTACCACTTCATGCCGTTGCCCGGCGTGATCATGTCGAACTCGCTGCCGAGGACCGCCTTGTACGGCTCGTCGGTGAGTTCGGGGTTGTCGGTCGCGCTGCCGAAGTAGCGGCCGTGGCGCTGAGCGAGGTCGCCGAGGGTGGGCTGTCCGCCGTGGGACGGGCCGTGCTGTTCGCCGGCCTGGGCCGCCGGCCCGGTGGCGATCCCCGCGGCGACCAGGACGGTCGCGAGCGCGCCGGCGAGTCTGAGCCGGGTGCGGGAGCGGGTGGTCGTACTGCGCATGGTGCGACTCCTCACGTCAGGGGGTGGGTGAGCCGTACGGCCGCGGGCGCCGGTCATCCCTTCGTGGCTCCCGCGGCGAGGCCGCCGACGAGCTGACGCTCGGCGACCGAGTAGAAGGCGAGGGCCGGAACCATGGCCAGCACCAGATAGGCGAAGACCTTGGCGTACTCCGCGGAGTACTGACCCTGGAACTGCTGGACGCCGATCGGGATCGTCCACCAGGTGGAGTCGGTGAACACCAGCAGCGGAAGGAGGAAGTTGTTCCAGCTGGCGATCACGGCGAGAACCGAGACGGTGCCGAGCGCGGGCCGCGCCATGGGCAGCAGGATCCGCCAGAAGAATCCGAACGGGCTGCACCCGTCGAGCGTGGCGGCCTCCTCCAGCTCACCGGGGATCTCCCGGAAGAAGCCGCGCAGGATGATGATCGTCATCGGCAGCCCGAACGCGGCCTGCGGCAGGATCACGCCCAGCGGGTTGTCGAGCAGCCCCAGGGACCGCAGCAGCAGGAACAGTGGCAGGGCCGCCACGGCGAAGGGGAACATCAGCCCCATCGTGAACAGCGTGAACAGGAACTCCCGCCCGCGGAAGGCGAACCGGGCGAAGGAGAACGCGGCCAGCGCGGAGGCCGCGACGACGAGGACGGTCGTCCCGATGGCGATCAGCGCACTGCTGCCGACCAGCTGCCAGAAGGAGCCGGAGCCCAGGATGCCGGTGTAGTTGGAGGTGACCCACGGGTCGGGCAGCCCGATCGGGTTGCGGGAGAGCTGGTCGGTGGACTTGAAGCCGGAGATGACCGCGTACAGCAGGGGTACGGCCATCACCGCGCCGACGATGACGAGGACGACGTGGACCGGCAGGGTCCTGCCGCGCTGCCCCCGCCCGGGCGCGGTGCGGGTGGGCACGGTCCGCGCGGGTACCTTCTGAGTGAGCGTCACTTCCCGCCTCCTCGCATGGTCGTGGTGGCCCCTTCGAGGTCGCGGCGGAGTACGAACCGCTGGTAGGCGAGGGCGAAGACGAGGCTGATGCCGAACATGACCACGCTGACCGCGCTGGCGTAGCCGACCTGGTAGCGCTTGAAGCCGAACTGGAACATGGTCACGGCCATGGTCTCGGAGTGGTGGTCGGGGCCGCCCTGGGTAATCACCCACACCAGGTCGAAGAGCTGGATCGAGCCGATGACGGACAGGAAGACGCTGATGCGCAGGGTGGGCGCGAGCAGCGGCAGGGTGACGTTGCGGAAGCGCTGCCAGGCGCCGGCGCCGTCGATGAGCGCCGCCTCGGTCAACTCGGCCGGGATGGACTGGAGTCCGGCCAGGTAGAGCATCATGTGGAAGCCGAAGTACTTCCACATCATGACGAGGAACAGGGTCGCCATCACGGTCGACGGGTCGGCGAACCATGTCCCGCCGAGGCCGTCCAGGCCCACGCTGCCCAGGACGTGGTCGGCGAGACCGTCGTCCGGGGCGAAGATCATGCTGAACAGCACGCCGGTGATGGCCTCGGACAGGATGTACGGCGCGAAGAACAGCATCCGGTAGACAGCCCGGCCCCGTATCCGCTGGTTCAGCAGTACCGCCATGGCGAGCGCGAACGGCAGTTGGAGCGCGAGCGACAGGACGACCAGGACCAGGCAGCGCCACAGGTCGCCCAGGAACACCGGGTCGTCGAAGAGCCGGGTGAAGTTGTCGACGCCGATGTAGTCGGAGGGCATGCCGAAGCCGCCCCACCGGAAGAACGCGGCGTACAGGGCGAACAGCATCGGCAGCAGGACCAGTCCGATGAACAGCACCAGGGCGGGCACCTGGAAGCCCATCGCGGTGACCCAGTTGAGCAGACGCCGCCGGGCCCGCCCCCGGGCCGCTCCCACAGCCGGGGGCGGGAGCTCGACGTCGGGGCCGGTCCGCTTGTCCGGAAGGTACGTGGAGGTCATCGCCGGCTACTGCTCTTCCTTCGCGGCCTGCGTGATCGACTGGGCGACCTGCTCCGGGGACTTGGAGCCGGCGATGAGCGCGGACACGCTGTCGTTGACCTCCTGCCCGACGGCGGGCGCGTACGCCTGGTCGAGGTAGAGCTGGAAGCCGGTGGCACCGTTCAACTGGGCCTGGACGGCCTTGGTGTTGGGGTCGGTGATGGCGCTCTCGGCGGCCGGGAGCACCGGCAGGGTGCCGGTCTTCTTGACCAGTTCGACGTCGGTGGCCTGGGAGGCGAAGAACTTCAGGAAGTCGACGGCCGCCTGCGGGGCGTCCCGGCGGAGGGCGTGCCCGCCGCCCCCGCCGAACACCTCGGTGATGGCGCCCTTGCCGCCCTCGACGGCGGGGAAGGGGAAGAAGCCGAGGTCGTCGCCGAGCCCCTTGCCCGCGTCGGCCTGCACCGACGGGGCCCACTGGCCCATGAGTTCCATCGCCGCCTTGCCGTTGCCGACGGCCGCGGCCTGGCCCGTCGGGGTGGAGTAGGCGGCGTTGAGGAACCCCTTCTGGAACGGCTGCAGGCCCACGAGGTCCTTGAGGTGCTTGCCGGCCGCGACGAAGTCGGCGCCCGTGAAGTCCTTGTCGTCGTAGGCCTTCTGCAGGGCCTCGGCACCGGCCGTGCGCATGGCGAGGTAGGCCCAGTAGTACATCTCGGGCCACTTCTCCTTGCCCGCGAGGGCGATGGGGGTGATGCCCTTGGCCTTCAGCTTGCCCACGGCGTCGAGGAAGCCGGTCCACGTGGTAGGGGGCGTGCTGACGCCGGCCTGCTTGAAGAGCGCCTTGTTGTACCAGAAGCCGATCATGCCGATGTCGAACGGGATGCCGTACACCTTGCCGTCGAGCAGGTACGGCTCCCTCGCGACCTTCAGCAGACCGTCGGCCCACGGCTTGGTCCTGTCCGTGAGGTCCTCGACCAGCCCGGCGTCGACCTGCTGCTTGAGCACGCCGCCGCCCCAGGTGTGGAAGATGTCGGGCAGCTTCCCGGAGGCGATCAGCGTGGTCATCTTCGACTTGTAGGCGTCGTTCTCCAACTGGACGATCTTCACCTTGACGTCGGGGTTCTGGGCCTCGAACTTCTTGGCCAGAGCCGCCCAGACGCCCTTCGCGGGCTCGGTGGTCGAGATGTTCCACCACTCGATCGTGGTCGTCCCCCCGGACGACCCTCCGTCCGAGTCGCCGCCACAGCCGCTCAGTGCCGTCATGCCCACACCGGCCGCGGCGGAGGCCGCCAGGAAGCCGCGGCGGGACAGTGCCGGGTCGCCCATCATGCGCTCCTTGGGTACAGGACGGCGCGTCCACGCCCGTCCGCTGGGACCGAAAGTTTCGGAGATAATCCAGAAAGGTTCGTTGTTGCCCGCACCCTAGAGACAGCTGCCAAACGGTGGCAACCCCTTGTACGCGGGGAATGTTGCGGGACCCCGCCGCCAACTCGTTCCGGAAAGCCGCCGCTTCAGGAGCCTGACGGCGTGTACGCGAACCAGTCGAAGGAGGCGCTGCCCTCGGTGACGTACATGCCGATCACCCGCCCGGTGAAGCCTCCGGCGACCTGTGTGGAGAGGTAGCGGCCGTCGAGCTCGGCCAGCGGTTCGCGGGCTTCGGCGGATGCCTGGCCTTCGGCGGATGCCTGGCCTTCGACGGACTCGTGGCCTTCGACGGAGAGGACGACCGTGTCGGGGCCGCCCGGCCTGACGCCGGGGCCCGGTTCCCGGGAGCTGGTGACGGACGGCGGCACGGGAGACGTCGTACGTGTCTCGACCACGAGCGTGACCGGCCCCGAGGGGAGTTGCCGCCGGGCGACGCACCGCCGTACCGGACCGATCCGGACGTGCACGCTCGCCTCTCCCCCGTCGATCTCCAGGTCGTAGTGGTGAGCCTCGTCGATGCGGACGGACAGTCCGGCGCGGCCCGCACCGGGCTCCAGACGGGCCGCGACCCGGCAGTCGGGATGCTGCTGCCGGCGCCCGACGAAGGTGTGGCCCGGCCGGTCGAGACTGTCCCCCGTGGCATGCAGGGTCAGCCTCCCGGGCCGCTCGGTCAGCGACCAGGAACCCTCCGGCCGGCTGCGCGGGGAGATCCAGTACGGCGCCAGTCGGTCGGCGTCGAAGTCGTCCCGCTCCGGCGGGAGGGGTACGGGATGCCAGGCGGCCGGTGCCGGATGCCGCTCTCGGACCGGGCCGACGCGGGGCCAGCCGTCCACCCACTCCACGGGTGTCAGGAAGGTCTCCCGGCCGAGCACGTGGAACGCGGGGAAGAAGCCGCGCGGCCGGGTGCCCAGCAGCAGCATCCACCAGGTGCCGTCGGGCGCCTGTACGAGGTCGGCGTGTCCGGTGCACTGGACGGGCAGACCGGTACTGCGGTGGGAGAGCACCGGGTTGTCCGGGGCGGGTTCGTAGGGGCCGCGCGGGGAACGGGCGCGGGCGATCGAGACGGCGTGGCCGTGTGCGGTACCGCCCTCGGCGAGCATCAGGTACCACCAGTCGCCGATGCGGTAGAGGTGCGGCGCCTCCGGGTGCTGGAGCCCGGTCCCGGACCAGACCGGGAGCGGACCCTCCAGCACCTTCCCGGTCGCGGGATCGATGCGGGCGAGGCGGATCCCGGAGACGGCGCACCAGCAGGAGCCGTCCTCGTCCCAGGCCAGGTCGGGATCGATTCCCTCCAGGTCGATCCAGACCGGGTCGGACCACGGTCCTTCGGGCCGCTCACTGCTGACGAGGAAGGTGCCGCCGCCGGCCACCGCGGTGGTGATCATGTAGAAGCGGCCGTCGTGGTGGCGGATCGTCGGGGCGTAGATCCCGGCGGAGGCCACGGTGTCCGCGGGCAGCGTCAACTGCCCTGGGCGGTCCAGGACGTTGCCGATCTGCCGCCAGTGCACGAGGTCGCGGCTGTGGAAGATCGGGACGCCCGGGTAGTACTCGAAGCTCGAGCAGACGAGGTAGTAGTCCTCGCCCACCCGGCACACACTGGGGTCCGGGTGGAACCCGCCGATCACCGGGTTGTCGTAGGTCCGCATGCGCGTCAGCCCCTCCGGAGGCCAACGAAACATTCGGCCTCATCGACGAACGTTACGAAGCGCACTGTAGAAGGTCAGCTCTCGAAGCGGTACCCCATGCGAGAAGCGCCCCGGGGACGGTGTTCCTGATGGGGGTGCCGCTCGGCGTACCCACGACCGGCACCCGGGTCATCCGTCGCCCTGGGCCAATTCCCTGAGTGCGATGTTGAGTTCGAGGACGTTCACCCGGGGCTCGCCGATGAATCCGAGAGTACGGCCCTGGGTGTGGTCCTCGACGAGCTTCTCCACCCGGGCGACCGGCAGGTGGTTCCGCTCCGCGACCCGGTGGACCTGGAGGTCGGCGTAGGCCGGGGAGATGTCGGGGTCGAGGCCCGAGCCGGAGGAGGTGACCGCGTCGGCGGGGACCTGGGACGGCTCGACCTGGTAGCCGGCCGTGGAGTTCTCCTTGACGACCTTGGCCTTGGCCTGCTTGACCCAGGCGATGAGCTCGGGGTTGTCGGCGGAGCGGTTGGTGGCGCCGGAGAGGATCAGCCGGTACTGGGTGTTGACCGAGTTCACGCCCAGCCCCTTGGCGGGCCGGGGCTGGAAGTAGTCCAGGCTGTACCCCTGTTGACCGATCAGGGAGGAGCCGACGACCCTGGCGTCCGCCCGCACCTGCGAGCCGTTCGCCGTGTGCCGGAAGAGCGCCTGGGCCACACCGGTGACCGCCAGCGGATAGATCACACCGGTGATCAGGGTCAGCACGAGCAGTGCCCGCAGCCCCGCCCCCATCAACCGGGCGGTGTTCACCACGGAGTTGTTCATGGTCCTTCACCACGCATTCAAGAAGTTACAGCCCGGGGATCAGGGAGATGAGCAGGTCGATGATCTTGATGCCGGCGAAGGGGGCGACCAGTCCGCCGAGGCCGTAGATCCCGAGGTTGCGGCGCAGCATGCGGTCCGCGCTCACCGGCCGGTACCGCACACCCCGCAGGGCCAGCGGCACCAGCGCGATGATGATCAGCGCGTTGAAGACGACGGCCGACAGGATCGCGGAGTCCGGCGACGACAGCCGCATGACGTTCAGCTTGTCCAGGCCCGGGTAGACCGCCGCGAACAGCGCCGGGATGATGGCGAAGTACTTGGCCACGTCGTTGGCTATGGAGAACGTGGTCAACGCGCCCCGGGTGATCAGCAGTTGCTTGCCGATCTCGACGATCTCGATGAGCTTGGTCGGGTCGGAGTCGAGGTCGACCATGTTGCCGGCCTCCTTGGCGGCCGACGTACCGGTGTTCATGGCCACACCGACGTCCGCCTGGGCCAGCGCGGGCGCGTCGTTCGTGCCGTCACCGGTCATCGCGACCAGCTTCCCGCCTGCCTGCTCGCGCCTGATCAGGGCCATCTTGTCCTCGGGAGTGGCTTCCGCGAGGAAGTCGTCGACGCCGGCCTCCTCGGCGATCGCCTTCGCCGTCAGCGGGTTGTCGCCGGTGATCATGACGGTCCTGATGCCCATGCGGCGCAGCTCGTCGAACCGCTCCCGCATGCCCTCCTTGACGACGTCCTTGAGGTGGATCACCCCTAGCACCCGTGCCCCGTCGACGTCCTCGACCGCCACCAGCAACGGCGTACCACCCGCTTCGGAGATCGCGTCGGTCAACTCCTGCGTGTCCTGGGGGACTTGACCTCGCTGCTCCTTCACCCAGGCGACGACCGAACCGGCCGCCCCCTTGCGGATCCTCCGGCCGTCGACGTCCGCGCCGGACATCCGGGTCTGCGCGGTGAACGCGATCCACTCCGCCCCGGCCAGCTCGTCCTGGCGCCGCTCGCGCAGCCCGTGGCTCTCCTTCGCCAGGACGACGATCGAGCGGCCCTCGGGCGTCTCGTCGGCCAACGACGACAGCTGGGCCGCCTCGGCGACCTCGGCAGCCGTCACGCCCCTCACCGGCACGAACTCCGAGGCCTGCCGGTTGCCGAGGGTGATGGTGCCGGTCTTGTCGAGCAGCAGCGTCGACACGTCACCGGCCGCCTCGACCGCACGCCCCGACATGGCCAGCACATTGCGCTGCACCAGCCGGTCCATCCCCGCGATGCCGATCGCCGACAGCAGCGCGCCGATCGTCGTCGGGATGAGACAGACCAGGAGGGCCACCAGCACGACCAGCGTGAGGCGGGTGCCCGCGTAGTCCGCGAACGGCGGCAGCGTGGCGCACGCCAGCAGGAACACGATGGTCAGCGAGGACAACAGGATGTTCAGCGCGATCTCGTTCGGCGTCTTCTGCCGGGCGGCGCCCTCGACGAGGCTGATCATCCGGTCGATGAAGGTCTCGCCCGGCTTTGTGGTGATCTTGACGACGATCCGGTCGGAGAGCACCTTCGTCCCGCCGGTGACGGCACTCCGGTCGCCGCCGGACTCCCGGATGACGGGCGCCGACTCACCGGTGATCGCTGACTCGTCGACGGAGGCGACCCCTTCGACCACGTCCCCGTCGCCGGGAATGACGTCCCCGGCCTCACAGACGACCAGGTCACCGACGCGCAGTTCGGTGCCCGGGACCACGGTGCCGTCGACCTTGCGGGCCACGCTGTCGCTCTTGGCCCTGCGCAGGGTGTCCGCCTGCGCCTTGCCGCGGCCCTCCGCGACCGCCTCCGCCAGGTTGGCGAAGACGACGGTCAGCCACAGCCAGGCGCTGATCGTCCAGCCGAACCAGTCGCCAGGGTCCTTGAAGGAGAAGACGGTGGTCAGGACCGAACCGATCCACACCACGAACATCACGGGCGACTTGACCATCACCCGCGGGTCGAGCTTGCGGAACGCGTCCGGCAGCGACGTCACCAGCTGCCTGGGGTCGAACAGCCCGGCACCGACCCGGCCCTCGGCGGACGGGTGCCCGGTGGGTACGTCGTCGTGCGGCGCCCGGGTCTCAGTGGCTGTGGACATGGGGTCCCCTGGGTTCTCGAGGCCGGTGGTCATGACGCCAGCCCCTCGGCGAGCGGTCCCAGCGCCAGCGCGGGGAAGTACGTCAGACCGGTGATGATCAGGATCGCGCCCACCAACAGACCGGTGAACAGCGGTTTTTCGGTGCGCAGGGTGCCCGCGGTGACCGGCACGGGCCGCTGCTCGGCGAGCGATCCGGCGAGCGCCAGCACGAACACCATCGGCAGGAACCGGCCCAGCAGCATGGCGAGCCCGATCGTGGTGTTGAACCACTGCGTGTCCGCGTTCAGACCGGCGAACGCCGAGCCGTTGTTGTTGGCGCCGGACGTATAGGCGTACAGGATCTCGGAGAACCCGTGCGCCCCGCTGTTGGTCATCGAGTGGGCCGGTGTGGGCAGCGCCATCGCGAGCGCGGTGAAGACGAGGACAAGCGCCGGGGTGACGAGGATGTAGCAGGCCGCCAGCTTGATCTCGCGGGTACCGATCTTCTTGCCGAGGTACTCGGGCGTACGACCGACCATGAGTCCGGCGATGAAAACCGCGACGATCGCCATGATCAGCATGCCGTAGAGGCCGGAGCCGGTGCCGCCCGGTGCGATCTCGCCCAGCATGATGCCGAGCATGGTGATCCCGCCGCCGAGACCGGTGAAGGACGAGTGGAAGGAGTCCACCGCGCCGGTCGAGGTGAGGGTGGTCGACACCGCGAAGATCGACGACGAGCCGACGCCGAAACGGACCTCCTTCCCCTCCATCGCCCCGCCCGCGAGCTGCAGCGCCGGGCCGTGGTGGGCGAACTCGGTCCACATCATCAGGGCGACGAAGCCGACCCAGATGGTGGCCATCGTGGCGAGGAGGGCGTACCCCTGCCTGACGGAGCCGACCATGACCCCGAAGGTCCGGGTCAGCGCGAACGGGATCACCAGCAGCAGGAAGATCTCGAAGAGGTTGCTGAACGGCGTCGGGTTCTCGAACGGATGGGCGCTGTTGGCGTTGAAGTAGCCGCCCCCGTTCGTCCCCAGCTCCTTGATCGCCTCCTGCGAGGCGACGGCACCGCCGTTCCACTGCTGCGCCCCACCCATGAACTGGCCGATCGCATGGATCCCGGAGAAGTTCTGGATGACGCCACAGGCGACCAGCACGATCGCGGCGAGGAACGCGCCCGGCAGCAGAACGCGTACGACACCCCGCACCATGTCGGCCCAGAAGTTGCCGAGTTCACCGGTACGGGACCGGGCGAACCCGCGCACCAACGCCACGGCCACGGCGATCCCGACGGCCGCGGAGACGAAGTTCTGCACGGCCAGCCCGGCGGTCTGCACCACATGGCCCATGGCCTGTTCGCCGTAGTACGACTGCCAGTTGGTGTTGGTCACGAAGGACGCGGCGGTGTCGAAGGCCTGGTCCGGGTCGATGGACCCGAAGCCGAGCGACAGCGGCAGGGTTCCCTGGAGCCGCTGGAGCAGATAGAGGAACAGGACGCCGGCCGCGGAGAAGGCGAGGACCCCTCGCAGATACGCGGGCCAGCGCATCTCGGTGTCCGGGTCGGCACCGATGCCTTTGTAGATCCACCGCTCGACACGCCAGTGCCGGTCGGAGGAGTAGACCCGGGCCATGTAGGTGCCGAGGGGTATGTGGGCGAGCGCCAACGCCACGATCAGCGCCAGCAGTTGGAGCACGCCGGCGAGTACGGGACCCATGGGGTGGCTCAGAACCTCTCCGGGAAGATCAGGGCGAGAACGAGATAGCCGAGCAGAGCGACGGCCACGACCAGACCGACGACGTTTTCGGCGGTCACAGCTTCGTCACCCCCTTGGCGACGAGGGTCACCAGCGCGAAGACCGCGACCGTGGTGACGACGAAGGCCAGATCGGCCATCGTGAGCTCCTGAGTGAGGTTCGGAAGGAACGGACGCTTCGAGGAAACTCCGCGAAAGCCCTGCTGGGGCTGGCATTGACGGGTCCCATACGGCAGCACGTGCGGCCTTGACGGGACTCTTACGGCGTCCCCCCACCGGGCTGCGGCTCCCCGCGGCAACGGAACGGCGTCAAAATGTGCCCGCCGCCCGTCAGAGCCGCGTCAAGGGACGGTGCGCCGACATCCCGCCGGCTTTACCGTCGGCGTCATGGGACACCCCGACGAGGTGCGGCACGACCCGGCCGACGCGGACGAGCAGTCGTCCGGTGCCGTGGTCCACGACCGCCGCTGGCCCGGCGAACTGCGCGGTTCGCTCCGCTGCTCGGCCGCGCTCCTCGTGCTGCTGCTGCTCGTCGACCTGGTCGCGGGTGACTTCACGCTCTGGCGCGGTGCCCTGTGGCTCGGTCTCTCGCTGCTGCTCCTCGTCGTGCTGTACCCGCCCCGGGTCCGCGCCGGCGTGGGCTGGCTGTCCTCCCGGGGCCCGCTGCGTGGACACCGGGTCCGCACCGACCTGCTGGTGTGCGTGCGCTGTGCGGACGGCCTCGGCCGACGGCTGGTGCTGCGGGACACGTTCGGCGACCGCGTCGAGATCGACCCGCGGGTCCTGCTGGACAACCCCGCACTCTGGCACCGCCTGGACACCGACCTCCACACATCGGTGTCCCGCGGCCTGCTCACCTACGGCGCCCCCGCACTGCACCGGGTCACCCGCCGGATCGACCGCGAGACCGCGCTGACGGTGTTCAGGATCTCCGGCCTGAAGTGACCGACATCCGGCCTGAAGTGACCGACATGCCCGATCTGGAGTGACCGACCCTGGCTCCGCAGGCGCGCACGACGCCGCACGACGACCGGGGGTGGCCGGAAACCGCCGTACGTCCTTACGCTGGGTGTGCGCTCGCTCGCTCACCCCGCTCCCCCGGACGACCAGGCACGCGGACCCGCCGGCTCGCCGATCCCGCGCTTGACGTGCTCCTGAATCCGGCCGAACCAGTCTTAACGCAAGCTTGACGCCCTCCGCTCTCTCATCCAGAGGCCCCGACGTCACTCTCCGCTTACGCTGATTGCGCCGAATGCGTGATGGCCGGATCCACACGCCGAGCCGCACTTCAGGAGCACGCCCGATGGCCACCACCGAACACCCTCCTCCCAGTCGCCTGCGCTCCTGGATGCTGGAGGGCCTGTCCGACATGGGCAAGGGCGGCGGCCACCAGGGCCCGCACGCCGTACCCGAACCCGCCCACCAGGGACGCCGCTGGTGGCGGGTGATGTGCCTGACCGGAGTCGACTACTTCTCCACCCTCGGCTACCAGCCGGGCATCGCGGCACTCGCGGCCGGTCTGCTGTCACCGGTGGCGACCATCGTGCTGGTGATCGTCACCCTGGCGGGCGCCCTGCCCGTGTACCGCCGGGTGGCCGAGGAGAGTCCCCGCGGCGAGGGTTCGATCGCGATGCTGGAGCGACTGCTGTCCTTCTGGAAGGGCAAGCTGTTCGTCCTGACCCTGCTCGGCTTCGCCGCCACCGACTTCCTGATCACCATCACGCTCTCGGCGGCTGACGCCTCGACGCACCTGATCGAGAACCCGCACCTGACCAGCACCCTGCACGACAAGCAGATGCTGATCACCCTGATCCTCGTGGCGCTGCTCGGCGCGGTGTTCCTCAAGGGCTTCCTGGAGGCCATCGGCGTCGCCGTCGTCCTGGTCGGCATCTACCTCACGCTGAACCTCGTCGTCGTGTTCGTGGGGCTGTGGCACGTCATCACCGCCGGCCATGTCGTCACCGACTGGTCCGGCGCCCTGACCACGGAGCACGGCAACGTCTTCGCCATGGTCGGCGTGGCCCTGCTGGTCTTCCCGAAGCTCGCGCTCGGCCTGTCCGGCTTCGAGACCGGCGTGGCGGTGATGCCACATGTCCAGGGCGACCCCGACGACACCGACGAACGGCCCACCGGCCGGATCCGGGACACCAAGAAGCTGCTCACCACCGCCGCCGTGATCATGAGCATCTTCCTCATCGCCACCAGCTTCATCACCACCCTGCTGATCCCGGAGAAGCAGTTCGCGTCCGGCGGCCAGGCCAACGGCCGAGCCCTCGCGTACCTCGCGCACAACTACCTGGGCAGCGCCTTCGGCACGGTCTACGACGTCTCGACCATCGCCATCCTGTGGTTCGCCGGCGCCTCCGCCATGGCCGGGCTGCTGAACCTGATGCCCCGCTATCTGCCCCGTTACGGCATGGCGCCGCACTGGGCCCGCGCCGTGCGCCCGATGGTCATCGTCTTCATCCTCATCGCCTTCCTGGTCACCTGGATATTCGACGCGGACGTCGACGCGCAGGGCGGCGCCTACGCCACCGGCGTCCTCGTCCTGATCAGTTCCGCGGCGATCGCGGTGACCATCGCCGCCCGCAAGGCCCGCCAGCGCAAGGGGACCATCGGCTTCGCGGTGATCTCGGCGGTGTTCCTCTACACGACGGTCGTGAACGTCATCGAGCGGCCCGACGGTGTGAAGATCGGCGCCTGCTTCATCGCCGGCATCATTCTGGTCTCCCTGCTGTCCCGGCTGGCCCGCGCCTTCGAACTCCGTGTGACCAGCGTGACGCTCGACGACATGGCGGAACGTTTCGTCCGGGACATGTCCAGTCGCAAGATACGGTTCATCGCCAACGAGCCCGACCGGCGGGACAAGGCCGAGTACCGCGACAAGATCGAGCAGATCCAGCAGGACAACGACATCCCCGGGGAGGACTTCGTCTTCCTCGAGGTCACGGTCCTCGACCCGTCCGAGTTCGAGGCGGGCCTGACGGTGCGCGGCGAGGTCCTCCACAAGCGCTACCGCGTCCTGACCCTGGAGTCCTCCTCCATCCCCAACGCCCTGGCCGCCCTGCTCCTGCACGTCCGCGACGCGACCAGCTGCACCCCGCACATCTACTTCGAGTGGACCGAGGGCAACCCCTTCGCCAACTTCCTCCGCTTCTTCCTCTTCGGCCAGGGCGAGGTCGCCCCGGTCACCCGGGAGGTCCTGCGCGAGGCGGAACCAGACCGGGCGCGGAGGCCGCGGGTGCACACCGGGTGATCTGCCCCGACAGTGCGGAACCGATCACCACGGGCCGATCCGCCCGGTCCGACGCGGCGATCGTCCGCCCGCAGAAGGAGTGACCGCGGGTCGGCGGATGAGCTTCCCTGTGTGTTCGCCGATTGGGTCTTGGTGTGCCGACCGGTGGCTCCTCACGAGTCGGCAGGTGGTGTCCCGGCGTGCCGACCGGTGGCTCCCGACGAGCCGGTAGGTGGTGTCCCGGCGTGCCGGCAGGTGAGCCGACCGATGGTGTCCCAGCGAACCGACCGATGGTGTCCTGGCGAACCGACCGGCGGCTCCCGACGAGCCGACCGGTGATGTGCCAGCGAACCGGCCGCCCCCGGCGCTCGCAGGGCGGCCCATACTGTCCCCCTCGGCCACCATGTCACCGCATCCGCCGACCGCACCACCGTGCAAGGCCCTCCTCGCCACGCCGCCCGGCGGACCAGTCCCACGGGAGCCGATCGACAGCCTCCCCGCGCGCTCGGCGACCGCGGCCCCATGAGACTTGCCAAGGGTCTGGTCTCCTCACGGGCCGGCCACGCCACCGGCTCCGCCGACCACACCCCCACCTGAACACCATCGCTGTCCCGCGGACCGGTCGGCCAAGTTCCGTGCAAGCCCGCCGACAAGCCCCCGTGCCCCGCGGGCCCGCGATGGTGACTCCCGCCGTCAGCCGACGTGTCCCGCGCGGTCGCCCAGCCCGCCCCCGTCACCCCTCGTCGGCTACCCGCCGAACCTCCGCGGCCGCCGGACCACGACCTTTCCGAAGCTCAACTCTCCGGCCACCTCCACCCGCAACACCAGGGGACCGTCGTCCGAAGCCGCCCGCCGCTCCTTGACCTTGGAGTAGTTCGTCACCAGCGCGTCCGTGTCCACGACGACTCCCGGCCGCGTGAGCAGCTTCAGGGACCCGCCGCGTATGTCGAGGTCGAGCCGCAAGGTGTCGTGGGCGATCACGGCCTGCGTGAAGTCGAGTATCACCTCGCCCCACACGGAACGGATCTCCATCCGCCGCGGCACCACCCACCCCTCGCCGCGCCGGGTGGAAGCACCTTCCTGCTCGATCCGCACGACGTCCTTGACCTCGGCCGCACCCGCGCCCGCCCACGGGGACGCCGAGCTCGGCAGATCCGCCGTCAGCACCGCCAACTCGCCCATGGTGCGTGCGGTCAGGGCGGCCCCCACCCGCTCGTCCAGCTCTTCCCCGCTGAGCCGGCCGTCCCCCGCCGCGTCGCGCAGCACGTCCACCACCTGGTCCCGGTCCGCGTGCGAGGCCCTCAGCGCGACCGCCGCTGCGGCACCGGGCAGCCCGCCGTCCTGCCATGACCCACCCGACATCCCCTCATCCTCTCCCTCGACACACTGAAGATATATCGCGTTATACCCAACGGCCAACCCCCCAACCGTGGTTCCCCGCCGACGCCCCTATCGTGACCGGCATGCAGTCCTACACAATCGGCCAGGCAGCACGGCTGCTCGGCGTGAGCCCCGACACCGCGCGCCGCTGGGCGGACGCCGGCCGGGTGGCGACCCACCGCGACGACAGCGGCAGAAGAGTCATCGACGGGCGGGACCTGGCCGCCTTCTCGGTGGAACTCGCCAAGGCCGGAACGGACGAGGAGGACACCCCGCACACCTCCGTGCGCAACGCCTTCCCCGGCATCGTCACCGCGATCAAGCTCGGCGATGTCGCCGCCCAGGTGGAGATCCAGGCCGGCCCGCACCGACTTGTCTCCCTCCTGACCCGCGAGGCCGTCGAGGACCTCGGCCTGGAGGTCGGCATGGAGGCCACGGCGCGAGTGAAGTCGACGAACGTCCACATCGACCGGGCCTGACCGGCGTCACCCAGGGGAAGCCATTCCCGTAGAAACGCATATGCGCACCGCAACATGCCCTTGAAGCAGCTCATGCCATGAGGCAGGGGACTTACACCTCGCACATGCGGAAGTATGATCGGCGCATCGGAAGGGTCTTCTGGGCTCTTCTACAGGCAGACCGAGGGAGTGAACCCGTGATGACCCGTTCCGTGCGCCGGACCCGACGGACCCTGCAGGCGACCGGAGCGGGAGCCGCCGCGCTGCTCGCCCTCGCCGCCTGCTCCTCGTCCGGCTCGGACTCGGACTCGGCGGCCGCGGCCCCCACCTCCTCCGCCTCGGCCTCGGCGAAGCTCTCCGGCGAGGTGACCGTCTTCGCCGCCGCCTCCCTCCAGGAGAGCTTCACGTCCCTGGGCAAGCAGTTCGAGAAGGAACACCCCGGCACGAAGGTCACCTTCAGTTTCGGCGGCAGCGACAGTCTCGCCGCGAGCATCACCGGCGGTGCCCCCGCCGACGTCTTCGCCGCCGCCAGCCCCAAGACGATGGCGCTCGTGACGGACCAGAAGGACGCCGTCGGCACGCCGGCCACCTTCGTCCGCAACCAACTGGAGATCGCCACTCTGCCGGGCAACCCGGACAAGGTCTCCTCCCTCAAGGACCTCACCAAGTCGGGGCTGAAGGTCGTCCTCTGCGACAGGACGGTGCCGTGCGGTGCCGCCGCCCAGAAGGCGCTGGACGCCGCCAACCTGAAGCTCACGCCGGTTTCGTACGAGCAGGACGTCAAGAGCGCCCTGACGAAGGTCGAGCTGAGGGAGGCGGACGCGGCCGTCGTCTACAGGACCGACGTGAAGGCGGCGGGTGACAAGGTGGAGGGCGTGGAATTCCCGGAGTCGGCCCAAGCCGTCAACAACTACCCGATCGCCCTCCTCAAGAGCGCCCCCAACGCCGCCGCGGCCAAGGCCTTCATCGAGCTGGTCAAGTCCACTGAGGGCCAGAAGACCCTCACCGGAGCCGGATTCCTCAAGCCATGACCGACCCCGGCGACGCCACGCCCGGCCCCGCCGGTCCAGGCAGCCCCGCACCCAATCCCACCGGACCCGGACCCGCCCCCGGCGAAGGCGCCCGGAGCGATACAGGCCCCGGCACGGGCCCGCCCCGTTCCACCGACCTGGGCCCCGCCGCCCC